>NZ_CP158490.1:6445000-7130117 GCF_040268305.1 Pseudomonas sp. W17 | reverse complement strand
GGATATCCCCTAAGTTGAAAGCCGGTGAGGCAAAAACAAGCGGCCATTGTAGCGATCAGCCGCCCACTTATCCACATGTAGCGTGTCCTCAGGACACTAAGAATCAACGCCTTACCCCGAATAAACACGACCAGCGGTATGTGCATAAGCTCTGTGGATAACCCCACTTGAGGCCATTGCACAACTCGGGGCGAAACTCTGTGGGTAACTCGCCTGTGGATAACCGACGGTTCCACACACAGGTTTTCCGATGGCGCAGCACAGGCAGGACACCGTTTCTCAACCGTGTTGTCATTCTCTGTACAGTACGGACTAGAAGGGCTTGAGTCAGTTATCCACAGATGAGGCCGTCCCTAGTCTTTATAAGCTTTACAGAAAAGCTTTAAATACTTTCCTTCTTTATTTTTATATCTAGCCGACCCTGGCTCACAACCCCGTACCCGGACATACATAGATAAAGGAAAAGCTGGTTGGAAATTGACCTAGAGGCTTGCTTTCTCTAGAATCGCCGATCTCTTAAAACGGGGGCCATTCCGGCCCGTTGTGGACGAACCAGGTAACACGACATGAAACGTACTTTCCAACCAAGCACTATCAAACGCGCTCGTACCCACGGTTTCCGTGCTCGCATGGCTACCAAGAACGGTCGTGCCGTCCTGTCGCGTCGTCGCGCCAAAGGTCGTGCGCGTCTGGCAGTTTGATAATCCGGCACTGGAGGTGAGTCAGGACTTCAGTCGGGAAAAGCGTCTGCTTACTCCCCGGCACTTCAAGGCGGTCTTTGACTCCCCTACCGGCAAGGTTCCGGGGAAAAATCTCCTGCTCCTTGCGCGCAACAACGATCTTGATCATCCCCGTCTGGGGCTCGTGATCGGGAAAAAGAGCGTAAAACTCTCCGTTGAGCGCAATCGCCTCAAGCGTCTGATGCGCGAATCGTTTCGTCTCCACCAGGACTCACTGGTCGGATGGGATATCGTTATCGTCGCGCGCAAAGGTTTGGGCGATGTAGAAAACCCCGAATTGATTCAGCATTTCGGCAAACTCTGGAAACGCCTGGCACGCAACAAGCCGGTACCAGCAGCCAACTCCGAAACTGTAGGGGTAGACAGTCCCGATGCGTAAACTGGCACTCGTTCCGATCCAGTTTTACCGCTATGCCATTAGTCCTCTGATGGCCAATCACTGTCGTTTCTACCCCAGTTGTTCCTGCTACGCGTTGGAAGCCATCGAAAATCATGGCCTTCTGCGCGGTGGCTGGCTGACCTTTCGTCGTTTAGGTCGCTGTCATCCGTGGAATCCCGGTGGTTATGACCCGGTTCCACCTATCCCTACCTCCCGTTCTTCTTCGATGGCCGAGTAATCATGGATATCAAACGCACGATCCTGATCGTCGCCCTGGCAATCGTGTCCTATGTCATGGTTCTTAAATGGAACCAGGATTATGGCCAAGCTGCCCTGCCGACTCAGAATGTTGCTTCCAGCACGACCGCCCCGGGCTTGCCGGATGCGCCAACAGGCACTTCCGCTGCCAACGACGACATTCCGCGCGCGGCAAGCGACACCACCGCACCCGCTGAAGCGCCTGTAGCGGCAAGCAAAGATCTCATTCAGATCAAAACGGATGTGCTCGACCTGGCTGTCGATCCACAAGGTGGGGATATCGCGCAACTGCGTTTGCCACTGTATCCACGTCGTCAGGACCACCCGGAAATCCCGTTCCAGCTGTTCGATAACGGCAACGAGCGGACTTATCTGGCACAAAGTGGCTTGATTGGCAGCAACGGCCCGGACGCAAGCCCGGCCGGTCGCCCAATCTACTCGGCAGAGAAGAAAAGTTATCAATTGGCTGAAGGTCAGGACCAATTGGTCGTCGACCTGAAGTTCAGCAAGGACGGTGTCAACTACATCAAGCGCTTCACCCTGAAGCGTGGCCTGTATGACATCACCGTTTCCTACCTGATCGATAACGAAAGCGCGCAGCCCTGGACCGGTGCGATGTTCGCCCAGCTCAAGCGCGACGCCAGTTCCGATCCATCCTCCAGCACCGCCACCGGCACCGCGACTTACCTGGGCGCCGCCCTGTGGACAAGTTCCGAGCCGTACAAAAAAGTGTCCATGAAAGACATGGACAAGGTGAACGAGGACAAATCCAAGGCACCCATCACTGAAAATGTTCAGGGTGGCTGGGTAGCCTGGCTGCAGCACTACTTCGTAACCGCCTGGATTCCGCCAAAAGGCGAGAACAACCAGGTTCTGGCGCGTAAAGACAGCAAAGGCAACTACATCATCGGCTACACCGGCCCTTCGATGACCGTTGCGCCGGGTGCCAAGGCTGAAACCAGCGCCATTCTTTACGCCGGCCCGAAAAGCCAGGCCGTGCTGAAAGAGTTGTCCCCAGGCCTGGAACTGACCGTGGACTACGGCTTCCTGTGGTTCATTGCCCAGCCGATCTTCTGGCTGCTGCAACATATCCACAGCCTGGTGGGTAACTGGGGCTGGTCGATCATCTTCCTGACCATGCTGATCAAGGGGATCTTCTTCCCACTGTCGGCTGCCAGCTACAAGTCCATGGCACGCATGCGTGCAGTGGCTCCGAAACTGGCCGCGCTGAAGGAAAAATTCGGCGACGATCGTCAGAAAATGTCCCAGGCGATGATGGAGCTGTACAAGAAAGAGAAGATCAATCCGCTGGGCGGCTGCTTGCCGATCCTGGTGCAGATGCCGGTCTTCCTGTCCCTGTACTGGGTACTCCTGGAAAGCGTGGAAATGCGCCAGGCACCGTTCATGCTGTGGATTACCGACCTGTCGATCAAGGATCCGTTCTTCATCCTGCCGATCATCATGGGCGCCACCATGTTCATCCAGCAGCAGCTGAACCCGACGCCTCCGGATCCGATGCAGGCCAAGGTGATGAAAATGATGCCGATCATCTTCACCTTCTTCTTCCTGTGGTTCCCGGCTGGTCTGGTGCTGTACTGGGTAGTGAACAACTGCCTGTCGATCGCTCAACAGTGGTACATCACTCGTAAGATCGAAGCGGCTACCAAGAAAGCAGCTGCCTGACCTACGCTGTGGATAACCACACAAGACGCCCCCTAGTGGGGCGTTTTGCTATCTGTCACTTTTGTCTGGATGTCGGCTTATGAATGTCCCTCGTGAAACCATCGCTGCCATTGCTACCGCCCAGGGCCGCGGCGGCGTGGGTATCGTACGGATTTCCGGGCCCCTGGTGGGCGCGGCAGCCAAAGCCATCAGCGGCCGTGAGCTGAAGCCGCGGTTTGCCCATTACGGGCCGTTTCTCAGTGAGCAAGAAGAAGTCCTGGATGAGGGCATTGCCCTGTATTTCCCCGGGCCGAACTCCTTCACCGGTGAAGATGTGCTGGAACTGCAGGGCCACGGCGGCCCGATTGTTCTCGACATGCTGCTGCAGCGCTGCCTGGAACTGGGCTGCCGGCTGGCTCGGCCGGGGGAGTTCAGCGAGCGTGCGTTCCTCAACGACAAACTAGACCTGGCCCAGGCCGAAGCCATTGCCGACCTGATCGAGGCCAGTTCGGCACAAGCTGCGCGCAACGCCCTGCGTTCGTTGCAGGGGGCGTTCTCCCAACGTGTGCATAACTTGACCGAGCAACTGATCGCCCTGCGGATCTATGTCGAAGCGGCGATCGATTTTCCTGAGGAAGAAATCGACTTCCTTGCCGATGGCCATGTGCTGAGCATGCTCGATGCAGTGCGTGACGAGTTATCCACAGTACTGCGTGAAGCCGGGCAGGGCGCCTTGCTGCGCGATGGCATGACCGTGGTGATCGCCGGGCGCCCAAATGCCGGCAAATCCAGCCTGCTCAACGCCCTGGCCGGGCGCGAAGCTGCCATCGTCACCGATATCGCCGGCACCACTCGGGACATCCTGCGCGAACATATCCACATCGACGGCATGCCGTTGCACGTGGTGGACACCGCAGGTCTGCGGGACACCGAGGACCAGGTGGAAAAGATCGGTGTCGAACGGGCCCTCAAGGCCATCAGCGAGGCCGACCGGGTGTTGCTAGTGGTGGACGCCACCGCGGCGGAAGCAGCTGACCCCTTCGCCCTGTGGCCGGAATTTCTCGAACAACGGCCAGACCCGGCCAAGGTCACGCTGATTCGCAACAAGGCCGATCTGACCGGTGAACCCATTGCCCTGGAAACCTGTGACGATGGCCATGTCACCATCAGCCTCAGTGCCATGGCCGCGGGTAGCGGGCTGGAACTGCTGCGGGACCACCTGAAAGCCTGCATGGGCTATGAACAGACATCCGAAAGCAGCTTCAGTGCGCGCCGCCGGCACTTGGAGGCATTGCGCTACGCCAGTGCCGCCCTGGAACATGGCCGGGCACAGTTGACCCTGGCAGGTGCCGGCGAACTGCTGGCCGAGGACTTACGCCAGGCCCAGCAATCGCTGGGGGAAATCACCGGAGCCTTCAGTTCCGATGACCTGCTGGGGCGGATCTTCTCCAGCTTCTGCATCGGCAAGTAATCATCCTTCCGAGCAAGCGCCTGTGGACAACTCCCTCCGGGGTACCGTCTGCGGGCGTTACCTTTATCCCCCATCCAAGCCCGCTGCGACATTGAGTAACAGCGCCTGCCTGAAAATCACCGCTTTATCCCCCAGTTAATCAGTCGATAGCCGTCATATCGCAGAAGTTCGCGTAAAAGCCGACTTGGTTCCCTATTTGCATCCCTTTTTTGTACAGGTTTATACATATCGGGAAATCCCCCGGCATGCATCGCCTGGGCCGACGGTTGGAAGCCGGCTGGTCTTCATGAACCTGCATTCAAGGAGCTGAAATGGCTGACGCGGGCACTGTTCTACAGCGTGGCCTGAGCACCCGGCACATCCGCTTCATCGCCCTGGGCTCAGCCATCGGCACAGGCTTGTTCTACGGTTCGGCGGCCGCCATTCAACGGGCGGGGCCTTCGGTTCTGCTGGCCTATCTGATTGGCGGCGCAGCCATCTACCTAACCATGCGCGCCCTGGGAGAGATGGCAGTCAGGACTCCTGTTTCAGGCTCTTTCGGACATTACGCCAGCAGTTATCTGGGACGTTTTGCGGGGTTTCTCACCGGTTGGAGCTACGCCTTTTCCATGCTCATGGTATGCCTGGCTGACGTCACCGCATTCGGCGTCTACATGGGCCTGTGGTTTCCCGATACTCCTCGCTGGATCTGGGTGCTGAGCATTGTCCTGGGCATTGGCGCCTTGAACCTGTGCAGCGTAAAGGTGTTCGGCGAGCTGGAATTCTGGCTGTCGCTGCTCAAGGTTGGCGCCATTGTGGCCATGATCGTCGGCGGCTTTACCCTGCTGTTCTTCGGCATCCAGCTTGGGGAGGAACAAAGCCGGGGAGGACTGGCCAATCTCTGGGAATACGGCGGTTTTTTCCCCAATGGCGTGGAGGGCATGATCGCCTCCTTCACCATCGTCATGTTCGCCTTTGGTGGGATCGAAGTCATCGGCATCACCGCCGGCGAAGCCAAGGACCCGCAGCGCATGATCCCCAAGGCCATCAACTCGGTACCGCTGCGGATCCTGATCTTCTACGTACTGACCTTGCTGATTCTGTTGACCCTGGCGCCCTGGTCGAGCATCGGTAGCCATGGCAGCCCGTTCGTGCAGATCTTCAGCAGCCTGGGGATCAGTTCGGCGGCCACGGTGCTGAATATCGTAGTGATTTCCGCCGTGGTCTCGGCCATCAACAGCGATATCTTCAGTGCCGGGCGAATGATGTATGGCATGGCGGCGATCGGGCAGGCGCCGGCAGTGTTCGCCAGGACCTCCCGCTTCGGCGTGCCCTGGATGACGGTGTTGGTCATGTCGGTGGCATTGCTGCTGGGGGTGCTGCTCAACTACTGGATCCCGCAGGAACTATTCCTGATCTTTGCCTCGCTGGTGACCTTTTCCGTGGTCTGGGTCTGGCTGATGATCCTGCTGTCACAAATGGCCATGCGTCGTGGCATGAGTGCCAGGGAAATCCACGAACTGAAGTTCCCGGTGCCCCTGGGCACTGCGGGTCAGGCCTGTGCCGTGGTTTTCATGTTGTTCATCTTCGGTGTGCTGGGCGCATTTGCCGATACGCGCCTGGCTCTGTATGTGGGGCTGGGCTGGTTGGCGCTGCTGTCGCTGGCCTATTGGATATGGATTAAACCGGATAGCACCGGCTCGGCCGCCGCCGAGCCCGGTATCGGAACTCAGGAAAAGGGATAACACATGGGATCGTTCGAGTTGCCGCCTACAACCATTGAAGCCTTCCAGCGCGATGGCGCTGTGTGCATTCGCCAACTGTTCAGCAGCGATGAAGTCGGCCTGCTGGAGCGGGGGATCGAGCACAACCTGACGTTTCCCAGCGAACGGGCCAAGGTCGCCAGCCGTCCGGACGACCCTGGCTGGTTCTTCGAGGACTTCTGCAACTGGCAAGAGAACCCGGCCTATAGGCAGTTCATCTTCCAGAGCCGGGTTGGCCATGTGGCTGCGCAACTGATGGGCAGCGATCAGGCTCGCCTGTATCACGACCACCTGCTGGTCAAGGAACCCAATACCCGGCAACGCACGCCCTGGCACCAGGACCAGCCGTACTACAACGTCGAAGGCCGTCAGAACTGCAGCATGTGGATGCCGGTGGACCCGGTGGCCCGGGAATCGACCCTGGAGTTCATTGCCGGCTCGCACCTGGGGCCCTGGCTGATGCCGCGAACCTTTCTCGACAACCAGGCCAGGTGGTTCCCCGAGGGCAGCCTGGCTGATCTTCCGGACATCGAGGCCGATCGTCCAGCATGGAACATTCTGGGCTGGGAACTGCAGCCCGGCGACGCAGTGTTTTTCCACATGCTGACCCTGCATGGGGCCGGCGGTGTAGGCGGAAATAGACGACGGCGGGCATTTTCCCTGCGTTTTCTCGGAGAAGACATGCGCCATGCCCCGAGACCATGGCGAACCTCACCGGAATTCCCCGGCCTGGTCGAACAGTTGGCCGCCGGCGCCGCTCTGGAACATGAGCTGTTTCCACGTTTGTGGCCTCGCGACCTGGCCTGAACGGTCATTTATCCACCGGCAGGTCGCGCTCGCGGCCTGTCTTTTCGCGTTATCCAGCTTCCATTTTCGTTCTTTGCCCTGGGCGAAGGGGGTAGCTGTGGGCGTCTATCAGTGGAAAGCAGGTTTTTCTGTGGATTAAGCCCTGTGAATAACTGCCCTTCAGCTCAGTTGATAACCGGGCTCCAAAACTGAGGAAAACCACCCCTGTGGATAACCACCCCATTCATCCACAGGCTTAAACCGGTTATCCAAGGGCCTCATTGCCACCTAACCACAGACTTTAAAATCTCTGTACACATTGTAAATAAAGGGATACAGCAATCTATCCACAGATAGGGTGCTGTATAAGAATAAACATAAAAACAAGGTTTTAATAAATCTCTCTCCTTTAATTTCTATTGTCCGCCAGTCATCCACAGCTGGTTAAATTTTGTGCAAAGGGTTCTTTAGAAAGGTCGAAGTCCCTATACTTGCCGCCTTGGTCCAAAAACCAACCCGACAACTACTCCTAATTACTCCTACTTGAAGCAGGCACGAGGTGCGTGGTGGATTTCCCTTCCCGTTTTGAAGTGATCGTCATCGGCGGCGGTCATGCCGGTACCGAGGCAGCACTTGCATCAGCACGCATGGGGGCAAAAACCCTGTTGCTGACGCATAACGTGGAAACCCTCGGTGCCATGAGCTGCAATCCCGCGATCGGCGGTATTGGCAAGAGCCACCTGGTCAAGGAAATCGATGCCCTGGGCGGCGCGATGGCCATGGCTACAGATAAGGGCGGCATCCAGTTTCGCGTGTTGAACAGCCGCAAAGGCCCTGCCGTGCGCGCTACCCGCGCCCAGGCCGACCGCATTCTGTATAAGGCAGCTGTACGCGAGATTCTGGAAAACCAGCCCAACCTGTGGATATTTCAACAGGCGGCTGACGACCTGATCGTTGAACAGGATCAGGTCCGTGGTGTTGTGACCCAGATGGGCCTGCGTTTCTTCGCCGAATCCGTGGTGTTGACCACCGGTACCTTCCTCGGCGGACTTATCCACATCGGTATGCAGAACTACTCCGGCGGTCGTGCAGGTGATCCGCCCTCGATTGCCCTGGCGCAACGACTTCGGGAACTGCCTCTGCGTGTCGGCCGCCTGAAAACCGGCACACCGCCGCGTATTGATGGCCGTTCTGTGGATTTCTCGGTAATGACCGAGCAACCCGGCGATACCCCGATTCCCGTGATGTCGTTCCTGGGGTCGAAAGAGCAGCATCCACCGCAAGTCAGTTGCTGGATTACCCACACCAACGCCCGCACCCACGAAATCATTGCTTCGAACCTCGACCGTTCGCCAATGTACTCCGGGGTGATCGAAGGTATTGGCCCGCGTTACTGCCCGTCGATCGAAGACAAGATCCATCGCTTTGCCGACAAGGAAAGCCACCAAGTCTTCATCGAGCCCGAAGGCCTGACCACCCACGAGCTGTACCCGAACGGGATATCCACCTCCCTGCCATTCGACGTGCAATTGCAGATCGTGCAGTCGATTCGCGGCATGGAAAACGCCCATATCGTGCGCCCGGGCTATGCCATCGAGTACGACTACTTCGACCCGCGGGACTTGAAGTACAGCCTGGAAACCAAAGTCATCGGTGGCCTGTTCTTCGCAGGCCAGATCAATGGCACCACCGGCTATGAAGAAGCCGGTGCCCAAGGTTTGCTGGCCGGGGCCAACGCGGCACTGCGTGCTCAGGGCAAAGACAGCTGGTGCCCGCGTCGCGACGAGGCCTATATCGGGGTACTGGTGGATGACCTGATTACCCTGGGCACCCAGGAACCGTACCGGATGTTCACGTCCCGGGCGGAATATCGGTTGATCCTGCGTGAAGACAACGCCGACCTGCGTCTGACCGAAAAAGGTCGCGAACTGGGGCTGGTGGATGACGTGCGCTGGGCCGCTTTCTGCAAGAAACGCGAAGGCATTGCCCAGGAAGAACAACGTTTGAAGTCCACCTGGGTTCGTCCGGGTACCGAGCAGGGTGATGCCATTGCACAAAAATTCGGCACGCCGCTGACCCACGAATACAACCTGCTGAACCTGCTGAGCCGTCCGGAAATCGACTACGCTGGTCTGGTCGAAGTGACCGGGCAGGGCGCTGAAGATCCGCAGGTCGCCGAACAGGTCGAGATCAAGACCAAGTACGCCGGCTACATCGATCGCCAGCAGGACGAAATTGCTCGCCTGCGCGCCAGTGAAGACACCAAATTGCCTGTGGATATCGATTACAGCGGTATTTCCGGCCTGTCGAAGGAAATCCAGAGCAAGCTCGGCGCGACCCGCCCGGAAACCCTGGGCCAGGCCTCGCGGATTCCCGGTGTGACCCCGGCAGCGATCTCCCTGTTGATGATTCACTTGAAAAAACGCGGCGCGGGCCGTCAGTTGGAGCAAAGCGCTTGAGTTCTATGGTCACCCCACAACACGCGGATGAGTTATCCACAGGCGCTCGCCAGCTCGGCGTCGAGCTGAGCCCGACGCAGCACCAATTGTTGCTGGGTTACCTGGCCCTGTTGATCAAGTGGAACAAGGCCTACAACCTCACTGCGGTGCGCGATCCCGATGAAATGGTCTCCCGCCATCTGCTCGATAGCCTGAGCGTGATGTCGTTCATCGAAAATGGCCGCTGGCTGGACGTCGGCAGCGGTGGCGGCATGCCTGGCATCCCGCTGGCGATCCTGTTTCCCGAGTCGCAAGTCACCTGTCTGGACAGCAACGGCAAGAAAACCCGCTTCCTGACCCAGGTCAAACTCGAACTCAAGCTCGAAAACCTGCAAGTTATCCACAGTCGGGTCGAAGCCTTCACCCCTGAGCAGCCTTTCAACGGGATCATTTCCCGGGCGTTCAGCAGCATGGAGAACTTCACCAGCTGGACCCGCCACCTGGGCGACCGCGATACACGCTGGCTGGCAATGAAGGGCGTCCATCCCTCGGATGAGCTGTTAGCATTGCCGGCAGACTTCCACCTCGATAGCGAACACGCCTTGGCCGTACCCGGTTGCCAAGGCCAACGCCATCTGCTGATACTGCGCCGCACGGCATGATTGGGAACACAAGCAAGAATGGCTAAGGTATTCGCGATAGCGAACCAGAAAGGTGGCGTGGGCAAGACCACCACCTGCATCAACCTCGCAGCATCCCTGGTAGCGACCAAGCGCCGGGTGCTGTTGATCGATCTTGATCCACAGGGCAACGCCACCATGGGTAGCGGTGTGGATAAACACGGTTTGGAAAACTCGGTCTATGACCTGCTGATCGGTGAGTGCGACCTGGCCCAGGCCATGCATTTCTCCGAGCACGGCGGTTACCAGTTGCTGCCGGCCAACCGCGACCTGACGGCCGCGGAGGTGGTGCTGCTGGAAATGCAGATGAAGGAAAGCCGTCTGCGCAGCGCCCTGGCGCCAATCCGTGAAAACTACGACTACATCCTGATCGACTGCCCGCCGTCGCTGTCGATGCTCACCCTCAACGCCCTGGTCGCCGCCGATGGGGTCATTATCCCCATGCAGTGCGAGTACTACGCGTTGGAAGGTTTGAGCGACCTTGTGGATAACATCAAGCGCATCGCCGAACTGCTCAACCCGGAGCTGAAGATCGAAGGCTTGCTGCGCACCATGTTCGACCCGCGCCTGAGCCTGATGAACGATGTTTCCGCGCAGCTCAAGGAACACTTCGGCGATCAGCTGTATGACACCGTGATTCCGCGCAACATCCGTTTGGCCGAAGCGCCGAGCTACGGTATGCCGGCGTTGGCGTACGACAAACAATCCCGTGGCGCGCTGGCCTACCTGGCCCTGGCGGGCGAGATGGTTCGCCGGCAACGTAAACAATCGCGCGTCGCAGCCGCCCAGCCAACTTAAGGAATCCCCATGGCCGTCAAGAAAAGAGGTCTCGGACGTGGACTGGATGCACTGTTGAGTGGTCCGACTGTCAGCGCACTGGAAGAACAAGCGGTGCAGGCCGACCAGCGTGAGCTGCAACACCTGCCCCTGGACCTGATCCAGCGCGGCAAGTACCAGCCGCGTCGGGACATGGACCCGCAAGCGCTGGAAGAACTGGCGAATTCGATCAAGAGCCAGGGCGTGATGCAGCCGATCGTGGTCCGGCCCATCGGTGGTGGTCGTTTCGAGATCATTGCCGGCGAGCGCCGCTGGCGCGCCAGCCAGCAGGCTGGTCAGGAAACCATCCCGGCGATGGTCCGCGATGTGCCGGATGAAACCGCTATCGCCATGGCTCTGATCGAGAACATCCAGCGTGAAGACCTCAACCCCATCGAGGAGGCGGTGGCCCTGCAGCGCCTGCAGCAGGAATTCCAGCTGACTCAGCAACAGGTCGCCGAAGCCGTGGGCAAGTCCCGCGTCAGCGTGGCCAACCTGCTGCGCCTGATCGCCTTGCCTGAGGTGATCAAGACCATGCTGTCCCACGGCGACCTGGAAATGGGTCATGCCCGTGCATTGCTCGGATTGCCGGAAAATCAACAGGTTGAAGGGGCGCGACACGTTGTCGCACGGGGCCTCACCGTGCGCCAGACCGAGGCCCTGGTTCGCCAGTGGCTGAGCGGCAAACAGGAACCTGCTGAACCGGTCAAGCCAGACCCGGATATCGCCCGTCTCGAGCAGCGTCTGGCCGAGCGCCTGGGCTCTGCGGTGCAGATTCGCCACGGCAAGAAGGGTAAAGGTCAGCTGGTGATCGGCTACAATTCCTTGGATGAGCTGCAAGGCGTCCTCGCTCACATCCGCTGAAACATTTCCTTATGTAGCGCGCAGTCGGAAATCACTACCCGGCAGTTGAATAGGGGCTGAACCGCCCCTATACTCTGCGCGCATTTTGTCGGCACAAATTATGCCAAGTTAATGAATTCTGGCAGCCGACCCTTGAGGAGCAAGAGCGATGGAAACCCGCACGCCAAACCGCTTGCCGTTTCATCGCTTGGCGGTTTTTCCGGTTTTACTGGCTCAGTTGATCATTTTACTGATAGCCGCTCTGGCGCTCTGGCAATGGCGTGGAGTCGTAGCCGGATACTCAGGCCTTTGCGGAGGACTGATAGCCTTGCTACCCAATGTGTATTTCGCTCATAGGGCATTTCGGTTTTCCGGCGCCCGAGCGGCCCAAGCCATCGTCCGGTCTTTTTATGCCGGTGAGGCGGGCAAACTGATTTTGACGGCGGTGCTGTTTGCACTGACGTTTGCAGGTGTGAAGCCATTGGCGCCGCTGGCTGTATTCGGCGTCTTCGTGCTGACCCAACTGGTCAGCTGGTTCGCTCCCCTGCTAATGAGAACAAGACTTTCGAGACCTTAGGGCGTTTGAGGCAACCATGTCAGCAGAAACAACCGCTTCGGGCTATATCCAGCACCACTTGCAGAACCTGACCTTCGGTCAGCTACCCAATGGGAGCTGGGGCTTTGCCCACTCCGCAGCAGAAGCCAAGGAAATGGGCTTCTGGGCATTCCACGTCGATACCCTCGGCTGGTCTGTCGCACTGGGTGTGATCTTCATTCTTCTGTTCCGCATGGCGGCCAAGAAGGCGACTTCCGGCGTGCCGGGCGCTTTGCAGAACTTCGTTGAAGTCATGGTTGGCTTCGTCGATGGCAGCGTGAAGGACAGTTTCCACGGCCGCAGCCCGGTGATCGCACCGTTGGCTCTGACCATTTTCGTCTGGGTGTTCCTGATGAACGCCATCGACCTGGTACCGGTGGACTGGATTCCACAACTGGCCATGTTGATCTCCGGCGACCAGCACATTCCGTTCCGTGCCGTATCCACCACTGACCCGAACGCCACCCTGGGCATGGCCCTGTCGGTGTTTGCGCTGATCATTTTCTACAGCATCAAGGTCAAGGGCATCGGCGGCTTCATCGGCGAACTGACCCTGCACCCGTTCGGCAGCAAGAACATCCTGGTTCAGGCGCTGCTGATTCCGGTGAACTTCCTGCTTGAATTCGTGACCCTGGTTGCCAAGCCGATCTCGTTGGCACTGCGTCTGTTCGGCAACATGTATGCCGGCGAACTGGTGTTCATCCTGATCGCTGTGATGTTCGGCAGCGGCCTGCTGTGGCTCAGCGGCATGGGTGTAGTTCTGCAATGGGCGTGGGCTGTGTTCCACATCCTGATCATCACCCTGCAGGCCTTTATCTTCATGATGCTGACCATCGTCTACCTGTCGATGGCGCACGAAGAGAACCATTAAGACCAGTCTCGACTAGTCTGATGTCCCTCTCGTTGCGGCGAGAGGGGGCCCGTCTCGGGTCAATGAAACGATTTGTTTTACCGCTTTAATCTAAAAAACCTAAACCATACGACGTAAAAGTCGGGAGGAAAGATGGAAACTGTAGTTGGTCTAACCGCTATCGCTGTTGCACTGTTGATCGGCCTGGGCGCACTGGGTACCGCAATTGGTTTCGGCCTGCTGGGCGGCAAGTTCCTGGAAGGCGCAGCGCGTCAGCCAGAAATGGTTCCAATGCTGCAAGTTAAAATGTTCATCGTTGCCGGTCTGCTCGACGCCGTAACCATGATCGGTGTTGGTATCGCTTTGTTCTTCACCTTCGCAAACCCCTTCGTTGGTCAACTCGCTGGCTAATCACTCGATTCTTCGAGTTGATTGGTGTGACGGACAACGAACGAGCGAGGTGTTGGCGTGAACATTAATGCAACCCTGATTGGCCAGTCCGTTGCGTTCTTAATTTTTGTATTGTTCTGCATGAAGTTCATTTGGCCTCCGGTCATTGCAGCTCTGCACGAACGTCAAAAGAAGATCGCGGATGGACTGGACGCTGCCAGCCGAGCAGCTCGTGACCTGGAACTGGCCCAAGATAAAGCGGGTCAGCAACTGCGCGAAGCTAAAGCTCAGGCAGCTGAAATCATTGAGCAAGCCAAGAAGCGCGGTTCTCAGATCGTCGACGAAGCCCGTGAACAGGCTCGTGTCGAAGCTGAACGTGTGAAGGCTCAGGCTCAGGCCGAGATCGAACAGGAACTGAACGGCGTCAAAGACGCGCTGCGCGCCCAACTGGGCAGCCTGGCAGTCAACGGCGCAGAGAAGATCCTGGGTGCCACAATCGATCAAAACGCGCACGCAGAGCTGGTTAACAAACTGGCTGCTGAAATTTAAGCGAGGGCGATCATGGCAGAACTGACCACGTTGGCCCGACCTTACGCTAAGGCGGCCTTCGAGCACGCTCAGGCCCACCAGCAGCTGGCCTCTTGGTCAGCCATGCTCGGCCTGGCTGCAGCGGTGTCACAAGATGACACCATGCAGCGCGTGCTTAAGGCCCCGCGACTGACGAGCGCAGAAAAGGCCAGCACTTTTATCGAAGTGTGTGGCGACAAGTTTGATGCACAGGCACAGAATTTCATTCACGTTGCCGCCGAAAACGACCGTCTCCTGCTGTTGCCGGAGATCTCCGCTCTGTTCGACCTGTACAAGGCCGAGCAAGAGAAATCGGTGGATGTGGATGTGACCAGTGCGTTCGCATTGAACCAAGAACAGCAAGACAAACTCGCCAAGGTTCTCAGTGCACGGCTCGGCCGGGAAGTGCGACTGCACGCTGCGGAGGATGCCAGCCTTATTGGTGGCGTCGTAATCCGCGCCGGCGACCTGGTTATCGATGGCTCGATTCGCGGCAAACTCGCGAACCTTGCCGAAGCATTGAAATCTTGAGTTTGAAGGGGCAGCAGAGCAATGCAGCAACTCAATCCTTCCGAAATAAGTGAAATTATCAAGGGCCGCATCGAAAAGCTCGATGTGACCTCCCAAGCCCGTAACGAAGGCACTGTCGTCAGCGTATCTGACGGCATCGTGCGGATTCACGGTCTGGCCGACGTTATGTACGGCGAGATGATCGAGTTTCCGGGCGGCGTCTACGGTATGGCCCTCAACCTGGAGCAAGACTCCGTAGGTGCCGTTGTATTGGGCGCGTACACCAGTCTGGCTGAAGGCATGAGCGCCAAGTGCACTGGCCGCATCCTGGAGGTTCCGGTTGGTAAGGAACTGCTGGGTCGCGTAGTCGACGCACTGGGTAACCCAGTTGACGGCAAAGGTCCGCTGAACAACACCGAGACCGACGCGGTCGAGAAAGTTGCTCCAGGCGTGATCTGGCGTAAGTCGGTAGACCAGCCTGTACAGACTGGCTACAAGGCTGTCGATGCCATGATCCCAGTCGGCCGTGGCCAGCGTGAGCTGATCATCGGTGACCGTCAGATCGGTAAGACCGCTCTGGCGATCGACGCGATCATCAACCAGAAAGACAGCGGCATTTTCTGCGTCTACGTGGCTATCGGTCAGAAGCAATCGACCATCGCCAACGTGGTTCGCAAGCTGGAAGAAAACGGTGCACTGGCTAACACCATCATCGTTGCAGCGAGCGCTTCGGAATCTGCAGCACTGCAATTCCTGGCTCCGTACTCCGGTTGCACCATGGGCGAATACTTCCGCGACCGCGGTGAAGACGCGCTGATCGTTTATGACGATCTGTCCAAGCAAGCAGTGGCTTACCGCCAGATTTCCCTGCTGCTGCGCCGTCCACCAGGCCGTGAAGCTTACCCAGGCGACGTGTTCTATCTCCACTCCCGTCTGCTGGAGCGCGCATCCCGCGTTTCCGAAGAGTACGTAGAGAAGTTCACCAACGGCGCAGTGACTGGCAAGACCGGTTCCCTGACCGCTCTGCCGATCATCGAAACCCAGGCTGGCGACGTTTCCGCGTTCGTTCCGACCAACGTGATTTCCATCACCGACGGTCAGATCTTCCTGGAATCGGCCATGTTCAACTCCGGGATCCGTCCTGCTGTGAACGCCGGTGTTTCGGTATCCCGTGTGGGTGGTGCCGCTCAGACCAAGATCATCAAGAAGCTGTCCGGTGGTATCCGTACCGCTCTGGCTCAGTACCGTGAACTGGCGGCATTCGCCCAGTTCGCTTCTGACCTGGACGAAGCGACCCGTAAGCAACTTGAGCATGGTCAGCGCGTTACCGAGCTGATGAAGCAGAAGCAATATGCGCCGATGTCCATCGCCGACATGTCCTTGTCCCTGTATGCCGCTGAACGTGGCTTCCTGACGGACGTCGAGATTGCCAAAGTTGGTAGCTTCGAACAGGCCATGATTGCTTACTTCAACCGCGATCACGCCGACCTGATGGCGAAGATCAACGTGAAGGGTGACTTCAATGACGAAATCGACGCTGGCCTGAAAGCCGGTATCGAGAAGTTCAAAGCCACCCAAACCTGGTAAGCCGCAGCGGGAGCCGCAAGGCTCCCGCTTGCTAACCTGATAGGTGTTACATGGCAGGCGCAAAAGAGATTCGCAGTAAGATTGCGAGCATCAAAAGCACGCAAAAAATTACCAGCGCCATGGAAAAAGTGGCGGTCAGCAAAATGCGCAAGGCACAAATGCGCATGGCTGCTAGCCGTCCTTATGCGGAGCGCATCCGCCAGGTTATTGGTCATCTGGCCAACGCCAACCCGGAATATCGTCACCCGTTCATGATCGACCGTGCTATCAAGCGCGTCGGTTACGTTGTGGTGAGCAGTGACCGTGGTCTGTGTGGTGGCTTGAACACCAACCTGTTCAAGGCCCTGGTCAAGGACATGGCGGTAAACCGCGAACAAGGCGTCGAGATCGATCTGTGTGTGGTTGGTAGCAAGGGTGCGGCCTTCTTCCGCAACTTCGGCGGTAACGTCGTTGCAGCTATCAGCCATCTGGGTGAAGAGCCGTCGATCAATGATCTGATCGGCAGCGTCAAGGTGATGCTGGATGCGTACCTGGAAGGCCGGATTGACCGCCTGTCCGTGGTATCCAACAAGTTCATCAACACCATGACCCAGCAGCCGACCGTGGAGCAGTTGATTCCACTGGAGGCAACCCCGGATCAAGAACTCAAGCACCACTGGGACTACCTCTACGAACCGGATGCCAAGGAGCTGCTGGACGGCTTGATGGTCCGTTACGTGGAGTCGCAGGTCTACCAGGCGGTGGTCGAGAACAACGCAGCTGAACAAGCGGCGCGGATGATCGCAATGAAGAACGCTACCGACAACGCCGGTGATTTGATCAGCGATTTGCAGCTGATCTACAACAAGGCGCGTCAGGCTGCGATCACCCAAGAGATCTCGGAAATCGTCGGCGGCGCTGCCGCGGTTTAACGGTTCAAATATTCAGAGGATCCAGCTATGAGTAGCGGACGTATCGTTCAAATCATCGGCGCCGTTATCGACGTGGAATTTCCACGCGACAGCGTACCGAGCATCTACGACGCCTTGAAGGTTCAAGGCGCCGAAACCACTCTGGAAGTTCAGCAGCAGCTGGGCGACGGCGTGGTGCGTACCATTGCGATGGGCTCCACCGAAGGCTTGAAGCGCGGTCTGGACGTCAACAACACTGGCGCAGCCATCTCCGTACCGGTCGGTAAAGCGACCCTGGGCCGGATCATGGACGTACTGGGCAACCCAATCGACGAAGCCGGTCCTATCGGTGAAGAAGAGCGTTGGGGCATCCACCGTCCAGCACCTTCCTTCGCAGAACAGGCAGGCGGCAACGACCTGCTGGAAACCGGGATCAAGGTAATTGACCTGGTTTGCCCGTTCGCCAAGGGCGGTAAAGTCGGTCTGTTCGGTGGTGCCGGTGTCGGCAAGACCGTAAACATGATGGAACTGATCCGTAACATCGCTATCGAGCACAGCGGTTATTCCGTGTTCGCCGGTGTGGGTGAGCGTACTCGTGAGGGTAACGACTTCTACCACGAGATGAAGGACTCCAACGTTCTGGACAAAGTGGCACTGGTCTACGGCCAGATGAACGAGCCGCCGGGAAACCGTCTGCGCGTAGCCCTGACCGGCCTGACCATGGCCGAGAAGTTCCGTGACGAAGGTAACGACGTTCTGCTGTTCGTCGACAACATCTACCGTTACACCCTGGCCGGTACCGAAGTATCCGCACTGCTGGGCCGTATGCCTTCCGCAGTAGGCTACCAGCCGACCCTGGCTGAAGAGATGGGCGTTCTGCAAGAACGTATCACTTCGACCAAGCAAGGCTCGATCACCTCGATCCAAGCGGTATACGTACCTGCGGACGACTTGACCGACCCGTCGCCAGCGACTACCTTCGCCCACTTGGACGCCACCGTCGTTCTGTCCCGTGACATCGCTTCCCTGGGTATTTACCCAGCGGTAGACCCACTGGACTCGACTTCCCGTCAGCTGGACCCGAACGTGATCGGCAACGAGCACTACGAAACCGCTCGCGGTGTTCAGTACGTACTGCAGCGTTACAAAGAGCTGAAGGACATCATTGCGATCCTGGGTATGGACGAGCTGTCGGAAACCGACAAGCAGTTGGTATCCCGCGCTCGTAAGATCCAGCGCTTCTTGTCGCAGCCGTTCTTCGTGGCTGAAGTCTTCACTGGTTCTCCAGGCAAATACGTTTCCCTGAAAGACACCATCGCTGGCTTCAAAGGCATCCTCAACGGTGACTACGACCACCTGCCAGAACAAGCGTTCTACATGGTCGGCGGCATCGACGAAGCGATCGAGAAAGCCAAGAAACTGTAATCCCGGCGCCCGGTAACGGGCGCTAATTTAGGTTGAGGCAAGCAGATGGCTATGACAGTCCATTGCGATATCGTCAGCGCGGAAGGGGAAATCTTCTCCGGTCTGGTGGAGATGGTGGTTGCGCACGGTGAACTGGGTGATCTTGGTATCGCTCTGGGTCACGCACCGCTGATCACCAACCTGAAGCCAGGTCCGATCCGCTTGATCAAGCAGGGCGGGGAAGCCGAGGTGTTCTACATCTCCGGTGGTTTCCTCGAGGTTCAGCCGAACATGGTCAAGGTTCTTGCCGACACCGTGCAACGTGCTGCCGACCTGGACGAAGCCTCCGCTCAGGAAGCCGTCAAGGCTGCTGAGAAGGCCCTGAATGAAAAAGGCGCAGATTTCGACTACGGTTCTGCTGCTGCACGTCTGGCCGAGGCCGCAGCTCAGCTGCGTACCGTCCAGCAGATCCGCAAGAAGTTCGGCGGCTAAGTCGCAGGCTTTCTGTGTGATTGATTAAAAAGGGTAGCCTCGGCTACCCTTTTTATTTTCCGCCATTCACCCCCCCTCTTGGTCGCAGTCTGACCTTCCAGGATTGGTAGCCAGTCATGTCTCTCGAAATCGTTATCCTCGCCGCAGGCCAGGGCACCCGCATGCGTTCGGCGTTGCCCAAGGTTCTTCACCCGGTCGCCGGCAACTCCATGCTCGGGCATGTTATCCACAGCGCCCGGCAACTCGATCCACAGCGCATCCACGTGGTGATCGGCCACGGTGCCGATGCGGTGCGCGAGCGGCTGGCCGCCGACGACCTGAATTTCGTGCTGCAGGACAAGCAACTGGGTACCGGCCATGCCGTGGCCCAGGCGGTGCCCTTCATTAGCGCCGACACCGTGCTGATCCTCTATGGCGACGTACCGCTGATCGAAGTCGAGACCCTGCAGCGCCTGCTCAAGCAGGTGGGGCCGGAGCAACTGGGCCTGCTCACCGTCGAGCTGGACGACCCGACCGGCTACGGGCGCATCGTTCGTGATGCCGACGGCAAAGTCGTCGCCATTGTCGAGCAGAAGGATGCTGACGAAGCCACACGCGCCATCACCGAAGGCAACACCGGCATTCTCGCAGTGCCCGGCAAGCGCCTGGGCGACTGGACCGGCCGGCTGTCCAACAACAACGCCCAGGGCGAGTACTACCTCACCGACGTGATCGCCATGGCGGTCAGCGACGGCCTGATCGTCGCCACCGAGCAGCCCCACGACGCCATGGAAGTGCAGGGCGCCAACGACCGCAAGCAACTGGCCGAGCTGGAGCGGCACTATCAGTTGCGTGCCGGCCGCCGGTTGATGGCCCAGGGCGTGACCTTGCGCGACCCGGCACGTTTTGATGTGCGTGGCGAAGTCACCGTTGGCCGTGATGTGCTGATCGACATCAACGTGATTCTCGAAGGCCGGGTAGTGATCGAGGACGACGTGGTGATCGGCCCCAACTGCGTGATCAAGGACAGCACCTTGCGCAAGGGCGCGGTGATCAAGGCCAACAGCCACCTCGATGGCGCGGTGATGGGCGAGGGCAGCGATGCCGGTCCGTTCGCCCGGCTGCGTCCCGGTACCGTGCTGGAGGCCAGGGCTCATGTGGGTAACTTCGTCGAACTGAAGAATGCCCACCTGGGCCAGGGTGCCAAGGCCGGCCACCTGACCTACCTGGGCGACGCGGTGATCGGCGCGCGCACCAACATTGGCGCCGGCACCATCACCTGCAACTACGATGGGGTGAACAAGCACAAGACGATCATGGGCGAAGACGTGTTCATCGGCTCCAACAACTCGTTGGTAGCACCTGTGGATATCTCCTCCGGCGCCACCACGGCTGCCGGTTCCACCATCACCCAGGATGTGGCCCCGGCTCAACTGGCGGTCGGCCGCGCCCGGCAGAAGAACATCGACGGCTGGAAACGGCCGGAGAAGATCAAGAAGGACTGAGGTTATCCACAACCGCGGAACCCTGTTCGCCGGCAAGCTGGCTCTTACACCCATCTGTAGGAGCCGGCATGCCGGCGATTTTTTTCACCTGCGCGCTTGACGAAGTTTCGATCTTGGGTTTTTATTGCTTCCGTTATCTTTCGAATCGAAACTTAAAGCCATCATGTCAAAACGCAACACACCTCAACGTCGCCACAATATCCTCGCCTTGCTCAATGAACAGGGCGAAGTGAGCGTCGACGAGTTGGCCAAGCGTTTCGAAACCTCTGAAGTTACGATTCGAAAGGACCTGGCCGCCCTGGAGAGCAATGGCTTGCTGCTGCGCCGTTACGGTGGAGCGATCACCATGCCCCAGGAACTGGTCAGCGATATTGGCCAGCCCGTATCCCTCTACAAGCAGGCCATTGCCCGCGCTGCGGTGCAGCGTATCCGTGAGCATGCCCGGATCATCATCGACAGTGGCAGCACCACCGCCGCGATGATCCCCGAGTTGGGCCTGCAGCCTGGCCTGGTGGTCATGACCAACTCGCTGAATGTAGCCAACGCCCTGAGCGAGCTGGAGCACGAGCCGGTGCTGTTGATGACCGGCGGCACCTGGGACCCGCATTCCGAGTCCTTCCAGGGCCAGGTGGCCGAGCAGGTTCTACGCTCATACGACTTCGACCAGCTGTTTATCGGTGCCGATGGCATCGATCTGGCCCGTGGCACTACCACCTTCAACGAACTGCTGGGTTTGAGCCGGGTCATGGCCGAAGTGGCCCGGGAAGTGGTGGTGATGGTCGAATCCGACAAGATCGGCCGCAAGATTCCCAACCTGGAACTGCCGTGGAGCAGCGTCCATACCCTTATTACCGATGATCGCCTGCCCTTAGAGGTCCGCGACCAGATCCAGGCCCGCGGCATAACTCTGATTTGCGCGGCTGTCAGCTAGGAGAGAAACCATGTGTGGAATTGTTGGCGCCGTTGCTGAACGCAATATCACCGCCATTTTGCTGGAAGGCCTCAAGCGCCTCGAATACCGCGGCTACGACAGCGCCGGTGTGGCGGTCTATACCAATGCCGGCAAGCTGGAGCGCATGCGGCGCCCGGGCAAGGTCAGCGAACTGGAGCAGGCCCTGGCCAGTGAGCCGCTGGTCGGCCGCCTGGGCATCGCCCACACCCGTTGGGCCACCCACGGTGCGCCATGCGAACGTAATGCCCACCCGCATTTCTCCGGCGACCTGGCGATCGTGCACAACGGCATCATCGAGAACCACGAAGCCTTGCGCGCTCAGCTCGGCGCCCTGGGTTACGAGTTCACTTCGGACACCGACACCGAAGTCATCGCCCACTTGCTGAACCACAAGCTCAAGGACCTGGGAGACCTCACCAAGGCCCTCAAGGCCACCGTCAAGGAGCTGCATGGTGCCTACGGCCTGGCCGTGATCAGCGCCAGCCAGCCGGACCGCCTGGTTGCGGCCCGCAGCGGCAGCCCGCTGGTGATCGGCCTGGGCCTGGGGGAAAACTTCCTCGCCTCCGACCAGTTGGCCCTGCGCCAGGTCACCGACCGCTTCATGTACCTGGAAGAAGGTGATATCGCCGAAATCCGCCGCGACAGCGTGCAGATCTGGGATATCAACGGCAAGGCCGTGGAACGCGAAGCGGTGCAGTACCGCGATGGCGCCGAAGCGGCAGAGAAGGGCGAGTTCCGCCACTTCATGCTCAAGGAAATCCACGAGCAGCCATCCGTGGTGCAGCGCACCCTGGAAGGCCGCCTGAGTGCCAACCAGGTACTGGTCCAGGCCTTCGGTCCGCAAGCCGCCGAGCTGTTCGCCAAGGTGCGCAATGTGCAGATCGTCGCCTGCGGCACCAGCTACCATGCCGGCATGGTCGCCCGTTACTGGCTGGAAGAACTGGCCGGCATCCCCTGCCAGGTGGAAGTGGCCAGCGAGTTCCGCTACCGCAAGGTAGTGGTGCAGCCCGACACCCTGTTCGTGACCATCTCCCAGTCCGGCGAAACCGCCGACACGTTGGCCGCTCTGCGCAATGCCAAAGAGCTGGGCTTCCTCGCCAGCCTGGCGATCTGCAACGTCGGCATCAGCTCCCTGGTGCGTGAATCCGATCTGACCCTGCTGACCCAGGCCGGTCGCGAGATCGGCGTGGCCTCCACCAAGGCCTTCACCACCCAACTGGTGGGCCTGCTGCTGCTGACCCTGTCCCTGGGCCAGGTACGTGGCACCCTGGCTGCCGGCGTGGAAGCCGAGCTGGTGGAAGAGCTGCGTCGCCTGCCGATCCGCCTGGGCGAAGCCCTGGCCATGGATGGCGTGGTGGAAAAAACGGCCGAGCTGTTTGCCGACAAGCACCACACCCTGTTCCTCGGCCGTGGTGCCCAGTACCCGGTGGCGATGGAAGGCTCGCTCAAGCTCAAGGAGATTTCCTACATCCACGCCGAAGCCTATCCGGCCGGCGAGCTCAAGCACGGCCCCCTGGCGCTTGTGGATAACGACATGCCGGTGGTTACCGTGGCACCGAACAACGAGCTGCTGGAAAAGCTCAAGTCCAACCTGCAGGAAGTGCGCGCCCGTGGCGGCGAGCTGATCGTGTTCGCCGACGAGCAGGCCGGCATGACCAATGGCGAAGGCACCCACGTGATCCAGATGCCGCACATCCACGACATTCTCTCGCCGATCCTCTACACCATCCCGCTGCAGCTGCTGTCCTACTACGTGGCCGTGCTCAAGGGCACCGACGTCGACCAGCCGCGCAACCTCGCCAAGTCGGTGACCGTGGAGTGAGTTATCCACAGTGACCGTCCAGGTGCTCGCTCTTGCAACAAGGCGCTCCACATGAGCGCCTTGTTGCATGGGGCAGGTCACATGGCCGCCGGCTCAATTGGGCGCTAGCAGTGAGCGAAAGCGTGAATCGCTGCGGGTTGGGGCCAGGGTGTACAACTGTTCTTTCTTGTCGATCCAGGTGTAGAGCGCGTATTCCTTGTCGTTGTCACCAACGTGTTTGCCCAGGCCATAAACCGAAAGATGACTGCTCGGGGTATTGCCATACGTGTAGAACATTGAGCAGGTGCGGTTACGTTGTTTGTCGCGCCAGGTGTAGTGATGGACAGCTTGATTGCCAATGTACAGGGGCTCGCCATCCACCGTCAGGTTGCCACGATCAAGGCGATCGAAGAGGAAGTTCATGGCGTCGATCTCGAAACCATCATGGTTGAATTGGTCAAGGTTGCCGACCAGCGTGATTGCAGGATTCAAAGTGGGCATATCAGGCCTCTCTCTACTGTGATGGGTTGCCAAATTGGCAAGCCCATCTCAGCGCCATGCCGCTGCCAGCATCAGTAGGAAACAATTCCGCGACAGCATTCGGGGCGATATTTTCTTGGGCCGGCGAGACAGTCTTTAATCTTCACTATCACTCAAGTGATGGTCCTGGATCATCGAAGCTGACACAGCAAGAGGGGAGCCCAGCCGGGCTCCCCTCTTTGTTATTTCCCTTTGCCTGCCTGCAGCGCTCGTCGCTCAGGCGTGGCGGCGCTGAATAGCGCTCAGCGTGAATGCTGTATCGAAACAATGTCGCCAGTCGACGCGTCGATATCCACCCTGAACATTGCCTGGTCACGTTGACGGCTGAACATGCAGGTAAAGATGCTGGGCGAAACCTGCGGGAACTGTTCGAACCAGCTGTAGATACCTGCCTCGAGCTGGCCATTGATCAGTAACTGGTCGGCAATCCTGATCTGTTGCTGGCGGTCACCGGAGACCACGTAGAGGGTTGCGGCCACGCCCGTATCGTCATCGTTCCACAGGATGGCCAGGTGTTGCCGATCCGGCACCACGATCGCCAGCAGGCCGCGGCTGTTGACCACGCTCAGGAGCTGTTCCTGCCAGCGCCAGCGAGCCTCGACGACCCGGCAAGGAGACCACCCGAGGGCGATCATCTGGTCCACCGTCATGTTTTCGTCGATGACCTTGCCGTCTTCGCGGATCCGCTCGAAATCACTAATCACAACTTTCACTCCACAGGCAGCACACCAGGCGTGCCGACAATTTTCAGATTCCTGTCACCGACGAACTCCACCTGCTGCACGCCGCCCTTGTAGTTCTCCAGCGGGCCGGTGATACCACTGTGAATCTTTTGCGGTGCGGTGGTTTCGACGGTGATCACATGGGATACGTCTGTCTTGAATCGATCGAGGATCACCAGTTTATCCCGAGCGTAGGCCTGGCTGGGAATCGGCTCGGGGGCGGCGAAACCTCCGAAGGCTGGCTTGCCCTGCATGATGGCTTCGGCCTGGCCCTTGGCGACGACCATCTGGTATTGCCTTCCCGGTGGCACTATTTCGGTCTTGACCTGGGTGCCTTCCAGCCAAGCCGGCAAGTTGCCCTCGGCGACCATCGCCTCGTTGACCTGGGCGGCCGTGCGCACCTCGAGCACCTGCGACTGGTTGGCCAGTCGCGCGGCATTGCGTTCGGCGCTCAACTTGGCCATTTTCGGCCCGGCGCCGAGCAGCGCCAGGCCGGCGATACCTTGCAGCAGGTCGCGGTAGCCCGGGCCGAGCCGGTCGCCGAGCTGGCCCAGCAACTCCATGCCGCCATAGATCGCGGCCCCCACCGCCACGGTGGTCAGCAGGGCCGCGAGGCCGGCCATGGCGGCCAGCACCAGCGCGCCGGCGGCGGCGACCAGGCCCAGCGCCTCCAGGCCGGTATGCAGCCAGCCCTCGATATCCAGCACGAATTCCACCTGCAGCATCGGACCGCCGATGAAGGTGTTCGGGCTACCCGACTTGATATGCGCGCCGCAGGTCATCTTGCTGCTCAGTCGCGCCGCCGGCTTGCCGTTGATATACACGGTAGCGCTGCCTTCGGCGATGGTGACCGGGAAGGGCCAGGGGGGATGCGCCACGGGAAAGCCGGTACAGGAACTGGACACGTCCTCGCCGGCACGCATGGCATTGCGCAAGTTGACGAATACGTTGGGACTGCCCCTTATGAGTTCACCGGTGGTTGGCTCGGGCAGATCGAAGATGGTCGACAGCCCCTTCACCAGCTGGAACATCGACAGGCCACCGGCGGCGACCGAACCCGCCAGGATCACCACCGCCAGGCCGCCTGTTGCCGCGGTCGCCGCAATGATGGCCGCGCCAATGAGAGCGCCTGCGACCGCGCCGGCGAGCATGGCAGCAACTCCGAATCCATGGGCGATGTCGTCGCCCAACCGCGCTGCGGCCTGTACATCCATGCTGAGACTCCGCCTGCGATGCGATACGCATCTTCCCTGGGGCCAGTGGGTGGCCCGAGCGGCGGATTATCAAAGAGTAACCGGGGGCGCGGCAAGAGCTGGAAGGCAGTCTGTCGTCACAGGGGACCACTCGCGCTTCACGCCGCCGGCGGGAAGGAACCAAACGGCTGGGGTGCACCCTTGTCCTTGCTCGCCTGTCCGCGTTGGATCTTCGAAAAACAATTGAAATCAGAGCGTTATTTTTGTGCGACAGTTTTGGTTCTGCGAATCCACTGCGAGTGCCAGTGGACGCCCCGGCGAATCCCGACTTGTGCACAGGCCGGAATTTTTTAGCGCGCTAATGGAAAACCAATGACACTTCGCCTGATTCATGGATGGATGATCGTTCTGATGGTGGCTGTCCTGGGGCTGGGAGTCCTGACCCCAGTGCTCTCCAACAGCCTCTTGCTGCTGATGGACCGGGCCAATTTCATTCCTGCTGAATCGTCCATCTGGACCTTTGAACCGACCCTGATCAACCAGGGTTCCTCTTCCTATTGGCTATACGGTGAAGATCAGCAGTACTACTTCTATTTTTCCTACGCCCAAGACCAACCTTACCGGTTGATTGCCAGAACCAACCGTTGCCCCGGATTCGACAAGCACGAGGTGCAGACCTGGTGCGCTCCCTGACGTCGTGGCCGTGGATTATGCTGCGCGTGCGGGGCGCCTGTCGGGCAGGCGCCGCCAGGTGAGATAAGACATGGACAGGTTTCAGGAAATGCAGGTGTTCGTCTGTGTCGCCCAGGAGCAGGGGTTCGCCGCGGCTGCGCGGCGCCTTAACCTGTCGGCGGCCAGCGTCACCCGGGCCGTGGCAGCCCTCGAACAGCGCATCGGCACCCAGTTGCTGGTACGCACCACCCGCAAGGTGCACCTGAGCGAAGCCGGGCAACGTTATCTGGAGGACTGCCGACGCATTCTCGCCGAGGTGCAGGATGCCGAGGCCTCGGCCGCCGGCATCCACGCCCAGCCACGGGGGCAACTGAGCCTGACTGCGCCGGTGCTGTTCGGCGATCTGTTCGTCACCCCGCTGCTGGTGCGCTACCTGCAACGTTATCCACAGGTCAGCATCAACGCCTTGCTGGTGGACCGAGTGGCGAACATGGTGGATGAAGGCATCGATGTGGCGGTGCGCATCGGCGAATTGCCGGACAGCGGCCAGCACAGCATCCGAGTAGGCCAGGTGCGCCGGGTGGTCTGTGCAGCCCCCGGATTCCTGGCGGCCCATGGTTGCCCCCAGCACCCCGACGACCTGCGCCAGGCTCCGCTGATTGCGCCATCCTCCACCGGCCAGGCGCGCCACTGGCAATTCAACGACGCCGGGCGCGCTCTGAGCCTGCGCCCGGAACCGCGGCTGCTGGTGAGCGCCAACCAGGCCGCCATCAGTGCCGCCTGCCTGGGGCTGGGCCTGACCCGGGTGCTGTCCTATCAGGTGGCCGATCAGGTCGCTGCCGGCCAGTTGCAGATCGTGTTGGCGGATTTCGAGCTGCCGCCCTTGCCGATCCACGTGGTGTACCAGGGCGGTCGCAAGGCGCCGGCGCGGGTACGCAGCTTTGTCGATTTCGCCGTGCAGGCCCTGCGCGAGCATCCATCGCTCAATACTTGATCAGCTTTATTGCGCTGGCTGAAATGCCGGATTGCGATTTCTGGTGATTCTGTTGTTTTGCGTCATGGACCAAGATGGCCCTGCCAGCGCGGCCCTTCGACCGCGTCCCAGCCTGCGGAGTCGAGCATGTCCCTGCTTCCCATCAAGTTCTACAACTTTCCCCGGTCCGGCCACGCTCACCGCGTCGAGCTGATGCTGTCGCTGCTGGACCTGCCTACCGAAACCATCTTTGTCGACCTGGCCCAGGGTGCCCACAAGCAGCCCGAATTCCTGGCCCTCAACGCCTTTGGCCAAGTACCGGTGATCGATGACCAGGGCACGGTGCTGGCGGACTCCAACGCGATCCTGGTGTACCTGGCGCAACGCTATGGCAGCGGCCGCTGGTTGCCCACCGACCCGGTGGGCGCGGCGCAGGTACAGCGCTGGTTGTCGGTGGCGGCGGGGCCGATCGCCTTCGGTCCGGCGGCGGCGCGACTGATCACGGTGTTCGGCGCCACCTTCAATGCCGAGGAGGTCATTGCCCGCGCCCACGGCCTGCTCAAGGTCATGGACCAGGAACTGGCGAACCGGCCGTTCCTGGTGGGTGAACAGGCGACCATCGCTGACGTCGCCGGCTACAGCTATATCGCCCACGCGCCGGAGGGCAACGTGTCCCTGGCCGATTATCCCAACGTGCGGGCCTGGCTGGCGCGGATCGAGGCCTTGCCGGGCTTCGTGCCCATGCCGTCCACGGCGGCGGGGCTCAAAAGCGCCTGAGGCGCACCTGCGGAGGCAGCACCATGAGCAGCAGTTCCCCCTGGCATGCCGGCGAGCGGCAGTTGCAGGCCCGGGCCGGAGTGGCCGAGCGCATGGAGGCCTTTGGCACCAAGGTGATCCGCCAGGCGATGCCGGATCAGCACCGGCAGTTCTACGGGCAGCTGCCGTTCATCCTGGTAGGCGCGGTGGATGCCCAGGGCAACCCCTGGGCGAGCATTCTCGAAGGCCCGCCCGGTTTCGCCCAGGCCCCCGAGGCGACCCGGCTGCGCCTGGGCAGCCTGCCTGCCGCCGACGACCCCGTGCAGTTGCAGGAAGGTGCGGCCCTGGGCTTGCTGGGCATTGAACTGCACACCCGGCGGCGCAACCGCCTCAATGGCCGGGTCAGTGCTGTGGACCGTCACGGCTTCAGCGTGAGGGTGCAACAGGCGTTCGGCAATTGCCCGCAATACATCCAGCAGCGCGAGCTGCAGCAGGTGCCCTTGAGCGACCCCGCCAGCCGGCCGGCAAAGTATCGCGACGGCCTGGATGCTGAGGCTCGCGCCCTGATCGGTGGCGCCGACACCTTCTTTGTCGCCAGCTACGTCGACCTGGACGGCCAGCGCTCGGTGGATGTGTCCCACCGTGGCGGCCAGGCCGGGTTCGTCCGGGTCGAGGGCAATTGCCTGACCATCCCGGATTTTGCCGGCAACCTGCACTTCAACACCCTGGGCAACCTGCTGCTCAACCCCCGGGCCGGCTTGTTGTTCATCGACTTTCCCAGCGGTGAGCTGCTGCAGCTCAGCGGCCGCACCGAAATCATCCACGACGGGCCGCTGGTCAAGGCCTTCCAGGGCGCCGAGCGGTTGTGGCGCTTTACCGTGGAGCGGCTGGTACGGCGCCCGGCGGCGCTGTCCCTGCGTTGGCAGTTGCAGGGCTTTTCCCCCAACAGCCTGCTGACCGGCAGTTGGCCGCAAGCCGAGGCTCGGCTGCGCGCCACGGCCCTGGGCCAGCAGTGGCGGCCATTGCGGGTGACCCGGATCGAAGACGAAAGCAGCAGCATTCGCTCCTTCTACCTGGAACCGGCGGATGCAGCCGGCGCCCCAAGCTTTGTGCCCGGCCAGCACCTGCCCGTGCAGGTCGTGCTCGACGGCCAGCCGCTGATTCGCACCTACAGCCTGTCCAGCGCGCCTTCCGATGACTTTCTGCGTATCAGCGTCAAGCGCGAGGGCCAGGTTTCCCGGCACCTGCATCAGGCACTCAAGGTCGGCGACTTGCTGCAGGCCCGCGCCCCACAGGGGCGTTTCACTGCCGATGCGCTGTCGTCACAGCCACTGGTGCTGCTGGCGGCCGGGGTCGGCATCACACCGTTGCTGTCGATGCTGCGGGAGGTGCTGTACCAGGGCCTGCGCACCCGGCATACCCGGCCCACCTGGTTGATCCAGGGTTCGCGCACGCTTGCCGAGCAACCCTTTGCCAAGGAGCTGCAAACCCTGCTGGCGCAGGCTGGGGATTCAGTGCGGCTGCTGCGCCTGCTCAGCCAGCCGGAAGCCGGGGCCCGGCCGGGTGCTGGCTTCGATCATTGCGGGCGCATCGACGTGCAACTGCTGCTGGCGCAACCGGACCTGGATCTTGACCGCGCAGACTTCGTGCTCTGCGGCCCCGGGGCCTTTACCCAGGGCCTGTACGACAGCCTGCGGGACCTGGATATCGACGACCGGCAGATCCATGCCGAAACCTTCGGCCCTTCGACCCTGCGCCGCCGGCCGGACGCCGAGGCCGTGCCCTTTGCCCAACCGCCTGCCGCCACCCGGGCCGTGGCAGTGCGGTTCCAGCAGGCCGGCCGGGAGCTGTCCTGGGAGCCGACCAGCGGCAGCCTGCTGCAACTGGCGGAAAGCGCCGGCCTGCATCCGCCATTCAGTTGCCGTGGCGGCTCCTGCGGCACTTGCCAGACCCGGTTGATCAGCGGCCAGGTTAATTATCCACAGGTGCCTGCACAGTTACCGGAACCGGGGCAGGTGCTGATCTGCTGCGCGGTGCCGGCGGCTGTGGATAACCTGGTGCCAGCGTTGGTGCTGGACCTGTAGAAGCGGGAAAAAAGTCCTTGCGGCGATTGCTGCCAACCGCGCTGCTGCGTAGGCTGGCGGCTGCTTTGTCGCGGTAGCTGCGAGTTGTAAGTGAGGGGGAAGGCCCAGCGGTTCTTTTCGCTGCCTCGCGGGCCCGGTAGCGGCTACAGGCGATGTCGATCAGGTGTATGGCGCCCGGTATTCCGGGGCTTTTGCGTTAAAGGGAATCAACGATTCATGCTCCCCCGGGTTTTGCTCCGTCTTTGCGCCGTGTTGGTCTGCGGGCTGCTGCTCAATGCCTGTCGTCATGAAGAGGGGCCGCCGCTGGATCAGCAACTCTATATCTGGCAACGCCAGTGGACCTCGGCCCACGCCGACGCCCTGGCAGGCTCGCGGGTGGACTTTTCCACCGTCCGGGTGCTGGCCCTGCAGGCTTTTCCACAGGCCGGCTGGAGCCGGGCGCGGATCGACGCCGCCTTGCTCAAGCAAGACGGTCGCCCGCTGATTGCGGTGGTGCGCCTGGATGGCCAACTGCCGTCCCTGAACCAGGACGACATCCTCCAGCAGGTGCAGCAACTGCTGGCCGACTGGCAAGGGCAGGGCCTGACCCTGGCCGGCCTGGAGATCGACCACGATGCCGGCAGCGCCCGGCTGCTGGCCTATGCCGGGCTCCTGCGGCGGCTGCGCGAAGTGCTGCCGCAGCAGTTGGCCCTGAGCATCACCGCTCTGCCCGCCTGGCTCGACAGCCGCGAGTTGCCCGGGCTGCTGGCTCAGGTCGACAGCAGCGTGCTCCAGGTGCATGCGGTCAGCGACCCCCGGCGCGGGCTGTTCGACCCGCACCAGGCTGAACAATGGGCCAGGCGCTGGGCTGGGGTCAGCGACAAGCCGTTCTACCTGGCCCTGCCTGCCTACGGCGTGGCCTTGCTGCCCGGCACCGCCGCCCAGGCTCCAGTGGTGGAAAGCGAGGCGCCCATTGCGCGCCGGGGCCAGCGCCGGGAGCTGATGGCCGACCCCGAGCAACTGAGCCAACTGGCCAAGACCCTGCGCAATGATCCGCCGGCCCATCTGGCCGGGCTGATCTGGTTTCGCCTGCCGCTCAAGGGCGATGTCCGCGCCTGGAGCCTGGATACCCTGCGCGCGGTGGCCCGTGGAGACGTGCTGGACAGCCGCTTGGGCATCAGCCTGCAGGAGCAGGACGGTCTCTTCGATATCCGCTTGGACAACCCGGGCAATCTCGACCGCCATTTGCCTGAACAACTGACCCTGGCCGTTGCCCAATGCGACGGATTCGACGGGCTGGGCGGTTATGCCGCCGAGCTGCGTGACGGCCAGCTGCTATTGACCCGCCAGCAGGCCGGCCGTCTGGCGGCGGGCGGCACCCGGGCCGTGGGCTGGGCCCGCTGTACAAAAATTGACCAAGGAGCTGCACATGTTCGTCCCTAGATCCCGCTACCTGCTGTGCCTGAGCCTGTGCCTGCCCTTGGCCCCGGCCTTGGCGTGCGGCCCGACTTTTCCCATGCGCCTGCTGGGGGATCGCCCGCAGACACTGGCGCAGTTGCCGGAAGGCAGTTTCCTGTTCGAGGTCAGCCGCCTGGGCAAGCCCATCGTCGGGCTCAAGCCAGTCGTCCAGGATGGCTTCAGCCGCGATTACAACCTGCCTGAAAGCTATGAGGTGCAGGAGCGTAACTGGGCCGAACAGCAAGGGCTGGACGACGCCCAGAAAACCCTGGTCAGGCAGTTGCGCACGCTCAATGACCCGCGCCTGGCGGAGCAGCAAGGGGCCAGCCTGCCGCCGGAGATCAACCTCTACACCGCGGGCGCGGTGGCCTTCAGCGCCGGGGATCACGAGCGGGCGGCAGAGTATTTCCGCAAGGTGCTGGCGCTGCCCGCCGAGCAGCGGGCGCTGCGCAGTACCTGGGCCGCCTATTCCCTGGGCCGGGCCCTGCAAGCCATCAGTGAAGAAGCCAACGAGCTGGATGATCAGGGGCGCAGCGACACTTTGCTGGCGGCGCGCCAGGCGTTCGCCCAGACCCGCCAATTGAATATCGACGGCTTCAGCGACCCCCTGGAACTGGGCATCGCCAGCCTGGGGGAAGAGGCGCGCATTCTGAAGAACCAGAACCACTGGAGCGAGGCCATCGACCTGTATGCCAGCCAGAACCTGATGGGTTCGGACGTCGGCTACAGCTCGCTGAAGCAGGTGGTGGGGGAGTTGGGCGGCCTGTCGGACGCGCAGTTGCGCGAGCAGCTCAAGCAGCCTTCGGTGGCGCGCTTGCTCACCGCTTCGCTGGTCTCGCACCTGGGCTGGTCCTTCGGCGAACGGCCGGAATCCGAGGTGAAACTGATCAAGCTGCTGAGCCAGGGCACCGCCGGCACTTTCGACAACGCCGACCGCCTGGCGGCGCTGAATTACCAGAACGGCGATTTCGTCACCACCCAGCAGTTGCTCGAACATGCCGGCGACGGCGGCCTGGCCTGGTGGCTGCGGGCCAAGATGGCCGTGCGCAACGGCGACAAGGTGGCGGCTGCCGCGGCCTATGCCAAGGCCGCCGCGGCTTTCCCCCGGGAAGAGAGCTGGGGCTTTCGCGGTGACTACGACGGCAACTACGAAGACCTCAAGCCGGGCTGCCGGGTAGAAGGCGAAAGCGCCGTGCTGGCCCTGGACCGTGGCGACTATGTGCAGGCGTTCGAGCTGCTCTACCGCAGTGGCGACATTTACTGGCACGACGCGGCAACCGTGGCTGAGCGGGTGCTGACCCTGGATGAACTCAAGCATTTCGTCGACACCCAGGTTCCGGCGCCGCCGCTCGTCCCCCAGCAGCCCGATGCCTACTACGAGAGCCTGCCGATTGCCGCCCAGGTGCGCGAACTGCTGGGCCGGCGGCTGTTGCGCGAGGGCCGCTACGAAGAGGGCTGGGGCTACTTCTACACCCCCGAGCGCCAGGCTATCGCCAAGGCCTACGGCGAGTACCGGCGCAGCGCCGAGTCGGCCTGGCTGCCAACACGGCGAGCCGAGGCCTATTACCAGGCGGGCAAGCTGGCACGGGCGTCGGGGATGGAGATCCTCGGCTACGAGATGGGTCCGGACTACCACAGCCTGTGGGGCAGCTACAGCCTGGAAATCCCTCCGGTACAGGCCGGCCCGCTGATCAGCGCCGACGAAGTGCAGCGCCAGCAGGCCACCACTGCCGAACCCGATGTGCGCTACCACTATCGCTACGTGGCCGGCGAGCTGGGCAACCAGGCGGCGGACTTCCTGCCCCACACCAGCCAGGCCTATGCCGCGGTGCTGTGCAAGGCGGCGCGCTGGACCCGGGGCAGCGATGCCGAGATCGAGTACTACCGGCGCTATGTGCAGAACGGTCCCTTTGTGGAGTGGGCCGGCAACTTCGGCATGAACTGTGAGGAACCGGACTTCGGCAGCGCCAACAAGCGCTACCTGACCCAGTGGCTGGACGCATCCCGTTCCGCGGTGGCCGAGCACAGGCTGGCTGCCGGCGCCGGTGCCGGCGTGCTGCTGTTGGGGGCGGCCTACCTGTTCCGACGCCGCCGCGCGGTGTCCTCGCACAAGGCGACATAAAAGCGTGCCCAGGATCCTGTAGCCGCTGCCGCAGGCTGCGTACGAGCTGGGCGGCACTGCGACGCAGCGGTCGCGGCGATTTCTGGGGCGAACATTTTGCCGGGGATCGCCAGGCAAGGTCCTGCGGACCTTCGCGCAGCTTCGCCGAGGCTCGGCAGCGGCTACAGGTGCCGTCAGGCCTGCTGGACGAACGTCAGGCGCAGGGCGAAGCCGATCAGCAGGCTGCCGAACAGCCATTGCTGCACTCGTTGCGCCGACGGGCTGCGCTGCATCCAGCGGCCCAGCCCGGCACCGGCCAGCGCGTAGCAGCAGTCGAACAGGCCGCCCACGGCCACCAGCAGCACCCCCAGGGTCATGAATTGCGGGACCACCGCACCGGCCTGGGGATCGACGAACTGCGGCAGCAGTACCGAACAGAACAGCAATGCCTTGGGGTTCAGCAGGTTGGTCAACAGGCCGCGCTGGATCGTCTCGCGCCAGCGCAGGGGCGTGGCTGCGGCGGTGCCGGGCTCAAGGTTGGGCAACAGGTTCGCCCGCAGGCACTGGATACCAATCCACAACAGGTAGGCGGCGCCCGCCAGGCGTACCAGGTCGAAGGTCCAGGGCGCGGCCTTGAACAGCGCCGCCAGGCCCAGCGCGGCCAGGGCCACATGGCAGCCGCGGGACAGGGCCAGGCCCAGCGCGGTGGCCAGAGCCTGGGCCTTGCCCTGGCGGGCGCCGGTTTGCAGCAGCAGGATCATGTCGGGGCCGGGCAGCAGGTAGACCACCGCCAGAGCCAGGAAATACATCCACAGTTGCGCCACCTTACACCCCCTTCGTTGTCGAGTCGGTGCGCTCAGTTTAGGGCCACAGGCCAGGGCAGGTGCTTGCGTAATCAACCAACGGGAAAGCTGAAATTGGCATAATGTTCCACTAATGAACGGAATCACCATCTGGATATGCCAAACATGAAACTTGATGCCTATGACCGCAAGATCCTCGCCGCGCTGCAGCGCGATGGTCGCCTGAGCAACGTGCAACTGGCCGAAGAGATCGGCCTGTCGCCGTCACCCTGCCTGCGCCGGGTGCGCATGCTGGAAGAGGCCGGGGTGATCCGTGGCTACCAGGCCACCCTGGACCGCGACGAGGTGGGCCTGGGGCTGACCGTGTTCGTCGGGGTCAAGGTGGAGCGACACAACGATGCCGAGGCCGAAGCCTTCCGCCAGGCGGTATTGCAGTTGCCGGAGGTGATCTCGGCGTTCCTGGTATCGGGTGAATCGGATTTCCTGCTGCAAGTGGTGGTCCCGGACCTGCGTGGCTATGACCGCTTTCTGACTGGCCACTTGCTGAAGATCCCCGGGGTCAGCGACATCCGCAGCAACTTCGCGATTCACACGGTGAAAACCCCGGGGCCCCTGCCATTGGGGCATCTACCGGGCTGAAGGGTTCAGGTCCACCAGTAGCGCACCAGGTGGAAGAAGATCGGCGCGGCGAAACACACCGAATCCAGGCGATCGAGCATGCCGCCGTGGCCCTCGATCATGTGCCCCCAGTCCTTGACCCCGCGATCGCGCTTGATCGCCGACATGACGATGCCGCCGGCAAAGCCCAGCAGGTTGATCAGCAGGGCGATGAGGAACGACTGCCAGACATTGAACGGGGTGATCCAGAACAGCGCCCCACCGATCATCGAAGCCAGCAGGATGCCGCCGACAAAGCCTTCCACGGTCTTGGACGGCGACAGGTTGGGGGCGATCTTGCGCTTGCCGAAGAGTTTTCCACAGACGTACTGCAGCACGTCCGAGAGCTGCACCACGATCACCAGGTAAGCGATCAGCAGCAGGTTGCGGCCTTCATAGCCGGCGATGTCCAGGGTCAGCAGGGCGGGCACGAAGGACACGCAGAACACCGCGATCATCAGCCCCCACTGGACCTTGGAGGCACGCTCCAGGAAGTGCGTGCTGTCGCCACCGAGCGATGCGAGGATCGGCAGCAGCAGGAACACGTAGACCGGAATGAAGATCGAGAACAGCCCGTACCAGTCGGAGTAGATCAGCAGGTATTGCAGGGGCAGGGCCAGGTAGAAGGCCGCCACCAGGGCCGGGTAGTCGCTGCGCCGGGTCGGGGTCAGGGTGAGGAACTCGCGCAGGGCGTAGAACGACACCGCATAGAACAGCAGGATCACCGCCGCGGTGCCGAGCCAGAAGGCGATACCGATCACCAGCACCATCACCCACCAGGCATTGATCCGCGCATTGAGGTTGTCGATCACCGGGTTGGGCGCGCCACGGGTGCGCCACTGGAGGATGAAACCGACCAGTGAGGCCAGCACCAGAATGGCGCCGATGCCGCCGAATAACATCAGGGTCTGCTTATCCATCTCAGGCGTGCTCCGGGGCCAGGGCCAGCAGCGCGGCGCGGCTGCGTTCGAGGAAGTGTTCCTTGCTTTCGTCTTCTTCCAGGGTCAGGGGTGCGCCGAAACTGGTGGTGCACAGCAGCGGCAGGGGCAGGAAGCGGCCCTTGGGCATGACCCGGTTGAGGTTGGCGATCCACACCGGAATTACCTCAACCTGTGGATAACGTTTGGCCAGGTGGTAGATCCCGCTCTTGAACGGCAGCAGGCCTTCTTCGGGGTTGCGCGTGCCTTCCGGGAAGATGATCAGCGAGTCGCCGTTCTCCAGGGCATCGATCATCGGTTGCAGGGGGTTGTTATCCACAGCCTCCTTGCGCTCGCGGTCGATCAGCACGCCGTTGAACACCCGATTGATGATGTAGCGGCGCAGGTTGCTTTTCTGCCAGTAGTCGGCGCCGGCCACGGGCCGCGTCAGTTTGCGCAGGGCCGGCGGCAGGGAGGCCCAGAGCAGTACGAAGTCGCCGTGGCTGCTGTGGTTGGCGAAGTAGATCCGCTGCACCGCGCGCGGTGCCGAGCCCAGCCACAGGCTGCGGGCGCCGGTGATGCTGCGGGCGGCGGAGGTGATGAGATTGGCGACCAGGGGTTCGAACATGGGCATTCCTTATCCGGCAAAGGTCAGCCAGGGGCTGACCAGGATCACGCTCAGTATCACCAGCACTTGTGCTGCCAGCAGTAATGCCTGGCGGCGCAGCAGGCCCAGGGCCCCGCGGCTGCGTTGGTCCCAGGGCCGGCCGCCGCGCTGCGCGGGTTGCAGGCCAAGGGCGCTCAGGGCCTGGTCCAGGGCCTGGGTACTGTGTTCCAGGGTAGTTGGGGCGTCGGCCACGCGTTGAAACAGGTCGGCGTCGAAGGCTACCCGCAGCGCCAGGTACTTTTCCACAAGCCCCAGCAGCACCAGGGCCAGGCTGACCAGCAGCCCGCCCAGGGTGACGCTGGTCAGCAGGTACTGGCCCAGGCCATACAGCGCGCCGAGCAGGGTCAGGCCTGTGGATAACTGATCCAGGGCGCGGCCCCGGCGCAGCAGGCTGGCCACGCTGTAGAGCTGCATTTCAGTGGACATGGGCTGTTCTCCCGGCGCTGCTCAGGGCTTGCAGCGCCTGGCGGTGGGCGGGGTGCAGGACGATCTGTGGGCGGGCCCGCTGGATCTGCACGATGGCGGCATCCACCGTGGCTGCGCGGCCGCTGTGCAGCAGCCAGGCGGCAATCGCCGTGGCGCTGCGCGAATAACCCAGGGCGCAGCACACCAGCAGCGGCCCTTGCTGGCGCAGGCGTTCGATGGCGTGGGCGGCGGCCAGGCACTGCTCGGCACTGGGGGCGCACAGGTCCAGCACCGGCAGGCTCTGGTAGGCCCGCAGCCCGCGGCTGTCCAGGGACAGCTCGGCGCACAGGTCGAGCACGGCGTCGAACGGGCTGTCCTTGAGCTCGGCCGGTGTCGGCAGGCGCCCGAGCCAGACGTTATCCACAACCGGGTCCGGCTGTGGATGTTTTCTTGTCCACAGCCGCGAGTTGATCCAGGCCGCCGCCAGGTAAGGCGCCAGCAACCAGCGTGCAGCGGGGCTGAGGCTGCCGTCCTGGCGCTTCTGGAAACCCTCGGCACCCAGCAGGGCGTAGTTCAGGGCCACCAGCAACAGCGCCATGCCGGGCCAGATCAGCCACAGCGCGGCGCCGCCCCAGGCAAAGGCTGCCCCGGCGAACAGCGCCGCACCCAGGCCATAGCGCAGGGCCAGCTGGCGGCGCTTCGGGTCCTGGGCCGCACGGGCACTGAACAATGGGCTGGGACGGTCCAGCGGCCATAGCCAGACACACAGCCAGCCGGCCAGGGCGCCTGTGGGTACATCGATGAAGTGGTGTTGATAAGTACTCAGCACCGAGACCCCGATCAGCGCGAACCAGCCATGCACCAGCCAGCGCCAGAAGCCCTGGGTATGCCGTGCGTAGCAGACCCAGAGCACCACCAGCAGGGCGATGTGCAGCGACGGCGCCTGGTTGAAGGGCTTGTCGAAGCCGGCCAGCACCGCGAACAGCCAGCCGAAAACCCCGTCCAGTTCCGGCCGGGAGAAGGTAAAGCTCAGCGGCCAGAGCAGGAAGCAACTGACCGCGATCACCTGGGCGGTGAGCAGGCGCAGGGCGTGGCGCTTGAGCTCGTCACGGCTGCGCGGCAACAACAGGGAGAAGCCGTAGAGCAGGTCGATGGACCAGTAGGGCACGATGGTCCAGGCCCAGAACGGCATGTGCCGTTCCCAGTCGAAGACCATGCTGCCGACGTCGTCGCGCTGGGCGGTGACCCAGGTGGCGAAGCCGTAGGTGCTGAAGAACAGCGGTGCCAGCAACAGCAGCCAGAGCACCGCGGGTTTCAGCAGGCCCGGCTCCCGGGCCGGCAAGGCGCCTGCGGCCATCATTGCACCCGTTGCGCCAGGGATACGCTGAAAATCCCCCATTCATCCACACGCATGGTGACCTTGCGAAAGCCGGCGGCCTCCACCAGTTGGTCCATCTCCGCCTGGGTGCGGCGGCGCATGACCCAGGCCTGGCCTTCGCGGTGGCTGGTCAGGGCGCGGGCGATCAGTTCCAGCTGCGGGTGCCACGGCTGGCCGGTGTACACCAGGTAGCCGCCGGGCTCCACGGCACTGGCCAGGCCCGCCAGGGAGCCGCCGACCATCTGGTTGTCGGCGAACAGCTCATAGAGCCCGGAGACCACCGCCAGGGTGGGTTTCGGGTCCAGGGCTGCGAGGTCCTCGCGGTCGAAGGCGTTGCCTTTGACGAAGCGGGCGATGTCCCCCAGGCCTTTCTCCTGGATCAGCGCACTGCCGTCGCGCACGTTGATATCGCTGTAGTCGCGCAGCAGGATCGACTCCGGCAGCGGGCTGACCCCTTGCAGGGCTTCGAGGATGTAGCGGCCGTGGCCGGCGGCGATATCGACGATGCGCACTTCGCTGTTTTGCTCACGGAGTTTTTCCATGGCCAGGCGCAGCAGTTCTTCCACATGCAGCTTGCGCTGGCGGATGCCGCGCCAGCCGATGGAGTTCAGGTAGTTCTGGTCGATCATCCGGCCCAGTGCGGAATGCCCGGTGGGGCGGTTGCGGTAGACGTAGTCCAGGGTGCTGCCGGAGTCGAAACCGGTGTCGAAGCCCAGCTTGACCCCCGCCGACAGCTGGCTGCCCAGGCGCATGCTGGCGCGGGTGGCGCGCCAGTACAGGTCGCGCAGGGAATTGTGCGGCAGCGGCGCGGCCAGGGCTTCGGACTCGGCGCAGGTAACGCCCAGGCGGTCGGCGTCCAGCAGGGCAGGGCGGTTCAGCGGGCGCTCGAAATTCTGCAGGATGAAGCGACGGATGCTGGCCATGGCCGGCGCCCGGTTCTTTTCCCCCAGGGTGTCGTGGAAGAAGCCCGGGAGGATGTGCTTTTCCTTGTGCAGGCTGCCCAGGCGCTCGAAGAACTGCTCCTGGGGCTTGCGATGCACCACGAAGTCGGAGCCGGAGATCAGCAACTGGGTCGGCACCTGGATCGCCTGGGCGTCGGCTACCACCCGGTCTGCCGCTTCATACAGGCCCAGCAGTACATTCACCGAGATCGCCTTGGTGATCAGCGGGTCGCTGTCATAGCTGCGGACCCGCTCCGGGTCGTGGCTCAGGAAGCGCGCCTTGACGTAGCTGTTGACGAAGAAGTTGCCACGAAAGCGCCGCATCAGGGCCAGGCCGGGCCGGGCGAAGGGCACGTACAGCTTGACCTTGAACGCCGGCGAGGCCAGCACCAGGGAGCGGATGCGCGGCGCGTAGTCGTGGACCCAGGTGGACGCGATCACCGCGCCCACGCTCTGGGCCACCACGGCGATGTTTTCCTCGGCGATCCCATGAGCGCTGCCCAGGTGATCACAGAAGGTCTGCACGTCGCGCACGCTGGTAGCGAAGCTCGGGCTGTCGCCACGGGCGCCCGGCGACTGGCCATGGCCACGGGCATCCCAGGCGAAGAAATCGAACTGGGGCAGGTTCAGCTCTTCCACCAGGTGGGCAATGCGCCCGGAGTGTTCGTGACCGCGGTGGAACAGCATCACCGCTTGCCGCGGTTCGCCAGGGGCCACTTCAGTGGCTGGCCAGTGGCGGTAGAACAGTTCGACACCGTCATGGGTTCGGAACGTCTGGTGTTGAGCGTCGCGCATAGCCATTTCCTTATGCAGAGGGAGCATTGTGCTGAACTTCTTTGAGGCCCTGGCGGACCCGATTGATCAGGGTGTAGACCAGCAGTGCGGCGACCAGTGCCAGCACGCCGTTTATCCACAGGGCGCTGAGCCAGCCCAGGGCGATGCCGGTGGCCAGCACGCCGAGGATGAAGGCGCGGTCGCTCTTGCCCATGGGCCCGTCGTAGCGCCGCGAGGCCCCGACCATGGGCCCGAGCACCCCGGCGTATTCACTGAACAGCGCCAGCAGGGTCACGGCCAGCACCAGCAGCAGGCTGGCCCCGGGCAACAGGGCGAAAGGCAGGATCAGGGCGCTGTCGGCGACCACGTCGCAGAGTTCGTTGAGGTAGGCCCCCAGGCGCGATTGCTGGCCGAATTCCCGAGCCAGCATGCCGTCGATGGCATTGAGCGCCATGCGCAGGATCATCCACAGGGGAATCAGGGCGAACAGCCAGGCATGGCCGGGGAACAGGGCGATGACGGTGCCGACCAGGACCGAGATGACGGCGGCCAGGACAGTGATCTGGTTGGCCGTGGTGCCGTTGTCGTACAGGCGCTGCACCAACGGCCGCAGCAGGTTCTGAAAGCGCGGTTTGAGCTGGTAAATCGAGAGCATGATGGGACGGTTCCTTGTCGCACGCGGTGAGCAGGGCTGGATTATTGCCTTAAATGCCAGGGGGCTGACATCAGAAGTTTTGTCATGAGCAAACAGCTGTCTCTGTGTCTACGACGTACGCAATAGATGAAAAGGCATGGCGGGGGACAAAAATTTCACTCGGCTCGTTATATAGTAACGAATTGTTTCGAATTTCTTCGGGCCCGTGGGTTTATCCACAGGGCCGGACCAGAGCGGCGGGGTGGTATGCAAGTCGATCTTGAGACGCAAGGTGGCGAGGTGGCTGCCTTGCCACGGTTTCAGCAGGCGGCGTCCCATGCGGCGCGTTTGCAGCGCTGGGGCGCTGCTTTGCTGGGCCTGGCGGTGCCGGGGCTGGTGGCGGCGGTGTTTGTCGATCTGTTTGCGGCGCTGACCATCTGGCCGGCACTGCTGGTGAACCTTTCGTGTGCCTTGCTGGTGGTGGTGGCCGGGCTGCAATCGGCGTGCTGGGTCAGCCGCTGGCGCGAAGAGGTGATCACCCCGGCGCCGGTTGTCACGCCCGAGGCCGGGGAGGATCGGCAGCTACAGGGCCGGCTGGCGGCTGCCCTGACTCTGCGCGGGCGGCGCCTGTTGCAGCAGATCGGCGCGCCTACCCTGTGGCTGGGTGGCTGGTCGCTGCTGATCCTGTATAGCGTGGTGCAGGTGTTCAACCTGTCGTTGCCCGCCACCGCCCTGGGCCTGAGTGCCAGCGTGGTGGCGGTGCTGGCTCTGCTGCTGGCGTTTGCCCTGCTGGTGCTGGAGCGCCAACTGGCCCAGGAGCACCCAGGGGAATGGCCGGAAGCCGGCGCCCTGGCGCAGCTGCTGCGGGTGGCGATTATCTGTCTGCTGGTGAGCGCCCTGTGCCTGTTGTTCAGCAGCGACACGGCCTTGTGGCCAGTACGGCTGGCGGTGCTGACGGGGCTGCTGCCGGCATGGGTGGCCGGCGAGTTGTTGTTGCGCACGGTGCTGTCGCTGTTCAGCCCACAGCGCGAACAGCTGGAGCCACGGCTTCTGGCCCACAGTTTTGTTGCCGACATGCTGCGTTGGCCGCCCCAACCCCTACTCAGCCTGCAGCATGAATTGCACAACCGTTTTGGCATCGATCTGCGGCAGATCTGGGCCTTCGCCTATATGCGCCGGGCCTTTGTACCGGTATTGCTGGTGGTGTTGGCGGTAGGTTGGCTGTTGACCGGCGTTCATGAACTTTCCATGCAAAATCGCGGTATTTACGAGCGTTTCGGCAAGCCGGTACAGGTCTTTGGCCCGGGCCTGCATCTGGGCCTGCCCTGGCCCCTGGGGCGGGTACTGACGGTGGAAAACGGCGTGGTCCATGAGCTGGCCACCAGCGTGGGCGAAAGCTCGCAGCCGCTTCAACCGGCCCCCGCCGAAGGCCCGGCCCCCGCCATTGCCAACCGCCTGTGGGATGCCAGCCACGTGAATGACAAATCCCAGGTGATCGCCAGCGGCAATGCCCAGCAACAGAGCTTTCAGATCGTCAACATGGACGTGCGCTTCGTCTACCGCATCGGCCTGGGCGACGCTGCGGCGCTGGCCGCCACTTACAACAGCAGCGATGTGCCGACGCTGATCCGCAGCACCGCCAGCCGCGTGCTGGTGCACGACTTTGCCTCGCGCACCCTCGATGGCCTGTTGGGGCAGGACCGCACCGGGCTGGCCGATGACATCGGCAGGGCCGTGCAGGGCGATCTGGACCGGCTCGACAGCGGGGTGGAGATTCTCGCCACGGTAGTCGAGGCCATCCATCCACCGGCTGGCGCGGCCAATGCCTACCACGGTGTGCAAGCGGCGCAGATTGGCGCCCAGGCGCTGATTTCCCGGGAACGTGGAGCGGCTGCCGAGCAGACCAACCAGGCGCAGTTGCAAGCCAGCGTGGCCCGCGACCAGGCCCAGGCCGATGCGCGCGAAGTGCAGGCGGCGGCCCAGGCTGCCGACCTGCGCTTTGCCGCCGAACAGAAAGCCTACGCCAGTGCGGGGCAGGCCTTCGTTCTCGAGCAGTACCTGAGCCAGCTGAGCCAGGGCCTGAGCCAGGCCAAGCTGCTGATTCTTGATCATCGTCTGGGGGGCGACAGCGCGCCGACCCTCGACCTGCGTACGTTCACCTTGCCGGCCGACCCTTCGGCGCCGCGTAAAGCCGCTCAGCCAGGAGCCGTCCATTGAGCCAGTCCTCCCATTCCCACGATCACGCCGGCCACGACCACGGGCACGGCCATCACCACCATCACGGGCATCACCACCATCATCATGGGGCGCCGGCCGAGGCCGGGCCTTTCCCCTGGCGGCGCATGGGCTGGGCCGTGCTACTGGTGCTGTTTGCCGTGGCCGCGGCGAGCCTGGTGCAAGTGCGCTCCGGCGAAGCCACGGTGATCACCCGCTTCGGCAACCCGGCGCGGGTGCTGCTGGAGCCGGGCCTGAACTGGCGCTGGCCGGCACCTTTTGAAGCGGCGATCCCGGTGGACCTGCGCCTGCGCACCACGTCCAGTGGCTTGCAGGATGTGGGTACCCGCGACGGTTTGCGGATTATCGTCCAGGCCTACGTGGCCTGGCGGGTCCAGGGCGACGCGGACAATGTGCAGCGTTTCATGCGGGCGGTGCAGAACCAGCCGGACGAAGCGGCGCGGCAGATCCGCACCTTTGTCGGTTCGGCCCTGGAAACCACCGCTAGCAGCTTCGATCTGGCCAACCTCGTGAACACCGATGCCAGCCAGGTGCGCATCGCTGATTTCGAAGCGCAACTGCGCAAGCAGATCGAACAGCAATTGCTTTCCACTTATGGAGTGCGAGTGGTGCAGGTGGGAGTGGAGCGCCTGACCCTGCCCTCGGTGACCCTGACCGCCACCGTGGACCGCATGCGCGCCGAGCGTGAAACCATCGCCACGGAACGCACCTCCGTCGGCAAGCGCGAAGCGGCGCAAATCCGCTCTGGCGCTGAACGCGATGCGCGGATCGTCCAGGCCGATGCCACGGTGAAGGCCGCGGATATCGAGGCGCAATCCCGGGTTGAAGCGGCGCAGATTTATGGCCGCGCCTACGCCAGTTCCCCGCAGCTGTACAACCTGCTGCGCTCACTGGACACCCTGGGTACTGTGGTGACTCCGGGCACCAAGTTGATCCTGCGCACCGACGCGGCGCCTTTCCGGGTGCTGGTGGATGGCCCGCCAAACCTGCCGGGCAAAGCCGCTGGTTCGCAACCATGAATAAGGTTCCACGTGGAACAAATGAGTTGAGCAGCCCGTGGATCCAGGCCGGGCGTCTGGCATTCATCGCCTTGTACGGGGTGACGGTACTGGCAGCGCTGGCCTGGGCTTTCTCCAATGTGCGGCAGATCGACCCGCAGAACCGGGCCATGGTCTTGCACTTTGGCAAATTGGACAGGGTGCAGAGTGCCGGATTGCTCTTGGCCTGGCCCCAGCCTTTTGAGCAGGTGGTGCTGCTGCCCGCCGCCGACCGGGTACTGGAGCGGCGGGTGGAGGGTTTGCTGCGTTCCGAGGCGGCTCTGGAAGGGGACCGGGTTGCCACCCTGGCCACGCCTTTGAACGACACCCTGGCCGGGTCCGGTTACCTGCTGACTGGCGATGCCGGTGTGGTACAGCTGGACGTGCGGGTGTTCTACAAGGTCAGCGATCCCTACGCCTATGTGCTCCAGGCTGACCACGTGCTGCCGGCCCTGGATCGGTTGGTGACCCGCAGTGCCGTGGCCCTGACCGCCGCCCGTGACCTGGACACCATCCTGGTAGCGCGCCCGGAACTGATTGGTAGCGACAACCAGGCCGCCGAGCGTCGTGAGCGGCTGCGGGGCGATCTGCTGCAAAGCATCAACCAGCGCTTGGCGCAGTTGGCCACCAGCGGCCAGGGCATTGGCGTCGAGGCAACGCGGGTGGATGTGCAATCGAGCTTGCCCGGCCCGGCGGTCAGCGCCTTCAACGCGGTGCTCACTGCCAGCCAGCAAGCCGACAAGGCGGTCGCCAACGCCCGCACCGAAGCGGAAAAACTGACCCAGGGCGCCAACCAGCAGGCGGACCGCAGCCTGCAAGTGGCCCATGCCCAGGCCAGCGAACGGCTGGCCCTGGCCCGGGCCCAGACTGCCACGGTGCAGAGCCTGGCCCAGGCGCAGCGCAACGGCACCGACCCGGAAATGCTGCTGCGTATCTACCGTGAACGCCTGCCGAAGATTCTCGGGCAGGCCGGTTCGGTGACCACGGTCAATCCCAAAGACGATTCACGCCTGATCATTCAGGGAGCCGAACAATGACTGCCACCACCCATGCCGCGCCCCCCGCCAGCATGCTGACCTCGGCCGAGCAACGCAGCGCCGCCCGCCAACTGACCCTGGCCATGCTCGCCCTGGGGCTTCTGGCCCTTGGCCTGGTCTGGCGCTGGCTGGCCCCAGGGCAGGTGGGCGTCAGCCAGTTGCTGTTGGGTGTCGCCTCGCTGCTGGTGGCGGTGCCGGTAATGCGCTCGGCCTGGTTCAGCCTGCGTTACCCGAGCCTGCACGGCATTACCGACCAACTGATCGCCCTGGCGATGCTCGGCGCCTGGGCCACTGGCGACCTGCTGACCGCGGCCCTGTTGCCGATCATCATGATCTTCGGCCACGTACTGGAAGAGCGCAGCGTGATCGGCTCCCAGGAAGCCATCGACGCCCTGGGCCGCTTGACCCGCAGCCTGGCGCGGCAGGTACGGACCGATGGCAGCGTCGTGGAAGTGGACAACGCCAGCCTCAAGGCCGGCGACCTGGTGGAAGTACGCGCTGGCGATCGGGTGCCCGCCGATGGTGTGGTGGTGTCCGGTCAGGCGAGCCTGGATACCGCGCCGATCACTGGCGAATCGGTCCCCCTGGAAGCGGTTCAGGGCATGCAGATATTTGGCGGCGCAATCAATCTCGATGGGCTGTTGCGTGTGCAGGTCACCCGTACCGGCGAGGAGTCGACCTTGGGCAAGGTGATTGCCCTGATGCAAAGCGCCGAGCGCGCCAAGCCGCCCATCACCCGTTTGCTGGAGCGCTATGCCGGCAGTTACATGGTGCTGGTGTTGCTGTTGGCGGCGGTGACCTGGTTCATCACCAACGATGCCCAAGCCATGCTCGCGGTGCTGGTGGCGGCCTGTCCCTGCGCGTTGGTGCTGTCGGCGCCGGCCACCGCTATTGCCGGAATCGCTGTGGCCGCGCGTCACGGCATCCTGATTCGCAGTTCGGCCTTTCTCGAGGAGCTGGCGGACCTGACATCCCTGGTCGTGGACAAGACCGGCACCCTGACGTACGGCACCTTGCGTTTGCAGGCCATCGACAGCCCCCGGAAAGACCAGCGAAGCCTGCTCACTCTGGCCGCCAGCCTCGGCTCGGCCAGCAGCCACCCGGTCAGCCGGGCCCTGGCAGGGCTGGTGCCCCAGGAAGAGCAATGGCCACTGGGGGACATTCATGAACGCCAGGGCCTGGGTGTGGTGGCCCGTACCGAGGAGGGCGAAGCGGCCCTTGGCCGCCCGGAGCTGTTCCGCCAGTTGGGTATCGACACCAGCCCGGTGCCGGGGCACGACGGGCCGATTGCCGGCTTGGCGCTTGATGGCGAATTTCTCGGTTGGCTGTTGCTGGCCGACAGCGTCAAACCCGAGGCCCGGCATGCCCTGGGTGAGTTGCGCGAACTGGGGTTGGGCCGGCAGTTGCTGCTCACCGGTGACCGCCAGAGTGTGGCCGACAGCCTGGCGCTGGAAGTGGGAATCGCCGACGTCGAGGCCCAGGCCCTGCCGCAAGACAAGCTTGAGCGGGTACTGGAGGAGATCGACAAGGGCTTTCGGCCGATGGTGGTCGGCGACGGCATCAACGACTCCCTGGCTCTCAAGGCCGGGGTGGTGGGGGTGGCCATGGGCGCCGGTGGTGCGGACATCGCCCTGGCTTCGGCGGATGTGGTGCTGATCGGCAGCGACCTGCGACGCCTGGGCACCTGCGTGCGCCTGAGCCGTGAATGCCGGCGGACCTTGCAGGTCAACGTGATCATCGGCCTGGGCTGGACCCTGGCCATCGTCGCCTTTGCCGCGTTCGGCTGGCTGGGGGCGGCGGGGGCGATGATCGCTGCGGTGCTGCACAACCTGAGCACCTTGCTGGTGCTGGGCAATGCCGGTCGCCTGCTGCGTTTCCAAGAGCCGCTGTTGAAGCTGTAGACGCCGCCGCGCAGTTTTTTTCATCCCGGCTGTAACGCCGGGATGCTTCCTCTCTCTAGTGCTATGACGGGATTGCACAAGCACCCGCCGATCCCCTGCGACTATTGAGGAAACAAAAATGAACATGAAGAAAACCGCCGCCGGCGCTGCCCTGGCTTTTGCTGCCGCCACTCTGTTTGCCGGTGTCGTGACTCAAGCGTCTGCTGCCGATGCCCAGGTGCACTGCTACGGCGTTAACGCCTGCAAAGGGCAGAACGACTGCAAGACCAAGGATCACGCCTGCAAGGGCATGGGCGCCTGCAAAGGCCAGGGCTTCAAGGCCATGACCCAGGCCGCGTGTGACAAAGCGGGCGGCAAAGTCGGCGAGTAAGCGGCGTTCGAGTGCTGCCGCAGTGGGGTTGGCAACCACTGCGGCCACTTGGCAAGGAGTTGGCGATGTCTGAATTTTCTTCCAGCCTGGGCTATGGCCTGGGTTTGCGCAGTGCCTACTACCAGCAGATTCTCGACGAGGCGCCGGACGTCGACTGGTTTGAAGTGGTGTCCGAGAACTTCATGGTGCAGGGCGGCAAGGCGCTGTATTACCTGGATGCGATCGCCGAGCGCTACCCCATCGTGATGCACGGGGTGTCGCTGTCCATCGGCGGCCCCCATGCCCTGGACCGGGATTACCTGCTGCGGCTCAGGCAACTGGCCATCCGGGTAAACCCGGCGTGGATCTCCGATCACCTGTGCTGGAGCCGGGGCAACGCCCATCAACTGCACGACCTGCTGCCGCTGCCCTACACCGAGGAGAGCCTGCACTACGTGGCTGGGCGAGTGCGTCAGGTGCAGGACATTCTGGAGCGCCCCCTGGTGCTGGAGAATGTCTCCAGTTATGTGCGGGCGGCGGCCGACGAGTTCAGCGAGTGGGAATTTCTCGCCGCCTTGAGCCAGCTCAGCGGCTGCGAACTGCTGCTGGATGTGAACAACGTCTACGTCAGTTCGCGCAACCATGGTTTCGATCCCTGGCACTTCATCCAGGCGCTGCCGGCGCAGCGCGTGCGGCAACTGCATCTGGCCGGGCATCAGGATTATGGCGACTACGTGATCGACACCCACGACCACCCGGTCTGCGATCCCGTGTGGGCGCTGTATCAACGTACCCTTGAACACCTGGGGCCGGTGGCCACCTTGCTGGAGCGCGACGATCATTTTCCGCCCCTGGAAGAGCTGCTCAGCGAACTGCACAAGGCCCGAGATCTCGGGCAACAGACCCTGGCCGGGAGGCAGAAATGCGCCTGAACGACTGGCAACTGGCTTTTGAAGCCTATCTGTTGGGCGAACAGGCCCAGGCTTGCGCCGTCCTGCAAGACAGCCTGGTCGGTGGCCCGACCCTGGATGTCGAGACCGGCCTGGCGATCTATCACAACGCCTACATGGCCCGGTTGCAGGAGGTCATGGGCAGCGACTTCCCGGCCATCCGGCACTGGTTGGGGGATGCAGAATTCCAGGCCCTGACGCAGGCCTATATTCGCCAGTGCCCGTCCCGGCATTTCAGCCTGCGCTGGCTGGGGCAGGGCTTTGCCAAATTCATCCAGGGCCATCTGGTGCTGGAGCAGGGCGCACCCCTGGCGGAACTGGCGCGTCTGGAGTGGGCCTTCACCCTGGCCTTCGACGCAGCCGAAGCCCAGGTGCTGACGGTGGCGGCCATGGCCGGGCTGGATGTCGAGCAATGGCCGCAGCTGCAACTGCGCCTGGCGCCCTGTGTGCAATGGCTCGACTGCCGCTACAACAGCGTGGCCCAATGGCGAGCGGTCAAGGAGCAGGCGGATTTCCCCCGCAGTGCTTTACTCGATCAGCAGCAGCTGTGCCTGGTCTGGCGAGCGGACCGGGTCTGCCGTTATCGCAGCCTGCCAGCCGAAGAGGCCACAGCACTGCGGGGCATGATCGAGCAACGGTGGAATTTTGCGGAACTCTGCGCCGGGCTGGCCGTCACTTATGCCGAGGGGGCCCCGCTGCAGGCGGTTACCTGGTTGAAACAGTGGGTCGAAGATGGCCTGGTGATGCGCAGCGAATCATAGAAAACCACTATCAAATCGATAGCCTGCTATTTTCTAGGATGGTCTACCCTCATTTCAGACGTCTGAAACAAGGGGGGATTTTCCATGCTCGCGCAACTTCCACCGGCCTTACAGAATCTGCATTTGCCTTTACGCCTGCGGCTCTGGGACGGCCATGAATTCAATCTGGGGCCGGATCCCAACGTCACGATCGTGGTCAAGGACCCGCAATTGGTGGCGCAGCTGACTCACCCTAGCCTGGATGCCTTGGGGGGCGCCTTTGTCGAGGGCAAACTGGAACTGGAAGGTTCCATCAGCGAAGTCATCCGGGTCTGCGACGAACTGAGCCAGGCCTTGCTCGACGATGACGACGGCAACCAGCCGGTGCGCTCGCTGCACGACAAGGCGACCGACGCAGCCGCGATTTCCTATCACTACGACCTTTCCAACGCCTTCTACCAACTGTGGCTCGACAGCGACATGGCCTATTCCTGCGCCTATTTCGAGACCGGAAGCGAGTCTCTGGAACAGGCCCAGCAAGCCAAATTCCGCCACCTGTGCCGCAAGCTGCGCCTGCAACCGGGGGACTACCTGCTGGATGTCGGGTGCGGCTGGGGCGGGCTGGCCCGCTACGCCGCGCGTGAGTTCGGCGCCAAGGTGTTCGGCATCACCTTGAGCAAGGAGCAGCTGGCCCTGGCCCGCGAGCGAGTGACCGCCGAAGGCCTGGACGACCTGGTGGACCTGCAACTGCTGGATTACCGCGACCTGCCCCAGGATGGCCGCTTCGATAAGGTGGTCAGTGTCGGCATGTTTGAGCACGTCGGCCACGCCAACTTGCCGGAGTACTGCCAGACCCTGTTCAGGGCCGTGCGCGAGGGCGGGTTGGTGATGAACCACGGCATCACCGCCAAGCACACCGACGGCCGCCCGGTGGGCCGCGGGGCCGGGGACTTCATCGAGCGCTATGTGTTTCCCAATGGCGAGCTGCCGCACCTGGCAATGATCTCGGCGTTCATCAGCGAGGCGGGGCTGGAAATTGTCGATGTCGAGAGCCTGCGCATGCATTACGCGCGGACACTGGATCACTGGAGCGAACGCCTGGAAGACAATCTGGAAGCCGCCGCCAGGCAGGTTCCGGAGCAGGCGCTACGGATCTGGCGGCTGTACCTGGCGGGCTGCGCCTATGCCTTTGCCAAGGGCTGGATCAACCTGCACCAGATCCTGGCGGTCAAGCCCCATGCCGATGGCAGCCATGAACTGCCCTGGACCCGGGATGACCTCTACCATCCATAAGCCTGGCCTTTAAAGGATCGGAGAAATCAGCCGCGCGACCCGCATGCCCAGTTGTTGCAGGCGGTGGGTCTGGCGGCTTTCTTCCTTGGCGATTTCCCGGGCCTTGGCGAAGTCGGCTTCCAACATGTGTTCCACTTCGGTGGCGAAGTCGTCGTCCACCGTCAGCAGCATCACTTCGAAATTCAGGCGGAACGAACGGTTGTCCAGGTTGGCGCTGCCAATGGCGCTGATTTCGTTGTCGATCAGCACCACCTTCTGGTGCAGGAACCCTGGCTGATAGCGGAATACTCGCACCCCGGCGCGCACTGCTTCAAAGGCGTACAGGCTGGAGGCGGCATAGACGATGCGGTGGTCCGGGCGGGCGGGCAGCAGGATGCGCACATCCACGCCCCGCAGCACCGCCAGGCGCAGGGCTGCGAACACCGCCTCATCGGGAATGAAGTACGGGCTGGTGATCCACACCCGCTCGGTGGCCGCGTGGATGGCCTCGACAAAGAACAGCGAGCAGGTTTCGTAGGCATCGGCCGGGCCGCTGGCCAGCAGTTGGCAGAGCACGCCGTCGTCCGGGTAGGTGTCCGGGAGGATCAGCGGCGGCAGTTCCCGGGCGGCCCAGAACCAGTCTTCGGCAAAGGACTCCTGCAGGCAGGCCACCACCGGTCCGCTGACCTGCACGTGGGTATCACGCCAGGGCGCCAGGGGCGGCTTCTTGCCCAGGTATTCGTCGCCGACGTTATGCCCGCCGACGAACCCCAGCATGCCGTCCACCACCACGATCTTGCGGTGATTGCGGAAGTTCACCTGGAAGCGGTTGAGCCAGCCACTGCGGGTGGCGAAGGCGTGCACTTGGACCCCGGCGTCGCGCAGGGTCTGTACGTAGCTGGCGGGCAGGGAGTGGCTGCCGATGCGGTCGTAGAGCAGGTGGATCGACACGCCCTCGGCGGCCTTTTCCAGCAGCAGGCGTTGCAGGCGCCGGCCCAGTTCATCGTCGTGGATGATGAAGAACTGGATCAGCACCGCCTTGTGGGAGCGGCGGATGGCATTGAAGATCGCTTCGAAGGTGGCGTCGCCGTTGACCAGCAGGCGCACCTGATTGTTGGCCAGGCACGGCATGCGCCCCAGCTTGGGCATGGCCCGCAGCGAGGCGTAGGCCTTGGAGGCGCGGGCGGTTAGGGCTTCTTCCACCCAGGGGCGCCAGTTCAGCTCATTGATGGCTTTGTGCATTTCCACATTGGCCTGACGACGGGCCTGGATATAGGCGTCGAAGGTACTGCGACCAAACACCAGGTAGGGAATCAGGGTCAGGTAGGGCATGAACAGCAGCGACAGGGCCCAGGCGATGGCGCCCTGGGCGGTCCTGACGGTGAGTACCGCGTGGATCGCGGCGATCAACCCGAGAAAATGCAGCAGTGCGATGAGATAGCCGAAGATGTGCGGGCCAAAATAATCCATGGGGCAGCCTTGCTCCTGAAGATTCAATGCCTAACAGACCATGTTCCACGGTGAATGTCGCTATTTTATTCTGCATGCAACACCGTGCCCCGGCTGAAGTCTAACGGCCACTATTGTGTAGGAGTCATCCGATGAAACTTCGTTTACTGGGTTGGGCCTTGGCGGCAGGGTTGGCGCTTCCGGTGGTGGCGCAGGCGCAGATGCTGCAGCCGGGGTTGTGGGAGCTGACCAGCAGCAACATGAAGATCGACGACCAGAACATGCCGGACCTGTCGCTGATTCTCGGCCAGTTGCAGCAGCAGATGACCCCGCAACAGCGGGCGATGCTGGAGAAACAGGGTGTGACCATGGGCGGCAAGGGGATTCGGGTGTGCCTGACACCGGCCCAGGTGCAGTCGGACACCATCCCGCTGCAGGACCCGCAGTCGGGTTGCCAGCAGCAGGTGACCGAACGCAGTGGCAATCAATGGAAGTTCCGCTTCAGTTGCCCCAAGGCCCAGGGCAATGGAGTGGCCACGTTCATCAGCGATCGTGAGTTCACCACCAACGTGGCCGGCACCTTCAATGCCACCGGCCTGCAGCAGAAGGGCAGCATGGACACCCGTGCCGTGTGGCTGGGCCAGGACTGCGGCACGGTCAAACCCCGCGCCTCCTGACTTTTGGCTGACGCTGGCGCTGCTCGTGCCCCGGGCAGCGCCTAGCGCATCCGGGCCAGGGCCTGCTCCAGGCTCAGGCGGCCCAGGTCTTCGCCATTTCGGCTGCGCAGGCTGACGTAGCCTCCGTCCTTTTCCTTTTCCCCGACCACCAGCAGGTAAGGCACTTTCTGCAGGCTGTGTTCGCGAATCTTGTACCCGATCTTTTCGTTGCGCAGGTCGGCGCTGGCCCGCAGCCCGTGACGGCGCAAGCTGTCGCTGATTGCCCGGGCGTAGTCGGCCTGGGCTTCGCTGATGTTCAGCACCACCGCTTGTTGCGGTGCCAGCCACAGGGGCAGGGCGCCGCCATGGTGTTCCAGGAGAATGCCGATGAAGCGTTCCAGGGAACCAAACAACGCCCGGTGCAGCATCACCGGCTGGCAGCGTTCGCCGCGCTCGTCGATGTAGCTGATGGCGAAGCGCTCGGGCAGGTTGAGGTCCACCTGCAGAGTGCCGCACTGCCAGTCGCGACCGATGGCGTCGCGCAGCACGAACTCCAGCTTGGGGCCGTAGAAGGCGCCTTCCCCGGGGTTGATCCGGTAGTCGATGTGCATGCTCTGCAAGGCACCGACCAGGGCCTTTTCCAGTTGGTCCCAGACCTCATCGCTGCCGATGCGGTGGTCGGGGCGGGTCGAAAGCTTCACCGCCACCTGGTCGAAACCGAACTCCTTGTAGATGTCGAATACCAGGGCAATGGTGGCGGCGCATTCGCTTTGCATCTGTTGCGGGGTGCAGAAGATGTGGGCGTCGTCCTGGGTGAAATGGCGCACTCGCAACAGGCCGTGCAGGGCCCCTGAAGGTTCGTAGCGGTGGACTTTGCCGAACTCGGCGATGCGCAGTGGCAGGTCGCGGTAACTCTTGCGGCCATGCCCGAAGATCGCCACCGCGCCGGGGCAGTTCATCGGCTTGAGGGCGAAGGTGCGCTGGTCTTGCGTGGTGGTGGTGAACATGTGGTCGCGGTAGTTCTGCCAGTGCCCGGAGGTTTCCCAGAGGCCGCGGTCCATCACGTCGGGGGTGTTCACTTCCTGGTAGCCGGCCTGTTCCTGGCGCCTGCGCATGTAGCCGATCAGTTCCTGGAACAGGGTCCAGCCCTTGGCGTGCCAGAACACCGAGCCCGGCGCGCAGTCGTCGAAATGGAACAGATCCAGCTGCTGGCCGAGCTTACGGTGGTCGCGCTGTTGCGCCTGTTCCAGGCGCAACAGGTAGGCCTCCAGTTCCGGGCGGGTGCCCCAGCAGGTGCCGTAGATCCGCTGCAGCGGTGCGTTGCGGGCGTCGCCGCGCCAGTAGGCTCCGGCCACCTTGGTCAGCTTGAAGGCGCGCAGTTGGCCAGTGGAACGCAGGTGTGGCCCACGGCACAAATCTTCGAAATCCCCTTGACGGTACAGCGACAGCACAGCATCTGGCGGCAAGTCGCGGATCAGCTCGACCTTGTAGTGCTCGCCCAGGTCGGCGAAATGCTGCAGGGCCTGCTCCCGGGACAATTCCCGGCGGCGCACCGAATGATTGGTGGCGGCCAGGCTATGCATGCGCGCCTCGATCAGTTCCAGGTCTTCTGGGGTGAAGGGGCGCTCGTAGGCGAAGTCGTAGAAGAAGCCATCCTCGATCACCGGGCCGATGGCCATCTGCGCCGAGGGGAACAGCTGTTTCACCGCCATCGCCAGCAGGTGCGCGCAGGAGTGGCGCAGTACTTCCAGGCCCTCGGGGTCGCGGGCGGTGACGATGCTCAAGCGGGCGTCGCTGTGCAACAGGTAGTCACAGTCCACCAGTTGGCCGTTCACTCGTCCGGCCACGGCGGCCTTGGCCAGGCCGCTGCCGATGCTGGCGGCCACCTCGAAAACGGACAACGGCTGGTCGTACTCACGGCACGCGCCATCAGGCAGGGTGATGCGGATCATCTTCAGTGGTCCTTGGGGTCGGGCTATTAACGGGTGAAGCGCAGGGGCAGGCCCTGACAGTCGTCGTACAGGCGGCCCTGGTGCCAGGCGAGCTGGCCCGACACCAGGGTGCTGCTGACGCTGTGGCGAAAGCGCTGGCCGGCAAAGGGCGTCCAGCCGCAGTGGGCGAGGATTGGCTGGCTGTCCACGGCCAGGCCTGTGGGCTCGGCGCGGACCAGCACCAGGTCGGCCCAGTAGCCTTCGCGCAGGTAGCCGCGATCGGGAATGGCGAACAGGTCGGCGACTCGGTGGCTGGTTTTTTCCACCAGGGTGGTCAGGGGCAGCACCCGGTCGGCCACCAGTTCCAGCAGCGCTGGCAATGCATGCTGCACCAGCGGCAGGCCGGAGGGCGCGCGGCTGTAAGGCAGCTGTTTCTGCTCCCAGGTATGGGGCGCGTGGTCGGTGCCGATGACATCCAGGCGCTGGCTGTTCAGGGCCTGGCGCAGGGCATCGCGATCGGCCTGGGTCTTGATCGCCGGGTTGCATTTGATCAGGTGGCCGAGGCGCGGGTAGTCGCGGTCATCGAACAGCAGGTGATGCACGCAGACCTCGGCGGTGATGCGCTTTTGCGCCAGGGGCCGGTCCTCGAACAGCGCCAGTTCCCGGGCGCTGGTCAGGTGCAGCACGTGCAGGCGGGTGCCGTGTTTCTTCGCCAGTTCCACCGCCAGGGATGAGGAGCGAAAGCAGGCCTCGGCATCGCGGATGTGCGGGTGGGCCGCGGCGGGAATCTGCTCGCCATAGAGTTGCAGCCAGCGCTGTTGCCGGGCCTGGATGCTGGGGGTGTGTTCGCAGTGGGCCAGGAGCAGGGTCGGCACCTGGCGGAACAGCCGGTCCAGCACCTCGGGATCGTCCACCAGCATGTTGCCGGTGGAGGCCCCCATGAACACCTTGACCCCGGCCACCTCCGTGGGGTCCAGGGCGGCGACGAGGTCGAGGTTGTCGTTGCTGACCCCGAAGTGAAAGCCATAGTTGGCCACCGAAACGCTCGCTGCGCGGCGCTTCTTGTCGTTCAGGGCGGCAAGATCCAGGGTTGCCGGCGAGGTGTTGGGCATGTCCATGAAGCTGGTGATGCCACCGGCCACCGCCGCCCGCGACTCGCTGTACAGGCTGCCCTTGTCCGGCGCGCCGGGGTCGCGAAAGTGCACCTGGTCGTCGATCATGCCCGGCAGCAGCCACTGGCCGCGGGCGTCGATTTCGATCTCGGCGCTGAGGTGGTCCAGGCTGCCGATGGTGTCGATGCGCCCGTGCGCCACCAGCACATCGGCGTCGAATTCGCGCCCTTCGTTCACCAGGCGGGCATTGCGGATGAGGATTCGGCTCATGCTCAAAACTCGTTCTGCAGGGCCTTGTAGCCACGCACCAGGTCGACGTTGGTGCGCGCCACGTCTTCGGAAAACTCCGAAGCGCTGACACTCACGGGAGGGAACTGCGCCAGGTCGGTCTTGGGTCCGATGCGGGTGGTGGAGGGCACGTAGAAACCCGGCGGCAGGTCGCGGCCATCCACCACGGAGTTGTGTCGAACCACGCTGCCGTCGCCCACTTCGCAGTTGAACAGCACGCTGTTGAAACCGATGAACACTCGGTCGCCGACCACGCAGGGGCCATGGACGATGGAGCGGTGGGCGATGGAAGTGTGCTGGCCGATGGTCACCGCCGCGCCGGATTTGGAGTGGATCACCACGCCATCCTGGATGTTCGAGTTGGCGCCGATGGTGATGGCTTGCATCTGGCCGCTGGCGTCCACTTCGTCGGCGCGGATCACCGCGTAGGGGCCGACGAAGACGTTGTCGCCGATCACTACCTTGCCGCAGATGATGGCCGTCTTGTCGACGTAGGCGGATTCGGCGATCACGGGCAGATCGCCGGAGGGGTTTTTACGAATCATGGCGCGAGTCCTTCAAGGGGGAACTGATGACTTCCACCGCGCCATCGCGAATGGCGTTGTAGAAACAGTTGGGGCGCCCGGTGTGGCAGGCCGGTCCTTGCTGATCCACTAGCAGCAGCACGGCATCGCCGTCGCAGTCCAGGCGCGCTTCGATCAGGCGCTGGCGATGCCCGGAGCTTTCGCCCTTGCGCCACAGGCAGCGACGCGAGCGCGACCAGTAGCAGGCCTGGCCGCTGGCCAGGGTTTCGCCCAGGGCCTGGCGGTTCATCCAGGCCAGCATCAGCACCTCGCCGCTGTCGTGCTGCTGGGCAATGGCGGCGATCAGGCCGTCGCTGTTCCAGGGCAGGGCGTCGAGCACTGCGGTCAAGGCCCAGCGGCTGCCTTGGGGCGCGGCTTCCAGATCCAGCAGCGACAGCGGTGGGCGGCGGATCATGGTCGGCTCAGGGCCTCGTACAGGGTGTCGAGGTTGTACTCGAACAGGCCGGTGAAGGTACTGGCCGGACCGCTGGCCGAGAGCGCATCGGAGTACAGGGTGCCGCCGATATGGGCGCCGCTTTCGTCGGCGATCTGCTTGAGCAGGCGGGCGTCCTTGATGTTCTCCATGAACACTGCCTTGACCTTGGCGTTGCGGATCTGGGTGATCAGCGCAGCCACTTCGGCGGCTGAAGGTTCACGCTCGGTGGACAGGCCCTGGGGCGCCATGAAGTCGATACCGTAGGCCTGGCCCAGGTAGCCGAAGGCGTCGTGGGAGGTGACGATCTTGCGGTTGCCCGGGGGCAGGGAACCGAGCTTGGCCTTGGCCTCGGCCAGCAGGCGATAGATCTGTTTCAGGTAGGCCTGGCTGTTGCGCTGGTAGTCGGCCTGGTGGGCCGGGTCGGCAGCGATCAGCGCCTTGGTGATGTTGCTCACATAGAGCTCGCTGTTGGCCAGGTTGTGCCAGGCATGAGGGTCGGGAACGCTTTCGCCGTCTTCCTCCAGGGTGCGCGGAATAACCCCGCGGCTGGCAGTGACGACCTGGGCCTGGGTGGCGGTGCTGGCCACCAGGCGGTCCAGCCAGGGTTCGAAACCCAGGCCATTCTTGATGATCAGCCGGGCCTTGAGCAGGGCCTTGGCGTCATCCGGGCTCGGCTCGTAGGTGTGGGCATCCTCGTCGGCACCCACCAGGTTGTTGATGTGCACATGCTCACCGCCGACCTGGCGGGTCATGTCGGCGAGGATGCTGAAGCTGGTGACCACCGCCAGCTTGTCCGCCGCCTGGGCAGTAGGCAGCGACAAAGGCAACAGCAGGCTGAACAGCACGAGTAGAGCGCGCATCGGGAAACACCTCATGGGGATGTGAGCAAAGGTGGGCGGTGCAGCAAGCCGTGCACCGGACCGAACACCACGGACAGCAGGTACAGGCCGCCGGCCACCAGCACGATGGCCGGGCCGCTGGGCAGCGAGTAATGGAACGACAGCAGCAGGCCAAGCCACACCGAGAGGCAGCCAAACAGCGCGGCGATGCCGATCAGGGCGGGCAGGCGTCGGCTCCAGAAACGCGAGGCGGCGGCCGGCAGCATCATCAGGCACACCACCATCAGCGCGCCGATGGCCTGGAAACCTATCACCAGGTTGAGCACCACCAGGGTCAGGAACAGGCCGTGGGCCAGGGGGCCGAGGCGGCTGACGCTGTGCAGGAACAGCGGGTCTAGGGTGTCCAGCAGCAGGGCTTTGTAGATCAGCGCCATGGCCAGCAGGCTGAAGAGCGAGACCAGCAGCATGCCGTTCAGGGTTGGGCCATCCACCGCCAGGGCCGAGCCGAACAGCAGGTGCAAGAGGTCCAGGCGCTTGCCTGCCAGCCCGAGGATCAGCACGCCGCTGGCCAGGGAAATGGGGTAGATGGCGGCGATGCTGGCGTCTTCCCGCAGGCCGGTGCGTCGGGTGATCCAGGCGGCCAGCCCGGCCATGCCCAGGCCGGCGCCGAGCCCGCCGAGGGTCAGGGCCGGCAGGCTGAGACCGGCGAACCAGAAACCCAGGGCGGCGCCTGGGAGAATGCCGTGGGCCACGGCGTCACCGATCAGGCTCATGCGTCGCAGGATCAGGAACACCCCCAGGGGCGCGGTGCTGCAGGCCAGCAGCAGGCCGCCGAGCAGGGCCCGGCGCATGAACATGAATTCGCTGAACGGCTGCCAGAAATGTGCGGCGAAGTGCATCAAGCCACCTGCGCGCAGGATTGTGGGGCGATCAGCTCCAGGCTGGAGCCGAATACACAGCCACTGCTTTTTACCAGCAGGGTCTGGGGGATGTGCTGGCGCACGGCGGTCAGGTCATGGCAGACCACAACCAGGGTCCGGCCCTGAGCGTGCCAGTTGTATAAATGGCGCCAGAGCAGGGCCTGGCCGGTTTCGTCGAGGGCGGCGTGGGGCTCGTCCAACAGCAGCAAGGGGGCTTCGGTCAGGCTCAATCGGGCGAGCAGGGCGCGTTGCAATTCACCACCGGAAAGGGCCATCAACGGGCGCTTTTCCAGGCCGCTCAGGCGCCAGTCTTCGAGTACCCTGTGCAGCTTTTCTGCCCTGACCCTGGCCGGTTCACGCTTGCCCCAGAAGCCGCCGGCCACCAGTTCTTCCAGGCTGATGGGGAACTGTCGATCCAGGTGTTGCTGCTGCGGCAAGAAGGACAAGCCGCCTCGGGCAGTGCCGAGGTGGATCTTGCCCGCGAGTGGTTTCTGCAGCCCGGCGATGACTTTCAACAAGCTGCTCTTGCCCGACCCGTTGGCGCCAATGATTGCACTCAGGCTGGCCCTGGGCAAGTGCAGATCCAGGGCTGGAGTCAGGGGTTGTCCCGGAGCGCCCCAACGCAGCTGTTCGCAGCGGATCATCAGGCCTCCCAGTTCCAGCGGCTTTCGGCCACGGCGTCATGGGCATGCAGGCTTTCGGCATGCACCACCCGCAATTGAAAGGCGTTGATTCCGGGGGAACGACGCAGGGCCAGGTTCAAGCGGCGGGCGGCGTCTTCGCAGAACATCAGGTTCTGCCCGTTGGCCAGGGCGAAGGCCTGCTCGTCGGCACGCTTGACCGCGGTTTGCACGGCGGTGCCCAGGGCGTTTTCCGCATCGTTGATCAGGGCAATCAACGGTAATTCGTCGATGAAATCATCCAGGCGCAGATGCAATGCCGCGTTGCTGCGCTGGCTATGGGGCGTCGCGACGATGCCCTGGGGCGAGCCCAGCCAGGCCAGGACGTCGGCGTGTTGCAATGGCCGGTTGGCAAAATCTTCGATGAACTGCTGCTGGATCAACTGCCGCGCCAGCGCCGCCGAACAGGGGCAAGTGGAGGAATAAGGCACGTCGATTTTTAGTTCCACGTGGAACATCGCGTTTTTCAGCCGCGCTTCGATACTCAGCGGGTAGCTTTTCCAGCCGGCCAACGGGCTGACCAAGGCCGGGCGTTTCAACAGCAGATCCAACTGAATGCGCAGGTAGGCGCTGTGGGCCAGGCCTTCATGGCTATCGAGAAAACGCTGCAAGATCCGCCGGAGCAGAGCGGGGGTGAGGTTCTCCTGTTCCAGCATTTCCAGGGCCAGATACAGGCGTGACATGTGAATGCCCCGGGCCTCGCCATCGTCGAGGCTGACACCGGCATCGGCCTTGGCTGCGCTTGGCTGGTTGTTGATCACTACAGGTAAGGCGATGCCGCACATGCCCACCCATTCCAGGGGCAAGGCTTGGCGTGAGGCCTGCGCGGCGATATCCGGCAGAGTCAGCGCGTTCATGAACAGGTCCGTCGTGGGAAGTGATTTCACATGTTATATTATAACAATGCGTTCGATGGGAAATTTTTCCTCGACGGTTGTTCATCTTGTCTTGTGAGTAGGGATGCTCCTTTTTTCGCGGTATTTGCCATGCACAGACGTCAATTGCTCAACCTGCTGTTGGCCGGTACGGCCCTGATGTTTCCCTGGAGTGTCCGCGCCGCGCAGATCCGCAACGCACGATTGTGGAAGGACGCAGAAAAGTTGCGGCTGGTGCTCGATCTGAGCGGCCCGGTGCAATACAAGACCTTCAGCTTGAGTGCCCCGGAGCGCTTGATCATCGACTTGAACGGCGCGCGCCTGAGCGGTGATTTCAGCCAGCTGGCCCTGGCCAACACGGTGATCCGCGCCATTCGTTCCGGGCACTTCGGCCAAGGCGATACGCGGATCGTCCTCGACCTGCGCGAGCCGATGCAGCTCCACAGTTTTCTCCTGCCGCCCCAGGATGGCCAGGGCCATCGGCTGGTGCTGGATCTGTCCAAGGCCACCAGGCTGCCCCCGCCGATCGCTGCGGCCGCCGCGCCGCTGGCCAAGCCCGAGGCCACGACAGGCAAGCCCCATCCTAAGCGCGACATCATCGTGGTAGTAGACCCCGGCCATGGCGGCAAGGACCCGGGCGCCGTGGGGGCCAAGGGCGAACGGGAGAAGGATGTGGTGCTGGCCATCGCCCGCCTGCTGGCCAAGCGGCTCAAGCGCGAGAAGGGTTTCGACGTGAAGCTGGTGCGCAACGATGATTTCTTCGTGCCGCTGCGCAAACGCGTGGAGATTGCCCGCAAGCACCAGGCCGACATGTTCATCTCGGTGCATGCCGATGCCGCGCCGCGGCTTACCGCATCCGGCGCATCGGTGTACGCCCTGTCCGAAGGTGGCGCCACCTCGGCCACCGCGCGCTTGATGGCCCAGCGGGAAAACGGCGCCGACCTGCTGGGGGCGACGACGCTGCTCAACCTCAAGGACAAGGATCCGATGCTGGCGGGGGTGATTGTCGACATGTCGATGAACGCCACCATCGCCGCCAGCCTGCAATTGGGCGGGACTGTGCTGCAGAGCCTGTCGGGCATTACCACCCTGCATCAGAAGCGTGTGGAACAGGCCGGTTTTGCGGTGCTCAAGTCACCGGACGTGCCGTCGATCCTGGTGGAAACCGGCTTCATCTCCAACAGCCGCGACAGCCAGCGCCTGGTCACCGCGCGCCACCAGCAGGCGATTGCCGATGGCCTGTTCAACGGCCTGCAGCGCTACTTCGAGAAAAACCCACCGGTTAACAGCTACATGGCCTGGCTCCAGGAAACCAAGAACAACCGCCCCGCCTGAACGCCGACCTGCAGGAGCCGGCTTGCCGGCGAAGAGGCCGGTGAGTGTTGTGGCTGAGGATGTCTTCGCTGGCAAGCCAGCTTCTACGCAGGCGGTACGGGAAAGGGAGCTAGCAGCCGCTGATGCGGCTGCAAGTGAACTGCCCGCGGCTGCCGCCGGAGCTGGAAAAGCGGTTGCGCGTGGTCCAGCCCACGCGCTGGCTGTAGCCCACCCAGGCCTCGCCGTCGGAGGCCAGGCCGGTGAAGAACGTCAGCTGCCCGTAGCGGCTGTTGGTCTGCGCCCAATAGCGCTTGCCGATCACCTCGAAGCCGCGCAGGTAGGTGGTGCTGCCGGCCGTGGCGACGCTGTAGGCGTTGCCCAGCGGGTCGACGCAGGCCAGCAGGGTGGCGCTGCGGGTGCAGGTGGCTAGGGTACTGGGCACCGCCGCGCTGGCGTGACCAGCCAGCAGCAACAGGCCTGAAAGCAGGGTGGGCAGGACAGGGCGCATGGCGATTCTCGTGACGACAGGGGCGCAGCATCGCGCCCTTCGTCGTGGGCGGCAAGGGAAGGTTGGCTAATTTGTGTTGTTATAATATAACATAAAAACACAGCCTGACCCGTGACTCGCCATGACTGAACAAGACCTTCTCGCCCAACCCGAGACGCACTACATGAACGAAGCCCAGCAGGGCTTCTTTCGCCAGCTGCTGCTGGCCCAGCGCAGTGATCTGCAGGAGCGCATTGCCGGCGAGTTCGACCAGCTGCGCGAGCAGGAACCCCACAGCGACCCCGCCGACATCGGCAGTGCCGAAGAGCAGCGCCAGTGGCAACTGCGCCTGCTGGAGCGGGAAAAGAAGCTTCTGGACAAGATCGACGAAGCCCTGGAGCGCCTGGCCCGTGGCGAATACGGCTGGTGCCGCGACACCGGCGAGCCCATCGGCCTCAAGCGCCTGCTGCTGCGGCCCACCGCCACCCTGTGTATCGAAGCCAAAGAACGCCAAGAGCTGCGCGAACGCCATCAACGGGCGCTTTGACCCAGCCGCGATCCTGATGAGGAACAACCCATGACCGACCGTCTCCCCGTTACCGTGCTGTCCGGCTTTCTCGGCGCCGGCAAAAGCACCTTGCTCAATCACATCCTGCGCAACCGCGACCACCTGCGGGTGGCGGTGATCGTCAACGACATGAGCGAAATCAACATCGATGGCAGCGAAGTGCAGCGCGATGTCAGCCTCAACCGCGCCGAAGAAAAACTGGTGGAAATGAGCAACGGCTGCATCTGCTGCACCCTGCGCGAAGACCTGCTGGAGGAAGTGGGCAAGCTGGCCCGCGACGGGCGCTTCGACTACCTGCTGATCGAATCCACCGGGATTTCCGAGCCGCTGCCGGTGGCGGAAACCTTCACCTTTCGCGATGAATCCGGCCAGAGCCTGGCGGATATCGCCCGGCTCGACACCATGGTCACGGTGGTCGACGGCATGAATTTCCTGCTGGACTACCAGGCCGCGCACAGCCTGGCTTCCCGGGGCGAAACCCTGGGCGAAGACGATGAACGTTCAATCAGCGACCTGCTGATCGAACAGGTGGAGTTCGCCGACGTGATCCTGGTCAGCAAGATCGACCTGATCAGCAGCGACCAGCGCCAGGAACTGCTGGCCATCCTCAAGAGCCTCAATGCCCAGGCCGAGATCGTGCCCATGGTCATGGGCCAGGTGCCGCTGGCGAAGATCCTCAACACCGGGCGCTTCGATTTCGAGCGCGCGGCCCAGGCTCCGGGCTGGCTGCGGGAGTTGCGCGGCGAGCATGTGCCGGAAACCGAGGAGTACGGTATCGCTTCCACCGCCTACCGGGCGCGGCGGCCGTTCCATCCCCAGCGCTTCTTCGACTTCATCAACCGGCCCTGGGTCAACGGCAAGCTGCTGCGCTCCAAGGGCTTCTTCTGGCTGGCCAGCAAGTACCAGGAAGCCGGCAGCTGGTCCCAGGCCGGTGGCCTGATGCGCCATGGCTTTGCCGGGCGCTGGTGGCGCTTCGTGCCCAAGCAGCACTGGCCCCAGGACGAAGAAGGCACCGCGGCGATCATGCACAACTGGACCGCGGCCACCGGCGATTGCCGCCAGGAACTGGTGTTCATCGGCCAGAACATCGACTTCACCCGGCTTTGCGCGGAGCTCGACCTGTGCCTGCTGGATGACGATGAAATGGCCCTCGGCGTCGAGGGCTGGAGCCTGCTGAACGATCCCTTTGGCCCCTGGCATGACGAGGAAGCGGCCTGATGCTGACCCTGAACTTGCCGGTGACTCCACTGGCCAATCCGCCCAGATGGCTGCTGCTGCCGAGCGTGACCGCGCTGGTCTCTCGCCGCCAGGCCATCGGCAGCACCCCGGCGGTGCTCGCCCAGGTGCTGGAGGATGAGGTCAATCTCGGCCTCTGGCAGCGCCAGTTGCCGGCCCACATCGCCGACTTCGCCGAGTTGCTGCTGTCCCTGGACCAGCCGCTGGCCGAATCCCTGTCCCTGGAGCTGCCCGACGAAGACGCGCAACCCAATCTGCGCGGCCTGGCTTCTGGGTTCAGTGATCTGCAGGGTTATGAAGGCTTTATCGCCGATGTTGCCTGGCTGGTCAGCGCTTTTGCCTGCCTGCTCGGGGCCAGGCGCGTCGGGCTGCGCCTGCGGGTCCTGGACAAGGCCATGTGCCCGCGGTTTCACGTGGACCATGTACCGGTGCGGCTGATTACCACCTACGCCGGAGTCGGCAGCCAATGGCTGCGCGAAGGCGCCATGGACCGCAGGAAACTGGGGCAGGCCGAGGGCGAACCACGGGACCCGGCACAGATCCAGCAGATCGCCAGCGGCGACGTGGCGCTGTTCAAGGGCGAGAAATGGCACGGCAACGAAGGCTTTGGCCTGATCCACCGCTCGCCGCAGCCAGCGCCAGGGGAACGCCGGCTGATCCTCACCCTCGATTGGCTGGGTTGACCTAGGCCCGTGTAGCCGCTTGCCGAGCCTGGGCAGAGGTCCGCAGGACCATCAGCGCTCTGAAGAGCGGCGTCGAATCGAGCGGATTTTCGCCCAGGGCGGGAAGGGCGTAGCATCACCTCACAGGTTTCCCGGACCCCTTTCCATGCTGCAGAACATCCCCACCCACGTGATCGCCGGCCCCCTGGGCGCCGGCAAGACCAGCCTGATCCGCCATCTGCTGAGCCAGCGTCCGGCCGCCGAGCGCTGGGCGGTGCTGATCAACGAGTTTGGCCAGATCGGCCTGGACGCGGCCCTGCTGACCCGCGACGAAGATGGCATCGCCCTGGGCGAAGTGGCCGGCGGCTGCCTGTGCTGCGTCAACGGTGCACCGTTCCAGGTGGGCCTGGGCCGCCTGTTGCGCAAGGCCCGGCCGGACCGGCTGTTTATCGAGCCCTCCGGCCTCGGCCACCCGGCCCAATTGCTCAAGCAGTTGAATGAGGCGCCCTGGAAGGGCGTGCTGGCGGTACAACCCTGCGTGCTGGTCCTGGATGCCCAGGCGCTGGCCGCTGGCAAGCCGTTGCCCCGGGCGCAGCAGGATGCGCTGTCCAGCGCCGGCCTGCTGGTACTGAACAAGGACGAACTGCTCAGCGACAGCGACAGGTTGCGGGTGCTGGAGCAATTGCCGGACCTTCCCTTGTTCTGGACCCGCCATGCCGCCTTGCCCCTGGCCGAGCTGCCGGGCCTGGGAGCCAGCGCCGAAGCGGCCCTGGAGCAGTCGGACATTCCCCAGGGCCTGGCCCAGTTGCCGGCCGTGTGGAGCGATCCGGCGCTGCCGATCTGCCTCAGCCAGTCCCAGGAGGATGGCTGGAGCATCGGCTGGCGCTGGCACCCCAGCCAACAGTTCGATCTGGTCCGGGTCGAGCACTGGCTGCAGAACCTCGACTGGCGCCGGGCCAAGCTGGTGCTCCACAGTGATCAAGGCTGGCGGTCGGGCAACGGGCTGGATAATTCACCGCTGAACTGGCTGCCCAGCGAATGGCGCCGGGATTCGCGCCTGGAACTGATCTTCAGTAGCCCTCAGGATATTGCCGTCCTGCAGGCCAGTCTCGATGCCTGTCGCCTGTAGAAAAAACGGCGTGCACGCCGCTCTTACGGCTTGAACTTGCGATGTTCCTCGCGCCACTGGCTCAGCTCGATCACCTCGGCACTGGGCAGGGGCTCCTTGGCTTCGAACGGGTAGGGCGCCAGCTCGATATGGGCGCTGTGGGCGCCGAACTGGGTGATGGTCCCGGCATGACGGGTTTCCCCAGTCACGGTGAACTCGAAGTTGTAGACCCGCGCCAGGCGCCGCCGGCCATTGCCATCCTTGACGAAACCGATGCGCTTGAGCGCCACGTTACCGTCCAGCAACTCGATGTCGAGCCGCGCGCAGTGCTGCTTGACCCGCTCCAGGGCCCGTTCGCGCAGGCCGTGGTTGTGCCACAGCCAGGCAGCAGCGGTTGCCAGCAGCATCAGCACAAAGATGTTTCCAAGGGTCAGCATGAAGGTTTGCTCCAACGAGGTGGCGTCAGCTTAACTGCGACTCCGGTCTGTCGTACAGGCTGCGTTTAGTCGCATACTGCGCGGCTTGAATTCCACCGGTTTTATGGAAAATCCTGCATGAAACGTACGCCCCACCTGCTTGCGATCCAGTCCCATGTGGTTTTCGGCCATGCCGGCAACAGTGCCGCGGTATTCCCCATGCAGCGGGTCGGGGTGAATGTCTGGCCGCTGAATACGGTGCAGTTCTCCAACCACACTCAGTATGGTCAGTGGGCCGGGGAAGTGCTGGCGCCACAGCAGATTCCCGAGCTGGTGGAAGGCATTGCCGCCATCGGCGAGCTGGGCAACTGCGACGCGGTGCTGTCCGGCTACCTGGGCAGCGCGGCCCAGGGCCGGGCGATCCTCAGCGGTGTGGCGCGGATCAAGGCGGTCAATCCCAAGGCCCTGTACTTGTGTGACCCGGTGATGGGCCACCCGGAGAAGGGCTGCAGCGTGCCGGCTGAAGTCAGCGACTTCCTGCTGGACGAGGCCGTGGCCATGGCGGATTTTCTCTGCCCCAACCAGCTGGAGCTGGACAGCTTCTGCGGGCGCAAGCCGCAATCGCTGTTCGACTGCCTGGGCATGGCCCGGTCGCTGCTGGACAAGGGCCCCCGGGCGGTGCTGGTCAAGCACCTGGACTACCCGGGCAAGCTGGCGGACGGTTTCGAGATGCTGCTGGTGACCGCTGGTGGCAGCTGGCACCTGCGCCGTCCATTACTGGCGTTCCCGCGCCAGCCGGTGGGGGTGGGCGACTTGACCTCAGGCCTGTTCCTGGCCCGGGTATTGTTGGGGGACAGCCTGGTGGCGGCCTTCGAATTCACCGCCGCGGCGGTGCATGAAGTACTGCTGGAAACCCAGGCCTGCGCCAGTTACGAGCTGGAGCTGGTGCGCGCCCAGGACCGCATCGCCCACCCACGGGTGCGCTTCGAGGCCACGCCGATCGGCTTCTGAGGCGGGCTCAGGCCTGCTCGGAAAACTGCACGGTCGGCGCGGGCTGGCGAAAGCCCCGGGTGTGTAGGCCCAGGTACAGCAGGCCCAGGGCGAACCAGGCCAGGCCGATGCCCAGGGTCAGGGCCGAAAGGCTGGTCCACAGCCAGGCGATCAGGGCAAAGCCGATCAACGGCAGCAGGCCGTATTGCAAGAGCCGTGCGGTGCTGCGCGGCTGGCCCTGGCCCAGGTGACTCTTGATCACCGCCAGGTTGACCACCGAGAACGCCACCAGTGCACCGAAGCTGATCATCGACGCCAGGGTGGTGAGGTCGATGACCACCGCCAGCAATGACACCAGCGACACCAGGACAATGGCCACCACCGGGGTCTTGTAGCGCTCGGACAGGGTACCGAACACCCGACGTGGCAGGATGCCGTCACGGCCCATGCTGAACAGAATGCGCGATACCGAGGCCTGGGATGCCAGAGCCGAACCGGCGGCGCCGGCGACATAGGTGGCGGTGAAGAACATCTCCAGGAAGCGTCCGCCGGCGTGCAGCATGACCTCGCTGGCCGCCGAGTCGGCGTCCTTGAAACTGCTGCCGGGGAACGCCAGCTGGCTGGTCATGGCCAGCAGGATGAACAACAGGCCGGCGCCCAGGGTGGTGATGACGATTGCCCGGGGGATGTCCCGGCGCGGATCGCGGGTTTCCTCGGCCAGGGTCGACACCGCGTCAAAGCCCAGGAACGACAGGCACAGCACCGCGGCCCCGGCCATCAGCGGCAACAGCCCATCCTGGCTGCCATCGCCGACCCAGGGTGCGCTCAGGTCCAGGCTCTCGGCCCCTGCCAACTGGCGGACCACCAGGGCCACGAACACCACCACGAAGACCATCTGCGCGCAGACGATCAGGTTGCTCATGCTCGATACCGAGCCGATGCCGCGGATGTTCAGCAGCGTCACCAGGCTGATGGTCGCCACCACGAAAACCCAGGCCGGCACGGCGGGGAAGGCCAGGTTGAGGAACAGGCCGATCACCAGGTAATTGATCATCGGCAGGAACAGGTAATCCAGCAGCAGCGACCAGCCGGCAAGGAAGCCGATGCCCGGGCCGAAACTGAGGCTGGCGTAGGAATAGGCTGAGCCGGCAATGGGGTATTTCTTGACCATTACGCTGTAGGAAAGGGCGGTGAAGATCATCGCCAGCAGGGTGATCACATAGGCTGCGGCGGTGCGCCCGCCGGTGAGTTGGGTGACCACGCCGTAGGTGGTGAAGACGGTCAGCGGGACCATGTACACCAGGCCGAAGAACACCAGGGCCGGCAGGCCGAGGATGCGCCGCAGCGAGGTGCCCTGGGCACTGTGGGTGAAGCCGCCATCGAGGCTGGCGTTATGGGCGGACGCAGGGGGGCTGCTGGAGAGAGCATTGGCGCTGGGCATTTTTATTGTTCTCACGCGTTCGTTGGCTCGAAGGCTCCCCGGACGGGGAGTGCGTTTGTGCCTTGCCCTTCGATTCTGGCAGCGGTGCCCTGGGGGCATAACTCTCGATGTGGTCAAAAAGGGATGGATCTGGCCATTCGGGATGACCGCAGAAGCCTGCTGGCGGGTGTTGGAGTGTGGCGGCGGAGCGCTGGAAGCTCTGGAGGGGGGAGGACCGTCCGTGGCCCTGCTGAATCAGCGGTGCAGCTTGAGCATCAAGGGCCGTCGGCCTTGATTTCCCGGTAGCGCTGCTCCAGTTCCTGGCGGATCTGCCGGCGCTGCCGGGCCTGGATAAAGCGTCGCTTGCCGTCGGCGGTTTCCGGCTGCAGCGGCGGCACCTGGGCCGGCTTGCGCTGGTCGTCCACCGCCACCATGGTGAAGAAGCAGCTGTTGGTGTGGCGCACCGAACGCTCGCGGATATTCTCGGTGACCACCTTGATGCCCACCTCCATGGAGGTGTTGCCGGTGTAGTTGACCGAGGCCAGGAAGGTCACCAGCTCGCCGACATGGATCGGCTCGCGGAAGATCACCTGGTCCACCGACAGGGTCACCACGTAGCGGCCGGCGTAACGGCTGGCGCAGGCATAGGCGACTTCATCGAGGTACTTGAGCAAGGTGCCGCCGTGGACATTGCCAGAGAAATTGGCCATGTCAGGGGTCATCAATACCGTCATCGACAGTTGGGCGTTTCCGGGTTCCATAGCACGCTCACGGTTCTGGGCAGGGGTTGCTGGAGCACCTCTGCGGGTGCTGGCTCCAAAGGGTTTTCAAACCATCGATAACGGGACGCCGGGCCGGGCCACGTCGTCACGCCCTGGTGGATCTGTTTCCTAATATTGCACCGCCTTCCTGCCGGAAGTCGCGGTGTTAACCTGCAAAACACCCGTTCCAGGGCATTTTCCGCTTCTATTTTGGATATTTCCTTCTACTGATCAGAACATTCTTTTTAGGCGATCACCCCCGCCCAGCATTCCAAGGAGAGCCCCGGCCATGCATGCCATCAGCTTCATTCAGGACCTGGCCGTGATCATGCTGGTCGCAGGCGTGGTGACCATCCTCTTCCATCGCCTCAAGCAGCCTGTCGTGCTGGGCTACATAGTCGCCGGCTTCATCATCGGCCCTCACACTCCGCCTTTCGGGCTGATCCACGACGAACAGACCATCAAGACCCTGGCCGAGCTGGGGGTGATTTTCCTGATGTTCTGCCTGGGGCTGGAATTCAGCCTGCGCAAGCTGTTCAAGGTCGGGGCCACGGCCTTTATCGCGGCGTTCCTGGAAATCGTCTTGATGATCTGGATCGGCTACGAGATCGGCCGCTGGTTCGGCTGGAGCACCATGGATTCGCTGTTCCTCGGGGCGATCCTGGCCATTTCTTCCACCACCATCATCGTCAAGGCGCTCAATGACCTGAAGATGAAGAACGAGCGCTTCGCCCAGCTGATCTTCGGCGTACTGATCGTCGAGGACATCCTCGGCATCGGCATCATCGCCTTGCTGTCGAGCATCGCGGTCAGCGGTACGGTGAGTTCCGGCGAGGTGTTCTCCACCGTCGGCAAGCTTTCGCTGTTCATGATCGTGGCGCTGGTGATCGGCATCCTGCTGGTGCCGCGCCTGCTGGCCTACGTGGCCAGGTTCGACAGCAACGAGATGCTGCTGATCACCGTGCTGGGGCTGTGTTTCGGCTTCTGCCTGCTGGTGGTCAAACTGGAGTACAGCATGGTCCTGGGGGCCTTCCTGATCGGTGCGATCATGGCCGAGTCCCGCCAGTTGCTGAAGATCGAGCGGTTGATCGAACCGGTTCGCGACCTGTTCAGCGCAATCTTCTTCGTCGCCATCGGCCTGATGATCGACCCGCAGATCCTCCTGCAATACGCCTGGCCGATTGCCGTGATCACGGTGGCGGTGGTGCTGGGCAAGATGCTGTCCTGCGGCATGGGGGCCTTTATCGCCGGCAATGATGGACGCACCTCACTGCGGGTAGGCATGGGCCTGTCACAGATTGGCGAATTTTCCTTCATCATCGCCGCACTGGGCATGACCCTGCAGGTCACCAGCGACTTCCTCTACCCGGTAGCGGTGGCGGTGTCCGCCATCACCACCTTGCTCACGCCCTACCTGATCCGTGCCGCGGACCCGCTATCGCTGAAGCTGGCAGGGGTCCTGCCCAAGCGCCTGAGCCGGGTACTGGGCATGTATGGCGAGTGGTTGCGCAGCATCCAGCCCCAGGGCGAGGGTGCGCTGCTGGCGACGATGATCCGCAAGATCCTGCTGCAAGTGGGGGTGAACCTGGCGCTGGTGGTGGCGATCTTCTTTTCCGGTGGCTATTTCGCCAAGCGCATTGGCACCTACCTGGAAGATTGGGTCAGTGAGCCGAGCTGGCAGAAAGCCTTGATCTGGGGCGGGGCGCTGCTGCTTTCGCTGCCGTTCCTGATTGCTGCCTATCGCAAGCTCAAGGCACTGTCGATGTTGCTGGCGGAGATGGGGGTCAAGCCGGAAATGGCCGGGCGTCATACCCAGCGAGTGCGTCGGGTGATCGCCGAGGTGATCCCGATCCTGTCGCTGCTGGTGATTTTCCTGCTGCTGGCGGCGCTCTCGTCGAGCATTCTGCCGACCCTGGAACTGCTGGTGTTGATCGCCGTAGTGGCGGCGGCGGTGGCCGCGGTCCTGTGGCGCTGGTTCATCCGTGTGCATACGCGGATGCAGGTGGCGCTGATCGAAACCTTCGACCACAGCAAGGACAACAGTGGGCATTGACCTTGCCGCTCGCCGGCAGGGCGCCGGCGAGCTGTTTCAGTCGCCGCGGTGCACGCAGCCGCGGCGGCGTCTCAGCTTTCCAGCCAGACGTCCCGCGCCCAGTGCCACACCGATTCCCAGGATTCTTCGGTGATCAGCTCTTCTTCGCCGGACCACAGCACCACGGTGCCGTCTTCCTCGACGCAGTAGTAATCGTCGCCGTCCTGGCAGATCGGGATCAGCTCGCGCGGCACGCCCATGTCCCAGGCGGTCGCAGCCACTTCCGGCAGGTAGGTGTGGGATTGCGGATCGGTGACGGTCACAGGTTCCAGGCTGCCGTAAACCACGTCGCTGACCGTCAACAGGAACTCCTTGAAGACGAACGGGATATTGATGAACAGCTGTTCTTCAATTTCCACCAGCTGATCTTCGTCCGGCAGTTCCAGGGGGACGGGTACCGGTTCGTTGGCTTCCCGGAGTTGTTCGATGACTTCTTCCACGGCCTGGGTCCTCTTAGCTCTATGGCGCGGTTGTTTGACGGCGGTTTATACAGTAGCTCGCTATAAGTGCAATCGTGAAATGCAAAACCCCGACCTGAGTCGGGGTTTTGCCTTACAGCTGTGACAGCAGAATGAATCAGCCGTTCTGGCGGATACCTGCTACCAGCCATGGCTGGTTGTCGCCCTGGGCGCGTTCCATGTTCCAGCTTTCGCTGAACACTTCGCCCTGGTCGAAGCGCGAGGTCTTCGACACACCGCTGAAGGTCAGGGTGGCGATGGTCTTGTCGGCACGGTCATCCACACCTTCGAGCTGCACTTGCAGGTTGTCGATGTAGGTGGACTGGAAGCCGTCGCCCAGATCGGCACGTTCCTGTTTCAGGAACTGCAGCATCTGTGGGGTCACGAATTCGGCGATCTTGTCCATTTCGTTGGCGTCCCAGTGTTGCTGCAGGGACTGGAAGTGATTGCGCGCCGCTTCAATGAAGCGCTCTTCATTGAACCAGGCCGGTGCGTTGATTACCGGACGCGCGGCAGGCGCTGGCGAACCACCGAAGATCGAACCGCCGGCAGGCTGCTGGGGCTCGAAGGCTTCGCGCTGCATCGGCGCGTGGCCGGCTGGAGCGTATTGCTCCTGCTGCTTGCGGCGACGAGCGGCGATGAAGCGGAAGATCACAAAGGCGATGACCGCCATGATCAGGATGTCGAAGATCTGCATGCCCTGGAAGCCGCCGCCCATGAACATGGAGGCCAGCAGGCCACCGGCAGCGATGCCGGCCAGAGGGCCGAGCCAGCGCGAAGCACCGCCGGCCTTGGCAGCAGCGCCCGCGGCACCGGCTGCGCCCGCGGTGGCTGCAGCGGCGGGAGCGCCCGGAGCGGTTGGCGCCGCCTGGCGGGTTTGGTGGGTCGGGGCAGCGCCGACGCTTTTGCCGCCACCAAAGCGCTTGGCGTTGGCGTCGAGGCTCATCGTCAGGCCGATGCACAGCGCCATGGCGATGCTAAGAAAACGTTTCATAAAGGGGGTTCCCATTTGTGGATGGCACGCGCGCCATATTGCACAGGTGAAGTGTCAGTGGCGAGCGGCATAATGTTTCGGGCTTTTGCCTGACAGCCTCGGTTCAGCTTCGCCAGGCGTCATGCTCGCCGATAGGTTCTTGGTCCCCGCAGACCTGGCTCTGGTTCAACCCGAAAGCCGTTAGCGGCGCAGTGCCAGTAGCACCACACCTGCGGTGATCAACCCGATTCCGCCCCACTGCCGCAGGTCGAGCTTCTCTCCCAGCAGGCACACGCCGATGATCGCGACGAACACCACGCTAAGCTTGTCCACCGGCGCCACCAATGAAGCGGGGCCGAGTTTCAAGGCGCGGAAATAGCACAGCCAGGATGCGCCCGTGGCCAGCCCGGACAACAGCAGGAACAGGTAGCTTTTGGGAGAAATCGATCCCAGGGACTGATATTGGCCCGTTGCGTACAAAATCAAGGCCAGGCTGACCAGTACCACCACGGTGCGCAGCAGGGTGGCGAAGTCTGAATTGACGTTTTCTATCCCGACTTTGGCGAAGATCGCCGTCAACGCGGCGAAAGTTGCCGACAACAGGGCCCAGAATGTCCAGGAGGAAAAAAAGCCTGAGCCCATGTTCGCGCTTCCCTTTCTGCACTGAGCTGTAGGAGCCGGCTTGCCGGCGAAGAAGCCTTGGTGCCGACCTTCGCCAGTGAGATTCGCCGGCACGCCGGCTCCTACGGTCGGGTGGGGTTAGATGGCTTCCAGCTTGGCATAGCCGAGCATCAGCCACTTGCTGCCTTCGCTGAAGTTGACCTGGACCCGGGCCTGGGCGCCGGCACCCTCGAAATTGAGGATCACCCCGTCGCCGAACACCGAGTGCCGTACCGCCTGGCCGAGGCTCAGGCCGGTGTCCGGGATTTCGCTGCCGCCGAACAGGCTGCTGGTACTTTGTGACTGGCCGCCGCCGAAAGGCCGGCTGACGCTGTTGGACAGCCGCACTTCCTGAATCAGCCCTTTGGGCACCTCGCGCACGAAACGCGACACCTTGTTGTAGGTTTCGCTGCCGTACAGGCGTCGGGTTTCCGCGTAGGTCATCACCAGGTTTTGCATGGCCCGGGTAATGCCCACATACGCCAGCCGGCGTTCTTCCTCAAGGCGGCCGGGTTCTTCCAGGCTCATCTTGTGGGGGAACAGGCCTTCTTCCATGCCCACCAGGAACACGTAGGGGAACTCCAGACCCTTGGCGCTGTGCAGGGTCATCAGTTGCACGCTGTCTTCATGCTCGTCGGCCTGGGTATCGCCGGCTTCCAGGGAAGCGTGGCCGAGGAATGCCGCCAGGGGCGTCAGGTCTTCGTCCTCTTCGGTGTTCTCGAAGTTGCGCGCGGCGCTCACCAGTTCCTCGAGGTTTTCCACCCGGGCCTGGCCTTTTTCGCCTTTTTCCGCTTCGTGGTAGGCAATCAGCCCCGACTGCTCGATGACGGTCTGGGTCATCAGGTGCAGGGGCATTTCCAGGGTCTTGGCGGCGAGGTTTTCGATCAGTTCGATAAAGGCCCCCAGCGCACCTGCAGCGCGCCCGGTCAGGCCCTTATTGGCCACCAGCTGGCGCATGGCTTCCCACATCGATACATCGCTGTGGCGCGCATGCTCGCGGATGGCTTCGACGGTCTTCTCGCCGATGCCCCGGGCTGGCACGTTGATCACCCGCTCCAGGGCTGCGTCGTTGCCACGGCCTTCCAGGAGGCGCAGGTAAGCCATGGCGTTCTTGATTTCCGCCCGCTCGAAGAAGCGCTGGCCGCCATAGATGCGGTACGGAATGCGTTCGCGCAGCAAGGCTTCTTCCAGCACCCGGGACTGGGCGTTGGAGCGGTAGAGAATGGCGATGTCGCTGCGGGCCAGGCCGGTCTTCAGCGCGCTCTCGATGGTTTCCACTACATAGCGGGCTTCATCGTGCTCGTTGAAGGCGGCATACAGGTTGATGGCTTCACCGTCGCCGCCGTCGGTCCACAGCTCCTTGCCCAGGCGCCCGGTGTTGTTGGCGATCAGGGCGTTGGCAGCCTTGAGGATGCCGGCAGTAGAGCGGTAGTTCTGCTCCAGGCGGATCACTTCGGTGTCCGGGAAGTCGGCGGAGTACTGGTGGATGTTCTCGATTTTCGCCCCGCGCCAGCCGTAGATCGACTGGTCGTCGTCGCCCACCACCATCAGGCTGTCGCCACCCTGGGCCAGCAACCGCAGCCAGGCGTATTGCACGGCGTTGGTGTCCTGGAATTCGTCCACCAGCACGTGGCGGAAACGCTTCTGGTAGTGCGCCAGCAAACCCGGGTGGTCGCGCCACAGGTCCAGGGCGCGCAGCAGCAGTTCGGAGAAGTCGATGACCCCGGCGCGCTGGCAGGCGGCCTCGTAGGCCTCATAGATGCCGCGCATGGTGGCCAGGAACAGGTCGCCGCTGGCCTGGATATGTTGCGGGCGCAGGCCTTCGTCCTTCTGCCCGTTGATGAACCACTGGGCCTGGCGGGCCGGCCAGCGCTGTTCGTCCAGGCCCAGCTCGCGGATTACCCGCTTGACCAGGCGTTGCTGGTCGTCGCTGTCGAGGATCTGGAAGGTCTGGCTCAGCCCCGCTTCCTGCCAGTGGGCCCGCAGCAGGCGGTGGGCCAGGCCGTGGAAGGTGCCGACCCACATGCCTGCCGGGTTGATGCCCAGCAGTTGTTCGATGCGATGGCGCATCTCGGCTGCGGCCTTGTTGGTGAAGGTCACCGACAGGATCGAGTGGGGTGAGGCGTTCTCGACCTGGATCAACCAGGCGATACGGTGCACCAGCACACGGGTTTTGCCGGAGCCAGCACCGGCCAGGACCAACTGACGACCCACGGAGGCAGCTACGGCCTGGCGTTGGGCGTCGTTGAGGGAGTTCAACAGGAGGGAGAGATCATCGCGCATCGGGGCATTCTAGGGGGCGGCGCCACCCCGGGCAAACCCGGCTTTGCATTAGCCGATAAAACAGCCGCCGATGACGACCGGTTGGTCACAGGCCCCAGCCATTGGCGCTTCTCGCCCGGACGCTTTCAGGGTGCAAGCCGGGCCATCCGGTTTTATCGATTTTATGACCTGGAGCAGTTTGGCTCGGGGCTTTGCTTGTGTATGCTCCGGCGACGTTTCGGGCTCAACCATTATAAGAACACTGCCTATGACACTTAACCCCGACCTGTCCGGGCCCTTTGTGGAGCCCCGGGTCATCCGCCAGCACTACGCCGTGGAGATGGCAGTGGAGCGTACGCGCCTGCTGTACCAGGGCTCGTTGCTGCCTACCTTGTTCATGTTGCTCAACGGCCTGGTGTGCACCTGGCTGCTATGGAGCCCGGCGCGCTATCTGTTGCTCAGTGTGTGGATGGTCTGGCTGCTGGCCCTGGTGGCCTTGCGGGTGATCCAGGTGGCGGCCTTCGATTCGGCGATTCCCAGCCGCCAGGCACAGCCGGTGTGGCAACGCATGTTTCTCCTGGGCTCGGCGGTCAGTGGCCTGACCCTGGCCTGCGCCGGCATCGCCCTGGTGCCCACCGACAATTTCCTGCAGCAGGCCTGGGTCTTCGGCCTCATCGGTGCGGCCATCCTCTCCGCCAGCGTAGCCTACGCGGTGAGCCTGCAGGCCTTCCTTTCATTCACCTTGCCATGTCTGTTGCCGGCCATCGCCTACCTGTTCTGGGGCGGCGACGACCAGCAGCGTGGCTGGGGCTGGCTCGGGCTGATCCTGCTGGTGTCGCTGAGTGTGGTGGCCTGGCAGGTCAACCGCCTGATGCAGCGCGGCCTGCTGCGGCGTTTTCAGAACCAGGCCCTGATCGAGCACCTGCAGAATGCCCAGGGCCGCAGCGATCAGCTCAACCGCGAGCTGGCCCGGGAAGTGGAGCAGCGCCGCCGTGCCGAGGAGCAACTGCGCGAAGCCCAGACCGGGCTGGAACAGCGAGTGGCCCAGCGCAGCCTGGAGCTGGACGCCGCCAACCAGGCCCTGAGCAAGAGCGAGGCGCGCCTAGCCCTGGCCCTGAACGCCAGCGAGCTGGGGCTGTGGGACTGGAACCTGCAGACCGACGAGGTCCATCACACCCAGATCAAGGAGCTGTTCGGCCTGGAGCCGGAAGATGTCACGGCCATGCTCAGCCATCTCAAGCCACGCCTGCATCCGGAAGACCTGCCCCTGCTCAAGCGCGCCCTGGTGGAGCACCTCAAGGGCCGCAGCGACGATTACCAGGTGGAGTACCGGGTACGCCACGGCGCCGGCCACTGGGTGTGGATCGAGGACCGTGGCCGGGCCGTGGAGCGCAGCCCCAGTGGCCGGGTGCTGCGCATGGCCGGCACCCGTCGCGACATCAGTGCCGACAAGGAGCTGGAGGTCCAGCGCAACCTGGCGGCCACGGTGTTCGAGGCGGCCAGCGAAGGCATCGTCATCCTCGACCCCGATTACGCCTTGATCGCCGCCAATCAGGCCTTCAGCCAGGTCACCGGCTACCAGATCGAAGACATGCTCGGGCGCAATGTAGTGGAGCTGTCGTGCAGCCGCGATGCGCGCCGGCACTACCCGTTGATCCACCAGGCCCTGGAACAGTACGGCAGCTGGCAGGGCGAGTTGGTGGAGACACGCAAGAACGGCGAGCTCTACCCACAATGGCTGCAATTGAATGTCGTGCGTGATAAACGAGGAAAAGTCCGGCATATCGTGGGCTTCTTCGCCGATCTTTCGGCACGGCGCGAATCCGAGGAGCGCATGCGCTACCTCACCCATTACGACGAACTCACGGGGCTGGCCAACCGTTCGCTGTTCCGCGAGCGCCTGCGCGAGGCCCATCAGCGGGTGCGCCAGGGCGGCCGCAGCCTGGCCTTGCTGCACATCAACCTGGACCGTTTCAAGCTGCTCAACGACAGCCTTGGCCATGAAGTGGCCGACCAGTTGCTGCAAAAGATGGCCCGGCGGCTGGTCAATGCCTTGCCGGAAGCCGACACCATCGCCCGGCTTTCCGGGGACGAATTCGCCGTGCTGTTCGACGCTTACGGCAGCCTGTCGAGCCTGACCCGGGTCGCTACCCGGCTGCTGAGCAAGCTGCGCCTGCCGATCACCGTCGAGGGCCATGAACTGGTGGTCAGCGCTTCCATGGGCATCAGCATGCTGCCCGACAGCGCCCGGGAGATCGCAGCCCTGATCAGCCAGGCGAACATGGCCATGGCTCATGCCAAGCACCTGGGCGGCAACAATTTCCAGTTCTATACCGAGAGCCTGCAAGCCAGCACCCTGGAGCGCCTGCAGCTGGAAAACCAGCTGCGCAAGGCCATTGAGGAGGGCCAGTTGACGGTCTTCTACCAACCCAAGCTGTGCCTGGCCAGCGGCCGTCTGAATGCCGCCGAGGCCCTGGTGCGCTGGGATCACCCCGTCATGGGCCGGGTGCCCCCGGGAGATTTCATCGGCCTGGCGGAAGAGACCGGATTGATCGGCCCCATTGGCGAGTTCGTGTTGCGCCAGGCGTGCCGCCAAGCCTGCGAATGGCAACGCCAGGGCCTGGAGCCGATTCGCGTGTCGGTCAACCTGTCGGTGTATCAGTTGCGCCAGGGCAAGCTGGTGAGCCTGGTGCGCCAGGTGCTGGAAGAAACCGGCCTGGAGCCGCATTTTCTCGAACTGGAACTGACCGAAAGCCAACTGCTGGACAGCGTCGAGCACATCATCGCGACCTTCCAGCAACTGCGGGGCCTGGGGGTCAAGCTGGCCATCGACGACTTCGGCACTGGCTATTCGTCCCTGAGTTACCTGAAACGGATCCCGGTGGATTACGTGAAGATCGACCAGGCCTTCATTCGCGGCCTGGCCGAGGGCGGTGAGGACGCGGCGATCACCCGGGCGATCATCGCCATGGCTCATGGGCTGTCGTTGAAAGTGGTGGCCGAAGGGGTGGAAGACCCCGCGCAACTGGCCTTCCTCAAGGCGGAACACTGCGACGAGGTGCAGGGCTACCTGATCAGCCGCCCGGTGGCCGCCGAAGGCCTCGCGCTGCTGTTGCAGGCCCAGAGCCGGTAGCCGCCAGGGCTGCCTGCCACAACGGCTACATAAGTCGTACCCGGCTGAAAATGGGGGGCAGGCAGGCAACTTCGTGATGCATTGGGCGGGCAAAAAGCCGATTCCTGTAGTATAACTACAAGCTTGCTACATCCCCGGCGTCAGCCAATAACAATGAGTCCAGCCCTTTGAACCTGTTGCAGCACATCGCCCAGTCACGTCATTTGTTACGCAAATCGGAACTCAAGGTCGCCGATCACGTGCTCCTTGATCCTGCGGCCGTGATGCACAGTTCCATGGCGGACCTGGCCCACAGCGTGGGCATCAGTGAACCGACCATCGTGCGCTTCTGCCGGGCCATCGGCTGCTCCGGCTTCCAGGACCTCAAGCTCAAGCTGGCACAGAGCCTTGCCGCCGGGGCCAGCTTCGGCCAGTTCGCGATCCATGAAGACGATTCAGTCGCCGACTACAGCCTGAAGATCTTCGACACCACCCTGCATACCCTGATGGAGGTCCGCGAGAAGCTCGACCCGGTGGCCCTGCAGCAGGCGGTGACCGCCATGTCCCAGGCCCAGCGCGTGGAGTTCTACGGCTTTGGTGCCTCGGGCGCGGTAGCGGCGGATGCCCAGCACAAGTTCTTCCGTTTGCTGCTGACCGCAGCGGCCTATTCCGACCCGCACATGCAGGCGATGTCGGCGGTGACCTTGAAGCCTACCGATGTCGCCATCTGCATTTCCCAGTCCGGTCGTTCCAAGGACCTGCTGATCACCGCCAACCTGGTACGTGAAAGCGGCGCCTCGCTGATCACCCTGTGCCCGAGCCAGACGCCGTTGGCCGAGCTGTCCACGGTCAACCTGGCGATCGACGTGCACGAAGACACCGAGATCTACACCCCGCTGACCTCGCGTATCGCCCACCTGGTGGTGATCGACGTGCTGGCGATGGGCGTGGCCATGGCCCGCGGCCCGAGCCTGGTGAACCACCTCAAGAGCGTCAAGCGCAGCCTTCGCAGCTTGCGCCTGTCGCCCAAGTCGGTGAAAGCCCTGGACGACTGAGTCTCTCTGGCCGGTGATGAGGCCTCGGGGTTGTGCATCGCGCTGACCGATGCCTTCGCTGGCAAGCCAGCTCCTACAGATAGGTAGGCGCTGTGAATGTTCATCGTCCTGTAACCGACCCGCCGCCAAACCGTAACCGCCGACGTCCATCGTGAAGCTTCCGTACTCGCATTGGGAGACTCGAAATGGCCCGGCCTTACGAAGAGAGCAACAGCGCAGTCAAGACCCGTCGTCAGCAGGAAGACCAGCGCCGCATGGAATTTCGTCGTGCGATCGAACACCGCTTCGAGCTGCGTCAGTTGCAACAGCAAATCAACGATTACCCCGAGCTCGAGGCCGTCAATTACTGGCAGGCGGCACCCGCGGCTTCCCGTCGAAGCGTTCAACCAGCCCGCTGATCTGCACGCGTTCGCTGCGGATGAATCCCAGGAACGCATGCGCTACCGGTGACAGGCGTTTGGCTTTGGCCTGCACCAGGCACCAGCTGCGAAGCAATGGCAGCTCTTCGACCGGCAACTCGATCAAGCCGCCGGTCGCCAACTCAAGGTTCAGGGCGTGGCGCGTCAGCAAGGCCACGCCCAGACCCGCCCGCACACACTCACGCTGAGCTTCCGCCGACGACACTTCGAGGATCTGGGTGAAGTGCACGCGCTTCTCCTTGAAGTACTCCTCGCAGGCCAGGCGGGTGCCGGAGCCCTGTTCGCGCAGTACCAGCGTGTAGGGCTCCAGGTCCTGCAGGCGCAGCGGGCCCATGTGGCTCAGGGGGTGCTCCGGCGGGGCCACCGCGACGATCGGGTTGTTGAGGAAGGGCAGGAACTCCAGCTCCATGTCCTGGGGCACCATGGACATGATCACCAGGTCGTCGCGATTGTCCGAGAGCCGGCGGATCACCTGGGAGCGGTTGACCACCGTCAGTTGCAGGTGCACTTCCGGGTGCTGGCGCTTGAAGGCGGCGAACAGGTGCGGCACGAAGTACTTGGCGCTGGATTCCACCGCCAGCTTGAGCTGGCCCTGCAGCGAACCCTGCATGTCGGAGAGCTGCATGTCGAGGTTCTCCAGGCGCCCGAAGATGTCCCGGCTGGCCCGTTGCAGCGCTTCGGCGGCTTCGGTCATGTAGAGCTTCTTGCCCACATAGTCGAACAGCGGCTGGCCGATCAGCTCCTCCAACTGGCGAATCTGCAGGCTGACCGCGGGCTGGGTGAGGGACATTTCATCGGCGGCGCGGCTGTAGGAGCGTAGATCGCAGACTTCATTGAAAATCTGCAACTGACGCAATGTCAGTCTCATCAAGGACTTGCGCATTTCTTGAGGGCTCGCGCCAAGGGCTGGTGGCATGACTATAAGTCTTTACTTATGGCCAACCCAATAATTATTGATTTTTGTTAATCCCTCTGCAGAGCTAGTGTGTCGCTGCGACTGACTTGAAACATTTGGTCACGCGCCGACTCGGTCTAGCGGGTCGTCTGTTTCAACGGCTCAAGGGAACCTCCAAGTGATAAAAAAGATCCTGATCGCCAACCGTGGTGAGATTGCCGTACGAATCGTGCGTGCCTGCGCGGAAATGGGCATCCGTTCGGTAGCGATCTTCTCCGACGCCGATCGCCATGCCTTGCATGTAAAGCGCGCGGATGAGGCCCACAGCATTGGCGCCGAGCCGCTGGCCGGCTACCTGAACCCACGCAAACTGGTGAACCTGGCGGTGGAAACCGGCTGTGATGCGCTGCATCCCGGCTATGGGTTTCTCTCGGAAAACGCCGAACTGGCGGACATCTGCGCCGAACGTGGAATCAAGTTCATTGGCCCGTCGGCGGAAGTGATCCGCCGCATGGGCGACAAGACCGAAGCCCGCCGCAGCATGATCAAGGCGGGCGTGCCGGTGACTCCGGGCACCGAAGGCAACGTGGCCGATATCCACGAAGCCCTGTCCGAAGGCGACCGCATCGGCTACCCGGTGATGCTCAAGGCCACCTCCGGTGGTGGCGGGCGCGGCATCCGTCGTTGTAACAGCCGTGAAGAGCTGGAGCAGGCTTTCCCCCGGGTCATTTCCGAAGCCACCAAGGCCTTCGGTTCGGCGGAAGTGTTCCTGGAAAAGTGCATCGTCAATCCCAAGCACATCGAAGCGCAGATCCTCGGTGACAGCTTTGGCAACGTGGTGCACCTGTTCGAGCGCGACTGCTCGATCCAGCGCCGCAACCAGAAGCTCATCGAGATCGCCCCGAGCCCGCAGCTGACCCCGGAACAGCGCGCCTACATCGGCGACCTGTCGGTGCGCGCGGCCAAGGCCGTGGGCTACGAGAACGCCGGCACCGTGGAGTTCCTGCTCGCCGAGGGCGAGGTGTACTTCATGGAGATGAACACCCGGGTGCAGGTGGAACACACCATCACCGAAGAAATCACCGGCATCGATATCGTCCGCGAGCAGATCCGCATTGCTTCCGGCCTGCCGCTCTCGGTGAAACAGGAAGACATCCAGCACCGCGGCTTTGCCCTGCAGTTCCGGATCAATGCCGAGGACCCGAAGAACAACTTCCTGCCCAGCTTCGGCAAGATCACCCGCTACTACGCCCCCGGCGGCCCGGGCGTGCGCACCGACACGGCGATCTACACCGGCTACACCATTCCGCCGTTCTACGACTCCATGTGCCTGAAACTCGTGGTCTGGGCCCTGACCTGGGAAGAAGCGATGGACCGTGGCCTGCGCGCCCTGGACGACATGCGCCTGCAAGGGGTCAAGACCACCGCCGCCTATTACCAGGAAATCCTGCGTAACCCGGAATTCCGCAGCGGTCAGTTCAACACCAGCTTCGTTGAGAGCCACCCGGAACTGACCAACTACTCGATCAAGCGCAAACCCGAAGAGCTGGCCCTGGCCATCGCCGCCGCCATTGCCGCCCACGCAGGCCTGTGAGGAATAAAACAATGTCCAAGAAGATTCATGTAACCGACACCATCCTGCGCGACGCCCACCAATCGCTGCTGGCGACCCGCATGCGCACCGACGACATGCTGCCGATCTGCGACAAGCTCGACAAAGTCGGCTACTGGTCCCTGGAAGTCTGGGGCGGCGCCACCTTCGATGCCTGCGTGCGCTTCCTCAAGGAAGACCCCTGGGAGCGCCTGCGCAAACTGCGCGCCGCGCTGCCCAACACCCGCCTGCAGATGCTCCTGCGCGGCCAGAACCTGCTGGGCTACCGCCATTACAGCGATGACGTGGTCCGGGCCTTCGTGGCCAAGGCGGCGGTCAATGGCATCGACGTGTTCCGCATCTTCGACGCCATGAACGACGTGCGTAACCTGCGGGTCGCCATCGAAGCGGTGAAAGCCGCCGGCAAGCACGCCCAGGGCACCATCGCCTACACCACCAGCCCGGTGCACACCATCGAGGCCTTCGTGGCCCAGGGCAAGCAGATGGAAGCCATGGGCTGCGACTCCATCGCGATCAAGGACATGGCCGGCCTGTTGACCCCTTACGCCACCGGCGAGCTGGTCAAGGCGCTGAAGGCCGAGCTGTCGCTGCCGGTGTTCATCCACTCCCACGACACCGCCGGCCTGGCTGCGATGTGCCAACTCAAGGCCATCGAGAACGGCGCCGACCATATCGACACCGCCATCTCCAGCTTCGCCTGGGGCACCAGCCACCCGGGTACCGAGTCCATGGTCGCAGCCCTCAAAGGCAGCGAGTTCGACACCGGCCTGGACCTGGAACTGCTGCAGGAAATCGGCCTGTACTTCTACGCCGTGCGCAAGAAGTACCACCAGTTCGAAAGCGAATTCACCGCCGTGGACACCCGGGTGCAGGTCAACCAGGTGCCGGGCGGGATGATTTCCAACCTGGCCAACCAGCTCAAAGAGCAGGGCGCCCTGAACCGCATGAACGAAGTGCTGGCCGAGATTCCACGGGTCCGTCACGACCTGGGCTACCCGCCGCTGGTGACCCCGACTTCGCAGATCGTCGGTACCCAGGCGTTCTTCAACGTCCTGGCTGGCGAGCGCTACAAGACCATCACCAACGAAGTGAAGCTCTACCTGCAAGGCGGCTACGGCAAGGCTCCGGGGGAAGTCGACGAGAAACTGCGGCGCCAGGCCATCGGCAGCGAGGAGGTGATCGATGTACGTCCCGCCGACCTGCTGAAGCCGGAAATGACCAAGCTGCGTGGCGAAATCGGCGCCCTGGCGCATTCCGAAGAAGACGTGCTGACCTACGCCATGTTCCCGGACATCGGGCGCAAGTTCCTCGAAGAGCGTGAGGCCGGCACCCTGGTTCCGGAAGTGCTGCTGCCGATTCCTGAAGCGGGCGGCGTGAGCAAGCCGGGCGGTGAAGGCGTGCCCACCGAGTTCGTCATCGACGTCCACGGCGAGACCTACCGCGTCGACATCACCGGCGTCGGGGTCAAGGCCGAAGGCAAGCGCCACTTCTACCTGTCCATCGACGGCATGCCGGAAGAGGTGGTGTTCGAACCTCTCAACGAATTCGTCGGCGGTGGTGGCAGCAAGCGCAAGCAGGCGAGCGCCCCGGGCCATGTCAGCACCACCATGCCGGGCAACATCGTCGATGTGCTGGTCAAGGAAGGCGACACGGTCAAGGCCGGCCAGGCGGTATTGATCACCGAAGCCATGAAGATGGAGACCGAAGTCCAGGCAGCGGTTGCCGGCAAGGTCGTGGCGATCCATGTGGCCAAGGGCGACCGGGTCAACCCGGGCGAGATCCTGATCGAGATCGAAGGCTGAGTTCAGGCCTTCATCTGCAACGCTTTACCTCGGGGAGGCTACGGCCTCCCTTTTTTTGTCCACGATTTGCCTGAGTGTATTTTAGTGCACTTATTGTCTGCAGAAATCGGCTGAATCTGCATTACAATGCATTTCGCAGAGGTAATGACGCACAAAAAGTGCATTAAATTGCAGGTAATGAATGCTACAGCTGACTTTACAGGTCCATCGCGCCGGGACGTGGAGCGATGCGATGACCCTGATTTTCGAGCATCCCGAGCAGGGCTTCACCAGCCCTTGCCGTCTGGGTTATGAGCAGTCGTACCTGGCAGGCAATCTGGAAGCCTTTGCTACGCCGCTGGCGGGATCGGTGAGTGTGCGTCTGCCGCTGACCTGGGAACTGCTGCGCAGTCCGGGCGCCCCGGCGTTCCTGTATGACATTGCGCCGACGCTCACCATGCAGCGTTTTTTGGCCGAGCGCTCGGTGGGCGCGCGCCCCGCCGGCATTGCCCCCGACTTGTTCCAGCTGGCCCGATCCAGCGCGGCCCCCATGGGCAATCTGCGGATCAAGGAGTCCCTTGCCGCCATGAATGAACGGCCGCTGCTGGGGTTCTCCCGGGCCGAGGTGAGCGCCCGCGACAACCGCTTTCTTGAATACGCCCATGAACAGGGAGCGGCAATGAGCGGTGCCACCGGTGCCGTTGGCGAGGCGACGAAGCTGCTGCTGACCCAGGGGCGTGACGGGTTGCTGTACCCCGATGCGCTGTTGGAAGACAGGTTGGCGGCGTGCCACTGGCTGGTGAAATGCCCACCAGAGCAGGCGACGCCAAATGACTGCGACATGCTCAGAAGCGAATTCCACTACTACCGGGCGCTGCAGCAGCTGGGCATCGATACGGTTCCCGCCCAAGGCCTGGCCCTGGAAGAGGAGCGGCAGCCGAGCCTGTGGATGCGACGCTTTGATCGTCGCCTGCACGGGCAGGGTGTGGAACGGCTGGCGCTGGAGTCCATCTATTCCCTGGCGGGGTTGCCCGGCCAGAGCCTGGGCATGCGGCACACCAAGGTCCTGGGGCTGCTGGCCGAACTCTGGCGAACCGCCGGGCAGGCCTCGGCGATCCCGGAGCTGGTGGCCGACTACCTGCGTCGGGACCTGCTCAACAAGATTCTTGGCAACTCGGCCAACCATGGGCGCAATACCTGGATCATCCGTCACGAGGGCCAGGTGCAGTTGGCGCCGATCCACGATCTGGCGCCGCGAGTGATGGATGACAAGGGCATTACCCGCAGCACCAAATGGCCCGGCCGGATGGAAGTGGCGGGTGATATCGACTGGCGCCAGGTGTGTGCCAGCCTCAAGCCGCTGATCGATCCCGATGCTGCGCTGACGCGCCTGCGCGAAGATGCCGAACGGCTACGGGCCCTGCCGGACCTGCTGAGTGCCGGGGGCTTGCCCGAGGCCACCCTGAATCACCCGCGCATTTACCTGCGTGACCTGGATCGACGCCTGCAGGAGTGGGGTTTGCGATGACTACGACCCTGGAACAGCGCGGCCTGCTGATCGATAACATCCGCCAGGAACTGGCCGCTGGGCGTTTGTCGGTTGGTGATGCGGTCAAGCGCCTGCGCACTGAAGTCACCGGGTTGCATCAGAGCCAGTTCGCCAGGATGTGCCGGATTTCCCTGCGTACCCTGATCCATATCGAACACGGCGACGGCAACCCGACCCTCAAGTCGCTCAACGCGGTGTTCAAGCCTTTCGGCCTGCAGATGGGAGTGGTTTCCCTGCGCCCTTGAGCTTCACCCGCGCTGAACGTAACCCTTGCCGTAATGCCTTTCCATCCGCGCCTGGATCAGTTCCAGGCCGATGGACAGCAGCCAGTAGATCAGCGCTGCGGTGCTGAGCATCTCGATGTAGCGGTAGCTGGAACGGCCGTAGGACTGGGCCAGGAACATCACTTCCCAGACCCCCATCACCGAGATCAGCGACGAGTCCTTGAGCATCGAGATGAACTGGTTGGTGGCCGGCGGAATGATGGTGCGCATGGCCTGGGGCAGGGTCACCTGCCAGAAGATCACGCTGTCGCTCATGCCCAGGGCCAGGGCGGCCTGGCGCTGGCCATGGGGCACGCCGAGGATGCCGGCGCGGAAGATCTCGCTGAGGTAGGCGCCGTAGTTCAGCGACAGGGCGATGATCCCGGCGGTAATGGCGCCCGGCACCACGCCCAGTTGCGGCAGGCCGAGGTAGATCAGCAGGATCTGGATCAGCAGCGGCGTGCCGCGAAAGAACGAGGCGTAGAAGCTGGCGATGCCGAACGCCACGGCGCTCGAGGACAGCCGCGCCAGGGCGGTGACGAAGCCCAGCAGCGACGAGGCGACGATGGAGCAGGCGCAGAGGAACAGGGTCAGCGCCGCGCCCTGGAGGAAACCACTGGGGGACAGGTGCAGGCCCAGCAGGTTCGGCAGCTTGTCGAGGATGATCGAGAATTTCAGCTCGAAGCTCAGGAAGAAGCTGGCGAACAGCACCAGCAACGCGGCCCAGGTCAGGTACAGGCGGGTGCGAAAGCCCAGCAGGCGCTTGAGCAACGGTGCAGCCACCGATTGTGGTGGCTGCGGCGGTGGCGTGTAGGCGGTCATTGGCTGATGTCGGCGCCGATCCATTTCTGCGACAGCTTGCTCAGGGTGCCGTCCTGCTTCAGCTGGGCGAAGACTTCACGCACCTTGGCGTCCCACTGGGCATCGCCTTTCTCGATGGCCACCGAGTTGGGTTCGGCATACAGCGCCTCGCCGGCCAGCTTGAAGCGCGCATCCTGGGTCAGCCGCGGTTGCGCGGTGACCAGGTTGGTGAGGATCGCATCCAGGCGCACGCCCGGGCCCAGGCCGAGGTCCTGGAAGGCCACGTTGTCGGTGTCGTAGGGGGCGATTTGCACGTTCTCGAAGGGATATTGCAGGTGGGTGTCTTCAGCGCCTTCGATCACCAGATTCTTGTTCAGGTAGCTCTCGTAGCTGGAGGCGGCGGTGAGGCCGACCTTCTTGTCGCTCAGGTCCTTGGCGCCGTGGATCCGCTCGTCCTTGGCGTTGACCACGATCACCGCCGGCGAGGCGTAGTACTGCACCGGGAAGTCGAAGACCTCGGCGCGGGCCTTGCTCGGGGTCATGGAGCAGATGCAGATATCGTAGCGTCCGCTCCAGTGTCCGGCGGCGATCACGTCCCAGGACGGGGTTTCCAGGCGCAACTTGACCCCAAGCTTGTCAGCCACGGCCTTGGCCACGTCGACGTCGAAACCGTCCAGCTGGTTCTGCTCATTGAGGAAGGAGAAGGGCGGGTAGCTTTCCATCAGCACCCCGACCAGCTCCTTTTTCTGCTCGATACGCTCCAAGGTGGCGCCGGCGAAGGCTTGGGAGGAGGCGGCAAGTACGGTCAGGCCGAGGGCCAGCAGCGGTTTGAAATTCATCGGAATCCTGACTGAAAAAGAGTTGTTATTAACCGAATGGTGCGTATTTAATAGTTATAAGAACGACTCCGGTAGTGAGTTATTTTCATAAGCATATGAGTAAAAAGCATATGGGCGCAGTTAGCACGGTAATTCTGGATGGCGGTATGGGTCGTGAGTTGCAGCGCCGTGGCGCGCCGTTCCGGCAGCCCGAGTGGTCAGCCCTGGCGTTGAGCGAAGACCCCCAGGCGGTGGAGGCGGTGCATGCGGCCTATATCGCCAGCGGTTCCAACGTCATCACCAGCAACAGTTACGCCGTGGTGCCGTTCCACATCGGTGAAGAGCGCTTTGCCGCCGAAGGCCAGGCCCTGGCGGCCCTGGCCGGTGAGCTGGCGCGCCGCGCGGTGGAGGCCTCCGGCAAGCCGGTGCGGGTGGCGGGTTCATTGCCGCCGCTGTTCGGCTCCTATCGCCCGGATCTGTTCGATGCGTCCCGGGTCGAGGAAGTGCTGAGCCCGCTGGTTAAAGGACTGGCACCGTTCGTGGACCTGTGGCTCGCAGAAACCCAAAGCTCGATCGCCGAAGCGCGGGCCATCCACGCAGGATTGCCCAAGGACGGCAAGCCGTTCTGGCTGTCCTTCACCCTGAAGGATGAAGAGGTCGACGAAGTGCCGCGCCTGCGTTCCGGCGAGCCGGTGGCTGACGCGGCGGCGGTGGCGGCGCAACTGGGGGTGCAGACCCTGCTGTTCAACTGCAGCCAGCCGGAAGTGATTGGGGCTGCGGTGGATGCGGCTCGCGAGACCTTCGAGCGCCTGGGCGTGCAGATCCATATTGGTGTGTACGCCAACGCCTTCCCGCCGCAACCCGAGGATGCCACCGCCAACGACGGCCTGTGCCCGCTGCGCGAGGACCTGGACCCGCCGGGTTATCTGCAATGGGTGGCGGACTGGCACCAGCGCGGGGCCAGCCATGTGGGCGGGTGCTGCGGCATCGGGCCGGAGCATATTGCGGTGCTGGCGCAGAAGCTCGGTTGAGTCCTTCGCTGGCAAGCCGGCTCCTACACAGGTCTGTAGGAGCCGGCTTGCCGGCGAAAATCCCGCTTAGCCGCGACACTCCGCCAGCGACTTGAGCTGCCCCGAGCCGCTCTGGTTTTCATCGCTGAGCCACTGCTCGAAGCCCCTGGCGATTGCCGGCCATTCCCCGTCCAGGATCGAGAACCACGCGGTATCGCGGTTCTGTCCCTTGGCCACCATGTGCTGGCGAAACACCCCTTCGAAGCTGAAACCCAAGCGCTGTGCGGCATAGCGCGAGCGCTCATTGGCGTTGTTGCACTTCCACTCCAGCCGTCGGTAACCCAGGGCGAAAGCTTCCTTGGCCAGCAGGTACACCGCTTCCGTGCTCTTTGGCGAACGCTGCATGGGGGAGCCGAAGGTCACGTGGCCGATCTCGATGCGGCCCTGGGCCGGGACGATGGACATCAGGCTGATGATGCCCTGGGCCTGGCCGCTGGCGCGGTCGATCACGGTAAAGAAGTACGGGTCGCTGGCGGCGGCATGGCCGCTGAGCCAGGCATCGAACGTCGTGCGCTCGGGGAAGGGGCCATAAGGCAGGTAGTTCCACAGTACGGGGTCAGCGCCAGGGCCTTGCAGCACCTGGAACAGATCGTCGCCATGGCGCGCCGGGTCGAGCCTTTCCAAACGGATGAAGCGCCCAGCAAGCAGGGTGGCCGAGGGGGCGGGAACGCCTTTCCAATCGGCGAGTGAAATCGACATGCAGTGGCTCCTTGGCAACTCAGAGGGGTTTGCGGAACTGGATGAAACCCGGGCGCTCGGCGATGCGCTCATACAACTGGATGGCCGTGGCATTGGTTTCGTGGGTCAGCCAATGCACCTTGGCACAGCCGTCCTGCTTGGCCTGGGCGTAGACGAACTCGATCAGCTGGCGGCCCACGCCGGTCCCGCGTTGGTCGGGGGTCACCAGCAGATCCTGCAGGTAGCAGGAATTCTCGATGCTCCAGTTGGAGCGGTGGTAGATGAAATGCACCAGGCCCACGGCGCGCTCGCCGTCCCAGGCCAGGGCCGCGTGGGTGGGTTCGCTGGGGTCGAGAAAGCGCTGCCAGGTGCTCTGGGTCACGGCATCCGCCAGCTCGGTCTCGTAGAAGCGCAGGTAGGCCTGCCACAGGGGCAGCCAGGCGCTGTGGTCGGCGGCGGTAACGGGGCGGATCTGGATCTGGCGCATGAAAGCTCCTTTATTGTTCTGGACGAAAACCTAGCTCATCAGTCGCGACAGTTGTTGGTCGCGCAGGTCGGCGCTGGCCGCGAGGCCTTCGCGCACCCCGGCGATATCCTCGGCGCTGCGGTTCTGGCTGAGCTTGCGCTTGCCTTCCAGCCGCTGGATCGGCAAGGCAAAGCCGACAATCGCCCGCAGCATGCTGTCGAGGTAGTCGGCCGGGGCATCGGCCACCTTCCACGGTTGTGGGCGACCGGCTTCGTGACGCTCGGTCAGGCCCTCCACCACCTTCAGCAGCCGCTGCGGGTCGGTGAATACCTCGGGCTGGCCGTAGGCGTGCACCGCCACGTAGTTCCAGGTCGGCACCACTTTGCCGTGTTCGGCCTTGCTCGGATAGAACGACGGGCTGACGTAGGCGTCTTCGCCGGTGAAAATCACCAGGGCTTCGGCACCACTGGCCAGCTCGGCGCATTGCGGGTTGGCCTTGGCCAGGTGCCCGTAGAGGGTGCCATTGGCCCCCTGTTCGGAGTCCAGCAGCAGGGGCAGGTGGCTGGCCTGCAGGCCCAGGGCGCCCCAGGTCACCAGGGTCGCCAGGCGGCTGCCCAGGATCAGTTGCTGCAGGCGGGTGAGGTCTTCATCGACGAAAGCGCGGGGTAGGTACATGTAAAAAAATCCTTGGCGAGTGGCTGCATCCTAGGCAGGCTAATGGTTCGTTGTAAGAGCCATCTCTGGTCTATTTTGTGGGTCCAATTGCCCAGGTGAACCTCGATGAACAGTGCCGTACCCCCGTTGTCCTTCAATCCGGCCGGTATCGAGCTGGACCGCCGCCAGGGCCTCAGTCGCCAGCTGTACCAGGCCTTGGGACAGCGGGTGCTGGACGGACGCCTGGCCAGTGGTACGCGCCTGCCTGCCAGCCGCGACCTGGCCGCCGCCCTGGGGATTTCCCGCAACAGCGTGGTGCGGGCCTATGACCAGCTGTACGCCGAGGGTTTTATCGAAGGGCGGGTCGGTGACGGCACCTATGTGGCGCAATTGCCGGAAACCCGATTGCCGATCAAAAAACTATCCACAAAAGTATCCACAGGGTTTTCAACAGGCTTACCCACAGGTTTATCCACAAAACAGACAGAAATGGCTGGTGATTTATCCAGTAAAGTTATCCACAGCAGTGGCTGGCAGCGCCTGCAAACCCATCATTTGAGTACCCCGCCCAAGGGGCCGCCAAGGGCTTTTCGGGTTGGCGTGCCAGCCTTCGATCTGTTCCCGTTCGAGGTCTGGGCCAAGCTGAATGCGGCTTTCTGGCGCAGGCCAGACCTCGGGCAATTGTGCTACGGGGACTCGGCGGGCGATCCGCGGCTGCGCAGCCTGATCGCCGCCTACCTGCGCAGCGCTCGGGGCCTGAACTGCACGGCTGAACAAATTGTGATCACCAGTGGCGCGCAGCAGGGCATCAGCCTTTGTGCACAGCTGCTGGTGGAGCCCGGCGACCGGGTGGCTGTGGAAAACCCCGGCTACCGCGCCGCGGGGCATGCGTTCGCCCTGGCGGGTGCGCAGTTGCAGGGCGTGGCGGTGGACCAGGACGGCATCGACTGCCGCCAGCTGGAGCAGCTGGACAGCTGCCGCCTGGCCTATGTCACGCCGTCCCACCAGTACCCCACCGGGGTGATCATGAGCCTGGCCCGGCGCCTGGAGCTGCTGGCCTGGGCCGAACGCAGCCAGGGCTGGATCATCGAGGACGACTACGACGGCGAGTACCGCTACAGCGGTGCGCCCCTGGCCCCCCTGGCGGCGTTGGACCGCCAGGGCCGGGTGATCTACGTCGGTACCTTCGGCAAGGTCGCCTTTCCGGCCCTGCGCCTGGGCTACCTGGTGCTGCCGCCAACCCTGGTCCAGGCCTTCGCCCAGCGCAGGGCGGTGGACGTGCGCCATTCCGAGGTCAGTACCCAGGCGGTGATGGCCGAGTTCATGGCGGCCGGGCACTTTCAGCGGCATATCCGGCGCATGCGCCGGGCGGCCCTGAGCCGGCGCAACACCTTGCTGGCGGCCTGGCCGCAGGCGATCGGCGGCGTCGGGCCGCTGCCCGGCGTGGCGGCGGGGCTGCACCTGACGGTGCGGGTGGACAGCCTGGCGCGGGAACAGGAACTGCTGGCCCAGGCCGCGAGTGTGGAGGTCGAGGTCGCCGGCCTGAGCAGCTACTGGCTGCCGCAAACCACCTTGCCCGAAGACCAGCGGGCCGGGCTGGTGCTGGGCTTCGCGGCTGTGCCGGAAGCCGACATACAGGCTGCGGTAAGCCGTTTGCGCCAGGCCTGGCGGGCCTGACGCGGTATACTCGCGAGCATTTCCCGCGCGAGAACCCCCATGAGCCAGACCCTCTCCCTGGCGCCTGAACGCAAGTTCGGCGCCCCGCTGTTCGCCTTGCTGATGCTGGTGGCCGGTGCTCTGTTCCTGCAAGCCCAGGTGGGTGCCCGCCAGGTGCTGCTGTTGCTGCTGGGCGCTGCCCTGGGGCTGACCCTGTACCACGCGGCCTTCGGCTTCACCTCGGCCTGGCGGGTGTTCATCCGCGACCGGCGTGGCGCCGGCCTGCGAGCGCAGATGGTCATGCTGGCCCTGGCGGTGCTGCTGTTCTTCCCCGCGCTGGGGGCGGGCAGCCTGTTCGGCCAGCCGGTGGTGGGGCTGGTGGCGCCGGCCGGTGTCTCGGTGATCTTCGGTGCCTTCATCTTCGGCATCGGCATGCAGCTGGGCGGCGGTTGCGCCTCGGGCACCCTGTTCACCGTTGGCGGCGGCAATGCGCGGATGCTGGTGACCCTGGCGTTCTTCATTTGCGGTTCGCTGATCGCCACCCATCACGTCGACTGGTGGTTTGCGCTGCCGTCGCTGCCGCCCATCTCTATCGTCCAGAGTTTTGGTGTAGGCCCGGCGCTGGGCCTGAGCCTGTGCCTGTTCGCGCTGATCGCGGTGCTCACCCTGACCCTGGAAAAGCGTCGTCATGGCAGCCTTGAAGCTCCGGTCACCAGCGAGCACCAGGGCTGGCGCCGGCTGCTGCGCGGCCCTTGGCCGCTGGCCTGGGGCGCGGTAGCCCTGGCTCTGCTGAACTTCGCCACCCTGGCCCTGGCGGGGCGCCCATGGGGCATTACCTCGGCGTTCGCCCTTTGGGGCGCCAAGGTTGCCAGCGGGCTGGGGGTGGACGTAGGCAGTTGGGTGTTCTGGCAGGGCGCGGCGAATGCCAAGGCGCTGGCGGCACCGGTGTGGCAGGACATCACCAGCGTCATGGACATCGGCATCGTCCTGGGTGCCTTGCTGGCGGCAGGGCTGGCGGGACGTTTTGCCCCCAACCTGAGAATCCCCACCCGTTCCCTGGTGGCGGCGGTAATCGGCGGCCTGCTGCTGGGCTACGGTTCGCGCCTGGCCTATGGCTGCAACATCGGCGCCTACTTCAGCGGCATCGCCTCCGGCAGCCTGCATGGCTGGCTGTGGCTGGTGGCGGCCTTCATCGGCAATGGCGTGGGCGTGCGCCTGCGGCCCTGGTTCTTCGCCGAAGAGCGCAGCCCCCAACGCCTCACCGGCTGCTAAACGCCACTGTGTAGGAGCCGGCTTGCCGGCGAACAGCGGCGACGCGGTCTATCACCCGCCGCGTCCTCGTCGTTCGCCGCCCACCAGAACACCGCCCGTGTGCTTGCGCCGGATCAGGTTCCGGACTTGATCTTGGTCCAGGCCCGGGTCCGCGCCCGCTCTGCATCACGGGGCAACGGCTGCAGCGTGTACAGGGTGCTCATGGCCGCTTCTGTCGGATACAGGTTGGGGTTATTGCGGATCGAAGGGGCCACAAGCTCGGTGGCATCCTTGTTCGGGTTCGGGTAACCGACAAAGTCGCTGACCGGGGCAATCACCTGGGGCTGCAGCAGGTAGTTGATGAAGGTGTAGGCATCTTCCGGGTTCTTCGCGCCCTTGGGGATCGCCAGCATGTCGAACCAGATCGGCGCGCCTTCCTTGGGCAGGCGCATGTCCACGGTCACGCCGTTCTTGGCTTCCTTGGCCCGGTTGGCAGCCTGGGAGAAGCTCCCCGAGTAGCCCACCGCCACGCAGATATCGCCATTGGCGATGTCGGCCATGTACTTGGACGAGTGGAAGTAGGTGATGTACGGCCGGATCTTCATCAGCAGCGCTTCAGCCTTCTCATAGTCCGCCGGTTTCTTGCTGTTGGGGTCCAGGCCCAGGTGTTGCAAGGCCAGGGGCAGGATTTCCGAAGGCGAGTCGAGCAGGGCCACGCCGCACTGCTTGAGCTTGCTGATGTTCTCTTCCTTGAAGATCAGGTCCCAGCTGTCCACCGGCGCCTTGTCCCCCAAGGCGGCCTTGATCTTGTCCGGGTTGAAGCCGATCAGGATGGTGCCGTACATGTAGGGCACGGCGAACTTGTTGCCCGGGTCGTTGGCCTCGATCAGCTTCATCAGCTTGGGGTCCAGGTGGTTCCAGTTGGGCAGCTTGCTACGGTCCAGGGGCTGGAACACCCCGGCCTCGATCTGCTTGGCCAGGAACACGTTGGACGGCACCACCACGTCATACCCGGAGTTGCCGGTGAGCAGCTTGGCCTCCAGGGCTTCGTTGGTGTCGAAGATGTCGTAGACCAGCTTCACCTGGCTGTTCTGGGCCTTGAAGTCTTCCAGGGCCTTGGGGGTGATGTAGTCGAACCAGTTGTACACCCGCAGGGTGCGTTCTTCGGCGTGGGCGGCGGTCCCCAGCAGGCTGGCGCACAGGGCGGGGATCATTAAGCGTTTGAGTCTTTGCATGATGCGAATCCCTCACTGGGCGCTTTGGAAGCCTTCGAGAACGTTGACGGCGTTGATGCCGATTTCCTCTACCGCATAACCGCCTTCCATGACGAACAGCGTCGGCTTGCCGAGGGCGGCGATGCGCTTGCCCATGGCCAGGTAATCCGGGCTGTCGAGTTTGAATTGCGAGATCGGGTCGTCCTTGAAGGTGTCCACGCCCAGGGACACCACGATGATGTCCGCGCCATAGCGCTGGATTTCGTTGCAGGCCTGTTCCAGGGCCGCGCTCCACGCATCCCAGCCGCTACCGGCGGCCAGTGGGTAGTTGAAGTTGAAGCCTTCCCCGGCGCCTTCGCCGCATTCGTCGGCATAGCCCAGGAAGAACGGGAACTCGGCTTCCGGGTGGCCGTGGATCGAGGTGAAGAGCACGTCGCTGCGCTCATAGAAGATCGACTGGGTGCCGTTGCCGTGGTGGTAGTCGACGTCGAGGATCGCGACTTTCCTGTGGCCCTGATCGAGGAACGCCTGGGCGGCGATGGCCGCGTTGTTCAGGTAGCAGTAGCCGCCCATCAGGTCGCCGGCGGCGTGGTGTCCCGGTGGCCGGCACAGGGCGAAGGCACTGTGGGCGCCATTCTGGATATGGGCCTGGGCGGTCAGCGCCACCTGCGCCGCGCTATAGGCCGCCTGCCAGGTGCCGGCGGTGATCGGCGCGCCGCCGTCGAAGCTGTAGTAGCCGAGCTGGCCATGGAGGCTGGTGGGAATCACGCTGCGCAGGGTGCGTGCGGGCCAGGTGTAGGGCAGCAGGTCGCCGTCGATGCCCTGTGCCGCCCAGCGCGCCCAGGCGCCCTTGAAGAAGTCCAGGTAGGACCGGCTGTGGATGCGCTCGATGGGCTCCAGGCCGAAGTCCTTGGGTGCCTCTACCGGCCCCAGGTTTTGATGTTTCACCCGATCCAGCACGTGGTCGGCCCGGGAAGGCATTTCGAAGCAGGGCATCAGTTGCCCGTCGATGAGTTCGCAACGGCCGTGGTGCAGGTGGTGATCGTCCGAGTAGATCGTCAGCATTTTCTTGTTCTCCGCAGGCTGATTCGGTGGAGCACAGTCTTGCGGGGCGCGGGGTTTGGGAGAACGGCAGGAGCGGCCAAAAGGGGATTGATGTGGCCAAAGTGTTTGACCGAAATTCGCCCCTTAAAGAGGCATGGCGCCCCGTTGCGGGGCGCCATCCGGTTTCAGCTGGTAGGCGGGGTAGGGGCGTAGCGCTGCAGGACCTTGAGCATGTCCTCGCGTTTTTTCCGGGCAATGGCTTCCAGCAATATTGCGTAGCCCTTTTTCTCGCAGTGCTGGCCGACATTCGGGTCGGCGCCTTTCTCCAGCAGCAGGGTGAACATCTCCAGGGTGTCCTGCTGGCTGACGGAGGGCGACTGGGCGTCGGCGGAGGTCTTGTCGGCGACCAGGGTCAGCAGGCTTTCGCCGACGGGCTGGTTGTTGCAAACGGCACGGCCGTAGCTCAGGTTGAGGTTGGCGCCGGCCGCTATCAACTGCTTCATGGCCACGTAGTTGTTGCCCGAGAAGGCCCGGTACAGTGCGGTTTCGCCGTCATTCTTGTTGCGCAGGTCGAGGTTCTGCGGGTACTGCAGCAGCCAGCTGAAGCCTTGCAGGCTGCGCTTGTTCTCGGCCATCTGCATCAGTGGCGTCACGCCCTGGCTGTCGGGTTCGTCGATGGCCACGCCAGCCTCGATGAGGAACTTCAGGCGCCCGCCCTGGCTCAGGTCGGGGCTGTCGCCCAGGTCGCGGCGCATGGCCAGGGTCGCCAGGGTGGTCCAGTTGTACAGGCCGCTGGTGTGGGCGCCGTGCTCCAGCAGCAGCCGGGCGATATCCAGGTGCGGTGCGTCCAGGGCGTGCAACAAGGCGCTGCGGCCATCGTCGGCCATGACCTCGCCGCTGATGCCACTGGCCAGCAGGCGCTGCACTTCGCTCAGGTCGCCGGCATCCACCGCGTCCACCAGCGGCCAGAAGGCCTGGCAGTCCCGGGGGTTGGCGGCGTTCAGGCCCAAGCGCTGCAGCACCCGGGGTGGGATGCTCATCTGGCGCTTCAGGCGCAGGCCGCAATACACCCGATAACCTTCTATGGCCCGGCCCTGGTGGATGTTGTCCTGCGTGCGTTGTTGGTAGATCGCCCAGTCCAGGTCCGCCAGGTTGAGGTAGGTCGGCATGCGCCCCGGGTCGCGGCGCAGCACTTCCTTGAGCCAGGGGCGGGCGGTTTGCAGTTGCCCGGCTTCGCTGGTCCAGTAGGCGATGTCGTTGAGCAGGCCGGCGTATTCACGGCGCTCGGTGGCGATGCTGCGAAAGTCATGGGTGACGAAGAAGTCTTCCACTTCGCGGATGCCCGGCAGTTTGTCCTTGGCCGTGCGCAGTTGTTCGTGCAGCGCGCGGAACTCTTTCCACAGGCTGTCCGGGGTCGAGGCTGGCGCAGGCACAAAGGCATTGACGGTGATCGGCCCGCTGCCTTGGGTGAAGGGGCGGAACCACGGCGGGAATGTCTCCAGGGCCTGCAACCACTGCTGCCCGGTTTCCTCGCTGATGGGTTGCAACGGGGTGAATTCCATCTGGCCAAGGTCCTGGCGGTGACTGATGGCCAGCAGCGGATGTTGCGGATCGCGCTGGTCGATCAGCAGGTAGCGCCCGCTAAGTTGCCACTCGGATGGCTCCTTGCACTGGAAGCTCAGGGGCGTCAGGGTGATGCCGGGAACCAGGCTGTTGGTTGTGGGCCAGATATCGTTGACCTGGATGTCATCGCCCGGGGACACACAGGCCCGCAGCTCTTCAGGGCTGAACAGAGCCATCGGCGGCGACTTGTAGACCCGCTGCCGGTACTGCAGGTCCTGATAGGCATTGAAGTAGAACAGCCCGCGGTACTGGCTCAGGACAATCCGCAGCGGCATCCGCGCCAGGCCCGGCAGGGGGAACGGCTTGAGCTCCAGGGTGGCGGTTTCCGGGTAGTCGAGGACGAAGTTGCGGCGCATTCCCGACCATTTGAACCAGGCCAGGTCCAGGTCGAAGGCCTGGGCCACGGGAGTGGCAGCCAGCAGTGTCAGCGCCAGGCCAAGCCCGCGAATGCCGATGCGCCGGGCGATGGCGCCTGAGAATAGCTTCAACGTTGCAGTCCCTTGCCGATAGAAAGCCCGGCAATGTAATGCAATCGGCGCTGTTGTGCCGGGCTTTGTTTCAGGGGCGCAGCGGGTTCGGCGCCACGCCTCAAAGACGAAACGTCGTCGCCGGCGGTGGCGGCGCAAAGCCTTGCAGCACCTTGAGCATGTCGTCGCGCTTGCGCCGGGCCATGATCTCCAGCAGCCAGGTGTAGCCGTTGTTCTTGCAGTAGCGGCCGACGTTGGGGTCGGCGCCACGTTGTAGCAGCAGGGTGAACATGTCCAGGCTCTCTTGCTGGCTGACCCAGGGATTGATGACTTCGGGCGAGCCCTGTTCGGCGACGATCATCAGCAGGCTTTCGCGAATCGGCTGCTGTGCGCAGAAATCGCGGCCGTAGCTCAGGTTGAGGTTGGCACCGGCCGCCACCAGTTGCCGGGCAGCAGCGTAGTTGCCTCCCTTGAGCGCCAGGAATAGCGCGGTTACGCCGTCTGGCCCGCTGCGTTTGTCGAGGTCCTGGGGGTGCTGCAGCAGCCAGTTGAAGCGCTCGATGTCCTCGCGGTTTTTCGCCATTTCCTGCAGCGCGGTGCCACCCTGGGCGTCCTGCTCATCGATGGCGGCGCCGGCCTGCAACAGGAACCCAAGGCGCTTGGCCCGGTTCAGGTCGGGGTTGTCCTTGAGGTCGCGGCGCATGGCCAGGACCACCTGGGTTCGGCCGTTGTACTGGCCGTCGGGGCGGGCGCCATGGGCCAGCAACAGCCGGGCGATGTCCAGGTCTGGCTTGTCCAGCGCGTGCAACAGCACCGGGCGCCCGTCGGCGGCGATGACGTCGCCGCTCAGGCCGTTCTCCAGCAGGCGCCGGACTTCGCCCGCGTCACCCTGGTCCACCGCCGTCACCAGCGGCCAGGCGCTTTGGCAGGCCGGTTCGCTGGGTGCCTCAAGGTCCAGGCGTTGGGTGACCCTGGCAGGGACCCCAAGTTGGCGTTGCAGGCGCAGCCCGCAATACAGCCGATAGTTCTCCATGGCCCGGCCCCGGTGCCGGGTGTCCGCGGGCTGCTGTTCGTACAGGCGCCAATCCAGGTCCGCCAGATTGAGGTAGGTCGGCATGCGCCCCGGGTCGCGACGCAGCACGTACGCCAGCCAGGGGCGGGCGCTCTGCAACTGGCCGGCCTCGGTGGCCCAATAGGCGATGTCGTTGAGCAGGCCCGGGTAGTTACTGCGCTCGGGGGCGATCGCGCGAAAGTCATGACGGCTGAAGAACTCTTCCACCCGGGCGATGCCCGGGGCCTTGTCTTTGGCATCGCGCAATTGCGTGTGCAACTGGCGAAATTCTGTCCAGACCTGCTCCGCGCTGGGCGGCGGCGCATAGGGCTTGACGCTGAGCTGGCCGCTGCTGGCGTCAAAGGGTTCCAGCAGCTTCGGGTACTTCTGCAGGGCTTGCAGCCATTGCTGCTGCAGTTCGGGGCTGGTCGGTTGCTGCGGGGTGAAGTCGATCCGTGCCTCGCCCTGGCGCTGACCGATGGCCAGCAACGGCCGCTGGGGATCGCGGCTGTCCACCAGCAAGTAGCGATTGCTCAACTCCCAGCCTGGGCTCTGGCAGTCGAAACTCAGCTTGGTCAGGCTCAGGGCGGCTTCCAGTTGCTTGCTCGGCGGCCAGTTGTCGGTGGCCTCAACGGGTCGCTGCTCGGGCGCGCAGACCTGTAGCGCCTGGGCATCGAACAGCGGCAAGGGCGGCGACTTGTAGACTCGCTGCCGGTACTGCCCATCCGCATAGCCGTTGAGGTAGAACAACCCTTGGTATTGGCTGAGGATCACTCGGGCCGGCGCCTGGGCCAGCCCGGGCAGGGGAAAGGGTTCGAGTTGCAGCGTGGCGGTTTCCGGGTCGTCCAGGAGGATGTCGCTCTGCATCTCCCACCAGCGGATCTTGGACAGGTCGAACGCCTGGGCGACGGGGACGCCAGCCAGCAGCACCAGTGCCAGGCAAAGCCCGCGAATGCCGATGGCGTCTGTGAATAGGTTCAAGCGTGCAGTCCCTTGCCGGTAGAAAGGTCGGCAATGTAATGCAATCACCAGCGTTGTGCCGGGGTTTTTGTCAGGGCCGGAACTGGCTCGGCGCCACGCCGCTCCAGCGGATGAAAGCATGGCGAAAGCTCGCGGTTTCGCTGAAGCCCAGGGCCTCGGCGATGCGGTAGATGGGCATCTGGTCTTCGCAGAGCATCTGCTTGGCGCGCTCGAAGCGCAGCTCGTCCAGCAGTTCCTGATAGCTGCACCCCAGGTCCCGCAGGTGGCGGCGCAGGGTCCGGGCCGAGCAGTTCATCTGTTCCGCCAGCCCTTCCAGGCCCGGTGCGGCGTCCAGCTGCGCCGCCAGCAACTGGCGGATGCGCCCCAGCCAGGCCTGGCGCCCGGTGAACTCGGTGTTCTGCTTGCGGCAGCGTTCGGCCATGGCCTGGTGGGTGATCACGTCCGCCAGGGGCAGGGGCTGGTCCAGCCAGCGCTGGTCGAAGGCGAAGGCGTTGCTGCTGGCGTTGAATTGCAGCGGGCAGTCGAAAGGTTCGCGGTAGCGTTGCTGATAGTCCGGGGCCGGGTAGTCGAAGCGCGCGCCCAGTAGCGGCAGGGCGTGGCCCAGCAGGTCGTCGCAGATGACCTTCAGCGACACCAGGCAGAACTCGGTATTGAACGCGGCCAGGGCCGGGCTTTCGCGGTAGTCGGCGGCGGTCAGCCAAATGCGCGAACCGTCGGTTTCCAGGCTCAGTTCGAAAAGTGTTCCCATCAGCGCCGGATAGCGCAGCGCCAGGCGCAAAGCGTCACCTAAGGTGGCACTGGTGAGCAGGGCGTAGCCGAGCATGCCGTAGGAGGAAACGTGCATGCGCCGGCCCAGTTCCAGGCCGATGTCCCGTTGCAAGGCCACGGCGTTGGCGCACACCAGCATTTCCTGGTTGGTGGTGATGCGAGTGTCGGCGCGGCTCAGGTCGGCGGGATTTATACCGCTGCCGGCCAACAGCGCGCCGCCGTCCTGGCCATGGTCCTTGAAGGTGTTGAGGATCAGGGAAACCGCATTGAGGGTGGTGAGGTGCGAGTGCAGCATGCGCAGATTCCAGCCTGGGAAAGACCGGGAACAGGAGCAATTTGCATGCCGCCCGCGATCAGACCGTGGTTTACCGGCCGGTGGGATGTGGCATTCCGAGCGTTGTGTGGCTAGTGACTTGGCGCTTTGATTGGTGCAACCTGCCTGCCATTCATCGCCTGAAGTGGCGGTGCAGCAACCTCGATAAAGGACTATGTATGACCCTCATCCCTGCGCGTTCCCTGCTTCTGGTCTCCGGCTTGCTCCTGAGTTCGCTGTGCCTGGCCGAGGCTGAGCCAGGCAGCGAAAGCACCATCAAGGACTCTGCCAAGTCAGCCGTCTCATCAGCCATTTCGGCAGGCAAGAACCTCTTGGGCGGCGTCAGCGAAGGTGTGCTCGACGGTCGCCAATCGGCGCAAGGCGTCGACGGTGCCTCGATCATTTCCTCTCGCGAGCAAATGAAAGGCCGCGTCGACGTTCAGGTGTTGAAGACTGAAGCCGTCGGCGACAGCTTCAACGTTACCCTGGGCTTCAAGAACAGCAGCGACAGCCAGTTGCGACTGATCAACCTCAAGCAGACCGGCGCCCTGCTGGCGATTGACCAGGACGGTTACGCCAACAACCTGACTGTCAGCCTCGACAACCCGGACGAAGTCACCATCCCGGCCAAGGCGGCAGTGCGGCAGAAGTTCGTGTTTGAAGGGCCGATCGAGAGCTCGAGTTCGGTGCGGGTCTGGGGCCAGGATTACTCGGTCAAAAAGTAACCTGACAGCCACCCTCTGCTCGCCGTCGAGCCGGCAGCTACCGCAGTAGCCACCGGCTCCCGAGCGCGAGCTTCAGCTCAACTCGCCACACAGATCGAGTTCCACCAGGCGCCGCACTTCGGCGCTTTCCAGCCCGGCACCGAGCAGCGCATTGAGCTTGCCGAACGCCGCTTCGCGGGTCATGCCGCCACCGGACAGCACGCCCACGCCGCGCAGGCGGCTGCCGGCTTCGTAGATGTCCAGCTCCACACCGCCTTCATGGCACTGGGTCACCGCCACCACCACGATGCCTTGCTCCTGTGCGCGCTTGAGACTGGCCAGGAACGCCGGGTTGTCGCTAGGACCGGTGCCGCTGCCGAAGCATTCCAGGACCAGGGCCTGGATGCCGCTGTCGAGCACGCCGTCCAGCAGCTCGGCGCCGATGCCGGGGAACAGCGGCAGCACGCCGACCTTGGCCAGTTGCCTGGCTTGGCGGTAATCCAGCCCGGCGGGAATCGCCTCGGCCCTGGCGCCGCCGCCATTGCGCTTCAGGGCGGCGAACGGGTGCCGGCCGAAGCTGCGGATTTTCGCGCAGCGGGTCGGTGCCAGCAGTTCGCCGTGGAAGTGCAGGTGCACCCCCGGCGCCAGGCCCTGGCCCAGGGCCAACAGGGCGCCGCTGAGGTTTTCCCAGGCGTCGCTGTCGGGCACGTCGGCCGGCAGCATCGAACCGGTGAACACCACAGGCGCGCGCAGGCCCAGCAATTGGAAGCTCATGGCGGCGGCGCTGTAAGCCAGGGTGTCGGTGCCGTGGAGGATCAGCACGCTGTCGCAGCCCTGCACCTCAACGGCTTCGACCACCGCTTCACGCAGGCGCTGCCAGTAGTCGGGGGTCATGTTGGCGCTGTCGATCAGTGGCGCCATCTCGCGAAAGCGCCAGGCCGGCACCACCAACTCGGGCTGGCTGTCGAGGTAGGCGCGCATCCGCACGTCGAAGCCGGAGGCCGGGGCCAAGCCGTCGGCGCTGGCCTGCATGCCGATGGTGCCACCGGTGTAGAGCACCATGACGTGCTGGGCGCCAGGGTAGGTCGAAGGGTTCATGGGATTCTCCGAAACGGTGAGTTCCTGTGGGAGCGGGCAAGCCCGCTCCGACATTTATCGCACTGTAACCGACGGGTGCAGAGGATGCGCCCGTCGTTCACCCGTCAGCGTTGCGCTGCGGGCACGCCTTGCGGCTCGGCCTGGGCAGGGGCCGAAGGTTCGGCGGGCCAGGCCTTCAGGTCCAGGTCCAGATCGGCGAACTTGCGCGAGTCGAACACCGGCTGGGCGACGCCGGCTCGGCGCTGCTCGTCGTAGTCGCGCATCACCCGCAGGCCGACCTTGAACAGCATGGCCAGGGCCACCAGGTTGACGAAGGCCAGGCAGGTCATCGTGATGTCGGCGAAGGCGAACACGGTCGAAAGGTCCTGCATCGAACCCCATACCACCAGCGCCAGCACCAGGCCGCGGAACAGCATCAGCACGGTGCGGTTGCGGGTGAGGAACTGCAGGCTGTTCTCGCCCAGGTAGTAGTTGTAGAGGATGCAGGTGAAGACGAACAGCGACAGCGCGACGCTGACGAACAGGCGACCCCAGTCACCGACCACGGCGGCCAGCGAGTTCTGGGTCAGGACAATGCCGTCGCCTTCGAAGCCCGGGGTGTAGAAGCCCGACAGCAGGATCAGCAGCGCGGTGCAGGTGCAGATCACGAAGGTGTCGAGGAACACGCTGAAGGCCTGGACCACGCCCTGGGCGCCCGGGTGCTTCACGGCGGCCACGGCGGCGACGTTGGGCGCACTGCCCAGGCCCGCTTCGTTGGCGAACACGCCACGCTTCACGCCCATGACGATGGCGCTGCCGAGCAGGCCGCCGAAGGCCGGGTCGAGGCCGAAGGCGCTCTTGATGATGGTTTCCAGCATGGCCGGCACTTGTTCGATCTGGGTGCCGATCACGTACAGGGTCACGGCGATGTAGGCCAGGGTCTTGATCGGGACCAGCAGGTCGGACACCGCAGCGATGCGCTTGATGCCGCCGATGAAGGTGATGGCCAGCAGTACCGCCAGGACGATACCGGTGTGGCGTGGCTCGAAGGCAAAGGCATCCTGCAGCGAGTGCGTCACGGTGTAGGACTGCAGGCCGATGAAGGCGAAGCCGTAGGTGACCAGCAGCAGGATGGAGAACACCACCGCCATGCCTTTGAGCTTCAGGCCGTGCTCGATGTAGTAGGCCGGGCCGCCGCGGTACAGGCCGTCGCCGTCGGCGCGTTTGTAGACCTGGGCCAGGGTGCATTCGAAGAAGCTGCTGGACATGCCGACCAGCGCGGTCACCCACATCCAGAACACCGCGCCAGGGCCGCCCAGGGTCACGGCGATGCCGACGCCTGCAATGTTGCCCGCGCCGACCCGGCCGGCGAGGCTGAGCATCAGCGCCTGGAACGAGCTGAGCTGGCCGCCGCTGCTTTTCAGGCTGTCGCGGAACACCGCGAACATGTGGAGGAAGTGGCGCAATTGAACGAAACGCGAGCGGATCGTGAAGTAGCTGCCGAGCCCGACAATGAGCACGATCAGCACTTTCCCTGAGAGGAAGTCGTTGATGACTTCGAGCATGGATTATTCCTCGCTGTTTTTTGTGTAGGCAAAAGCAGAGCGGACGGAAACATTCTGTTACACCGCTGATTGCACGCACGGCAAAGCGGTGGGGCGATTGTTCGTCCCGGTTCTCTATTCGCGGGTTGTTATTAGTTCGGGTTTCCCGTGGGTTTGAGCCTTGTTACCGACGGCTGTCCACGTGAAGAGGGGGCGCACTATACCGGTGCGCGGGCTCGCCGTCTGCATATAGCGCGTCGAGTCGAGGAACGGCAGGCGGGGCGGGAGGCTGAAACGGTTCTTTTCACGGCCCGCAAAGCCCCAGGGCCGGGGCCTTTTCCCCCTTGCCCCGCCGCCCTCCTACGGACTCCCCGCGATCTCCCTGCCAGCTGTAGGAGCTGGCTTGCCAGCGAAGAGGCCCGTGAGACCGCCTTCGCCGGCAAGCCGGCTCCTACGGGTCAGAGCAGGAACTCCTCATGCCGCTCCTGGAAGCCCTGCAACTCGCCCTGTTCCAGCAACTGGCGAATCCACGGCCCCAGCAGATCCAGCGAGCTGTCCAGGGGGATGGGCCGCTGCCAGCGTAGCGGCACCTGGGCGAAGCGCTGCTGGTTGGCGCTGACTTTTTCCAGGATCTGCCGGTCTTGCTTGAGGATCACCTTGAACAAGGGCTGCAGCACAGCGCGCTTGAGCCAGCCCGGCAAGCGGCCGCGGGCCGTGGCGATGCACGCGAACAGGCGCAGTTCGCCCTCGGCGGCCGGGCTCAGCCAGGCGCTGACCAGCAGGTTGAGCCGGCCCTGACGGTCGCGGTATTCGATTTCCGCCAGCCCCGGCAGGCGAAAGCGGCCCATGCTGAGGCCGCGCTCGCCTTCGAACAGCCGCGATATCAGCCCAGATTGGGTGCCTTCTTCGCTGTACTGCGCCTCAACCCCGTCTTCGAGCTGATGCACCCAGGCACGAATCCGCTGGCGCTGGCGGTCGTGGCGAATCCAGCCGGCATGCACGAAGTGGGTGTGGAAGCCGTCGAGGAAGTTCTCCGCAGCGTCCTGCAAGCTGCAGCGCACCCGGTCGCTGATCCAGAACACATCCAGGGCCTGGGCCTGCTCGGCGGCGGCCACCGGCGGGGCATTCGGCCGCTCGCTGGCGAGGCTGGCCCACACCAGCCCCTGGGCTTCGCAGCTGTGCAGCGGCTGCAACAAGGGCTGGCTGCACCGCTGCTGCTCCTGGCCGGGCAGCTGAGTGCAACGGCCCTGGGGGTCGAAGCGCCAACCGTGGTAGGGGCACTGGATCTGCCCGTCGCGCACCCGCCCGGCGCTCAGTGGCGCAAAGCGGTGGGGGCAGCGGTCCGGCAGCACGGCGGCGGCGCCGTCGGCATCGCGAAACAGCACCAGCGGTACGCCGTGCAGGGTGCAGGCCAGGGGTTGGCGTTGCAGCTGCCGGCTCAGGGCGACGGGCCACCAGCCCGCGTGACTGTTCACAGTTTGAGCTTCCTCATCAGCGGTACGCCGATTCGTTGCAGCAGCAGGCCCATCAGTTGCCACACCAGGCGCCGCGGCCAGGTCAGGTGGGCGACGTGGATCAGGCTGTATTCGATCTCTGGCTCGCCGCCCCGCAGGCGCTTGAAGGCGGCGGCGCCGGAGCTGAAGTTGAGCACCTGACGGCGTTTCGCCGCCTCTTGCAGGCACAGCCTGGTCAGTTGCCGATACAGGCCGGCGCGCTGGGGCAGGGCGGTGTCGTAGCCGACGATGGGGGTGCTGATCAGCGCGCTGTTGGCGTACCAGCCCAAGGCGCCGTCAATGCGCCCTTCGGCGTTGCGCAGGGCACGCACGTCCAGCCAGCCTTCGGCCTGCCCGCGTTGCAGCCACTGGGCGCTGTAGTGGGGGTTCAGGCGGCTGTATTTGTCCAGGTAGAGCAGGTTGTACAGCTGCTCGATGCGCTGGAAGTCGGCCTCGCTCAGTTCACTGCCGGGCACCACCGTATACGGGCTGCGGCGCAGCAGGGTGGCGTCCAGGCGGGTGTTGTGGTGGCGCAGGAAGGCTGAATCCTCGCCGTCGCGGCCGTCGAACAGGTACACCTGACGGCTGGGAATCGCCAGGTAGCCTAGGGCTTGCAGGCGCTTTCGCAGTTCGAGGTTGCTGAAGTCGTTGAGCGAGCGAAAGCCAAAGCCGTGGTCGGGAAACTGCCGGCGCAGCAGTTCGGTGATCGCCGGCAAATCCGAACCATCCCAATCGGCGGGGTAGAGGTTGGTCGACAGCAGCCAGTTATTGACCTGCACCAGGCGGTTGACCTTGGCCGCGCTCAGCAACCGGTCCACGCCCCGGGTCAGCAGCTTCAAGGGCCAGGCCAGCCAGGGCCGTTTCAGGCGTTGCAGTTCTTCCCGGGCGTAGCCGCTGTAGGCGGTTTGCGGCGAGACCACGTAGCAGTTATCCACAGGGTCGTGGCCGTGGTTGATGCTCACCGGGAACTGATGATGGCCGGTGTCCAGCAGGGCCAGGGCGGTGCTGACGTTGCCGATCAGCGCGCCGCCGGCGCAGGTGCGCACGTATTGCCGGGCGTGGCTATCGCCAGCGCTCGGGGGCTCAAGGGCCAGTTGCTCGGGCAGCAACAGTTTCATGGGCGCAGTGCCCCCAGAGGCTGGCCGTTCCACTCGATATCGGCGGTGGAGGCGGCCAGCAGCCCGCAGCGGTGGGTCAGGGCGCGGCCGATGATCTCGCACAGGCTCAGCAGTTGTGCGGTCAGCGGGCCGCGATCGCCGTCCTGCACTATCACGTCCCGGGCTTGTTGGTAGTCGCGCCAGAACGTACGGCTCAAGGCCCGTTGCGGCGCAGCCAGAAGCAGCATGGCCAGGGCGATCATCCGCGGTTCCAGGGTCGCCTCCAGCGTTGCGTCGGCTTCGCTGCCCAGCGCCGCTACCAACGGCACGCGCTGGTCGTCGAACAGGTGCACGCCGCTGGTGGCCCTGGGGTTGCACTCCAGCACGTGGAAGCGGCCCTGGCGGTCCTCGATGAAGTCAAAACCCACCTGCCCGGTGTAGCCGGTGGCCTGGCCGAACTGCTCCAGGAAGGCGCGGATCGGCGCCGGGGCGCAGCTGTGGAAGTAGATCCCCGAGCCGCGTCCGACCCGGTAGCGCGGCTGGTAGCTGCTGTGGGCGCGCAACTGGCCGTCTACCAGCACGCTGAAGCTGCAGTATTCCTGGCCGGGGACAAAACGCTGGGCCACCCAGGGCGCCTCGGTGCTGGGTCGGACCTTGGCCAGTTGCGCCGGGCTCGGGCGGATCAGGGTCTGGGAGGCGAAGCGCGAATAGGCCGGCTTGAACACCAGGGCATCGTGCTCGGCGGCCAGGGCCTGCAACGCGGCCGGGTCATGTAGCACCCGGGTCGGCGGCGCGGCCACGGCCCAGCCCTGGGTCATGGCCGCGAAGTCGCCCTTGTGATGCAGGCGGTGCAGCAGCTCGAAATCACTGGTGAACACCCGGCACAGCGGGCGCAGGCGCTCCAGGCCGTGGGCCAGGTAGAACACCTCTTCGCAGGTGGGCAGCAGCAGGTCGATGGCCTGCTGGCGGATGACTCCGGCCAGGGCTTCGATCCAGGCCTCGGGGTCGTGGCGGGGTTCCGGCAGGCGCACGAAGTGCTCGGTGGCGCGGCTGAAGCGGCTCAGGGGCTGGGCCAGGGAATCGGCCACGGTCACCGTCCAGCCGGCTTGGCTAAAGGCCCGGGCCCACTCCAGGCAGGCCGGGGCCCGGGCGCCGAGAATCAATACACGCATGACAGTCCCTCGGGTAGTTGCAGCATCAGCAGGCGCCGTCTTTTTGTTTGTGGCGGTGGTGCCTGCCAGTGGCCGAAGCTCAGCTGCGGCGCCTGCAGCCCTTGTTGCGCGCAGAGTTCGGCCAGGGCTTCGCTCAAGCGCTGGCACAGCCCGTGGTAGTCGCCCGAGGTACGCAGGTTGGCCTGCCAGAGCAGCCCGCGCTGGTGAATCTGGTATTCCTCCAGTTCCGCCCCCAGCATCAGCAGGGCCCGGCGCAATACGTCAGGGTAGAGCGGTGCCAGCTGCTGGCCGTCGAGCCGCGGCAGCCAGAGGATCTCGTCGGCGCGGCCTTCCACGGCGGCAATCGCCCGCTCCGCACGGCCACAGGGGCAGGGCGCGCTGGCCACCCGCAGAATGTCGTTGAGGCGATAACGCACGATCAGCTGCGTACGCCGGGAAAAGTCGGTGATAATCGGCTGAAAACGCGTGCGTTCCGCGTCCAGCCATTGCGGCTCGATGTGCAGGTGGCTTTCATTCAGGTGCAGGGTGCCGGCCTCGCAGGTGTAGCCGAGGAAGCCTTCGCTGGCCTGATAGATCTGCTGCGGCTTGCGCCCGAAGGCTTGCTGGACCAGCTCGGCGTCGGTGCTTTCCAGCACTTCGGCCACCGACAGGATGTGCCGTGGGCGGATCGTCAGCTGCCCGGCCAGGGCCGCCTGGGCCAGCCCCCGCAGCACCGTAGCCGGGGCCACCAGCACGTCCGGGTTCTGCTGGTTGAGGCGTTGCAGGGACGCGGCCAGGCCCAGGGTCAGGTCATGAAAGGCGAAGTCGATGCGGCGGCTGGCCAGGGTGGTGTACAGGCGGCTGTTGGCCCGCAGGAAGAAGGCGATCCGCAGCGGCGCCAGCCAGGGGCACAGCAGCCGTGGCAGCAGGGCCCGGGGCAGGGTGCGCGCCAGCAGGATGCCGGCCCAGCGCTGGCGTTCCACGCTGCTGACCAGGAACACCCCCTGGGCCCCCGAGGTGCCGCTGGACAGGCCCACGGTGATGTCCCCCAGGGTCGGGCTGAAGTCCCGGGAACGCTCGGCCTGCAGGGCCACCGGCAACACCTGCTCCAGGCTCAGGGCGCGGGTGTTGAAGGCGGCGAAGTCGCTCATCAGGGCGGCTTTGTCCATGAGCGGCAAGCTGTGCAGGCCGTCTTGGGTCAGCCCGTTGAAGCGCTGGCCACGGGGCAGGACTTTGGCCATGAAGTGCCGCAGGCGCCGGGCCTGCCAGGCTTCCAGCCGCTCACGGCGGCGAAAGCGCAGGGCGTAGCGGCTGAACACGAATGAACCGATGCTGCGCAGAGTGCCCAGCAGGCGCTCACTGTTCATTGGCGAACGCCTCCCAGGCCTGGGTGCAATGGGACGGCAGCACCGCCACCGCCGGTTCGCGGCGAATCAGCTGGCCCAGGCCGCTGTAGGTGCGCACGTATTGCTGACGGTCGGCGCTGGCAAACCACAGTGCCGGTGCAGCGGGCAGGCGCTCGGCGCGGCAGGCCGGCACCGACCAGCAGGCGTCGGCCACCAGGAACACCGGCCGGCCCTGGGCATCGGGGATGAACAGACCCAGCTGGCCTTCGCTGTGCCCGGGCAACGGCACGCCGATCAGGCTGCCATCGCCGAACAGGTCCAGGCCCTGCTCGAAGGGCGCCATCCAGCTTGGCAGCGCACAGCTGGGGCTGGCTTCGGCCAGGCGCAGGCGGGCGCTGAAGTCGTCCGGCAGCAAGCCCGGCAGATGGCCGCCAAGGGTGGCGCGCCAACGCTGGCCGCGCAGGCTGTCGATATGCCGGTAATCGGCTTCCAGGGCGATAAAGCGCGCATTGGCAAAATCCCGCAGCCCGGCGATATGGTCGGCGTGGAAGTGGGAAATGATCACATGGCGGATATCCCCCGGGCCGATGCCCAGCTCATGCAGCTGCGCGCCCAATTGTTCGACCACCGGCAACTGCACCGGCACCGCGCTGCGGTACAGGCGCTCGGGCAGGGCGCGGGTGGCCTGGAAGAAGTGCTCGGCGTAGCCGGTGTCGTACAGAATCCAGCCGTGGTCCGGGTGCTGGATCAGCCCGCACAGCGCCGGAAACTGCACCGGCGCCAGGCGCCCGCCGCGGTCGGCCATGCATTCCAGGTGCTGGCACCAGCCGGCCCGGAGGATCTTCAAGCTCACGCTGCGGCTCATGCTCGTTGCCTCTGTTGGGCCAGCCACCATTGGGCGTGCTGGGCGATGCCCTGTTCCTGGCTGATCACCGGGCGGTAGCCCAGCTCGCGCTGGATGGCGCTGATGTCCAGGGTCTGGCTGAAGGCCAGGACGCCTGCGCCGTAACGGGTAATCAAGGGTTCGGCGCCGTTGCCCAGGCGCGCCTTGAGCTCCAGCAGGCGCGCCACGCCATGCACCAGAGGCCAGGGCAGGCGACGGGTGCGCAGGGGCAGGCGGAAGTGCTCGGCCATCTGTTGCAGCAGGTCCTTGAAGGCCAGGGGCGTGCCGTTGCTCAGGTTGTAGACGCACAGCGGGCGCGGCAGGGGCCGGGTCAGCGCCAGCCACACGGCGTGCACCAGATTGTCGACGCAGGTCAGGTCCAGCTGTGCCTGGCCGCCGCGCATCAGCGGAATCGCCCCGCGCTGCATCACCCGCAGCAGGCGCGGCATCAGGGTCGCGTCCCAGGGGCCGAACACCGCCCGGGGCCGCAGGATCACGCATTCGGGCAACTTGGCGTCTGCCAGCAGGGTTTCGGCCTGGGCCTTGCTGCGGGCGTAGTCGTTCACCGGGGCTGGCAGCGGCTGGTCTTCGCGGATACCCAAGCGGTCGCTGAAGTTGAAGTACAGGCTCGGGGTGGAGATATGCACCAGCCGCGCAATGCGGTTCTTGCTGCAGGCGTGGATCACCTCGGCGGTGGAGTCGAGGTTGGCCCGGGCAAACGCCTGGGGCGAACCCCAGGGCGAAGACAGCGCAGCGCAATGGACGATGGCGTCATGCTCGCGGCTGGCATCGGCCAGCAGGCGTTTGGCCAACGGGCTGCCGTGCTCCAGGGGTAGCCAGCGCACGGGCGCCGGGCTGTGGGCAATGACTTGCGCCGCCGCCTCGGGGTTGCGCCCGCTGAACTGCACCTCGCAGCCTTCGGCGGCTAGCTTCCAGACCAGATGCCGTCCGATAAAACCGGTGCCGCCGGTGACCAGGATCTTCATCAAAACTCCAGGATCATGCCGCCGAGGGACAGGCCCGCGCCGGTGCCGATCAGCATCAGGGTTTGTCCGCGTTGAATGCGCCCGTCGCGCACCGCGATGTCCAGAGCGGTGGGCAGTGACGCCGCCACCTGATTGCCATGCCGGGCAAAGATATCGATGACTTTCTCCGGCCCCAGGCTCAGGCGTTTGGCCGCATGCTGCATGGCCTGTTGGCTGGCTTGATGGGGGATGATCCAGTCGATCTGCGCAAGGGACAGTGCGGCTTGCTGCAGCAAATCGTCCATCAGTTCGGGCAGGTGCTTGGCCGCGAGGCGGAACACGCCTTTGCCCTGCATGGTGAAACTGGTCAGGGGCTCGAACGGCACCTGGATGCGCCGCGGATGAAAGCGCGAACCGCCGGCTGGGATCTGGCACAGCGCGGCGCCTTCGGCGTAGGTCCTGAGGCGCGAGGCGAGGATCTTCGGGCCGCCGTCGCCCGCTTCCAGCACCACCGCTGCCGCACCGTCGCCGAAGATGCCGCAGACTTCCACCTGCTGCCAGTCCAGGCCGCAGGAGGCGATGTCGGCGCACACCAGCAGCACGCGCCGGTAATGCCCGGCCTGGATCGGCCAGGACAGGGTGTCCAGGGCGGCAATACAGCCCAGGCAACTGGCGTTGATGTCCATGGCCGGAATGCCTGACTGGCCCAGGCCCAGTTCCCGTTGCAGCAGCGCCGCATTGCAGGGCATGCCCTGGTCCATGGTGCCGCTGGCGCAGACGATCAGGTCCAGCTGATCCAGCTCCAGGCCCGCCGCGTGCAGGGCCTGGAGCGCGGCGCTGGCGCCGAGGCTGGCGGCAGTGTCCGCGGGGCCGGCGACGTGGCGCTGCTGCACTCCGCTGATGCGCGCCACGCTGCCGGTTTCCAGGCCGAGCTGGCTGTCCAGCTCGGCGCTGGTGACCACCCGTTGCGGCAGGGCATGGCCCGTGCCGAGGATGGCCAGGGCGCGGGCCGGGCGGGGGGAGGACGCTGATGTGTGCATGCAAATTCCGTGTGTGGGGCGTCGGGGGAGGCTTGATCAGGTGGCGGACGGCGGGACCGGGCATTGGCTCAGAAAGGCTTGCAGCCCTTGCTGATACTCCTCTGCGTCCATCAGTTCGCTGTGTTTGGCGATGCGGCAGGCCTGGCCTTTGCGCTGCATTTCGGCGCTGGCCACGTCATAGAAGTTGGCCGCTTCACGCAGGTACACGACCTGCTCCCAGGTCATGCTGCTCTTGGCTCTGGGAGGCTTGCTCAGGGTGAAACCCTGGTCGTCGAAGCTCAGGTGGTAAGTGCCCTCGACAGCCTTCAAGGGGGCCCGCAGGCGGGCCTCGATCAGGCGGTGGTTCAGGCCGCGCAGCGGTGTCCGGTGCCGGGTGCGGGCCTGTAGGCGTTGGATCAGGCGCCCGGAAAAACGCCACCAGAGCGGGATGAAGATCAGCGCGCAGAGCACCAGGGCGATGATCTTTTCCGGGGTAAAGCGCCGCTCGGGAAAATACAGCGCCAGGGGCGCGGCGATCAGGCACAGCAGCAGGATCAGCGGGCCGAGCAGGCGCCCCTGCCAGCGCGAGGTGGCGTTGGAGATCCGCGACTGCAACTGGTCGTGCTCAAGCAGCGCCTGGGGCAGTTTTTCGGCAAGCCGGGCTTCGGTGTGGGCCGGGGTGAGGCGGTACTGCAATTCCATGGCGGCTGAATCCGAGGTCCGTGTTCGGTGAGGGCGGCAGTTTACCGATTTCTCGGGGGCGGGTATCTGCGACGTGCGCGCAAGCCCCCGTTCGCTGCTCAGGTTGGGAACTGTTCGATGTATCGCTCCACCCATTGATACAGGTGTTGCTCCAGCTGCGGCCGCTGCTGGTTGAATTGGTCCTGGTAGCGGTTGAACAGCGGGTCCTGGTTGATGCGCATGCTCAACTCGATGGGGCTTTCGCTTTCGGCGTGGGCCGCTCTTAGTTGCTGCTGGCGCTGATCGGCGTGCTCCAGGGTGTCCGCCAGGGTATCCAGTTGCAGGTGGCGCAATTGGGCGATGGCCTGGGGCAGGTGAAAGTGCAGGGCGCTGTCGAAACCTTCCCAGCCCTCGAAGGCCAGCCACTCGTGCACGATCATGAAGCAGCGCGGTGCCGGGGCCAGCGCCTCCAGTCGCGCGAAATCCAGCCAATACTGGCGGGGCAGCTGCTCGGCGGTTTCGAGGGCCTGGGCGATCAGGTCCAGGGCCTGGCCCGGGTCCCGGTGATGCTTGCGCAGAATGCGCTGGGTCAGGGTGAAGCGCGCTTCTTCTATAGCGTGCAGAGCGCGATTCAGGTCGTAGCCGGCGTTGAGCAGGTATTCCTGGGCGTGCTCGGGGGGCAAGCCGGATTTGTCTACCAGCACCTGCAACAGCTCGGCTTTGTAGAGCTCGGCGGCTTGCTGCGGATCGCCTGCGCAGCGCTCCAGCAGGGCCTGGGCGTGGCGCAGGCCGATGGGGATCAGCTTGCGTAGCTGTTGCAGGGCTTGGGTGTGCGTCGGGTCCATCGACTGCGGTGCCTCGGGGATGGCGGATGTTTGGGAGGGGCGATTATCCACCTTGGGCGATGGATTGTGCTGGTTTAAAACAAGGGCCCCACGATGTTCGCAAGACCTGTAGGAGCCGGCTTGCCGGCGAAGGCGTCGGCCGGGATGCCGGTGAAGGCAGGGCGGGCCTCTTCGCTGGCAAGCCAGCTCCTACGGGGCGGAGTTTTAGGCGGGGCCGGGGCGGGCGCCGTCGAGCAGGGCGTCAACCACGGCGCGGGCCATTTCAACCGAGTGCACCATGGACCAGATCAGTCCGCGTTCGATGCCGCTGGCCCGTTCGGTGATTTCATCGGACACCTCTTCGGCGCATTTGAGCAGTAAGGAAACGTGCATCAAGGCGTCTTCGGCATTCACCTGGGGCTCTACGGCGAACAGCGGATGGCCCCGGCCATCGCGCAGGCCGAAGGGGCGATGGCGGGTGCCGTGCAAGGCGGCCAGCAGGTTGGCGTTGGTGCGGTCTAGCTCCAGGTCGCGGCGCGGATGATCGGTGGATAACGGTGGATCGGGGACGAGCTTTTTCATGGGACTGGTTCCTTTAGCAATTTAAGAAACCGCCGGATCTCACTTCCACATGAGAGGGTGGCAGCCGTGCGCAGGTGTGGAAGACCGGGCTAAAGGAACCGGCGCACCCGAGGGTGCCCTACGCACAGCCGCCATAAATCGAGCTCACCGAAGCCGCATCGGCAAGGGTGTTCGAATGAGACGACTGCACGTCCTTTATCCCAGACTTCCACATCCGGGCCACTGATTTGGCAGCGGCTCAGGGAGACTGCCTGATCGTTCGAAGGGGTACAAGGCGCTCAAAGGCGTGGGGGATTCTCTCGGATTTGCCCTACAAAACAAAGAGATTCTGCTTCGTTGCGGGGCGGCATCCCCTTACAAACTCTGCTTTTCTCCAGGCAAAAAAAAGGGCCTGGAGACGTATCTCCAAGCCCTCAAAAGGTGAGAGGTGTCTAGTCCCTCAACCTGGTGAGCGGTGTTGCATGTTTCGGTGTCGCGGCGGTTAGGCTTTCAGCGGAACCAGGCGCGGGGCAATCATGTTTTCCGGACGCAGGATGTCGTCGAGCATGGCGTCGTCCAGCAGGCCTTCTTCGCGCACCAGTTCCAGTACGCCACGGCCACTTTCCAGGGCGATGCGGGCGATACGGGTGGCGTTTTCATAGCCGATGTACGGGTTCAGCGCGGTGACCAGGCCGATGGAGTGCTCCACCAGTTCGCGGCAACGGGTTTCGTTGGCGGTGATGCCGGTGATGCAGTGCTCGCGCAGCATGTCCATGGCGCGTTGCAGCAGGCGGATCGAGTCGAAGATCTTGAAGGCGATCAGCGGCTCCATCACGTTCAGTTGCAGCTGGCCGCCTTCGGCCGCGATGGTCAGGGCCAGGTCGTTGCCGATGATCTGGAACGCCACTTGGTTGACCGCTTCCGGGATGACCGGGTTGACCTTGCCGGGCATGATCGAGCTGCCGGGCTGACGCGCTGGCAGGTTGATTTCGTTGATGCCGGTGCGTGGGCCGCTGGACAGCAGGCGCAGGTCGTTGCAGATCTTCGACAGCTTGACCGCGGTGCGCTTGAGCATGCCGGAGAACAGCACGAAGGCACCCATGTCGGAAGTGGCTTCGATCAGGTCGGCGGCCGGTACCAGCGGCTGGCCGCTGATGGTGGCCAGGCGTTGTACGGCCAGGTGCTGGTAGCGCGGGTCGGCGTTGATGCCGGTACCGATGGCGGTGCCGCCCAGGTTGACTTCGGTCAGCACTTCCGGCGCCAGGGTCTTGAGGCGAGCCAGGTCTTCACCCAGGGTGGTGGCGAAGGCGTGGAATTCCTGGCCGAGGGTCATCGGCACGGCGTCTTGCAGCTGGGTACGACCCATCTTCAGGACGTGGCTGAATTCCTGGCCCTTGGCGGCGAACGCCTGGATCAGGCTATCGAGGCTGGCCAGCAGCGCGTCGTGACCCAGCAGCAGACCCAGGCGGATCGCGGTCGGGTAGGCGTCGTTGGTGGACTGCGCCATGTTCACGTCGTTGTTCGGGTGCAGGTACTGGTATTCGCCCTTGCTGTGGCCCATGGCCTCCAGCGCGATGTTGGCGATGACTTCGTTGGCATTCATGTTGGTCGAAGTGCCAGCGCCGCCTTGAATCATGTCCACCACGAACTCTTCGTGGAAGTCGCCGCGGATCAGGCGGGCACAGGCCTCGCTGATGGCTGCATGCTTGGCTTCGCTCAGATGACCCAGTTCGCGGTTGGCGTCAGCAGCTGCCTGCTTGACCATTGCCAGGGCCACGACCAGTTTTGGGTAGTGCGAAATCGGAACGCCGGAGAGGCGGAAGTTGTTCACCGCTCGCAGGGTCTGGATGCCGTAATACGCTTGAGCCGGTACTTCGAGTACGCCAAGCAGGTCTTTTTCTGTGCGGAAAGATGCAGCGGAGGACATGACGGAGATCATCTCGGTAGGGACCCGGTCTGTGCCGGGAACGCTGCGAATCCTAGGCCGAAGGGATTTTTTGGGCCAATGCTGTTAAACACTGGGCTATGCATATTCGGCATAATGCCGGTGTGACGCCGGGTTGCCGGCGAGCGTGTGACCTAAAATGGTGCGTGTCCGGGAGGACGTGATGAATCTGGAAAGCAAATGGCTCGAGGACTTCAGTGCCCTGGCCGCCACCCGCAGCTTTTCCCAGGCTGCCGAGCGACGTTTCGTGACCCAGCCGGCCTTCAGCCGGCGGATCCGCAGCCTGGAAGCGGCCCTGGGCCTGACCCTGGTCAACCGCTCGCGCACGCCGGTGGAGCTGACGGCAGCGGGGCAGTTGTTCCTGGTGACCGCGCGCACCGTGGTCGAACAGCTCGGCGAGGTGGTGCGTCACCTGCACCACCTGGAAGGCGGGCAGGGCGAGGTGATGCAGGTGGCGGCTGCCCACTCCCTGGCGCTGGGCTTCTTCCCACGCTGGATCGCCCAACTGCGCAACGAAGGGCTGAACATCGCCACGCGGCTGGTGGCCACCAACGTGGGTGATGCGGTGCACGCCCTGCGCGAAGGCGGCTGCGACCTGATGCTGGCCTTCTATGACCCGGACGCGGCCTTGCAGATGGATTCGGAAATCTTCCCCTCGCTGCACCTGGGGCACACCGAGATGCTCCCGGTGTGTGCCGCCGACCCCCAGGGCAAGCCGCTGTTCGACCTGGAAGGCGAGGCCAGCGTGCCGTTGCTGGCGTACAGCGCCGGGGCCTTTCTCGGGCGTTCGGTGAATCTGCTGCTGCGCCAGCGCAACCTGCGTTTCACCACGGTTTATGAGACCGCCATGGCCGACAGCCTCAAGAGCATGGCCCTGGAAGGCCTGGGCATTGCCTGGGTGCCGCAACTGAGCGTGCGCGCCGAGCTGGCCCGGGGCGAGCTGGTGGTCTGCGGCGGGGCGCAATGGCATGTGCCGCTGGAGATTCGCCTGTACCGCTGCGCCCTGGTGCGCAAGGCCAACGTACGCTTGCTGTGGCGCAAGCTGGAAGGCGCTGCCGCGCAAGCTGCGGCCACGTAGGAGCCGGCTTGCCGGCGAAGGCGTCGGCCGGGAGGGCGGTGATCGCAGGGTGGGCCTGTTCGCTGGCAAGACAGCGCCTGCGAGGGGGGGGGCTGGATTGACCTTGGAGTCAATAAAACCGGGGTTTTGCGCTGGAAATACTTTGTTTTGCAGATGGTCGGCGAAAGTGCGTTTAACGCGCCTTTTTCGGTATACTGCGCGGCCTTCGGCCGGTTCGCCTGGCCATAATTCGTACAATTTAAGCCACGCATTTCGCGTGGCTTGTTGTTTTTGACGCGCCTGCGGGCGCCCAGAGAGAAGAGGCACGACGATGAGTGCACTGGTTGGCGTGATCATGGGCTCCAAGTCCGATTGGTCCACCCTTAGCCACACCGCCGATATGCTGGAAAAGCTCGGCATCCCTTACGAGGTGAAGGTGGTTTCCGCACACCGCACCCCGGACCTGCTGTTCCAGTACGCCGATGAGGCTGAGGCGCGAGGCATCGAGGTGATCATCGCCGGTGCCGGCGGCGCGGCGCACCTGCCGGGCATGTGCGCGGCCAAGACCCACCTGCCGGTGCTGGGCGTGCCGGTGCAGTCGTCGATGCTCTCGGGCGTGGATTCGCTGCTGTCCATCGTGCAGATGCCGGCCGGCATCCCCGTGGCCACCCTGGCCATCGGCAAGGCCGGCGCGATCAACGCGGCGCTGCTCTCGGCGAGCATCCTGGGCGCCAAGCACCCGCAGTTCCATGCGGTGCTGAAAAAATTCCGTGCTGAACAGACAGACAGCGTCCTGGACAATCCAGACCCGCGCGTCGCCTGAGGTTGTTGACGATGAAGATCGGTGTAATCGGTGGCGGCCAGCTGGGCCGCATGTTGGCCCTGGCGGGGACTCCGCTGGGAATGAACTTCGCTTTCCTCGACCCGGCGCCGGACGCCTGTGCCGCCGCCCTCGGTGAACACCTGCGGGCCGACTACGGCGACCAGGACCACCTGCGCCAGCTGGCCGATGAAGTGGACCTGGTGACCTTCGAATTCGAGAGCGTGCCGGCGGAAACCGTGGCCTTCCTCTCGCAGTTCGTGCCGGTCTACCCGAGCGCCGAAGCCCTGCGCATCGCCCGCGATCGCTGGTTCGAGAAGAGCATGTTCAAGGACCTGGGGATTCCTACCCCGGAGTTTGCCGACATCCAGTCCCAGGCGGATCTCGACGCCGCCGTGGCGCGCATCGGCCTGCCGGCCGTGCTCAAGACCCGCACCCTGGGTTACGACGGCAAGGGCCAGAAGGTCCTGCGCAGCGCCGCCGACGTCGAAGGCACCTTCGCCGAACTGGGCAGCGTGCCTTGCCTGCTGGAAGGCTTCGTGCCCTTCACCGGTGAAGTCTCGCTGATCGCCGTGCGCGCCCGTGACGGTGAAACCCGTTTCTACCCGCTGGTGCACAACACCCACGACAGCGGCATCCTGCGCCTGTCGGTGGCCAGCAGCGACCACCCGTTGCAGGCCCTGGCCGAGGACTACTCCAGCCGGGTGCTCAAGCAGTTGGATTACGTGGGCGTAATGGCTTTCGAGTTCTTCGAAGTGGACGGCGGCCTCAAGGCCAACGAGATCGCGCCGCGGGTGCACAACTCCGGGCACTGGACCACCGAAGGCGCCGAGTGCAGCCAGTTCGAAAACCACCTGCGGGCGGTGGCCGGCCTGCCCCTGGGCTCCACCGCCAAAGTCGGCGAGAGCGCCATGATCAACTTCATCGGCGAAGTGCCGCCGGTGGACAAAGTCATCGCCATTGACGACTGCCATTTGCATCACTACGGCAAGGCCTTCAAGGTCGGGCGCAAGGTCGGCCACGCCAACCTGCGCTGCGCCGATCAGGCGACCCTGCAAGCGCAGATCATCAAGGTGCAAGCGCTGATCGCCGAGTAACAAATCCTCCGGCTGGCGGGAACCTTCGTTTCCCGCCGTTCTCTGATAGCAGGATGCCAAAGTGCTGGCTAGGCTTTGGCTTGATCCCCCCTTACAGAGGAACAGCCATGGGCATTATTGGAACCATTTTCATCGGCTTGATCGTTGGTCTGCTGGCGCGCTTCCTCAAACCGGGAGACGACAGCATGGGCTGGATCATGACCATCCTGCTGGGTATCGGCGGTTCGCTGGCGGCCACTTATGGCGGCCAGGCGCTGGGTATCTACCAGGCTGGCCAGGGCGCCGGTTTCATCGGTGCACTGGTGGGCGCGATCGTCCTGCTGGTGATCTACGGCTTCGTCAAGAAGAGCTGAACCACGCTACAAGCCCCCTCTGCCGTCCGCGCGGAGGGGAGCCTTTTTCTTCATCTGAAACTTCAACGCATCTGACGGTCTGGGTACTAGAATGCCCGGGTTTTCCCGTCCTTCCCTTTTGACCGAGCCACCCTCACATGCGCCGTCTTCTATTGACCTTTGTTCTGCTGGGCTGCGGCCTGGCCCAGGCTGGCGAACTGCCGGAAACCGATTGGCTGGAGCTGATGCCCAAGTCGGACCAGAAGGCCCTGGAGCAGATGCCGGAAATCGACCACAACTCCCCGGAAGCCAATGGCACCTTCACCGAAAAGGGCGGCCTGAAGCAGAGCAAGGGGTTGCCGGCGGTGATGTATTCCACCAAGACCGTACCAGCGATGAACGACAAGCAGATTCGCATCGGCGGGTATCCGGTGCCGCTGGAAGCCGATGCCAAGGGGCGCAGCACGCTGTTCTTCCTGGTGCCGTACCCGGGCGCCTGCATCCACGTGCCGCCACCGCCGCCCAACCAGCTGGTGCTGGTGCGTTTTCCCAAGGGCTTGAAGCTGGACGACATCTACACGCCGCTGTGGGTGACCGGCACCCTGAAGATCGAGAAGGTCAGCAACGACCTGGCCGATGCCGCCTACGCCCTGGATGCGGCGAAGGTGCGGGTGGTTCAGGAATCGGATCTCTGAAGCAGCGCATTTGAACGCCGCTGAACGGTAGGAGCCGGCTTGCCGTTGAGGGCCTCTTTGCTGGCAAGCCAGCTCCTACGGGGCAGGTGGAGTCAGAGCGGGGCGGCGCTGATGCTGACGCTCAGGGTGTGGCTGGCGCCCGGGGCCAGGGTGATGATGTCGTCCATCACGTTGGCGGTCTCGATGCACAGCATGCGCTGCCAGCCGTCGTCGGCCATGTCGCTGAATTGGGCGGCGCGGTCGATCCAGGGGTTCCAGATCACCGCGGTGCGCGAGCCTTCGCTGCGCAGGCGGATCCGCCGTTGCCAGTCCGGGTCGACGATCTCCAGCTGCGTCGGGGCGTTCAGGTAGATGCGGTCGGTCTCGCCGGTAAAGTGCAGGCTGCCGCTCTGGACCTTGGTCTTCCAGTCTTCCAGGGTCTCGATGTAGCTCAGCCCGTCCACGCCTTCGACCTGCACCTGGCGCACATCGCTGACCGCGAAGTAGCTGTGCAGCGCTTGGCTGATGCTCACGCTTTCAGTGCCCAGGTTGTGGCTGCTGAGGCTGATGTGCAGTTGCTGGTCGAGGCGGATGCTCAGGCGTGGTTCCACTTGATGGGGCCAGCCGGGAAAACCACCCGCGGGGCAGGGCAGGTGCAGCTCAACCAGCAGGCTGTCGCCCTGGCTTTCGATGCCCAGCAGTTCCCAGTCGGTGGCCCGCACCAGGCCGTGGGCCGGCGCCGGGTCAGTGCCTTGGCGCATGGCCTGCACCGCCTGCGGGTTGCGGGCAAAGTTGCCGAACCAGGGCCAGCACACCGGCACCCCGGCGCGGATGCTCTTGCCGCGCTTGAACACGGCCTCGTCGTTGAGCCAGATCAGCGGCTGTTGCCCGGCCACTTGATAACTGAGGATGTGCGCGCCCTGCTGGGCCACCAGCAGTTCGGCGTCACCGTGGCGGATGCGCCAGCAGTTCAGTTCATCCAGTTTTACCGTTTCGACCTGGGGCATAGGCATGCTGCTGTTCTCGTTCGCAAGGTGTGGGCTGCTATGGACCGCAGAACGGTCATCAGGTTTAGCGCGCGCGCGGCGGAACCGAGCGGGTGCGGCCACTGCCATCGATGGCGACGAATACGAACACCGCCTCGGTGACCTTGCGCCATTCGCTGGACAGCGGGTCGTCGCTCCACACTTCCACCATCATCTGGATCGAGCTGCGGCCGATCTCCAGGGTCTGGGTGTAGAAGGACAGCTGCGCGCCCACCGCCACCGGCACCAGGAACGCCATGCGGTCGATGGCCACCGTGGCCACCCGGCCGCCGGCCACGCGGCTGGCCATGGCGGTGCCCGCCAGGTCCATCTGCGCGACCAGCCAGCCGCCGAAAATATCGCCAAAGCCGTTGGTTTCACGGGGCAGTGCGGTGATTTGCAAGGCCAGGTCGCCTTGCGGGATTGGATCTTCTTGTTCGAGTTCTATCATGCCGGGGGGCCTCTGACCCGTGACGCTTCATGGGTACTTCAGGTGAATAGCCGTCTTCAGGAAAAACGATTCAGCCCGAACATACTACGTTCGTCACGTTCTTTCTAAGGCGTGCTAAAGGGAAACTCTGCGAAATCGACTGGCGCTGGCCAGGGCCAGGGGCGCGCAGCAGCGTTTTCGCACAGCAACCCTTGCCAGAAGCGGCTTTGCGCTTCGAGGTCTGCGAGTATATCGGTCGATAGACTCCGCGACGACCCGTCCAGTTCGCAAATTTGTGAGTCATTTGTGCGCCGCTGTGTACGCATTCGAACAATTTGCTATCGTGCCGAACCTGCCAGGCCCCAACCAGCGCTGTTGCGGCTTCCAGAACCGACTAATAAGAGAAGCCCTTGCCATGACCACTGTGCCCTCGAGCGCCGCGCAGCCTGCGCAACCCGCCCGTCCGCTGACCCGTAGTGACTACAAGACATTGTCCCTGTCTGCCCTGGGCGGGGCGCTGGAGTTCTACGACTTCATCATCTTCGTGTTCTTTGCCACCGTGGTCGGCAAGCTGTTCTTCCCGGCGGACATGCCCGAGTGGCTGCGCCTGATGCAGACCTTCGGGATCTTCGCGGCCGGTTACCTGGCGCGGCCCCTGGGCGGGATCGTCATGGCCCACTTTGGCGACCTGCTGGGGCGTAAGAAGATGTTCACCCTGAGCATCTTCATGATGGCGGTGCCGACCCTGATCATGGGCCTGTTGCCGACCTACGCGCAGATCGGCATGTGGGCGCCGATCCTGCTGTTGCTGATGCGGGTGATCCAGGGGGCGGCCATCGGTGGTGAAGTGCCCGGGGCCTGGGTGTTCGTTTCCGAACACGTGCCCCAGCGGCATATCGGCTATGCCTGCGGCACCCTGACCTCGGGCCTGACTGCCGGGATTCTCCTGGGGTCGCTGGTGGCCACTGCGATCAACAGCATCTATACCCCGGTGGAAGTGGCGGATTACGCCTGGCGGATCCCGTTCCTGCTGGGTGGGGTGTTCGGCCTGTTCTCGGTGTACCTGCGCCGCCTGCTCCACGAAACCCCGGTGTTCGCCGAACTGCAACTGCGCAAGGCCCTGGCCGAGGAACTGCCGCTGCGCACGGTGCTGCGTGATCACCGCGGGGCGATCGTGATTTCCATGCTGCTGACCTGGCTGCTGTCCGCCGGGATCATCGTGGTGATCCTGATGACCCCCACCGTGCTGCAGACGGTCTATAAATTCCCGGCCATCACCGCCCTGGAGGCCAACAGCCTGGCCATTATCTTCCTGAGCCTGGGCTGCGTGGCCTCGGGTGCCCTGGCGGACCGATTCGGTGCGGGCAAGGTGTTCGTGTTCGGCAGCGCCTTGTTGCTGGTCACTTCCTGGACCTTCTATCACGGCCTGCTGGACAACCCGCAGTGGCTGTTCCCGCTGTATGCCCTGACCGGCCTGTTCGTCGGCACCATCGGTGCGGTGCCTTATGTGATGGTCAAGGCGTTCCCGGCAGTGGTGCGCTTCAGCGGCCTGTCGTTTTCCTACAATCTGGCGTACGCGATCTTCGGTGGCCTCACGCCGATGGTGGTGACCTGGCTGCTCAAGGAAAGCCCCATGGGTCCGGCCTATTATGTTGCAATTATTTGCGGCATCGGCCTGCTGGTGGGGCTGTACCTGTGGGCCAAGGGCCGCTGACCACCACCCTGTAGCCGCTGCCGCAGGCCCTGCTGTGCGCTGAAGGGCGCCGCGACCCTGCGGGTCGATCGCAGCCTGCGGCAGCGGCTACAGAGGTTTTTATCGCCGAACAAAGAAAGGCCAGCTTCCGTTCAGGGATGCTGGCCTTTCATCTAATTGTCATATTCCGGACATAGAGTGTTCACACGGCCTACAGATACTTGGCCCCGACTTAACACACCCTATCTGCTAGGAGTAAGGCATGAAACTGAAGCGTTTGATGGCGGCAATGACCTTTGTCGCCGCTGGCGTTGCGACTGCCCACGCGGTTGCCGCTGTTGACCCTGCTATCCCGAGCTACACCAAGACCACTGGTGTGTCGGGCAACCTGTCCAGCGTCGGTTCCGATACCTTGGCGAACCTGATGACCCTGTGGGCCGAGAACTACAAAAAGGAATACCCGAACGTCAACATTCAGATTCAGGCCGCCGGCTCCGCCACCGCGCCACCCGCGCTGACCGAAGGCACCTCCAACCTGGGCCCGATGAGCCGCAAGATGAAGGACACGGAACTGGCGGCCTTCGAGCAGAAGTACGGCTACAAGCCAACCGCTATCCCGGTGGCCGTGGACGCCCTGGCGGTGTTCGTGCACAAGGACAACCCGATCCAGCACCTGACCATGGAACAGGTCGACGCAATCTTCTCCTCGACTCGTCTGTGCGGCGCCAAGGAAGAAGTGAAGACCTGGGGCGACCTGGGCGTGAAGGGCGACCTGGCCAACAAGCCGGTTCAGCTGTTCGGTCGCAACTCGGTATCCGGCACCTACGGCTACTTCAAGGAAGAAGCCCTGTGCAAAGGCGACTACAAGCCTAACGTCAACGAACAGCCTGGTTCGGCGTCGGTGGTGCAGTCCATCAGCTCCTCGCTGAACGGCATCGGCTACTCGGGCATCGGCTACAAGACCGCCAGCGTGAAGACCGTGGCCCTGGCCAAGAAAGGCAGCACCGACTTCATCGAAGACACCGAAGAAAACGCCCTGAACGGCAAGTACCCGCTGTCGCGCTTCCTCTACGTCTACGTCAACAAGGCCCCGAACAAGCCTCTGGCCCCGCTGGAAGCCGAGTTCGTGAAACTGGTCCTGTCCAAACAAGGCCAGGAAGTGGTCGTCAAAGACGGCTACATCCCACTGCCAGCCAAGGTGGCCGCCAAGGCACTGGCTGACCTGGGCCTGAAAGAAGGCGCATAAGCCGCCGCAGAAGGGTCCGGCTCCCCGGGCCCTTCCTCGTAGGAGCTGGCCGGGCGGCGTTCCGCTTGCCAGCGAAAGCGCCCCAAAGGGCACTCAGGCTCAAGGCCCTGTTCGCCGGCGAGCCGACTCCTACAACCTCATTTTTCTGTCCGCTGCCAGCTCTGCTACGCGGCGGATTTGTTGCGTCACTGCATTGTCATCTTTCTGTCATACAGGATCGCTAGGGTGTGCGCATGAATGATCTGGCCAACTCCACCATGACTACGACTTCTCCCCCCAAGCGCATTGACTTCAATACGCCTGAGCTGCAACGCAAGCGCCGCATCCGCGCGCTCAAAGACCGCCTGACCCGCTGGTACGTCCTTGTCGGCGGCCTCGCGGTACTGGGTGCTATCACCCTGATCTTCTTCTTCCTCGCCTATGTCGTCGCGCCGCTGTTCCAGGGCGCCGAGCTGACCGCCAAGGACCCTCTGACCCCCGCCTGGATGCAGGACGCCGGCAAGCCGCTGATGTTCTCCCTGGAAGAGCAGAACCAGGTGGCCATGCGCGTGTCCGACAAGGGCCAGGCGCTGTTCTTCGACATCGACAGTGGCGCCGAGCTGCGCAAGGTCGACCTGCCGATCCCGGCGGGCGCCAGCGTCACCTCCATCGGCAAGGACCAGCCCGGCAACCCGCTGGTGGTGGTCGGCCTGTCCAACGGCCAGGCCCTGGTGTTCCGTCATACCTACAAGGTCAGCTACCCGGACGGCAAGAAGACCATCTCGCCGGCCATCGAGTACCCCTACGGCGAAACCCCGATCACCCTGAACGAGCAGGGCGGTGCCCTGGAGCACGTCAATCTCAATGCCAGCGATTCGTCGCTGATCGTCGCCGGTTCTACCGGGGCGCAGTTGCATGTGCTGAAGCTGACCCGCGAAGAAAACATGATGACCGGCGAGGTCACCAGCGAACAGAGCCGCATCGAGCTGCCGCAGATGACCGAGCCGGTCAAGGCCATGTACATCGACCCGCGCCAGCAGTGGCTGTACGTGATCAACGGGCGCGCCCAGGCCGACGTCTTCAGCCTGCGGGACAAGAGCCTCAACGGTCGCTACAAACTGCTGGAAGACGCCGATACCGAAGTCACCGCCAGCACCCAGTTGGTGGGTGGCATCTCGCTGATCATCGGGACATCCAAGGGCGGCCTGGCCCAGTGGTTCATGGCCCGCGACCCGGACGGCGAGCTGCGCTTGAAGCAGATCCGCACCTTCCAGATGGGCACTGCGCCCATTGTTGAAATCACCGCCGAAGAGCGTCGCAAGGGCTTCGTTGCCCTGGACGCCGCCGGCAAGCTCGGGGTGTTCCACAGCACCGCCCACCGCACCCTGCTGGTGGACCAGGTGGTAGACGGCCAGGGCCTGTTCGGTCTGTCGCCACGGGCCAACCGGGTGATCGTCGAGGCCGGCGGCAAGCTGCAGCCCCTGGTGCTCGACAACCCGCACCCGGAAGTGTCCTGGAGCGCGCTGTGGAGCAAGGTCTGGTACGAGAACTACGACGAGCCTAAATACGTCTGGCAATCCACCGCGGCCAACACCGATTTCGAACCCAAGCTGAGCCTCTCGCCCCTGACCTTCGGCACCCTGAAGGCGGCGTTCTACGCCATGCTGCTGGCGGCGCCATTGGCGGTGGCGGCGGCGATCTACACCGCCTACTTCATGGCCCCGGGCATGCGCCGCAAGGTCAAGCCGGTGATCGAGCTGATGGAGGCGATGCCGACGGTGATCCTCGGTTTCTTCGCCGGCCTGTTCCTCGCGCCCTATGTCGAAGGCCACTTGCCAGGCATCTTCAGCCTGCTGCTCCTGCTGCCGATCGGCATCCTGGTGGCCGGTTTCGCCTGGAGCCGCCTGCCCGAGTCGCTGCGCCTGAAAGTGCCGGACGGCTGGGAAAGCGCGATCCTGATCCCGGTGATCATTTTCGTCGGCTTCCTCTCGCTGTACATGAGCCCGTTCATGGAGAACTGGTTCTTCGGTGGTGACATGCGCATGTGGATCTCCCACGACCTGGGGATTACCTACGACCAGCGCAACGCCCTGGTAGTGGGCCTGGCCATGGGCTTTGCGGTGATCCCGAACATCTACTCGATCGCCGAAGACGCCGTGTTCAGCGTGCCGCGGGGCCTGACCCTGGGCTCCCTGGCCCTGGGCGCCACGCCGTGGCAGACCATGACTCGGGTGGTGATCCTCACCGCCAGCCCGGGGATCTTCTCGGCGCTGATGATCGGCATGGGCCGCGCCGTGGGCGAGACCATGATCGTACTGATGGCCACCGGCAACACCCCGGTCATGGAAATGAACCTGTTCGAAGGCCTGCGCACCCTGGCCGCCAACGTCGCGGTGGAAATGCCCGAATCGGAAGTCGGCGGCAGCCACTACCGCGTGCTGTTCCTCTCGGCGCTGGTGCTGCTGCTGTTCACCTTCGTCATGAACACCCTCGCCGAGCTGATCCGTCAGCGTCTGCGCAAGAAATACTCGTCGCTTTAAGAAAGGTAGAAGTCTGTGAAACAGAACTCCCTAAAAGACTGGTTCAAGAGCGGCGCCCCCGGCGTCTGGATCAGCGGTGGCGCGGTGTCCATCGCGGTCATCATGACCATCGGCCTGCTGGCGGTGATCGCCGTGCGTGGCCTCGGCCACTTCTGGCCAGCCGACCTGGTGCACGCCAACTACGACGTTCCGGGCCAGGCCAACCACCTGGTCATCGGTGAAGTGGTGCAGAAGGAAGAAGTGCCCCGGGCGCGCCTGAAGAGTGCCGGCCTGCCGGTGCCCGACCAGGGCCCGGAGTTCATGACCCGCGAGCTGATCAAGGTCGGCAACCGTGACCTGAACGGCAACGACTTCACCTGGATCGTCGGCGAGTGGCTGACCAACCAGAGCTACCCCAAAGAGCTGATGGCCATCGAGCGCCGTGAGTGGGGCAACTTCTACGGCTACCTGGTCAACGTCAAGGAAAGCGGCAAGGTGATCGCCGAAGGCGAAGCCGCCTGGCCCGAGCTGCAAGCGCGGATCGACCGGGTGAACAAGCTGGCCGCCCAGCTCAAGACCCTGGAGAAATCCGACATCGGCGCCATCAACGCCGGCCTGGAACGCATCCGCCTGCACGGCCGCAAGCTGGAGCTGGACGGCAAGCTGGATGCCGCGGCCCAGGCCGACATGGATGCCGAGCGCGCCGAACTCAATGCCCGCTACCAGGACATCGAGGCGCGCCTGAGCGACCTGCACGTCCAGTTCAACCGCGACAGCCTGACCGCCCGTGATGCCAACGGCAAGGAAGTGGAGATCGGCCTGGGCAAGGTGGTACACGCCTACCAGCCGAACGCCATGGGCACTTTTACCAAGATCGGTTTCTACTTCAGCAAGGTCTGGGAGTTCCTCAGCGATGACCCGCGCGAAGCCAACACCGAGGGCGGTATTTTCCCGGCCATTTTCGGCACCGTGATGATGACCCTGATCATGGCCATGATCGTCACCCCGTTCGGCGTGCTGGCAGCGGTCTACCTGCGTGAATATGCCAAGCAGAACACCCTGACCCGGGTGATCCGCATTGCGGTGAACAACCTGGCGGGGGTTCCGGCCATCGTCTACGGTGTGTTCGGCCTGGGCTTCTTCGTCTACGTGCTGGGCGGCTCCGTGGACCGTCTGTTCTTCCCCGAAGCCCTGCCGGCGCCGACCTTCGGCACCCCGGGCCTGCTCTGGGCTTCCCTGACCCTGGCGCTGCTGGCGGTGCCAGTGGTGATCGTGGCCACCGAAGAAGGCCTGGCGCGGATTCCCCGCACCGTGCGCGAAGGTTCCCTGGCCCTGGGTGCGACCAAGGCCGAGACCCTGTGGAAGATCGTTCTGCCCATGGCCAGCCCGGCGATGATGACCGGGATGATCCTCGCGGTCGCCCGCGCTGCCGGTGAAGTGGCGCCGCTGATGCTGGTGGGTGTGGTGAAGCTGGCGCCGTCGCTGCCGCTGGACGGCAACTACCCGTACCTGCACCTGGACCAGAAGATCATGCACCTGGGCTTCCACATCTACGACGTCGGCTTCCAGAGCCCCAACGTCGAGGCGGCGCGGCCGCTGGTGTACGCCACCGCGCTGCTGCTGGTGCTGGTGATCGCCACCCTGAACCTGTCGGCGGTGTGGATCCGTAACCACCTGCGTGAAAAATACAAAGCACTGGACAGCTGATCGGCTGGCTCGTGTAGGAGCTGGCTTGCCAGCGAAGGCGTCCGCAAGGGCGACACAAGGCCTGCAGGCCTCTTCGCCGGCAAGCCGGCGCCTACAAACAGAATGATGTCACCGCAGGCCTGATGCCTGCGGTTCACGACAAACGAATTGGTAGCACAGGGAGCATCCCATGCAACACGAAGCACACACTCATGGCATCAACATGTCCGCCCTGGGCCGCGACAAGCAGAGCCTGAGCCTGGAACAGGAAACCGTGGCCATCGAAGTGCCCGGTCTGAGCCTGTTCTACGGCGAGAAACAAGCGCTGTTCGACGTCAGCATGAACATCCCCAAGCAGCGCGTGACCGCCTTCATCGGCCCGTCCGGCTGCGGCAAGTCGACCCTGCTGCGGACCTTCAACCGCATGAACGACCTGGTGGACGGCTGCCGCGTAGAGGGTGCGATCAACCTCTACGGCAACAACATCTATCGCAAGGGCGAAGACGTGGCCGAGCTGCGTCGCCGGGTCGGCATGGTGTTCCAGAAGCCCAACCCGTTCCCCAAGACCATCTATGAAAACGTGGTCTACGGCCTGCGCATCCAGGGCATCAACAAGAAGCGCGTGCTCGACGAAGCCGTGGAATGGGCGCTCAAGGGCGCGGCGCTGTGGGACGAGGTCAAGGACCGCCTGCATGATTCGGCCCTGGGCCTGTCCGGCGGTCAGCAGCAGCGTCTGGTGATTGCCCGCACCATCGCCGTGGAGCCGGAAGTGCTGCTGCTGGACGAACCCTGCTCGGCCCTGGACCCGATCTCGACCCTGAAGGTCGAGGAGCTGATCTACGAGCTCAAGTCCAAGTTCACCATCGTCATCGTGACCCACAACATGCAGCAGGCGGCGCGGGTTTCCGACTACACCGCCTTCATGTACATGGGCAAACTGGTGGAGTTCGGCGATACCGACACGCTGTTCACCAACCCGGCGAAGAAGCAGACCGAAGACTACATTACCGGGCGCTATGGCTAGAAAGCAGCTGCCAGCCGCAGGTTTCACGCGGCGCAACAGAGGCGGTGCGCGACATCCGGATCACTATTTAACTGCTTGAAGCTTGCGGCTTGAAGCTTGCAACTTTCGCGGAGCGAACACGATGATTTCGAAGGAAGGCTTAACCCATCACATCTCCCAGCAGTTCAATGCCGAGCTGGAAGAAGTACGCAGCCACCTCCTGGCCATGGGCGGGCTGGTGGAGAAGCAAGTCAATGACGCGGTCACAGCGCTGATCGAGGCCGACTCCGGCCTGGCCCAGCAGGTGCGCGAGATCGACGACCAGATCAACCAGATGGAACGCAATATCGACGAGGAATGCCTGCGCATTCTCGCCCGTCGCCAACCGGCGGCCTCGGACCTGCGTTTGATCATCAGCATCTCCAAGTCGGTAATCGACCTGGAGCGCATCGGCGACGAAGCCACCAAGATCGCCCGCCGGGCCATCCAGCTCTGCGAAGAGGGCGAGGCCCCGCGTGGCTACGTGGAAGTGCGGCATATCGGCGACCAGGTGCGCAACATGGTGCGCGATGCCCTGGACGCCTTTGCCCGCTTCGATGCCGACCTGGCACTTTCGGTGGCCCAGTACGACAAGATCATCGACCGCGAATACAAGACCGCGCTGCGTGAGCTGGCCACCTACATGATGGAAGACCCACGCTCTATCTCGCGGGTTCTGAGCATTATCTGGGTGCTGCGCTCGCTGGAGCGGATCGGCGACCACGCGCGCAACATTTCCGAGCTGGTGATTTATCTGGTGCGCGGCACCGATGTTCGTCACCTGGGGCTCAAGCGCATGAAGCAGGAAGTTGAAGGTACCAGTGGCGAATCCGCTAATGTTCTGGATGAAACTGACGATAAGTAAGAGTGCCCGAGAAGAGCGCCCGGCCTTTTGGCCGGGCGTTTTTGTTTGTGCTCCTGGAAATTGAAAAGCAGCACCCGCGAACGAAAAGTCCCGGCGTGACTGAAGAGTTTTGGCAAAGTGCCATCAGCCAGCGTTATGCTTGCCGGGATTTTTAAAGGGGTGGTCGATGAGTAAGGTAAGTGTGTTGGTGGTGGATGACGCTTCGTTCATTCGTGACCTGGTGAAGAAGTGCCTGCGCAACTACTTCCCTGGCATCAAGATCGAAGACGCGATCAATGGCAAGAAGGCCCAGGCGATGCTCGCCCGTGAAGCCTTCGACCTGGTCCTGTGCGACTGGGAAATGCCGGAAATGTCCGGCCTTGAACTGCTGACCTGGTGCCGCGAGCAAGATGCGCTGAAGGCCATGCCGTTCATCATGGTCACCAGCCGGGGCGACAAGGAAAACGTGGTGCAGGCGATCCAGGCCGGGGTTTCCGGTTATGTGAGCAAGCCTTTTACCAACGAACAGCTGCTGACCAAGGTCAAGCAGGCGCTGAACAAGGTCGGCAAGCTCGACACCTTGATGAACAGCGCGCCGACCAAGATGAACTCGGCCTTTGGCAACGACTCCCTGAGCGCCCTGACTGGCGGCAAGCCGGCGGTGGTGGGGGCGGCTTCCGCTCCGGTCAATCCGTTCGCCAAACCGGCCGCCGCCCCGGCTCCAGCGGCAGCAGCGCCGGCCCGCGGCTTGCTCAACAGCCCTCCAGTCAAGGCCCCGGCGCCCGCGGCAGCGGTCAGTGGCGGTCGTGGCCAGGGCCAACTGCGGCTGTCCAGCGGCAACCAGCAGTGTGTGATCAAGGCCCTGAGCATCAAGGAAGCCTTGCTGGTGGTGAAGCGCACCGACAGCCTGCCCCAGGTGCTGGAGAGCGCGGTGCTGGACCTGGAGCAGGGCGACAACGCCGAAGTGGCGCGGCTCAATGGCTACCTGCATGCGGTGGTGGCCTTTGAACCCAAGCCGGACAGCGAGTGGCTGCAGCTGACTTTCCGTTTCGTGGACCAGGATGCCCAGAAGCTCGACTACATCTCCCGCCTGATCGCCCGCGGCACCGCCCAGAAGCACTTCGTTCCAGGTGCCTGATCCTTGCCGGCCGCCTCGCTGTAGGAGCTGGCTTGCCAGCGATTGTGCCCGCAAGGGCAGCACAAGGCTTGATAGCCTCTTCGCCGGCAAGCCGGCTCCTACGGTGGCAGGTGCGTAAGCCGCGAGAACACCCTCTTGCTGTGTAGGAGCTGGCTTGCCAGCGAAGGCGCCCACAAGGGCAGTACAAGGCTTGAAGGCCTCTTTGCCGGCAAGCCGGTTCCTGCGGCGGCAGGTGCGTAAGCCGCGAGAACACCCTCTTGCTGTGTAGGAGCTGGCTTGCCAGCGAAGGCGCCCGCAAGGGCAGCACAAGGCTTGAAGGCCTCTTCGCCGGCAAACCGGTTCCTACGGTGAGGGGAGGCAGCGGAAATCTGCTGAAAACACTTTCCCACTGCGGGCTTTTGCCGGCCGCCGAGGCGGGCTGCTGCGTCATCCCGCTATCGAGCGAGCAACTCGCAACATAGGCTGTAACCCTCAAGCCACAAGGCGTGCTCCGCCCCCCTCGGTACTTTCCGCCGTACGTCAGATTAATTTCTTTGCGCTTGATTTATATCTGTTTGGATATAGATTTCAGGTGGCGCTCTTTATTGCTCACCCCTCGCGGCCATGCCTTGAAACAACCCGGCGCGGCGGGTCCTGGCCGTGTTGATTAGCCTTGTTCCTGGTCATTAACAGGAGAGGTTCGATGCCCAGGCACAAGGATGTGGTGTTTGTCGGGAGCGCGCTGCGGGATCTCAGGGCGTTCCCTGAAGATGCCCGTCGGGCCGCCGGTTTCCAGCTGGATCTGCTGCAGCAGGGTGAACAGCCCTACGATTGCAGGTCGGTGAAAACCATTGGCCCGGGCGTTTTCGAGATCAGGATCCATGAGGATTCAGGGGCGTTTCGGTTGTTCTATGTGGTCCGGCGGGCCGCGGCCATTTATGTGTTGCACGCGGTGCGCAAGACCACCCGCAAGACCGAGGCGCGGGATATCGAGCTGGCTCGTGCCAGATATCAGGAAACAGGTTCACGCCATGACTGACCAACCGATCAACCAGCGCTTTGCCAGTGTCTGGGATGCCCTTGAAGCCACTCCCCAGGAGGCCGCCAACATGCGCCTGCGGGCCAAGCTGATGCTGGAACTGGGCAAGACCGTGCAGGCCTGGGGGGTGTCGCAGAAGGAGGCAGCCAGGCGCCTCAATATCACCCAGCCCCGGCTCAACGATGTGCTCAGCGGCAAGATCAACAAGTTCTCCCTCGATGCGCTGGTCAACCTCTGCGAGGCGGCGCAACTGGGGGTGGACATCCACTTCGACGCTGGCGGCATTGAACCCTTGGCGCCCGCCTGATTCATACAAGCTCCATATCAGGCTGCTAGCGTGATTCCACCCTCTGCCAAGAAGCTGCCGAATGTTTGTGCGCCTGCTGTTTTTCTGTGGATTGTCTTTAGCCGCCACGTCGCTGGCGGCGATGACTGTGTACAAGTCCATCGACGCCCATGGCGTGGTCTCCTACAGCGACCGGCCTTCGCCGGGGGCCCAGGAGTTCGTGTTCCGCGACCGCATGGTGGAGCACCTTGAGCGCCAGGTGCGCCTGGATATCCAGAAGCACAGGGGGGTGGATGCGGTGTATGTGCGCAATGACCTGTATGCCCCGGTGGAAGTGGAGTTGAGCTTTGCCGGGTTGAACAATGTCAGCGGCGCTCCGGGGCAGCCGATCCGCCAGGTGCTGCCGGCACGCAGCAGGCAGCGCCTGGCGCTGCTCACGGCGATTCGCGCCGACCAGCCTCTGAGCTATGCCCCCAGGTTCCGTTATTCCCTGGGGGATCCGGCAGGCGCCACCCAGGCCTATCGCTATCCGCTGCCCTGGCGTGGCGGGCCGTTTCGCCTGACCCAGGGCGCCAATGGCCAATACAGCCATTTCAGCCCCAAGAGCCGCTATGCGATGGATATCGCCATGCCGGTGGGGACGCCGATCATTGCCGCCCGGGGCGGGGTGGTGGTGAAGACCGAGAACGCCCAGAACGGGCGGGGCAATAACCCGGCGGGCAATTTCGTCCGGGTGCTGCACGACGACGGCACCATGGGCGTGTACCTGCACCTCAAGCAGGGTTCGGTCAGCGTGCGGGAGGGCCAGCGAGTGGCGGTGGGCAGTGCCCTGGGGCTGTCGGGCAACACCGGCAACAGCAGTGGGCCGCACCTGCATTTCGTGGTGCAGCGCAATACCGGGTTGGGGCTGGTGTCAATTCCCTATCAGTTCAACCAGCCCCTGGGGGATCTGCCGAATTTTGCCCTGGGCAACCAATAACCTGCCCGTAGGAGCCGGCTTGGCGGCGAAAGGGCCGTCAATCCAGCATCAGCACCTTGGCCAGGATGATCTTCGGTCCCTTCATCTTCTTGATGATGATGCGCAGGCCTTCGACCTCCAGTACTTCTTCCTCTTCCGGCACCCGTTTCAGGGTTTCGTACACCAGGCCGGCGAGGGTTTCGGCCTCGATGTGGTCCAGGTCGATGCCCAGCAGGCGTTCCACCTTGAACAGCGGGGTGTCACCGCGCACCAGCAGCTTGCCCGGCTGGTAGGCCAGGATGCCGCGCTCAGTCTTGCGGTGTTCGTCCTGGATATCGCCCACCAGCACTTCAAGCACGTCTTCCATGGTCAGGTAGCCAATGACCTTGCCGTCGGCTTCTTCCACCAGGGCGAAGTGCGAGCCGCCCTTGCGGAACTGCTCCAGCAACTGCGACAGCGGCATGTGCCGGGATACGCGCTCCAGCGGGCGGGTCAGCTCGGCCAGGTTGAACGACTCGGGAATGTGGTCCAGGGCCGCCAGTTCCAGCAGCAGGTCCTTGATGTGCAGCAGGCCGACGAATTCGTTGCGCTCGCTGTCGTAGACCGGGTAGCGGCTGAACTTGTGGCGGCGGAACAGGGCGAGGATTTCCTTGAGCGGCGCGTTGAACTCGACGCTGATCAGGTCTTCCCGGGAATTGGCCCAGTCCACCACTTCCAGTTCGCCCATTTCCACCGCCGAGGCCAGTACGCGCATGCCTTGGTCGCTGGGGTCCTGGCCGCGGCTGGAGTGCAGGATCAGCTTGAGTTCTTCGCGGCTGTAGTGGTGTTCGTGGTGCGGGCCGGGCTCGCCCTGCCCGGCGATGCGCAAGATGGTATTGGCGCTGGCGTTGAGCAGGTAGATGGCCGGGTACATCAGCCAGTAGAACAGGTACAGCGGCACCGCCGTCCACAGCGACAGCAGCTCCGGCTTGCGGATCGCCCAGGATTTGGGCGCCAGCTCACCGACCACGATGTGCAGGTAGGAAATGATGAAAAACGCGGTGAAGAACGACACGCCGCGGATCACTTCCGGAGAGCTCACGCCCAGGGCGCCCAGCAGCGGCTCCAGCAGATGGGCGAAGGCCGGCTCACCGACCCAGCCCAGGCCCAGGGAGGCCAGGGTGATGCCCAGCTGGCAGGCCGAGAGGTAGGCGTCGAGCTGGCTGTGCACGGTGCGCAGGATCTGCCCGCGCCAGCCGTTCTTGTGGGCAATGGCCTCGACCCGGGTCGAGCGCAGCTTGACCATGGCGAACTCCGCCGCAACGAAAAAGCCGTTGAGCAGGACCAGGATCAGAGCAAAAAGAATCATGCCGAAGTCGGCGAAAAGAGACGCGAGGGTAAAACCAGGGGAAGGGTCCATGATGGAGTTTTGCGGGTTCCGTGTATTCGAAAAGGAAGGAAATGCGGTGCCTGAAAGGCAGGCACAAGTTACGCAATGTAGCGGCTGACAGGGCAATTGCCTAGGGGCGAGTGGCTGTCAGCGCTGGTCGGTCAGGCTCTGGGTGCGGTTTTTCTTCACTTGGGCCGGAACGAAATGGCAGGTGAAGGTGCTGCCGTGGCCCAGCACGCTGCTGATCTCCAGGCGCGCACGGTGGCGCAGCAGCACATGCTTGACGATGGCCAGGCCCAGGCCGGTGCCGCCGGTGTTGGAGTTGCGGCTCGAATCCACCCGGTAGAAGCGCTCGGTGAGGCGCGGCAGGTGCTTGTTGTCGATGCCGATCCCCGAGTCCTGCACGCTCAGGTGCGCGCCCTGTTCGTCGCCCCACCAGCGGATGCGGATATTGCCTTCGGCCGGGGTGTATTTCACCGCGTTGAACACCAGGTTGGAAAAGGCGCTGCGCAACTCCGCCTCGCTGCCCTTGAGTTGCACCGACGCGTCGGCTTCCAGGGTGATGCGCTGGTTGCGCTCCCCGGACAGCGCCTGGGCGTCGCTCTTGATCGATTGCAGCAGCACGTCGATGGGCACCGGCTGGTTGTCCGACGGGTAGTCCGTGGCCTCCAGCTTGGCCAGCAACAGCAGGTCGTTGAGCAGGGTCTGCATGCGCCCGCCTTGCTGCTGCATCTGCTGCAGGGCGCGGCTCCAGCGCGGGTTCACTTCCTCGACGTTATCCAGCAGGGTCTCCAGGTAGCCGCAGATCACCGTCAGCGGCGTGCGCAGCTCGTGGGAGACGTTGGCGATGAAGTCCTTGCGCATCTGTTCCAGCTGGTGGATGCGGGTCACGTCGCGCACCAGCATCAGGTGCTCGTTGTTGCCGTAGCGGGTGATATAGAGCTGGATGCGTACCCGGTCGTTGGCCGGGGAGGGGATTTCTAGCGGCTCGGCGTAGCTGTCCTGCTCGAAGTATTCCTTGAAGCGCGGATGGCGCACCAGGTTGGTCACCGGCTGGCCGCTGTCCTGGGGCGTCTTGAGCCCCAGCAGGGTCTCGGCGGCGCGGTTCCACCATTCCAGGTTGCCGTCGCTGTCGAGCATGATCACCGCGTCCTTAAGGGCCGCGGTGGACTCCTGGACCCGGTCGATCACCGCCTGCAGGCGCCCGCGCACCCGCTGATCGCGGCGTTGCAGGTGGTAGATGCTGTCGAACACCTCGCCCCACAGGCCATAGCCGTCGGGGGGCGCTTCGTCGGGTTGATGCAGGCGCAGCCATTCGTGCAGGCGCAGCAACTGCTTGAGGGTCCAGGCCAGGTAGAGCCCTAAGCCAGCGGCCAGGCTCCAGCCGTAGTAGCCACTGATCAGGCCCACCAGTAGGCAGGCGGTGACCAACAGCAGCATGTGGCGAATCAGGGTGCCATGCCAGTTTTGATTCACTTGAAACACGTCCGTGGAGGGTGGCGCAGCTCCAAGCTGCAAGTGTTGAAGCGGTCACTCATCGGCGTGCCGCTTGTCGCTTGCCGCTGCCGTCAGGCCTTGGTGGAAAAACGATAGCCGGTGCCGCGCACGGTTTGTACCAGATTCTCGTAGGCATCGCCCAGGGCCTTGCGCAGCCGGCGGATATGCACGTCCACGGTGCGTTCCTCGACGTACACATTGCCACCCCAGACCTGGTCCAGCAGCTGGCCACGGGTGTAGGCACGCTCCTGGTGGGTCATGAAGAACTGCAGCAGGCGGTATTCGGTAGGGCCCATTTCCGCGGGCTTGCCGTCGATGGTCACCCGGTGGCTGATGGGGTCCAGCAGCAGGCCGCCGACTTCGATTGGTGCTTCGCCATCGGTAGGGCCGGCACGGCGCAGCACGGCCTTGAGGCGGGCCACCAGTTCGCGGGGGGAGAACGGCTTGGTGATGTAGTCGTCGGCTCCGACTTCCAGGCCCTGGATCTTGTTGTCCTCTTCACCCTTGGCGGTGAGCATGATGATCGGGATGTCCCCGGTCAGCTCGTCGCGCTTGAGGCGCCGCGCCAGCTCGATGCCGGAAGTGCCGGGCAGCATCCAGTCCAGCAGGATCAGGTCCGGCTTGCGGTCGACGATGATGGCATGGGCCTGCTGAGAGTTCTCTGCCTCCATGCAGTCATAGCCGGCCATTTCCAACGCAACGGCGATCATTTCGCGAATAGGCGCTTCGTCGTCAACGATCAGAATGCTTCTGCCAACCATGCTTGAACCTCTTGTCATTTAACTGTCTTGCGCCGCATTAGATAACGGAATTATTGCAGTCGTGTGACAGTATTTCAGGTCGCGGGGCGGGGTGCTGCTTCGTGGACTAAGCTTTGAGTCCGATTCCTGACAACCACAAAAGAAGGTTTCCATGACTCTGTTCAAGCAATCGTTGAAAGTCCTGCTGGTAGGCGCTGTCCTGGCTTTGCCGACATTCGCCATGGCCGCCGATCCGGCAATGAGCAAGGACGGCGTGCTGGTGGACCACAAGGGCATGACCCTCTACACCTTTGCCAAGGATGCCGACGGCAAGTCCATGTGCAATGACAAATGCGCTGCCAACTGGCCGCCGCTGATGGCCGAGGGCAGTGACAAGGCCATGGGCAAGTGGACGGTGATCAAGCGTGACGACGGCAAGATGCAGTGGGCCTACGACGGCAAGCCGCTGTACGGCTTCGTGATGGACAAGAAGGCCGGTGACATGACCGGCGAAGGCAAGATGGACGGCGCCTGGAAGGTCGCCAAATCCGATTGATCCTGCCTGACATTCTCCCCTCGGCAGCGGCTACACCTTGTAGCCGCTGCCGAGCCTGCGAAGCTGCGAAAAGGCCCGCAGGGCCTTGCTTGACGGTCTAGCGCAGCGCGTAGTCCAGCACCACCCCGACAAAGATCGCCAGGCCCGCCCAGTGGTTATGCAGGAAGGCCTTGAAGCACTTCATCCGGTCGCGATCGCGGGTGTACCAGAACTCCCAGGCGAAACACGCCGCCGCCACCGCCAGCCCCAGGTGGAACCAGCCCCCCAGATTGAACCGTGCCCCGGCCAGCAGCAGGCAGCCCAGGGACAAGCCCTGCAGGGTGAGAATGATCACCCGGTCGGCATCGCCGAACAGGATCGCCGTCGACTTGACCCCGATTTTCAGGTCATCGTCACGGTCGGTCATGGCGTAGTAAGTGTCGTAGCCCACGGTCCACAGCAGGTTGGCGATGTACAGCAGCCACGCGCTGGCCGGCAGTTCGCCGTTCTGCGCGGTGAAGGTCATCAGGATGCCCCAGGAATACGCCGCCCCCAGCACCACCTGCGGGTAATAGGTGTAGCGCTTCATGAAGGGGTAGCAGGCGGCCAGGGCCAGGGCGCCGAACGACAGCCAGACCGTGGTGGCGTTGGTGCACAGCACCAGCAGGAAGGCGGCGCCCATCAGCACCGCGAACAGTGCCAGGGCCTCCTTGGCGCTGACTTTGCCGGTGGCCAGGGGCCGCTGGTCGGTGCGCTTGACCTGGCCGTCCACCTTGCGGTCGGCGAAGTCGTTGATGGCGCAGCCGCCGGCGCGGGTCAGCACCACCCCGAAGGTGAAGATCAGCACATGGCTCAGGGACGGCTGGCCCTCGGCGGCGATCCACAGCGCCACCAGGGTTGGCCATAGCAGCAGATAGATGCCGATGGGCTTGTCCATGCGCGCCAGTTGCAGGAAGTCCCAGGCCCGCGGGTGCAGGCGATTGAGGGATTTGAGCAGGCTCAGGTACATCAGCAGGCCTCCGGTCGGGCGTCTATGGCGGTCCACAGGCTGGGCAGGAAGATTTCCGCCACCAGCAGGCTCAGGGGGCCGCGGTCAAAGCGTGAGCGACGGCCCCACAGGCCGTTGTCGGCAACGGCGGCGGGCAGCCAGTGCCGGGGGTAGCGGCAGACTTCGATGGGCTGGCGGGTAAAGGCCTGGTCGCAGAACAGCAACTCGCCCAGGGAGCGGCTGCCCAGTTCGTCGATATTCAGGCCGCCTTCGAGCAGGGCGCTGCGGGCGGCGACGCTACGGGCGAATACCCAGGCCTGGCCGTGCCCGCGCAGATACACCTCGCGCACCCAGCCTTCGCTCTGTTCGGGCAGGCCCAGGGCGGCGCATTCGTCGCTGCGCAGGGTTTGCCACTCTTGCACCAGCGGGGTGACGCTGAAGGCGTTATGGGACAGCCGGGTCAGGCGCCGGGTCAGCGACCCTTCATCGAACAGCCAGTTGGCAACGGCTGCGCCGGGGAAGGGGGACAAACGGCTTTGCACCAGCCAGGTGGGGGCCGGGGCGGGGGGCATTGAGTGCGGCACAGTGGGTCAGTATTGGCAGCAAATGAGGCGGCGAGCTTAGCATGGCGATCGCCGGTTTTGATTGATCCAGGACGCCCGGCGGCACGAACGTGCTTGCATCTGCCGGTAGTGATCAGTAAAAAACCCCAGTGCCGGACGCTGATCAGCGTGGCCTTCTAGAGTCGATCCATCGACCGACCCACCGGCGAAGCCTGAACCCTTGAGGAAATGCATCAATGAAAAAGTGGCAATGTGTGGTCTGCGGCCTGATTTACAACGAAGCGGAAGGCTGGCCGGACGACGGTATTTTGCCGGGTACCCGTTGGGAAGATGTGCCCGCGGACTGGCTCTGCCCGGACTGCGGCGTGGGCAAGATGGATTTCGAAATGATCGAGATCGCTTGATCGATTTTTGTGGCTTGAACAACCAATAACAAGGAGCAGGGAATGAGCGCACCGGTAGTGATCGTGGGGACGGGTCTGGCGGGTTACAACCTGGCCCGGGAGTTTCGCAAGCTCGACAGCGAGACGCCGCTGCTGTTGATCACTGCCGACGATGGCCGTTCCTACTCCAAGCCGATGCTGTCCACCGGCTTCGGCAAGAACAAGGACGCCGACGGCCTGAGCATGGCCGAGCCCGGCGCCATGGCCGAGCAGCTCAAGGCCGAGGTCCGCACCCACACCCGCATCAGCGGCATCGACCCGGGCCACAAGCGCCTGTGGATCGGCGAGGAAGCGGTGGCCTATCGCGACCTGATCCTGGCCTGGGGCGCGGAAACCGTGCGGGTGCCGGTGCAGGGCGACGCATCCGAGCTGATTTTCCCCATCAATGACCTGGAAGACTACGCGCGCTTTCGCAGCGCCGCGGCCGGCAAGCGTCGGGTGCTGCTGCTGGGCGCCGGGCTGATCGGCTGCGAGTTCGCCAATGACCTGATCCTCGGCGGCTACAGCGTGGACCTGGTGGCACCTTGCGAGCAGGTGATGCCGACCCTGCTGCACCCGGCCGCTGCGGCGGCGGTCCAGGCCGGGCTGGAGAGCCTGGGCGCGCGCTTCCACCTGGGCCCGGTGCTCAACCGCCTGCAGCGCAGCGCCGACGGCCTGGAGGCCCACCTGTCCGATGGCCAGGTGATCGCCTGCGACCTGGTGGTCTCGGCCATTGGCCTGCGCCCGCGCATCGACCTGGCGGCTGCCGCCGGGCTGGTGGTCAATCGCGGAGTGGTGGTGGACCGCGAGCTGAAAACCTCCCACGCCAATATCTACGCCCTGGGCGATTGCGCCGAGGTCGACGGTCTCAACCTGCTGTACGTGATGCCGCTGATGAGCTGCGCCCGTGCGCTGGCGCAGACCCTGGCGGGCAAGCCGACGGCGGTCAGCTACGGGCCGATGCCGATCACCGTCAAGACTCCGGTCTGCCCCCTGGTGGTGTCGCCGCCGCCCCGTGGCGCCGAAGGCGTATGGACCGCAGAAGGGCAGGGGGCCGACATCAAGGTCCTGTGCCGCAACGCCGATGGCCAGTTGCTGGGCTACGCCCTGACCGGGGCCGCGGTGATGGAAAAACTGGCCCTGAACAAGGAACTTCCTGCGCTGCTGGCTTAAATACCGGTCGTTCTGTCGGAATAACCCGGTTCTTGCCCTCACAAAGGTCGCGGGGAGACTGGCGCCACTCTCAAGCGCGTGCCATCCTCACACCCGTCTGCCGCAGCGTAGAGCCTGCGGCGCCTTGGGCGCTGTTCCCGTGAACAGCACGGACATAACAACAAAAAACCGTCAAAGAGGCTTCACACTATGCGTAAACCAGAACTCGCCGCAGCCATTGCTGAAAAAGCGGACCTGACCAAAGAGCAGGCCAATCGCGTGCTCAACGCCATTCTTGAAGAGATCACCGGGGCTCTGCACCGCAAAGACAGCGTCACCCTGGTTGGTTTTGGCACCTTCCTGCAACGCCACCGTGGCGCCCGCACCGGCAAGAACCCGCAGACCGGCGAGCCGGTAAAGATCAAGGCCAGCAACACCGTGGCATTCAAACCGGGCAAGTCGCTGAAAGACAGCGTCAACCCATAAGCATTGAGCGGGCTCCCGGCAGCGGAAGCACGCAGGGGAAATAGGCACGCCGAGCGCATCGGGTGCCTATTTTTTTGCCTGCCGTTTGCCCGCAGATGTTCTTGCGAAGCCGCTTTGGCGTGGCTAGGATGCGCGATCGTTCGATTTTTGATCTAAGGCCAAGGATGACCCGCCCCACTGACAGCCCCCTTTCATGGGCCGCCCTGCTGCACGGCCTGGCAAGCCCCGGTTTAGTTGCCCTGGTCGTGGGCTGCCTGTTCAGCCTTGGCCTGTCATCGGCCGCTGCCGGCAACGACTCGCGACTGGAGCAGATCGGCTATCGCGAGGCCCTCAGCTGGTTCCACAGCCAGAAATACGACAGTTCCGGCGCCTGGCTCTGCGGCTATTCCCTGGCCCGCGAGGACTACAGCGTGGCGCCCAGGGCTCCGCGCCTGCTGGTGGAAGTGGACCAGCGCTTTCTTTACCTCAAGACCGCCGGCCAGCTGGTGGAACTCACCGGCGCCGCCCAGGGCCCGGAACGCAGCGAGTACCAGAGCACCGGCGCTCATATCCGGGTCACCCTGAACATCCTCAAGCGCAACAATTTCAGCGAGTACCAGGAGTCTCACGACCGCCAGGTGCTGGCGCGCATCGAGATGAACGACCAGGTCGAAACCCTCACCCTCAAGGGGCAATCATGCGGTACCTGAACCTGGCAGGCCTGGGCCTGCTGATCGCCTGCGCGGCCACGCCCGCCCTGGCGGATGAATCGAACCCGGGCAAGGGTTGCTACGGCTACCTCACCGAACTGGTGCGCAGCAGCGATTTTCCCTACCGCGACTTCACCACCCCGGAGCACCTCAAGCTGCTGATCGACCGCGACGATGGCGACCAGCTGAGCTTGCAGCTGTTCTACGAAACCTCCGGCAGCGGGATCATCGGCTGGGTCCGCTACGACGTGCCGCAGCAGGCCCTGTGGAACGTCAGCATCGACCCCGAAGAGCCCCAGGCCCTCAAGTTCGATCAAGGCTTCGCCCGTGCCTACGCGTCCTGTCTGGAAGCGCGTTGAGGGGCCACGGCCGCTGCGCAGAGTTGCCGAGTGGTTCCTTGATTGTTGCTGGCCGTTGCCTGAATATTTGCCACTCTCCGAATCACCCTTTCAGCATGGAACGCCAAACTCTTGTCCACCTACCGCATTCAAGAAGCCGATCTCGATATTCCTGACGCCTGGCAGGACCAGAGCATCAATATCTTCAAGCTGCCAGCCGTTGGCGGTGCCCAGGAAGCCAGCTTCGTCATCAGCCGCGACCCGAGCCAGGGCGACGCCGCCTTTGCCGATTATGTCGCCGCGCAGCTGAATGCTGCCGAGCAGCAACTGCCAGGTTTCAACCTGATCAAGCGCTGGGACTTCGACATGCAAGGCCATGCCGCCGTGCTGCTGGACTACAGCTGGAAACGCGAAGGGCGCGAGCTGATGCTGCGCCAGGTCTTCATCGAGCGTAAGCCGGCCGTGCTGATCACCACCCTGACCACCACGGTCAACGACCTGGTGCATCATGAGCCGGCCTGGAAACAGGCCATGCAGAGCCTCAAGCCGCAGCCTTCGAAAGCCTGATCGGTCAACCCGCCCTGAGACGCATTGCCCGGTAGCCGAACTCTAGGAACCGACATGAAGCTCAACGATCTGTTCGTCAGTCGCGAGGAGATGTTCTCGATGGGCATCGAGGAATCCACCGGCCAGTACTACCTGACCTTTCCGGTGAGCCTTGGGGTGGTCGACTACGAGGAGTACTACGCCATCGAGCGCGCGACCTTCGAACTGTTCGAACAGGATCTGCAGGCCGCGCTGGCGTTCATCAGCCGCGCCAGAAAGCGCGAGCTGGACGCGTTGCTGATCATCAAGCCGGGCAAGAATCGCGGCTCGGCGATTTGACCCGGCCTCCAGCAGGCGCTCAGTTCAGTGCTGCCAGTAGTTGCTTGTTGAACGACTCTTTCAGGTCTTGATGACCGGTGTAGCCCAGGGTCTGCTCGCTCATGATCTTCGCTAGCGTTTCTTCGTCCGGTTTGATTTTGTTGGTTTTCAAGGCGATAAAAATCAGTGGGACCGGATAGGAGTAATACTTTGGCCTGTCTATGACATCGCGCACCAGCGCGGGGCTGACGTTGAAGAGGTTGAACAGAATAGGCAGGTGAACATCCTGGAGCTGGCGCAGAATCACCTGGCAGGTATTTTCAATACCTTGCTCTGTCACGGGCAGTAGCGGGCAGGCAGCTTTTTCACTGACCGTCGACAAGCTGTAGATAAATTTCGGATTGGCCAGGTTGGACGGGTAGGGCGGGTTTATCTGGTCGATTTCGGCCTGCAGGGCCGGGTGTTCGACGAAGATGATGATTTCGTAGGCGCGGGTGTTGGCCAGGTATTCGAAATGCAGGGTCGCCACGGCGCCCGATTCTTTCTGTGCAACCACCACTTTGTTCTTGGTGACTTTTACTCCGGGGTAACCCGAGAGCTCGCTCTTCAAAAAAAGCTGGAGCGCCTTTTCAAAGTTGCTGCGCAATTCCTTGGTGTCTGCTTTCATTTCTCGATTACTCGTTCAATAGCGAAGAAGCCAGAAGGTGGCCGAATGCTGTGCGCCATTGCCACCGAACTGGGTACCTCTGGCGGTTTTGGTCGCAACTTCGAACTGGCCTTGGGTAGCGCCCGACGGTTTGATCAGGCCACCGCCCAGACCACCGTTGGTATTGGCCGGATTGCTCATGTCGAACATTCCCGATCCCTGTTGGTTCTTGGTCAGTTTGCCGCTGCCATTTTTGACTTCGAACACGTGGTAGTTGCCGGCTTTGTCCTTGGCGATGATATCTGCCCTGATGCGATAGGACTTCTGGGTGACAGGGTGTTTGACCTTCATGGTCAATTCTTCACCTACCACAGTGAAACCGTTCCTCTCGAGGTCAGCTTTGGCTTTTGTAGTGCCCCTTCTGCCGCTGTAGGCCGATTTGCAGATCCAGCCCAGCGCATCGATCCAACCGATTGGGTTGGGAGCGTACTGATAAAGGTTCAAGCCTCCGGCCAGGCCGATGGGGTCCGGCGTGGTGAAGCGCCCGATATCCGGGTCGTAGAAACGGAACGTGTTGAAGTGCAGCCCAGTCTCGCGGTCCAGGTACTGGCCCTGGAACCTGAGATTCTGTTCCTCGATGTAGTAGGGCTCGCGTATTTCTTCGACAGTGTTGCCCCAGACCTGATAGCGGGCCTGCCAGACGCTATGGCCGTCAGGCTCGCAAAGCTGTTGAGGCAGGCCATTCAGGTCGTTGTGGTAGTAGCGGATCTTCTGCTGCGCGCCAAGGCCGTCGACCCGCGCCAGGGGCGCATGTCCCAGGTCTTCATAGACATAGAGGCTGGTCTGTTGATGACGCTGTTCCTGCAGCAGCCGCAGGCCATCCCAGACGAATCGCGTTTCACCCAGAAGGTTGCCCTGGCTGTCGTACTCGCTCTTGCTGATGCGGCGACCCAAGACGTCGTAGCGCATCCTGACCAGGGTTTCGCCGCTGGAGGTCTGATTGCGCACTTCGATCAACCGGTGTTCGGCGTCGTAGGCAAAACGTTGCACGCCTCGCCGACCACTGCGTTTTTCAATCATTCGCCCGAAGGCATCGTAGCGGTAGCGCTTGTCCTGGTAGGTCAGCAATTTGTTGTGCACCACCAGCCCGGCGCCCGCCTTCGGGCCATCAAGCAAATTGGCGGCGGCGTCATAGGCGAAGGTTTCTTTCTGGCCCTGCAGGCCGTCCTGGCTGGCAATGATTCGCCCGGTCGCGTCGTAATGGAACAGTTGCCGATGTTGCCCGGTGGCATGTCGCTCGGCCAGGCCCACCAGATTATCGCTATCGTCGTACTCCAGGTGTCGCTCCGGGGCTGTTGGCAAGGTGTTTGCCAGCAGGCTGGAATGCTGCAGGCGTGCGCGCAGGCGGCCACACCGGTCGTATTCGCTGCGAGTGCTGATCTGACCCTGGGTCCGCAGCACCTCACGGTGCAGGCGGTCACGTTGAAAGTCGCTGACTACCTGGCCATCGAGATTGATCTGGTGCAGATGGCCGCTGCCGTAATAGAGCCGGTTGAGCCAACGCTTGTCCGGTAGCTGGGTCTGAGTCAAATTGCCCAGTTCGTCGTATCGATGGATCAGGCTGCCGGCCGCGGTGTGTTCTTCGAGTAATTGGCCCAGGGCGTCGTAGCTGAAACTCAGTGCCTGCTGGTTGCCGAGGTTGTCGGTAAAGCTGGCGGCGGTCAGTTGGTTCAAGGGGTCGTAGGTGTATTGGCTGCGGCCATCGTCTGTGATTTTGGCCAGCAGCCGCCCCACGGCATCGCGCTCGAACCGGTGGATGATCGGCGCGATAGGTTGCACGGGCACGGCGCTCAGCCCGGTGCCATAAGGGGCGGGGTGGGACTGGAGTTCGACGACGTTGTTCAGCAGGTCATAGCCATAGCGTTTGGCACTGCCGTCGAGGTCCTGCTGTTCGCTCAGGCGGTTGCCGGCGTCCCAGGCAAAGCGATAGCTTTCGCCGTTCTCGTTGGTGAGCGCCAGCAGCCGTCCGTACGCGTCATAGTCGAACCGGACCTGTCGGCCGTGAGCGTCGATGCGCTGGCGTATCTGCCCGCGCCGGTTGTACTGGTAGAGCGTGGTGTAGCCGGAAGGGTCGGTGTAGCCCTGTAGCTGGCCGTTGCTGCTGCGTTGAAAATGCTCGGCGCGCCCATCGGTCAGTTGGCTGCTCAGCAACCGTCCCTGGCAGTCGTAATGGAACCGGGTGTGCTCGCCAAGGGCATCGATGATGGCTTTCACGTTGCCGCGTCGATCGTATTCGAAGCGGGTTGGATAGCCCGAGCAGTCCAGGTGTTCAAGCAGTTGCCCGGACGAGTTCCAGCGCATCTTCCGGCTTCTTCCCGCGGCATCGATGATCTCCACCACCTGGCCGTGCGCGTCATGGCGGTACTGGGTCACCTGGCCCAGCGGGTCTACTTCGGCGATACAGTTGCCCCGGGGATCGTAGCGCAGGTGCCAGCTTTCTCCGGCGGGATCGGTCAGGGTCTGTGGCAGCGACCAGTGCTCCAGCCACAAGGTCGAATGGCTGTGCCCCAGAGGATCGGTCTCGGCTATCAGGTTGCCGGTTTCGTCGTAGCTATAGGCATAGCGTCCTCCCAAGGGGTCGGTGGCGCTGAGCAGTTGGCGCTCATCGTTCCATTCGAAGGCCCATGTCTGGTTGAGGTTGTCGGTGTACTCGACGATCTGCAACTGGCTGTTCCAGCGGCGGCGGCTGAGGCGTTGCAGGCTGTCGGTGACCTGGGTGATTCCCGCCTCCAGATCATAGTCGTACTGATAGCTATCGCCTTCGTCGGTCCAGTGACGGGTCACTCGCCACTGCTGGTCGGCAAATTGTGTCCATTGATAGAAGCAGCGCAGCCCGGTGGCCAATTGATGTTCGGTCATCCGGTGGCCGGCGTCATAAGCGAAGCGACGCTGTACCTGGCCTTCGCTATCGCGCACCTGTGCCAGGTCTCCTGCCGCATCGTAGTCGTAGCTGACCAGCACTTCCCGTTGCTGGTCGGGGTACAGCCGTTCAACCTGGGCAATCCGACCGGGCCAGAGCGTGCTGTAGCTCAGTTCGAGTTGCGCCTGTTCAAAGGTGTCACGCAGCAGCCAGAGGCGTCCGGACGAGTCGTACTCCAGGTGCAGACGGTTTTCGTTGCGGTCCCCCAACTGGCTCAGGCGCAGCCGCGAGGAGTCGCCCGGCAGCGGCTCGAACAGACGGTAGATACCGTCGCTGCTTTCGATCAGCAACTGTCCGTTCTCGTTGCGTCGTACGCTCAAGCCTTCACCGGGGCTGAAGGCTCCTGCACCCAGGGCAATGGAGCCCATGTCGATGCGGCGTCCTTGCTCATCAATGTAGAGCAGGCGCTCGCCACCTTCGGGGTGGGGCTCGATCTGGACGCTGATCTCGTAAGGCAAGCTCCAGCCGGCCCCGAGCAGGCCGTCACGACGTTCGTCGCGGCTGTTGTAGAAGCGTTGCCATTCGATGGGCATCAGCCCGGGCAGGGTGAAATCCAGATCGTCGTCGGCTCCGAGCACCTTGGCCCCGGTTGCCGCATGCACCGGGTGGGTCGAGGCGACGACGGCCTGGGTCAAAGCATTGGTGGCCTGGCTGACGACAAAGGAATTGACCCCCGCCATCAGCATGCACGGCAGGTTGCTGAGGAACTTGCCCTTGCCGCCCTTGAGCATCATCAGCACGGTCACCGCCAGGCCCACCCCCGGGGTCTTGCCGCTACGGATCTCGCGCACCACCACCGAGCCACCGCCGATGGTCACGTTCGGGGAGATAGGCCCGGCCGACACTACCTTGGCATCGCAGGTGCTGCGGTCGCCGCTGCGTACTGCCGGCTGGCCGTCGATGCTGACCTTTTCCGAGCCTTCAGCCAGATACTGCACCGGCATCGGCGGGTGCTTGGTGCAGGTCACCAGGTCCAGTTCCTTGGTCTGGGAGCCTGGCGCCGGGGAGGCCACGGTGGGCCGCCACATCTGCGAGAAAAATTCCTTGGCCATGTCGAGGAAACCGGGCCCTTCCTCGGGCGTTGCCGACGGGGTGTCGGTGGCTTCGCCTTCTTCGGCGCCGTCGCCGCTGATCTGTGTCGGCGGTGCGATGCCGGCCGCGCGGGCCGCCGGCTTGTTGTTGGTCAGGACCTTTTTCGAGCCGCTGGCGATGGTGGCCTGGATCGAGGGCGGGAACAGGGCGTTGGCGATGCCCTCGCATAAATTGCTCAGGCCCTTGTCGGCTCCGGTCTTGCTCATGACCACGCCGACGACGACGCCCACCACCAGCCCCAGCACACAGGCGCCGAGGCCGCCGGTGGCCACGGTGATGCCTGCTGCCGCGGCTACTGCCATGGTCGCCAGGGCGCCGATGGCAACGTTGGCCGCCACCTCCAGCACGCCGCCGAGAATGTCGGCCATCATCGAGGTGTGTTCCAGCCCATCGCCCAGGCGTGCGGCCCACAGTGCATCAGACATGGCCCTGCCTCAGCCCAGCACCAGGGTGTTCTTGATCTGCGCCCAATGGGCGGCTTCCGCGTCGCCGAGCTTCTGTGCCTTGACGTAGCTCATGGCGAGCATCTGCCGGGTGCCGGGCAGCACCAGGGCCAGTTGGTACTGGAACACCTGTTCTTTGCCCTTGTTGAACTGGCTGCGCAGCTCCAGGCCCTGGATGTCCTGGGCCGGGCCCAGCAGCACCGGTTGCGGAGCCTGGCAGCGCAGGTCCTGGACTTGCTGCTCCAGCCGCTGCAACTGGCTGGCCAGGTTGCTCTCCAGGGTTTCGCCGTCCCCCAGCAGGCTGCGGCTGACGATCAGCGAAGTGCCCAGGGCCGGGAACTTGAGGATATTGATCGAAGCGTCCTGCAGTTCGCCGGCAGGCAGCTGGAACTGCAATTCATTGAGGCGATAGGTCATGGCCTGGGCGTCCGTTCATTAGCCTTTGGGGGCGGAAAAGGGGGCTTTGGCCTTGGCGCTGATGGTGCCCTGCACACCCTGGCCCTCGGTGGTGGTGCCCGGGCCGCCGCCGTTGTTCAGGTGCAGCACGCCACCGGTATTGATCTCGGCATCGGCCGAGGCATGCACGCTGATGTTGACCCCGCACAGGTTGATCTGGCCGCTGGCGTTGAGCTCCAGGATGCTGGCCCCGCATACCAGGCGCAGGCGCTCGCCGACCTCGATCACGTAGCTCTGGCCGACGCTGTCGAGCTTCTTCTCGCCCACCGTCAGCTCATCCACGTGCTGAACGATGCGCGTGCGCTTGTTGCCGATGGTCACGTACTCGTCGTGGCCGATGCTCTTGTTGCGGTTGTTGCCCACCGAATGGCTTTCGTTGACCTCGACCACGATGTCCTGGTTGCGCTCGGCGTGGATGTACAGCTGCTCCGCGCCCTTTTTGTCTTCCATGCGGATTTCATTGAAGTTGGCCGGGCTGCCGCCCTTGCTCGAACGGCTCTTCATGCCGCTCTGGGTGGCGTTGGCGGGCAGGTCGTAGGGCACGGTCTGTTCGGCGTTGTAGACCCGGCCGGTGACGATCGGGCGATCGGGATCGCCTTCCAGGAAGCTGACGATGACTTCCTGGCCGATGCGCGGGATCTGCATCGAGCCCCAGTTCTTCCCGGCCCAGGCCTGGGACACGCGAATCCAGCACGAGCTGTTTTCGTTGGACTGGTCGTGGCGGTCCCAGTGGAAGTGCACCTTGACCCGGCCGTACTGGTCGGTCCAGATCTCTTCCCCGGCCGGGCCCACCACTCGCGCGGTCTGCGGGCCCTGGACCATGGGCTTGTGGGTGGTGGCCAGGGGGCGGAAGCTCTGCTGGGCGTCGATGCAGGTCAGGTGGCTCTCGAATTGCGCCGAGCCGCCGCCAGCGCCGCTCTCCAGGCTTTCCTGGACCAGGTAGTAGCGGATGCTGACGATCAGGTATTCGCGGTTCTGGTCCTGGCGGCTGAAGCCGGTGAGGCTGAACAGGTTGCCCACCCCCAACCCCCGGGCGTTGCCGCTGAGCTCGATGCGCTCATGCAGGCTTTGCAGGGCCTCGATGCGGGTCTGGGCATAGTGCTCGCCGTCGCTGCTCTGCACGTAGGTGCCAGGGTAGTCGTAGAGCGGGTAGTCGCCGGCGCTGTGGGGCCGCGGCATGGCCGAGCGCACGTCGATCCGGGCGCTGGGGCGCTGGAAATCATAGTCGTTGAGCTCCAGCGAGCCGGGCTGCACCTCCTGGGCCAGGTGCCAGTCGAACATGTGGTCGCGCTCGCGCTGCTGCTCGTCTCGCGGGTAGTAGGGCACCGAGGCGTAGCCGGGCACGCTGCTGTGAGCGCCATAGGCGTCGGCCAGCACCATCACGTGGCGGTCCTTCTCGTGGCGGAAGAAGTAGTAGATACCTTCCTGTTCCATCAGCCGGCTGACGAAATCGAAGCTGGTCTCGCGGTACTGCACGCAGTACTCCCACTCCCGGTAGGGGCGGCTCAGGGCGTCTTCGAAATCGGAAAAGCCCAGGTCGCGGAACACCTGCTTGATGATCTGCGGGATGCTCAGGTTCTGGAAAATCCGGCAGTCGGAGGTGCGGCTCAGCAGCCACAGCCAGGGGCGCAGCGTCACCTCGTAGCTGGCGAACTGGCCGGTGTCGATGTTCTGGCTGCAGCGCGCGACGATGCCGTGGAAGTGCCGCTGGCCGCCGCCGTCCAGCTGTACGCTGAGGCCCATGGGCTTGCCCAGCAACTGGTTGAGGTCGATGTTGGCGTCAGTGGAGGTCAGTTGCAGCTGGTAGTCGAACAGCCGCCCCAGCTCCTCGCCGCCGCCCAGGCTCTTGAGCAGCAGGACGTCCGGTCCCAGGGGGCAGTTGACCTGTGCCAGTCGTGTGGATTGCTGAAATAACATCGTCAGTCTCGTTGAATGCGTGGTGTGCCAGGCCAGCCCCCTGCAGGAGCGAGCGTGCTCGCGAAGGCGCCAGGTCCATCACCGTGGCGGTCGCTTCGCTGGCAAGCCGGCTCCTGCGCAGGGCGCGGGGTCAGGCCGGCTCGCTGAAGTCGTAGTGCAGTTCGTTGTCGCGCTGGCTGATGCGCACCCCGGCCAGGGCGCGGCCTTCGAGCATGCGGTTGAGGAACTCGCGGCTCATGTCCGGCAGCAGGCTGTTGGTCAGGATGGCGTCGATCATCCGCCCGCCGCTTTCGGTCTCGGTGCAGCGCGAGACGATCAGGTCGATGACCTCGTCGTCGAAATCGAAATCCACCTTGTGGGTGCTTTCCACGCGCTTCTTGATCCGCCCCAGTTGCAGGCGGGTGATGGCCTTGAGCATCTCGTCGCTCAGCGGGTAGTAGGGAATGGTCACCAGGCGCCCCAGCAGTGCCGGCGGGAAGATCTCCAGCAGTGGCTGGCGCAGGGCCTTGGCGATTTCCTCCGGCTCGGGCACCGCCTGCGGGTTCTTGCAGACGTTGGCGATCAGCTCGGTGCCGGCGTTGGTGGTGAGCAGGATCAGGGTGTTCTTGAAGTCGATCATGCGGCCTTCGCCGTCTTCCATGACGCCCTTGTCGAATACCTGGAAGAAGATCTCGTGCACGTCCGGGTGGGCCTTTTCCACTTCGTCCAGCAGCACCACGCTGTAGGGCTTGCGCCGTACCGCTTCGGTGAGCACGCCACCTTCGCCGTAGCCGACATAGCCCGGCGGGGCGCCCTTGAGGGTGGACACGGTGTGGGCTTCCTGGAACTCGCTCATGTTGATGGTGATGACGTTCTGCTCACCGCCATACATGGCTTCGGCCAGGGCCAGGGCGGTTTCGGTCTTGCCCACCCCGGAAGTGCCGGCCAGCATGAACACGCCGATTGGCTTGTTGGGGTTGTCGAGGCCGGCGCGGGAGGTCTGGATGCGCTTGGCGATCATCTGCAGGGCGTGGTCCTGGCCGATGATGCGTTTCTTCAGGTGCTGGTCCAGGTTGAGCACGGTTTCCAGCTCGTTGCGGGCCATGCGCCCCACTGGAATGCCGGTCCAGTCGGCGACCACCGAGGCCACGGCCTGGTAGTCCACGGTCGGCAGGATCAGCGGGGTCTCGCCTTGCAGGGTACTGAGGCGCTGTTGCAGGTCCACCAGTTTTTCCCGCAGGCCGTGGCTGTCGTCACCGACGTCGCTGTCCACCAGGCCGACGTTTTCCCGCAATTGGGCGCGGGTTGCCAGCAGTTCGTCCACCAGGGTCTTCTCTTGTGCCCAGCGACTTTCCAGCTCGGCCAGGCGCTCGCGCTCGGCAGCCAGGAGGTTCTCGCTGTTGACCTGGCGATTGCCAATGGCAACGCCAATCGCCTGTTCCCGGGCGATGATCTGCAACTCGGTTTCCAGGGCCTCGATGCGCCGGCGGCTATCGTCCACCTCGGCCGGCACGGCGTGCAGGCTGATGGCGACGCGGGCGCAAGCGGTATCCAGCAGGCTGACGGATTTGTCCGGCAACTGGCGCGCGGGAATGTAGCGATGGGACAGTTTGACCGAGGCCTCCAGGGCTTCGTCGAGGATCTGCACCTGATGGTGCTGTTCCATGGTCGAAGCCACGCCGCGCATCATCAGCAGCGCCTTGTCTTCCGAAGGCTCGGCCACTTGCACCACCTGGAAGCGCCGGGTCAGGGCCGGGTCTTTCTCGATGTGCTTCTTGTACTCGGCCCAGGTGGTGGCGGCCACGGTGCGCAGAGTGCCACGGGCCAGGGCCGGCTTGAGCAGGTTGGCCGCGTCGCCGGTGCCGGCGGCGCCACCGGCGCCCACCAGGGTGTGGGCTTCGTCGATGAACAGGATGATCGGCTTGGGCGAGGCCTGGACGTCCTCGATGACCTGGCGCAGGCGCTGTTCGAACTCGCCCTTCATGCTGGCGCCGGCCTGCAGCAGGCCAACGTCGAGGCTGCGCAGTTCAACGTCCTTGAGCGCCGGCGGCACGTCTCCGGCGACGATGCGCAGGGCGAAACCTTCCACCACCGCGGTCTTGCCCACCCCGGCTTCACCGGTGAGGATCGGGTTGTTCTGCCGGCGGCGCATGAGGATGTCCACCAGTTGGCGGATCTCTTCGTCACGGCCGACGATGGGGTCGAGCTTGCCGCTGCGGGCCTGCTCGGTGAGGTCGACGGTGAAGCGCTTGAGGGCTTCCTGCTTGCCCAGGGCGCTGGGGGCCATGGCACCGCTGGCTTCGCCGGGCACCGCACCGGCACTGAAGCCGTCACTGGCGCTCAGGGCGTTTTCCGGCGAGTCGCCGATGTATTCGTCAAAGCGCTCGCACAGGGTCTCGACCTTGATCTTGTCGAACTCGCGGGACAGCCCCAGCAACGCATGGCGCAGGCTCGGGGTCTTGAGGATGCCGATCACCAGGTAGCCGGTGCGCACCTGGCTTTCGCCGAACATCAGGCTGCCGTAGACCCAACCGCGCTCCACCGCCTCCTCGACGTGGGACGACAGGTCGGTGATCGAGGTCGAGCCCCGGGGCAGGCGGTCCAGGGCCTCGGTCAGGTCCTTGGCCAGGCGCGCCGGCTCCAGGTTGAACTGGCGGATGATGCGGTGCAGGTCCGAGTCCGTAAGTTGCAGCAACTGGTGAAACCAGTGGGCCAGTTCCACATAGGGGTTGCCCCGCAATTTGCAGAAGACCGTGGCGGCTTCGATGGCTTTGTAGGCAACGCTGTTGAGTTTGCCGAACAGCGCCGCGCGACTGATTTCACCCATGCTCTGTGCTCCTTGGTGTACGTGAGGTAGTGGCCAGGTCGGCGTAGTGCCGGGCCAGTATTAGATCCTTGGCATCGCTGCCGGGTTGGCCGAGCCAGGTGTTGAAACCCAGGCGCTGGCGGCCGTTGAGTTGCAGCTTGGGCACTTCGTCCTTGAGCAGGACCAGGTTCAGGTCCCAGTCCAGCTCGAAGCCCAGGTATTCGGCGGCCCAGGCCACCAGTTCATGGAATTGCTGGCCGTCGGGCAGCATTCCCAGGTAGTCGTCCAGTTTCATCGGGCCGAGGCGGATGCGGAACTTGTGCTGGCGGTCCCAGACGTGGCTGCCCAGGCAGAAATCCACCCCCAGCTGATGGGATTGCACCCCGACCCGGCTGCGCTCGGGCAATTCCAGCCACTGGCCGACGTATTCCTCGATCTGCACCGGCAGGCCGAAATACTCGCTGATGATCGCCCGCAAGCCGTCCGGGTAGCGGGTCTGGGCCGCCAGGTGGCCGCTGTAATGCAGCTTGGCGGTGTCGGCGATCAGACCCTGCTTGAGCAGGCTGGGCATGCCCCGGCCCGACAGCGCCGCCAGCCGCGCCGACCAGTAGTCGTCGTCCGGGCGATCGTGGCTCACCGTCGGCCGGGCTTCGGCCCAGGCCCGGTAGAACAGGCTCAGCAAGCGGTGGTGGAACACATCGAGAAAACGCTTGCTGGTGCTGTCGGCGTTGTTGCGCTGGCGCTCGCGCACGTATTCGGTGATGTGCAGCGGCAGCGGCCCGTTGGGCCCGCCGAGGCCGAAGAAGAACTGCTCCAGGCGGGTCGCGGCGCCGTCGCTGCCGGGGGTGACCGAGGCCAGGGTGGCCGGGGCGAAGCTGCAGTCGGCCTGCTGTCCCAGGCGCAGCGGATCGTCCGCCAGGCGCACGGAGTGACCGAAGCGCGGCAGTTGCGGCGACAGGCATTCGATACGCCGCAGGGCCTGGAAGAAGTCGTACTCCCAGGGCTCGGCGTGCATCGCCGTCAGCGTATTCAAAGAGTCGGACGACGTCCGGGCTTGGCTTTCCATCGCATGATCTCGCCGCGTTCGGTGGTACGGATCACCGTCTCGGTAAAACTGTTGATCGACACATAACGTGCCAGGAAGCGCTCGAATACCGCGCCGAGCAGAAACACCCCGGTGCCGCGGAACGCGTTTTCATCGAACTCCAGGGTGATCTCCAGGCCCCGGCCGAAGACGATCGGCCCGGGCATCGGCAGGCGCCGGGTCACCGCCTTGCTGCTGACTTCCCGCAGGCCCTCGATCTGCAACTGCAGGGCCGCGTCGTTGCTGTCGCCGTACAACCGCAGCAGTTCGCGCAGGGCCGCCGCGCCCTGGCCCTGTTCGCTCAGGGACAGGTAGTTCAGCGACAGCTGGCTGATCAGGCGCCAGGCCTTGCCGTCGTGGGCATGGCTGGGGCGCGGCCGGCTCGGGCCCGCCAGGCAGCGGATGGCCTGTACCGGGGCGCTGTCGGCCAGGGTGAAGTCGGTCTTGCCGTTGCCGGTGTTCATGAACAGTGGCAGGTCGCGGTTGGTGCACAGCGCGCTGACCCCGAGCTGGCGCAGGTCGTGGCGATAGGGCGCCTGCTGGCTGTCCACCAGGCTGACGAAGGATTCGCTGCCGATGTAGGTGGAGCGCGGGCCGTTGCGACGCTGGTCGCTGGACAGCACCCGCGGCTCGCGCCGGACGATGTAGTAGGACTGGTCGCGGCCGTAGCGGGATGGATCGCGCACGGCGTAGAACGGCAGGAACGGCTGTTCCGGGCCGGTGCCGTGGCCGCTGATGGCGGTCAGCGAGTGGACCTCGAAATCCATCGGTCGGGTGCGGTCGGCGATCACATGGTGCTCGTTGACCCGGTCGGACAGGTGGATACGGTCCAGGCGCTTGGGAAACAGGTTGATCGCCGGGGTGCAGAAGGGCACGAACTGAGCGGTGCCGACGCTGCCTTCCAGGCTCTGGTCGAAGCGCTCGAAGAGCACGATCAGCTCCAGCTCCTGGCCGGCGCAGCGCTTGACCGCGCGCCCCAGCTGGGCGAATTCGACGAACAGGAAGCGGTTGGGCAGGGCGAAGTATTCCTGCAACAGGCGGTAGCCCTGGAAGGCCTGGGGCACCACCGGCAGCGCCGCGTCGCGGTCGTCGAAACCGCGCGAGCGCAGGGCGTCCGGGGGCAGGCGCTCGACCCAGTCGCCGCCCGGGGCCCGGGCGAACACCGCGCAGACGTTGCCCAGCAGTTGTTCGTAGAGGCGGAACGGCTGTTCGTCATTGCCGTTCAGGTACAGCGGCAACTCGTCCAGGGCCAGGCTGTTGAACGGCAGTTCAGCGCCGGTGCGCAGGGTCAGGCGCAGCCCGGCCTTGGCCCTGGGCTCGCTGGCGGCCAGGCGCCCGAGCACTGCCGACGGGTTGCCGAAGTATTCGGCCTGGGCCACTTGCAGTGGCCACAGGGTCACCGAGTGCGCGGTGCGGTATTCGCAGCAGGTCTGGGTATCGCGGCCCAGGGCGGCGCGCAGGCTGGTGTCGCGCTCCAGGGTGAAGCCGCTGCTCAGCGAACCTTCGTCGGGATCGGCCTGCAACTGCACCACGGTCATCGACGGGGTCGGTGCCAGGTAGTGCGGGTAGGCGATCTCCAGCAGGTTGTGGGTGAAGGTCGGGTACTCGGCGTCGAGCTTGAGCTGCACCCGGGCAGTCAGGTAGGCGAAGCCCTCCAGCAGGCGCTCGACATAGGGGTCGGCGCAGTCCATGCCCGACAGGGTCAGGCGGCTGGCGATCTTCGGGAATTCCTTGGCGAACTCCGCGGCGCTTTCGCGCACGTGGTGCAGTTCCTGGTTGTACAGCTCCAGCAGGCGCGGGTTCATGAGCGCCTCCGGGAGTCGGCGTGCACCACTCGTACGTGGCCCGATTCCAGGTCCATGTCGGTTTGCAGCAGCAGACGCAGCGGCATCGGCTGAGCCCAGAGGTCGCCTTCGATCTCGAAGCTCAGGGCGTTGTGGTTCATTTCCCCGGGAGCGGTGCGTGCGCGTACCCGCAGGGTGCTGCGCAGGATGCGCGGCTCAAAGGTGGCGATGGCCTGGTGGATCAGCGCCTCCAGGGCCGGGATATCGATGCTCGAAGCGCTGTACCCGGCCAGGGCCGGCAGGCCGTAGTTGACCACCGAAGTACCGGCGGGGGTGTGCAGGGTCGCGTCGGCTTCCAGCAGGGAAGTGGTGTTGAGCAGCCATGCCAGGTCGCGCAGTACCGAGGCCTTGAGCTGGCTCAGGGACAGCACGCGTTTGTCCGGGCTTTCTTTCAGGTTGCCGGGTTCATCGTCGGTCAGACGATCCAGCAGGGAGGGTTGCAAGCGATCGCGGGCGGCGATGTCGGTTACCAAGGGGGTCGCTCCAGGATCGGATTGCGCAGGCATGACGTCACGAAAAGGGGCATAACCAAAGACTCACGAGGACGCGGTCCTGGCCAACCGTCCTCGCGTTGCGCCAGGCGCAACGCGAGGGCCGGGCCGGTCGCCGCCACGGGGCGGCGACCGAAGCGGATCAGCGCTTGGTGTTGGAGCGGATGTTCCAGCCGTACTTGATCGGGCCGCCGTCCTTGGTGCCGTCGGCTTTCTGCGGCTGGTACTCGACCATCACCTGAGCGAAGTTCAGGGTGATGTTTTCGGTCAGGCGGTCATCGCTGCCCGAACCGCCGGTGCTCAGCGAAGTGATCAGCACTTCTTCCAGGTCGATGATCATGTACTCGACCTGGCTTTCGCCGCCGGCCTTGCGCACGGTCAGGCGCACCTTGTCGATGTGCTTGCCGCTGGAGCAATGCATCATCAGGTTCGGCGATGCCTTGTCCACGTACTTGGTCAGCGACAGGTCCTGGATGTTCACCTTGCCCGCGCCGCCGCCACCGCCAACGTGCATGTTGCCGGACTGGGACATGCCCCAGCTCCAGTTCAACACGTCGATTTCGTCCTTGTGGGCTTTGTCCATGGACTCGCCCTTGATGTCACCGATCTTGATGAAAATATCAACAGCCATGTTTTCTCCCTGTGTGGCACTTGCCACGATGTTGATTCAGCTTCTGTCGCCGCTGCGCGAGGTCCTGTGGACCTCGCGCGGCCTGTGGCTGCGGCCGCAGGTTTGAGTCGGTTATGGGTTAGGCGCCCTTGGCGGACGGCAGTTTGGATACCAGGCGCAACGACACGGTCAGCCCTTCGAGCTGGTAGTGCGGGCGCAGGAAGAACTTCGAGTTGTAGTAGCCGGGGTTGCCTTCGACTTCCTCGACCACCACTTCCGCCGCGGCCAGTGGGTGCTGGGCCTTGGTGGTTTCGGTGGAGTGCGCCGGATCACCGTCGACGTAGTTGAGGATCCAGTCCTGCAACCAGCGCTGCATCTCGTCCTTCTCTTTGAAGGAGCCGATCTTGTCGCGCACGATGCACTTCAAGTAGTGAGCGAAGCGGCAAGTGGCGAACAGGTACGGCAGGCGCGCGGCCAGGTTGGCGTTGGCGGTGGCGTCCGGGTCGTCGTATTCGGCCGGCTTCTGCAGCGACTGGGCGCCGATGAAGGCGGCGAAGTCGGTGTTCTTCTTGTGCAGCAGTGGCATGAAGCCGTTCTTCGCCAGTTCCGCTTCACGACGGTCGGAGATGGCGATCTCGGTCGGGCACTTCATGTCCACGCCACCGTCGTCGGTGGGGAAGGTGTGGGCCGGGAGGTTTTCCACCTCGCCGCCGGACTCCACGCCGCGGATCCGCGAGCACCAGCCGAAATGCTTGAACGAACGGTTGATGTTCACGGCCATGGCGTAGGCGGCGTTGGCCCAGGTGTACTTGGAGCTGTCGGCGCCGTCGGTGTTTTCCTCGAAGGCGAAGGCTTCCACCGGGTCGGTCTTGGCGCCGTATGGCAGGCGCGCCAGGAAGCGCGGCATGGTCAGGCCGATGTAGCGCGAGTCTTCCGATTCACGCAGCGAGCGCCAGCCGGCGTATTCCGGGGTGGTGAAGATCTTGGTCAGGTCGCGCGGGTTCGACAGTTCCTGCCACGAGCCCATGCCCATCACGGTCGGCGAAGCCGCGGCGATGAACGGCGAGTGCATGGCGGCGCAAACCTTGGACAGCTCGCCCAGCAGCTCGACATCCGGTGGCGACTGGTCGAAGTAGTAGTCGCCCACCAGGCAGCCGTAAGGCTCGCCGCCGAACTGGCCGTATTCCTCTTCGTACATCTTCTTGAAGAGCGGGCTCTGGTCCCAGGCCGTGCCCTTGAATTTCTTCAGGGTCTTGTGCAGCTCCGGCTTGGAGATGTTGAGCACGCGGATCTTGAGCTGCTCGTCGGTCTCGGTGTTGTTCACCAGGTAGTGCAGGCCGCGCCAGGCGCTTTCCAGCTTCTGGAATTCCGGGTGATGGATCACCTGGTTGACCTGGGCGGTGAGCTTGGCGTCGATGGCGGCGATGATCGACTCGATCGACTTGATGGCGTCGTTGGACACCAGGTCGGTCTGCGCCAGGGCCTGTTCGGCCAGGGTCCGCACCGCGGTTTCCACGGCTTCGCGAGCACGCTCGGTCTTGGGCTTGAATTCCTGCAGCAGCAGCGATGCGAATTCGCTGGCCTGCTCGGTGGCGCCGGGTTGCGCCTGATTGTCACGCATCAATTCGGTCATGATCGTTGGTCCTGATTTACGCGTTCGGCTCGGAGTCAGCAGGCTTTGGCGCACTGGCCAGGGCCTGGAGCAACGCCGGATCCTTGATGGCTTTCATGATGATTTCTTCGGCGCCGGTCTTACCGTCCATGTAGGTCAGCAGGTTGGCCAGCTGGGTGCGGGCTTCCAGCAACTGGTTCAACGAATCGACCTTGCGCGCCACGGCCGCCGGGCTGAAGTCGTCCATGCTCTCGAAGGTGATGTCCAGGCTCAGGTTGCCTTCGCCGGTCAGTTCGTTGGGCACGTGGAAGGCCACCCGAGGCTGCATGGCCTTGAGGCGCGAGTCGAAGTTATCGACGTCGATTTCCAGGAACTTGCGATCGGCCACGGCCGCCAGGGGCTCCACGGGCTTGCCGGCGAGGTCGGCCATCACGCCCATGACGAAGGGCAGCTGGACCTTTTTCTCGGCGCCGTAGAGTTCGACGTCGTACTCGATCTGCACCCGGGGCGCGCGGTTGCGCGCGATGAACTTTTGAGAACTTTGCTTCGCCACGTTGTGCTCCTGGTCGCTGCTGCGACGGTGTTGGCGTCGGTCGGTGGTTGCCGCTGACGATACTGCTCGGCTGTTCCGGGGTTAGTCGGATTCAGGGCCGCGCAGGTTTTCAAATTGGGACATGCCGTCGGGAATCAGATTGCGCACGATGGCCGCGAAGTCGGCGTTGACCAGGTTCTTGGCCCGGTTGAGCAGCACCGGCAACGGGCTCGAAGGCTCGTGGCGGCTGTAGTAGGCCAGCAGCCGGTCAAGGCTGCGCAGCACGTCTTCGCGGCTGCTGATCTCGCCGGAAATCCGTACCGGGGCTGGCGCTGCGGGCGCACCGGGCTCTTCGGTGGACGGCCCATCGGCGTGTTCCTCGACCGCGTTCTGCACGCCTTGCGGGGCGTGCTGGCCCAGCACCTGCAGCGCCAGGCGCAGGGGTTGCTTGAGGGCCGTGAGGTCTACACCGCTGGCCGAGCCTACTTGTTCGCTGACCTGTTTCTCGATGCTTTCGGCCGCCGAGCGGGCTGCGCTCAAGGCACTGCGAATGGCATCCAGGTGTTCGGGGTCGCTGTCTTGCAGGGCGCCGGCCAGGTGGTCGGAGCCCAGGCTCTCGCCGGAAAAGTGCTGCAGGCCGGCGGCGTTCAGCGCGGCTCGCAGGCTCACCGGGCCGAAGGTCCGGGAACGGGTCAGGATGGCTTCGCGGAGCAGGCCGATGGTGGTGTCGGACGCCAGGCCGGCCAGGGCGTTGATGCGCACTGTGGGGTCGTTGTCGTCGTCGGCGTCCAGGCGCGGATGCAGGTCCGCCCAGTAATCCCGGAGCAGGCCGTCGATCAGTTCGAGGCTGGTGGCCAGGCCCGGCAGGCCTTCGAGGGCCAGGGTGCTCTGCAGGAGGAAGTGGGTGATGCGCAGGTCTTTGCTGCGCGCCAGCAGGTCCAGGCTCTGTTGCTGGATGCTGCGCCAGTCCGGCGGCTCGGCCGGCAGGATCGAGTCGCCCATGCTGCGCTCGGGCTGGCCCTGTGCGGCCCGCTCCAAGTGCAAGAAATCCGCGTCATATTCCAGGTCTTCGCCACAAGGCGAAGTTGCTGAAACCGCGGCGAGCAACATCGGTACATCCACCTGGTTTGATCTCCCTATCAGCCTGCAGGACAGTCAGGCAATTAATGCACTAGTTTGTTTGTGAACTCGCGCACATTTCTTGGTTTATATGGACTCGTTGATACTAGTGAGCCATCATCCGTGTTCAAGAAGTTGTGCATTTTTGGTGTAGTAGTTGTGCCTTGTCAAGGTAAGCTATTCGCCCCGCATGACAGTGTTATGTCGCCTTATTAGTTCCTTGACCGGCGAGTCAGATCGGGGCGGTACGAAAGGCTTTTGTCATGCGTGTAGTTTAAGTTGAGCGATCATGCTGTGAACGGCGCTGTTTAAAGGATTTTTTGCGGACTTTTCATTTTTTCACGGAACTTTTTTCCCTTCGCCGGTTCGCACGCGGAAGTACAGCAAGGAGGCGCGATGTCGCTGTGTTTGACTATCACTAGTTATCACAAGATTACCCCCGGTCAATGCCCTGAAAAACTAATGGACCAGGGAATGATGGCAATTGGCCGCAGTTCCGATAATGACTGGGTACTTCCTGATCCCGAACGCTTAGTTTCCGCGCGGCACTGTGTCATCCAATACAAGGATGGCCGTTATTATCTGACCGATAACAGTACTAATGGTGTGGAGTTAGTCCGTGCCGGTATTCGTATGCGCCGGGGTAGCAGCGAGCCTCTGGAAGATGGCGAGGTTATTCGCATTGGCGATTATGAAATCAGTGCGCGCATCGATTTCAGTCTGAACCGCCCTGGGGCTGAACCCTTTTCCGGGGACAGCTCCAATAGTTTCGAGGCGCTGATGGGGCGTCAGGCGGCGTCGCCGACCCCTATCGAACCGATTTCCATGGCCCCGGTGGCGCACTTCCAGGGTGCCTCGGCCCAGGACACCTTTCCCGATCTGTTCGACTTTCTCGCCCCCAGCGCGACCCCGCCGGCCACCCAGCCGGACCACGTGCCGGCCGAGCAGCACGATTTTCGCCCGCCGACCCCCACCGCGGTGCCCCAGCCCGTGGCACCACCTGAGCCATCGGCGCCCCAAGGCGGGGCGATGATTCCGGAGGACTGGGACCTGTTCGGCTCGACGCCCGCAAGCCCTGCGCCAGTGCCCAGTGCGCCGCCCGTGATTGCCCCGCCGGTGGTTGCCGTCGCGCCGGTTGCCCACCAGGCCCCGTTCGCGGCAGAACCCGCGCAGCCGCAGCCGCAGCCGCAGCCGCAGCCGATCGCCCAGGCGCCCGTGGCACCGGTGGTTTCCGAAGTGGAGCTGGCTCCTGTTGTCACGCCCGCGCCGGCCCCGGTCGCTCCCCAGGTGGATCTGCTCCAGGCCTTCCTGCGCGGGGCCGGGCTCGATCAACTGCGTATCGAGCCGCAGCAGGCCCAGGCCCAGATGGAAAGCCTGGGCCGCAGCTACCGGTTGATGGTCGAGGGCCTGATCGATGTGTTGCGTGCCCGCAGCAGCCTCAAGGGCGAGTTCCGCATGCAGCAGACGATGATCCGCCCGGTGGAAAACAACCCGCTGAAGTTCGCCCCCAATGTGGACGAGGCCATGCTCCTGCTGCTGCGCCACAGCAACCAGGCATTCATGGCTCCGGATCAGGCCGTGCAGGACAGTTTCGATGACCTGCGGGCCCACCAGCTGGCGGTCATGGCCGGTGTGGAAGCGGCCATCAAGCACCTGCTGGGGCGCTTCGAGCCCACTGAACTGGAAGCCCGCATGGCTCGCCCCGGCGGCCTGGGCAACCTGTTCAGCGGCTCGCGCCAGGCGCAGAACTGGCAGCAGTTCACTGCACTCTACAAACAGATTTCCCAAGAGGCCCAGGACGATTTCCAGGACCTCTTCGGTCGCGAGTTCAGCCGCGCCTATGAAGAACACACCCACCGGCTGCGCCGTTCCTGAGTGCGCCTGGAACACCCGAAAAATACGGATACACGGACAGCTGATACGTCATTGAGGACGCAGGATGATTCAACGATTGCTGACATTGGTTGCCATGCTGGTACTGGCGGCCTGTGCCAAGGACACACCACCTCCCGGCGAACCGGCCAAGGAAGCGCCCGGCGCCACGACTGTGGAGCTGCATTTCCAGGCGGTCAGCGGGCTCAACCCCGGGCCTGATGGCCAGAGCACGCCGGTGCGGGTACGGATCTTCGAGCTGAAGAATCCGGCCACCTTCATGCGCGCCGACTACTTCGCCCTGGCGGAGCGGGCGCCGGCGACCCTCGGCCCGGACCTGATCGACCAGGATGAAGTGCTGGTCAAGCCCGGCGACCAGTTCACCCTCAAGCGCACCCTGGACCCGGCCACCCGTCAGGTCGGCCTGCTGGTGGGCTATCGCGAAGTGGACCAGGCCCTGTGGCGGGTCGGGGTCAACACCGCGCAGCGCCTGAACAACCAATATCAGATCGTCCTCGACGTCCGCGCGGTCAGCGCCGAGCTCGTGGCATCCCCATCCAGTCCTGCCCAATAGGCAATCGGAGCAACCATGTCCTGGAACAATCGCGTGGTCTGGTCGGAAGGCATGTTCATTGGAACCCAGCACTTCCAGCAGCATGACCGTTACCTGGAAAACCTCATCGACGCCCGCAGCCGCCCGCTGTCGACGGGAGCCTGGGGGTTCTCCGAGCTGCGTATCGATCAGGGCCTGCTGGCCCAGGGCAAGCTGGCCATCGTCAGCGCCCGTGGCCTGCTGCCCGACGGCACGCCGTTCAACATTCCCCATGACGACCTGGCGCCCAGCCCGTTGTGCATCGACGACAACCTGCGTGACGGCCTGGTGTACCTGGCGCTGCCCCTCAAGCGCGCCGGCGCCCGGGACACCGTGGACGAGGGCGAAGAGCTGGGCGGTGCCCGCTACCTGAGCCAGGTGCGCGAGGTGCGTGACGACAACGCACCGTTCGAGAACCGCGCGCCGGTGGCCGTGGGCTCTCGGGCCCTGCGCCTGCTCACCGCCCAGGACGGCCTCAGCGACTACGCCGCCATTGGCGTGGTGCGGGTCAAGGAGAAACGCGCCGATCGTGCTCTGGTGCTGGACGACAGCTACATTCCGCCGGTGCTGGACGTGGCCGCGTCCAAGCCGTTGAGCGCCTTTCGCAGCGAACTGCTGGGCCTGCTGCACCAGCGCGGCGAGGCCCTGGCCGGGCGCGTGGTGGCATCGGGCGCGGGGGGCGCTTCGGAAATCGCCGACTTCATGCTCCTGCAACTGGTGAACCGCGCCCAGCCCCTGGTCAACCACCTGAGCCAGATCAGCCCGCTGCACCCCGAGCGCCTGTTCAGCGAGCTGGTGAGCCTGGCCGGCGAGTTCTCGACCTTCACCCACAGCGCCCGGCGCCCTGAGCAATACCCGCAGTACCAGCACGATGAGCTGGCCATGAGTTTCGCCCCGGTGATGCAGGCCCTGCGTGAAGCGCTGTCGATGCTGATCGACAGCAAGGCAACGCCGATCCCCATCGTCGAGAAAGCCTACGGCGTACACGTGGCGATGCTGGCCGACCGCACCCTGCTGGAGAACGCCAGCTTCATCCTGGTGGTGCGTGCCGACGTGCCGGGCGAAACCCTGCGCGGGCGCTTCGCCCAGCAGAGCAAGGTGGGTTCGGTGGAGCACATCCGCGACCTGGTCAACCTGCAGCTGCCGGGCATCGGCCTGCTGCCGCTGCCGGTGGCGCCGCGGCAACTGCCGTACCACGCAGGCTCGACCTACTACGAGCTGGACCGTGGCAGCGAGCACTGGAAACAACTGGTTCACTCCGGCGGCTTCGCGTTCCACGTCGCGGGAGAATTCCCGGGCTTGAACCTGGCCTTCTGGGCCATTCGAGGATAAGTCGCGATGCATCCTTTCGACGATTCGCCAGGGCAGCCGTCCCCGCCCAACGACCGTACCCAATTCATGCCGCGCCCCGGTGGCCGTGCTCCCGAGCCCGGGCGCCCAGCTGCTGCGCCCGCGCCGTCGTTGGCCATGCCGGCGGCGCCGCTGCCGGCCGGCCAGGCCCGTGGCCTGAACCCCCTGGAAAGCGCCGCGGGCCCACTGCTGGCCTTGCTCACAAGGCTGCGCAGCACCCTGGCGCACCCGGCGCCGGCCAGCCTGCGGGCGCAACTGCTGGCCTACCTGCGCCAGTTCGAGGAGCGCGCGGAAGCCGCCGGCGTGCCGCGCAACGACGTGCTGCTGGCGCGCTATGCGCTCTGTACTGCCCTGGATGAAGCCGTGCTGAGCACGCCCTGGGGCAGCACCAGCGACTGGGGCAAGCAGAGCCTGCTGATCACCGTGCACAACGAGGCCTGGGGCGGCGAGAAGGTCTTCCAGCTGCTGGAGCACTGCCTGCAAAGCCCGCGCGAGCGCCTGTACCTGCTGGAGCTGTTGTACCTGTGCATGTGCCTGGGTTTCGAAGGCCGCTACCGGGTGATGATCGATGGTCGCAGCCAGCTCGAGGCCCTGCGCGAGCGCACCGCGGCCACCATCCGCAGCGCCCGTGGCGAGCACGAGCGCGAGCTGTCGCCACACTGGCGCGGGGTCAGCGTGGCTCGTGACCGGCTGGCCCAGTTCATGCCGCCCTGGGTCGGCATCGCCATCGGCGTGGCCCTGCTCCTGGCGCTGCTGTTCGGCCTGCGCCTGAAACTGGCGGCGGACGCCGAGCCGGTGTTCAAGAACATCCATGCCCTGGGCGAGATCCCGGTGCAGACCCTGGACCGCCCGGTGATCCAGCCGAAGATTGTCGAGCGTCCGCGCCTGGCGGGCTTCCTCGCCGAGGACATCAAGGCCGGGCGGGTGGCGGTGGAAGATGCCGTCGACCGTTCGGTGGTGACCATCCGTGGCGACGAGTTGTTCGCCTCGGCCAGCGCCAGCATCCTCGACGACTACCAGCCGCTGATGCTGCGCATCGCCGACGCCGTGCGCAAGGTCAAGGGCCAGGTGCGGATCACCGGCCACAGCGACAACCGACCGATCGCCACCTTGCGCTTCCCGTCCAACTGGAAGCTGTCCCAGGCGCGCGCCGAATCGGTGCTGCAGATCCTCGCGGCGAAGACCGGGCAGCCGGAGCGCTTCAGCGCCGAAGGCCGCAGCGACACCGAGCCACTGGCAACCAATGCCACCGCCGAAGGGCGGGCACGTAATCGTCGGGTAGAAATCAGCGTATTGGCGGAGGGGGTCGAGTGAAGGCGTTTTTCAGTTTTGTGATTCGCTGGGTGATCCCGCTGCTGGGGCTGATCGCCCTGAGCCTGATCATCTGGTTCATTGGCCCGTTGCTGGAGTTCCTGGTACCGGAAGGCCGGCGTTGGGCGCTGATCATTTTCATCTTCGCGCTATGGATCGGCTACCGGGTGTTTTGCATCATCCAGGCCCGTCGGAATGCGGCCAAGGTCTTGCAGAGCCTGGCCGCCGACACCCCGCCGGACCCGGACAGCGTGGCCACTGCCGAGGAACTGGCCGCCCTGCGCCAGCGCATGGACGAAGCCCTGGCGCTGCTGAAGAAGGCCAAGCTCGGCGGTGACGAGCGACGCAATCTCTACGAGCTGCCGTGGTACGTGATCATCGGTCCGCCGGGTTCCGGCAAGACCACCGCACTGGTCAATTCCGGCCTGCATTTCCCCCTGGCCGCCCAGTTGGGCGCCGGTGCCGTACGCGGCGTGGGCGGCACCCGCAACTGCGACTGGTGGTTCACCGACCAGGCCGTGCTGCTCGATACCGCCGGCCGCTACACCACTCAGGACAGCCATGCCACGGTGGACAAGGCAGCCTGGCTGGGCTTTCTCGACCTGCTGAAAACCCAGCGCTCGCGGCGGCCGATCGATGGCGCCTTCGTTGCCATCAGCCTCTCCGACCTGCTGCTGGGCAGCGAAGCGGAGCGCGCTGCCCACGCCGCAGCGATCCGCCTGCGGATCCAGGAGCTGTACACCCAGCTGGGAGTGCGCTTCCCGATCTACCTGATGCTCACCAAGCTCGATCTGGTGCCGGGTTTCATGGAGTTCTTCGACTCCCTGAGCAAGGAAGAGCGGGCCCAGGTCTGGGGCATGACCTTCGCCCTGGACGACGGCAAGAGCGGTGACAGCCCCCTGGCTCACCTGCCGGCGGAACTGGCGGCCCTGGAGCAGCGGCTCAACGAGCGCCTGGTGGAGCGCCTGCAGCAGGAACGCGACCCGGCGCGGCGCGACCTGATCTACGGCTTCCCGCAGCAGTTCGCAGCGCTCAAGGAATCCTTGCAGAGCTTCCTGGAAGGGGTGTTCAAGCCCAATGCCTTCGAAGAGCGGGTACTGCTGCGCGGGGTGTACTTCACCAGCGGCACCCAGGAAGGCAGCCCGATCGACCGCCTGATCGGCGCCATGGCCCAGAGCATGAACCTGGACCGCCAGCACCTGGCGCGGCAGACCGGCACCGGGCGCAGCTACTTCATCGAGAAGCTGTTCAGTGCCGTGGCCTTTGCCGAGCGCGGGCTGGTGGGGGTCAACCCCAAGGTCGAGCGCCGGCGCAAATGGATCGCCCGTGGCGCCCTGGCTGGCACCGTAGCCCTGGTGCTGGTGGTCAGCACCTTGTGGATCATCAGCTACAGGGCCAACCAGGCCTACATTGCCCAGGTCGACCAGCGCGTCGGCCCGGTGCGCCAGGACGTGCAGAACCTCAGCCCGGCCCAGCGCGATGTGCTGGCGGTGCTGCCGCTGCTCAACGCCACCCGCCACCTGGCCGGCGACGCCCCGGGCTGGGCCGAAGGCCTGGGCCTGTACCAGGGCGACATGCTCGAAGCCGAGTCCGCCAGCGTCTATCGCAAGCTGTTGGTGGCGGTGTTCGCCCCACGGCTGATGACCCGCATCGAAGAGCAACTGCACAGCGGCGGCAACTCGGACTTCCTCTACGAGGGGCTCAAGGCCTACCTGATGCTGGCGGACAGCGAGCACTACGACCCGGACTTCATCAAGGCCTGGATCACCCTGGACTGGGATCACACCTTGGCCCGCGACCTGCCGCCGGACCAGCGTCAGGCCCTGACCGGGCACCTGCAGGCGCTGTTCGAAAAACATCCACCGAACGCGCGTCTGGACCAGCGCCTGATCGACGACCTGCGCCGCCAACTGCAACAGCTGCCGGTGGCCCAGCGGGTGTATGACCGGGTCAAGCGCGCCAAGCTGCCGGACGGCGTGCCGGACTTTCGCCTCAGCGAGGCCGGTGGCCGTGACGCCGCGCTGGTGTTCACCCGCAAGAGCGGCAAGCCGTTGAGCGAGCCCCTGAGCGGGCTGTTCACCGCCAAGGGCTACCGCCAGGGCTTCCTCCTGGCCAGCCTCAACCAGGCAGGCACCCTGGCGGAGGAGCAGTGGGTGCTGGGTCGCGATCAGGCCGACCAGCAGAACGTCGCCAGCCTTGCCGCCGACGTGCGCCGCCTGTACTTCCAGGATTACCTGCGTCAGTGGGACGCCTTGCTGGCGGACATCGACTTCGTGCCGATCACCAGCGTGGCCCAGGCCGCCGACGTGCTGCGGATTCTTTCCGGGCCCACTTCGCCTTTGAAGAAGCTGTTGGTGGCCGTGGCCAAGGAAACCGACCTGCAACAGGAAGAACGCTTGCTGGCGGCCCAGGGCCAGAAGGTCGAGGGCGGTGTGGATCAGCTCAAGCAACGCCTGGGTACCCTGCTGGGCCAGGAACAGTCGGCCAACCCGGCTGCCGTGGCCAGCAGCGAAGACCCGGTGAGCGCGCATTTTGCCGAACTCAACAGCCTGGTGAGCAAGGGCGAGGGCGAGCCGGCGGCCATCGACGGCCTGCTGGCGGACATGAACGCCCTGTACGTGCAGGTCAGCGCCATGGTCGGGGCCAGCGGCGACGCGCTGCTGGGCGAGGCCAAGAACCAGGCCAGCGCCGCTGCGGCGCGGGTCAGCCTGACCGCCGAGCGCCAGCCTCCGGTGGTCCAGGGGCTGGTCAAGTCGGTGGTGGGCTCCACCACCAACACCATGATGGGCGGGGTGCGCAACCAGCTGAACGCGGCCTGGGTCAGCGAAGTGGTGAACGTCTATCGCCAGTCCCTGAGCGGCCGTTATCCGATGTCGCCGGGCAGCTCCCGGGACGCGACCCTGGAAGACTTCGGCCAGTTCTTCGGCACCGGCGGGGTGATGGACAACTACTTCCGCAAGTACCTGCAGCCCTACGTCAACACCTCGACCACCACCTGGAGCTGGCAGCCAGGCGCGGCGCAGAAGCTGGGGATTTCCCCTGGCGTGCTGCAGACCTTCCAGCGCGCTTCGAACATTCGCGACGCCTTCTTCCGCTCCAGTGGCGGTACCCAGCCGGCCGTGCGTTTCGAACTCAAACCGGTGGCGATGGACGCCAATATCAGCCAGTTCCTCCTCGATCTGGATGGCCAGCAACTGAGCTACGACCACGGCCCGAGCCGGCCGGTGGCCATGCAATGGCCCAACCCGGGGAGCATCGGCGTGGTGCGCCTGTCGATCATGCCGCCTTCGGCCACCGGGCGTTCCGGGATCACCCTGGATGGCCCCTGGGCCTGGTTCCGCCTGCTGGAGCAGTCGGACCTGACCGCCACCAATTCGCCGGACCGCTTCAACCTGCGGCTACGGGTGGACGGTGCGAGCATTTCCTACGAGCTGCGGGCCAGCAGCGCCTTCAACCCGTTCAAGAGCCGGGTGCTCAGTGGCTTCAGCCTGCCGGAGCGGCTATGACGGCGCCGGGCCTGTACGGCAAGTTGGCCAGCCGCGGCGATTTTGTCAGCCGTGGCCTGCCGCAGAGTTTCATCGGCCCCTGGGACAGTTGGCTGGCGGCGGGGCTGCTGGCCAGCCAGAACGCCCTGGGCGAGCAGTGGCTGAACGCATACCTGATCAGCCCGTTGTGGCGCTTCGCCCTGGCCCCCGGGGTCTGCGGGCCCCAGGCGGCGGTCGGGGTGGTGATGCCGAGCATCGACCGGGTGGGGCGCTATTTCCCCCTGACCGTGGCTGCGCTGCTGGAGCCCGAGGCTGACCTGGCTTCGTTGGTCGGCGGCCCGGAGCAGTGGTTCGAACAGGTGGAAGAGCTGTTGCTGGCGACCCTGGAAGAGGGCGCCAGTTTCGAAGCCCTGGAAGAGGGCTTGCAGGCCCTGGGCGCGCCAAGCCCGGCCAGCCGGATCGAAGGCAGCCACTACGCCGGCCTGCAGCGGTTTTACGTCAGCGATCCACAGGCCCGGGGCGCGGTACTCGCGGCCCAGGCCTGCGCGGGATCGAGTGCCTGGTGGGGGCGCGGTTCGCAGTACATCAGCCCAATGCTGTTGCGCTGCCAGGGCCTGCCGCCGGCCAGTGAATTTGCGCAATTTTTGCTCGGACAAGAGGGTGCCGTCTAAATGCGTTCAGCGCCGCAACTGTCCTACCAGTCCGCCAGCTACAGCCATGTCGGCATGGTGCGGAAAATCAATGAAGACGCCTGGCTCGAAGCCCCGGAGACCGGCCTGTGGCTGGTGGCCGACGGTATGGGCGGGCACGCCGCCGGGGACTATGTCAGCAGCCTGATCGTCGACAGCCTGCGGGCGGTTCCGGCCGCCGACAGCCTGGACGACTATGTCGCCGCGCTGCGCAACGGCCTGGCCGCGGTCAACGCCGCAGTGCGCGAGGAAACCGCCAACCGTGGGGTGACCATGATGGGCAGCACCGTGGTGCTGCTGGCGGTACGCGGGGCCCGGGCCGTGTGCCTGTGGGCCGGCGACAGCCGCCTGTACCGGTTGCGGGACGAACAGCTGGAAGGCATTTCCCGGGACCACAGCTACGTCCAGGATCTGCAGGACAGCGGCCTGCTCAGCGAGGCCGAGGCGCGGGTGCACCCGCGGGCCAACATCGTGACCCGGGCGATTGGCGTCGAGGCCCAGCTGGAGCTGTCCCAGATCGACCTGCAGGTGCAGGACGGTGACACCTTCCTGCTGTGCAGCGACGGCCTGAACAAGACCGCCGAGGACTTTGAGCTGCGTGACGTGCTCAGCCACAGCGAGCCCAATGACGTGGTGCGCAGCCTGATCCACCTGGGCCTGACCCGGGGCGCTCCGGACAACATCACCGCCATCGTGATCAAGGCCGCAGGACACTGACCATGGACATTCTGATTCCCGGCTTTGACATCCAGGGCGAAATTGGCGAAGGCGCCATGGCCAGCGTGTACCTGGCGACCCAGCGTTCCCTGGAACGCAAGGTGGCACTCAAGGTGATGGCCGCGGCGCTGGCCGCCGACCCGAGCTTCTGTGAGCGCTTCCTGCGCGAGGGCAAGACCCTGGCGCGGCTGTCGCACCCGCACACCGTGACCATCCACGACATCGGCAATGTCGGCGAGCTGTACTACATGGCCATGGAGTACCTGCCCAACGGCACGCTGAAAGAGCGCATCGCCGCCGGGCTGACCCCGGAGCAGGGCCTGACCTATATCCGCCAGATCGCCTCGGCCCTGGGCTATGCCCATGCCCAGGGGCTGGTACACCGCGATGTGAAGCCGGCCAACATCCTGTTCCGCGCCGACGGCACCGCGGTGCTCTCGGACTTCGGCATCGCCAAGTCCCTGGACGACCGTACCCAGTTCACCCAGGCCGGTTTTGCCGTCGGCACCCCGAGCTACATGAGCCCCGAACAGGCTCGTGGCCAGGACATCGACGGCCGCGCCGACCTCTATGCCCTGGGGGTGGTGCTGTATGAAATCCTGGTGGGCGAGCTGCCTTACAACGGCACCGACGCGCTGTCCACGGCCCTGGCCCACCTGACCGAGCCGCTGCCGGAGCTGCCGCTGCACCACGGTCGCTACCAGCACATCCTGCGCAAGCTGCTGGCCAAGGACCCGGCCGAGCGCTACCCGGATGCCGCCGCCTTGCTGGCGGCCCTGGACAACCTGCCGACCGCCACCGCCGAGGTGGAAGCGACGCTGATCCAGCCCTTGCCGCTGCCACCCCAGGCTGCGTCGCAGCCTGTACCTCAGGGCAACGACCTGGCCGGGCTGACCCCGGTGTCCATCGAGATCCCGCAGCAGGCGCCCCGGCCGGCGCCGCGCCGCGAGCCGCCCGAGGAGCCGCCTGCGCCGCCGCGCACGGCCAATCTGCCGCCAGCCGGCAGCGGGCCTTCCGAACAGCGGCGCGGCCCGGTGCTGGCCCTGGCCGGGGTCGCCGTGGCGGTGGCCCTGGCAGTGGCGGGCGCCGGTTACTGGTGGCTGTCGGGCGACAGCCCGGCGCCAGAACCCAAGACCGCCTCGACAGCCGGCACCACGCCTGCGGTGGTGGCGCCCCCGGCCAGTCAGCCGGTGGCCGCGGATGTCGACGGCGGCCAGCGACCGCTGCTGATGCCGGGCAAGAAAACCCTGTTTCAGCGGGTGCTGAGCAAGCCAGGGGCGAGTTTCTCCAGCGAGCCTGGGGCTGCGCCAGGCCAGGCGGTGCCGGCGTTCTCGGTGCTCTACGTCTATCAGCGCAAGAACCTCGACGGCCGCTCCTGGCTGCGCCTGGGGGCCGCCAGTGACGGTCGCAGCGCCGGCTGGTTGCCGGCCGAACAGGTCAGCGACTGGAAGCAGAGCCTGGTGCTGAAATTCACCGAGCGTTCCGGTCGTGCACCGGTGATGTTCGTGCGTCAGGCCAGCGAGCTGGAGCGTTTGTTAGCGGACCCTGCGGCGGCCAAGAACCTGCTGCTCAAGGCACAGAAGAATCCCCAGGACGAACAGCAGGTGCTGGCCCTGGAGCCCAATGCCAGCGCGGTGCCCCAGGACCAGTTCTACCTGCTGCCGATCTTCGATTCCAAGGAGAGTTTCGACGAGAACGGCCAGCCGGTGCAGTTGCTCAATGTGGCTTCCATCGACCCGGGCAACAGCCCGCAGAGCATCAGCGACAGTAGCGGCAAGCGCCTGCCGGCCAATACTCCTCCGGCGGCCGGCGATGCCTTCCGCACAGCGGTGGTGCTGGTGGTGGACACCTCGGTGTCGATGCAGCCCTACATCGACCAGGTGCGCGATGTGGTGCACGAGCTGCAAAGCAAGATCGCCCAGCGCGGCGAGCTGGACAGCGTCAGCTTCGGCCTGGTGGGCTTTCGCAACAACACCAGCAAGACCCCGGGCCTGGAGTACGTGACCAAGACCCTGGTGACCCTGGACCAGGGTCGCGATCCCCAGCGCTTCCAGGAGCTGGTGAGCCAGGTCAAGGCCACCAGTGTCTCCAGCCATTCGTTCAACGAAGACGCCTTTGCCGGCGTGATGCAGGCCGTGGAGGGCATGGACTGGAAGGGCTATGGCGGCCGCCTGATCCTGCTGGTCAGCGATGCCGGGGCGCTGCGCAAGAACGACCCTTACAGCCGCACCCAGATGAACGAGGCGGAAGTGCGCCAGGCAGCCCTGGGCAAGCAGATCAAGATCTACGCCCTGCACCTGCGTACCGATGCCGGCAAGAAGAACCACGCCCAGGCGGAAACCCAGTACCGGGTGCTGACCGCCGACGCCAACCCGAAGATCGGCGACCTGTACATTCCGGTGCCCGGCGGCGATGTGGGCAAGTTCGGCGAGCGGGTCGACGAGATCGGCACGGTGTTCGCCGACCTGGTGCATCAGGTGCGCAGCAACCAGAGCCAGGAAGTTCCGGTGCTGGCGGCGGCGCCGAGCATCGCGCAGAAGTCGGCGGCCATCGGCTACGCCATGCACATGGACTTCCTCGGCCGCAAGTCCGCCAGCCAGGCGCCCCAGCTGGTCAGCGCCTGGACCGCCGACCGCGACCTGACCAACCCGGCGCTGCCGGCGTTCCAGGTCTGTGTGATGCTCACCAAGCTGCAACTCAACGACTTGCAGCAGTCGCTGAAACTGATCGTCGACGCGGCGCGCAAGACCCAGACCTCGCCCAAGGATTTCTTCCAGGAAATCGCCAGCGCCAGTGCCTACATGAGCCGCGACCCGTCGGCCCTGCGCAAGGGCGGCAACCTGGCCGACGGCGGCGTGCTGGGGGAATACCTGGAAGGCCTGCCGTACCGCAGCAAGTCGCTGAACATGACCCAGGACCTGTGGCTGTCCCTGAGCGTGGCCGAGCAGGAAGACTTCATCGACGAGCTGGATTCGAAGATCCGCCTCTACGAAACCTTCCATAACGATCTGGCCAACTGGGTGCGCTTCGGTGATGCCGAGCCGGGTGATGCCCTGTACCGCGTTCCGTTGTCGACCCTGCCGTGATGCTCAATCTGGCGCAGGTGCACAAGAGCCGCGGCGAGGGTCGCCAACGCTACAGCCTGGTGATCCCCAGGCTGCAACTGCGTGCCGGTGATCAACTGGCGGTGGTCGGCCCCAGCGGTTGCGGCAAGAGCACGCTGCTGGACCTGCTGGCGCTGGTGCTGGCCCCGGATTCGGCGGCGCGCTTCGAGTTCTCCCCGGCCAGGGATGCCATCGACATTGCCGGGATCTGGCGCGGCGACGGCCACAGCGCGCTGGCGCAGTTGCGCAGCCGGCACCTGGGTTATGTGCTGCAGACCGGCGGCCTGCTGGGCTTTCTCGACGTGCGCGCGAATATCAGCCTGCCCCGGCAGTTGCTAGGGCTGGCGGACGAGGGCATTCCCCGGCGCCTGGCCGAGCGCCTGGAGATCGCCGACCAGCTGCACAAGAAACCCGCCGCGCTGTCGGTGGGCCAGCGCCAGCGGGTCAGCTGCGCCCGGGCCCTGGCCCACAACCCTCAGGTATTGCTGGCGGACGAGCCGACAGCGGCCCTGGACCCCTTGAACGCCCAGCGGGTGATGCAACTGCTGGTGCAGCAGTCGCGGGACCAGGGGGTGTGCTGTGTGATCGCCACCCACGACGAACCCCTGGCCCGGGCCAACGGCTTGCAGGTGCGCCGCATCGCCTGCCAGCGCGACGCCGATGGCGGAGTCACTGCCACGCTTGGGGAGGCCTGCTGATGCGCGCCTCCCTGACCGCGGCACTGGCCTGGCAGGACTACCGGGCCGACAGCTGGCTGTCGGCCTGTTCGGTGCTGGCCCTGGTGGCGGTGATCGCCCCCTTGCTGGTGCTGTTCGGGCTCAAGTTCGGGCTGGTGAGCAGCCTCACCGAGCGCCTGGAAAAGGACCCGGCGGTGCGCGAGATCATTCCCCTGGGCGGCGGGCGCTTCAGCGCCGACTTCATCGCCCAGTTGGGGCAGCGTCCGGACGTGGCCTTTGCCTTGCCGCGTACCCGGCAGATCGCCGCCACCGCGGACCTGTCCCGGGGCACGGGGGATATCGGCCTGACCGTGGAAATGCTCCCCACCGCGGCCGGCGACCCCTTGCTCGGGCGCTTGCCGGCGCCCCGGGGCATGAGTGGCGTGCTGCTCAGCCGCACCGCCGCCGAGAAGCTTGGGGTGCAGCCGGGGGACTGGTTGCAGGCGACCTTTGGCCGGCAGGTGGCGGGGCGCAGCGAGGTACAGCGGACCCGGGTCCAGGTGGAGGGCGTTCTGCCGCTGGAGGCCTTTGCCCGGGACGCGCTGTTCGCCCCGCTGGCGCTGCTGGAAGCCGCCGAGGATTACCGCGACGGACGCGCTGTGGCGGCCCTGGGCTGGCTCGGCGATGCCCAGGCAACCGCCGGGCAGCGGGTTTACCCGGCGTTTCGCCTGTACGCCCGCGACCTGGGGGATGTCGAGCCATTGCGTCTGTATTTCGCCGAGCGTGGCCTGCTGGTGTCGACCCAGGCCCAGACCATAGCCCAGGTGCAGTCCTTGAGCCGCAACCTGGCCATCGTCTTCTGGGTGATCGCCGGGCTGGCCCTGGCGGGTGCCTTCGCGGCGATCTTCGCCGGGGCCCTGGCGGCGGTGGAGCGCAAGCGCCGGGAGCTGTCGGTGTTGCGCCTGCTGGGGTTTTCCACCGGTGCGCTGCTGCTGTTCGTGGTGGCCCAGGCGCTGTACAGCGCCGGTTTTGCCGCGCTGTTGAGCGGCGCCCTGTATGGCCTGGCCCAGGCCGGGCTGAATCATTTGTTCATGCAGGCGCCCGGCGAATACGCCAGCCACCTGCTGCCGGCCCATTACGGGCTGGCCCTGTTGGCGACGCTGGGCGTCAGTACCCTGGCCGCCGCGCTGGGCGGCTGGCGGGTGTCACGCATAGAAGCCTGTGAAGGAATTCGCGATGTATAAGTTGATCAGCACCGTGCTGGCCATGACCCTGGCCGGGGCCGTGTGGGCCGAAGAGCCGGCGAACAAGATGGACAACCCCAAGCCGTTGCCGGATGACGTCAGCCTGCCGCTGCCCTGCGACGGCGAGATGGTGTTCCGCTACGTCTACGTGCTGGCCCAGGGCACCCTGGACGACCGTGAGGTGAACCTCGGCTACCCCTTCAGCGAGGGCGAGAGCGGTTACCAGCAGTCGTTCATTTCCGGTTACCGCCGGGACTACATCAACGGCCAGTTCACCCTCAAGGACCTGCCCAGTGCCTGGGGCAAGACCATTGGCCCGGCGCTGCCGAAAAGCGGCGCCGGGGTGCCCCTCAAGCCAATGCTGTATTTCATCGGCAAGTACGAAGTCACTGCCCGCCAGTACGCCCAGGTCATGGCCCAGGCCCAGTCCCTGGCCAGTGGCGAGCCGGCCCCGGCCTGCGAGGCGCCGGACGGCATGCAAGGGCGCCTGCCCAAGGTCAAGCTGTCGCGCTTCGAGGCCGAGCGCTTTGCCGCGGTGTACAGCGCCTGGCTGATGAAGAACCACCGCGACCTGCTGCCGGTCAGCGGCCGTGGCAGTTCCTCGGAAGATGGTGGCCTGGGCTTTGTGCGACTGCCCACCGAGGTGGAGTGGGAATACGCCGCCCGCGGCGGCCAGGCGGTCAGCCGCCAGGAGCTGGAAGGCCGCCTGTTCCCGCGGCGCGTGGAGGGCAGCGAAGACGACGGCCCGCTGGCGGACTGGGCAGTGTTCAACCAGGTGGCCGGCGGTACCGGCCAGGCCGCGCGCCTGATGCCCATCGGCACCAAGCTGCCCAACCCCATCGGCCTGTTCGACGTGATCGGCAACGCTGCCGAGATGGTCCAGGAGTCCTTCCAGCTGGTGCGCGCCGGGCGCCGCCAGGGCACCTACGGCGGTTTCGTGGTCAAGGGCGGCAACTACCTGGAAGGCGAAGGCACGCTGTTCACCGGGATGCGCCGCGAGTACCCGCTGTTTGGCGCCGACGGCACTGAGCAGAGCAACGAAACCACCGGTTTCCGGGTGGCCATCGGCGCGCTGTCGGCGCCCCGTTCGCGCTACAAGGAGCTGTTCGCCCAGTGGCAGAAGGAGGGCCGCCTGGCGTCCCTGACCGATGCCATCGACGACGCGCAGGACCCCACCAAGCGCCTGGACGCCATCATCGCCGCCAGCGTCGACCCGCGCCTGCAGGCGGAGCTGGGGCTGGTCAACGAAGAGCTCAAGCGCAACGTCTCGCTGATCGCCCAGCAGCGCGAGGAGGCGGCCGGCAACCTGATCCAGTCGTCGGCCCTGGTGGCCGAGACCATCAACAACTACAACATCCGCCTGACCAACCTGAAGAAGAGCCAGCAGCAGGCCATCGATGCCAAGGACGAGCCCAGCGCCAAGCTGTTCGCCGAAGCCATCGACAACGGCCGCAGCGCGCTGGACGGGGCGGTGGCGATCTACATCGACAACCTGGCCACGGGCACCCGTTACACCGACGCGGTGATCCAGGCGCAATTTCAACGAATCAAGGAAGAGCTCAATCGCAAGCCGGTGCTCGGCAAGAGCCTGGTGACGCGCGCTACGTTATTCGTTCGCCATGTCGGGAATTATCGCCAGCAACGGCGAGCCGACCCGGCGACGATTTTGAAGGAACTGCTCGCATCGACCGGTCAGAAGTCATGACCGGCCGCTGTCTGTCGAGCCTGGAGGATCTCGGACGACATTGCGTCGCGCCGAGTTGGTCAAACTTAATCGAGATCACGAACATGCTTTTTTCCCGCAACCCATTTGCTTCAACGTCCAAGCGTCACCTGCTGTTGGTTGCCGCCGGGTTCAGCACCGTATTGACCGGTTGCGCGACCTCTCCGGTGTCCAAGGTCGCCTCGACCACCAAGGTCGAGTACTACCCGAGCTGCTACGAGCCGGTGCAGCACCTGCGCGCCACGGATTCGGACATGACCAAGTCGGTGGTCACCGGTGCTGCCCTGGGCGCTGCCGGCGGCGCTTTGCTCGGTGCCCTGACCGGTGACGGCGACCACCGTGGCCGCAACGCCGCCATCGGTGCCGCAGGCGGTGCCCTGGCCGGTGGCGCAGCCGGTTACTACACCGAGCGCCAGAAGCAGATCGCCGACGACAACCAGCGCATCGCTTCCTACGCTGCCGACGTCAACAAGAGCGCGGCCGACATCGACCGCAGCACGGCCTATGCCCGCGCTTCCCAGACCTGCTACCAGCGCGCCTTCGACAGCCTGATCAGCTCCCGCAAGGCCAACACCATCAATGACGTGGAAGGGCGCAAGCGCCTGGCGGAAATCGTCAGCGGCCTGAAGGAGTCCAACGACCTGATCACCGCGGTGAACGGCCGTGCCAGCGAAGACCTGAGCAAGTACAACCAGGCCTACGAGCAGGATCTGCAGCAAGTGGGCGTGCAGCGTACCGACGTGGTGAAAGTCGCCACCGCCGATACCACCACGGTGACCACCGGTGGCAAGAGAAAACAGCCACAGAAGGTCAAGCAGCCCAAGCTGCCGACCGTGCCTCAGGAAGCGGTGAGCACCGAGAGGTCGATCCAGGATGCCAAGATCAAGCAGGCCGAGAGCAACAAGGTCGCGACCACCGGCCAGACCCAGGTCAACAGCATGTGCAAGAACCCGGACCTGGGTGACTGGGCACCGGTGCCTTGCCCTAACGTCTGAGTTGGCGATTGTCTGACAAGATGTCGCGATAAGCGTTGAACGCCAGCCGATCTCCGAGAAATCGAACAGATCGGCTGGCGCTCTTCGAGTTACAGGTTAAACTGCGCCGGCCATCCAATAATTCCACTGAGGCGCCGTGCATGAAATTCCGTTTTCTTCTCTGGGTGCTTGGCCTGTTGATGGGCAAAGCCAGCCGCAACAATCCTGCTTTCCAGCAACAGTTGGGTGACAAGGAGCTGGTGTTCCAGCTGCAGACGCTCGACGGCAAGGTTGCTCGGCATTTTTTCGTCAAGGACCAGCGCGTCACCAGCCGTTCGGGGTTCTATCCCGAGCCGGCATTCGCCATCGCCTTCAAGGATGCCGCCTACGGCTTCGCCACCCTGCAGGCGAAGAACAAGCAGTTGGCATTCATGACCGGTATTCAGGACAAGTCGATCCAGATCAAGGGCAACCCGGCCCTGGTGATCTGGTTCCAGGGGCTGACCAAGTACCTGAAACCGAAAAAGGCCAAGCCCAAGGCTTGACCGGGAAACTTCGCCGGCAAGCCGCCTCCTGCAGGAGCGGGCTGGCCGGCGAATGGGCTCAGGCTTGGCTGAACTGCGAAGCCAGTTCCCGCAGCAGTACTTCGGCTTCCAGCACCTTGCTCACCACGTCGTCCGCCTTGTCCCGGGTCAGGCCCAGGCGTTCCAGCAGGGCGTCGGGGATATCCTCGTGGGGCCCGGAGCCGATGCCCCGGCTGCGCAGCAGGCGCACGGCCAGGCACACCAGGTTCGGGTACTCGGCATAGGCGCCGTCGTAGCTCGGGTCGTGCTGGAAGCGCAGGGCGGTGCACAGCTCTTCCGGCATGTCCCAGTACCGCATCAGCCAGGCGCCGATCTGTTCGCGGCTGATACCCAGCAGGTGCTGTTCGACATAGCTGTGGCACAGGTGCGGGTTGACCTCCAAATGCCGGCAGATCAGCGAGAAGTGCGGCGGGAACACGTGGGCCAGCAGCAGGTAGCCGAAGTTGTGCAGCAGGCCGGCCAGGTAGGTCAGGCCGGCTTCCGGGCGTTGGGCACGGGGCATGGCGCGGGTCAGGCCCTCGATCACCGCGGCGGTGTAGATCGACTGCTGCCAGTAAGGCGTGGCGTGCTGCGGCTGGTCCTTGGGCAGGCTCAGGGTCTTGCCCAGGGCCAGGCCCAGCGCCAGGTTGATCACCAGGTCGAAACCCAGCACGCGGACGATGGCGTCTTCCACCGAGCGGATCTTGCCGGGCGAGGCGTAGTAGGGCGAAGCGGCCCAGCTGACCACCTGGGCGGCCAGGGCCGGGTCGGTTTCCACCACACCGGTGATGTCGTCGATGGTGGCGTTGGGGTCGACCCGCAGCTTGATGATCTTCTGCGCGGTTTCCGCCAGGGGCGGGATCTCGATGGTGGCTTCCAGGCGCTGCTGGATGCGCCGCGCGGTGAAGGCCTGCATCGCCTGGGAGATTTCCTCGCGGTCATCGTCCGGGCGGTCGAGGTTGGGGCGAATGCTGCTCAGGGGCTCGCCGAAGTTGCCGGCGCTGGCTTTGCTGAGCATGCTCTTGAAGGCTTCGCTGGTGATCTCCAGCAGTACCCCGGGCTCGCCGGAGTTGATCAGCAGGCAGGGCTCGCGCAGCAGGCTTTCTTCGTACAGGCACGGTGAGCTGGTGAGCGCCGGCAGGCCGGGCAGCAGGCTCAGGCTGTGCTTGCCGAGCATGCGCTCCAGGCGTTCGGTGGAAACGGCGGTCAGGCGGCGCCCGGTGAGTTCGGCCAGGCGGTTGAGGTCCAGTAACTGGCTCTGCGGGAACAGCACCATCAGCGCGCCGACGGCGTCGTCCAGCAGTACCGCCTGGACCTTGCGCGCAGCCGGCAGGCCCGGCTGGTCGATCACTTCGTTGTAGCTGATGGCCAGCTTGCCGAGCAGCAACCGGATAACAGACGGAGCGTGTGGGGTTGCAATGTCGAGGGCAACTTCTGTCATGGTCTGGTATCCGTTTTTCTACAATTTGACGAGTATAACCAGCTTGGTTATGGCGAGGGTTCACTAACTGAGTGTTGGTTCACACTTGGCCGTATTGCTGTCCGTGGCGCAGCCAGCGCTCCAGCAACGGGCTGACATGGTCCGGCCAGCGCTCCAGCAGGGCCTGGGCGGCATCGCGTACCGCCGGCAGGAGGTCGGCGTCGCGCATCAGGTCGGCGACCTTGAATTGCAGGAGCCCGGTCTGCCGGGTGCCGAGCATTTCCCCGGGGCCGCGCAGCTCCAGGTCCTTTTCGGCGATGACGAAACCGTCGTTGGTTTCACGCATGATGCCCAGGCGCTGGCGACCGATCTGTGAAAGCGGTGGGTGGTAGAGCAGCACGCAGTGGCTGGCGGCGCTGCCGCGCCCGACCCGGCCGCGCAGCTGGTGCAACTGGGCCAGGCCCAGGCGTTCGGGGTTTTCGATGATCATCAGGCTGGCATTGGGTACGTCGACCCCGACCTCGATCACCGTGGTGGCCACCAGCAGTTGCAGGTTGCCGGCCTTGAACTCGGCCATCACCGCGGCTTTCTCGGGGGCCTTCATGCGGCCGTGGATCAGCCCTACGCGCAATTCGCCCAGGGCGCTGGAAAGGTCTTCGAAGGTGGTTTCCGCGGCCTGGCAGGTCAGTTCCTCGGACTCTTCGATCAGGGTGCAGACCCAGTAGGCCTGGCGCCCTTCGGCGCAGGCGGCGCGTACCCGCTCGATGACTTCGATGCGCCGGCTGTCGGTCACCAGCACGGTGTTCACCGGGGTGCGACCGGGAGGTAGTTCGTCGAGGATCGAGGTGTCCAGGTCGGCGTAGGCGCTCATGGCCAGCGTTCGCGGGATTGGCGTGGCGGTCATGATCAACTGGTGCGGGCACAGGCGGCCGCCCACGCCTTTCTGGCGCAGGGCCAGGCGCTGCTGCACGCCGAAGCGGTGCTGTTCGTCGATGATCACCAGGGCCAGGTTCTTGAACTGCACTTCGTCCTGGAACAGCGCGTGGGTGCCCACCACCATCGGTGCGCCACCGGCAATCTGTTCCAGGGCTGCGCTGCGGGCCTTGCCCTTGAGCTTGCCAGCCAGCCAGGCGACTTCCAGGCCCAGGGGCTCGAGCCAGCGCTTGAAGGTGATGAAGTGCTGCTCGGCGAGGATTTCCGTCGGCGCCATCAGTGCCACCTGGTAGCCTGCCTCCAGTGCCTGCAGGGCGGCCAGGGCGGCGACCACGGTCTTGCCGGCGCCCACGTCGCCCTGGATCAGCCGCAGCATGGGCTCGGGCTGGCTCAGGTCGTAGGCAATCTCGTTGCCCACGCGCTGTTGCGCGCCGGTGGGAGCGAAGCCCAGGTTCTTCAGGTACTTGACCGGCAGTTTCCTGGCCAATGGCAGCACCGGAGCGCGCTGGGAGCGCAGGCTGTCGCGCAGACGCTGCTGGGACAGCTGGTGGGTCAGCAATTCCTCGAACGCCAGGCGGTGCTGGGCCCAGTGGTGCCCCAGGGCCAGTTCGTCGACATCGGCGTCCGCCGGCGGGTGATGCAGGTAGCGGATCGCATCGTCCAGGGGCGCCAGCTGATAGTCCCGGGCCAGCTCTTCCGGCAGCCAGTCGGGCAGGCTGCGCGGGCCCAGCAGGGCCAGGCTCTGTTGGCACAGCAGGCGCAGGCGCTGCTGGGTCAGGCCTTCGGTCAGGGGGTAGATCGGTGTCAGGGTCTGGTCCACCGGCGGCGGCTCGTCGCCGCTGATGGCACGGTATTCCGGGTGGTAGATCTCCAGGCCCGAGGCGCCGGGCCGGGCTTCGCCATAGCAGCGCACGCGGGTGCCACGCTTCAGGCCGTCCTTCTGCGCATTGCTGAAATGGTAGAAGCGCAGGCTCAGGCCGCCGGTACCGTCCTGCAAGCGCACCAGCAGGCTGCGGCGCTTGCCCATGACCACATCGGCGCCACTGACGGTGCCTTCGATCACAGCATCCTGGCCAGGGCGCAGGGCGCCGATCGGCACCACGCGGGTGCGGTCCTGGTAGCGCAGGGGCAGGTGGAACAGCACGTCCTGAAGGTTTTCCAGGCCGACCTTGGCCAGCTTCTCGGCCATGGCTTCGCCGACGCCCTTGAGTGCCGTGACCGGCACTTTCGACAGCTCAGTCATTGCGAGCGCTTAACTCGCGGCGGGCGGCTTGGCCACCGAGCACAGGCGGATCGAGTCGGCGAGGATCTCGATGGCCTTGGGCCGCGGGAAGCTGGCGCGCCAGGCGATGGCCACGGTGCGGAACGGCACGGGCGGGGTCAGGGGGCGGACTTCGATCACCCCGGGGGCGTAGTGATGGCTGTCCACGGCCGACAGCGGCAGGATCGAGATGCCCAGGCCGGAGGCGACCATGTGGCGGATGGTTTCCAGGGAGCTGGATTCCACGGTGGTGTGCTTGGCGCCGTCGTTGCCCTTGGTCAGGGTCGGGCAGGCCTCCAGGACCTGGTCGCGGAAGCAGTGGCCTTCGCCCAGCAGCAACAGGCTCTTGTCGTTGAGCAGGTTGGCGTCGATGGTTTCCTTCTTGGTCCAGGGGTGGCCGCTGGGCATCAGCACATAGAAGGGTTCGTCGTACAGCGGCAGGGTCAGGACATCGGCCTCGTTGAACGGCAGGGCGATGATGATCGCGTCCAGCTCGCCGTTGCGCAGTTTGTCGCGCAGTACGTGGGTGAAGTTCTCTTCTATATACAGCGGCATCTGCGGGGCGACCCGGTGCAGCTGGGGAATCAGGTGCGGGAACAGGTAGGGGCCGACGGTGTAGATCGCCCCGACCTTGAGCGGTGCGGTCAGCTGGTTCTTGCCGGCCTGGGCCAGCTCACGGATGCCCTGGGCCTGCTCCAGGACCTTTTGCGCCTGGGCGACGATGGTCTCGCCCACCGGGGTCAGGCGCACGGCGCTCTTGCTGCGCTCGAAAATCAGCACGCCGAGTTCGTCTTCAAGCTTTTTCACGCCGACCGACAGGGTGGGCTGGCTGACATGGCAGCGCTCGGCGGCATGGCCGAAGTGCTGCTCTTGGGCGAGGGTAACGATGTAGCGCAATTCTGTAAGAGTCATAGCGGGCGTCCGTGAGGTTGCGGCCAAGCATAACGGCTGCAATCGATAGACGCACGTTATCAGACCGAGGGTGGAATGCGACACCCGCCAATGCCTGCTCCAGGCGGCACAAACGCTAAGGGCACCTTGAAGGTGCCCTTGCGGTGGATCAGCGGCGGCCGCGGCTGCGGTCGATCTCGTAGTTGTACGAGGCGGTGATTTCCACGCTGCCGTTGTTGAGCATGTCTGCCGGTGGCTTGGGCAGCGGCTGGGCACGACGGATCATGTCCAGCGTGGCCCGGTCCAGATCGGCATTGCCCGATCTGCCTACCAGCTCATAGGACAGCACCTTGCCTTCGGCATCGACGACGAAGCGCAGGGAATTGGTGCCTTCCTTGCCTCGACGCTGAGCCTCGCTCGGATAGCGCTTGTACTTGGCCAGGTGCGCCTGCAATTCCCCCTGCCAGTTAGCCTTGGCGGCGGCCTGGGCCGGTGACGGGCCAGGGGTCGCAGGCGCGGGCTGCTTGGACGGAGCCGGTGTGACCGGGGCGTCGCTGGGCTTTTCCTCGGAAGGCTTTTCCTTGGGCGGCTCAGGCTTGACCACCGGCTTTGGCGGTTGCGGCTTGGGCTTCTGCTTCACCGGCTTGGGTACCGAGATGGTCGGCTTCGGCGCTTCGGCCAGTTTCGGCAACGGCAGTTCTTCCACGGGGGCCGGCGGTTGTGGCGGGGTCACCACTTTCGGCGGCGCCGGTGGAGGCGGCACAGGGGCAGGTGCCAATTCCACCACCATGGCTTGGGGGGGGATGGGCATGGGCTGTGGCTTGGACCAGTTGAGGGCGAGCAGGATCGCCAACCCATGGACGCCCAACACCACTGCCAGGCTACCGCTGTAACGCGTCAGTCTTTGGCGCGTCGTGATCATTTCTTGGCTGCCGTCTCAAGTCCGACCAGGCCGACTTTCAGGTAGCCGGCCGCCCGCAGGGTGTCCATCACACTCATCAGGTCGCCGTAATCCACACCTTTGTCGGCCTGGAAGAAGATGGTCGTGTCTTTCTTGCCCTGGGTCCGGGCGTCGAGGATGGCGCCAAGGGTTTCAGCCTTGACTTCGTCTTCGCCGAGGAACAGGCGCTTGTCGGCCTTGACGCTGAGGAATACCGGTTTTTCCGGACGCGGCGCCGGTTTGGCGCTGGAGGCGGGCAGGTCGACCTTGATGTCCACGGTGGCCAGCGGTGCGGCCACCATGAAGATGATCAGCAGCACCAGCATCACGTCGATGAACGGCGTGACGTTGATCTCGTGGTTTTCGGCCAGGTCGTCGCCTGCGCCTTCTTTCAAATGCAAGCCCATGGCTGATTACCCCACTTTCACCATGTGCGGTTGTGCGGAGCGCTCGTTCGGCTGGTGATCCAGGTCGCGGCTGACCAGCAGCAGGACCTCGGCCGAGGCGTCGGTGACCTGGGCCTTGTAGCCGGTGATGGAGCGGGCGAAGACGTTATAGATCACCACCGCGGGAATCGCGGCAACCAGGCCCAGGGCTGTGGCCAGCAGGGCTTCGGCGATACCCGGGGCAACCACGGCAAGGTTGGTGGTCTGGGTTTTGGCGATGCCGATGAAGCTGTTCATGATGCCCCACACGGTGCCGAACAGGCCGACGAACGGCGCGGTGGAACCGATGGTGGCCAGCACGCCGGTGCCGCTGCTCATGTTGCGGCCGCAGGCAGCCACCAGGCGCTCCAGGCGGAAGCTGACGCGCTCCTTGATGCCTTCCTTCTCGCGGCTGTTGGCCGAGAGGCGCATCTCTTCCAGGGCGTCGTGCACCAGCAGGTTGGCCAGGGTGCCCTCCTTGGTGGCGGTGGCGCTGGCTTCCTTTAGGGTGGTGGCCTTTTTCAGCGCGGCGATTTCAGTGCGCAGGCGGCGCTTGGCACCCATCAGCTCGAAGCCTTTGGCGATCCAGATGGTCCAGGTGATGATCGAGGCGATGGCCAGGCCGATCATCACCAGTTTCACGATGATGTCGGCGTTCTGGTACATGCCCCACGGCGACAGGTCATGGGCCATGCCCAGGGTGTTGTCGGCCTCCAGGACTTCAGGAGCGTCTTCGCCGATAGCGGGCTGGCCTTCGGCCTGGACTGGCTCGCCGGCCACTGGGGCTGCGGCTGGAGCGGTCGGGTCGGTGGCCGTATGTTCAGCGGCTGGAGCGGTCGCGGCAGGGGCTGCGGCGGTGGCTGGGGCGTGCTGGTCGGCAAAGGCTGCGGTCGGTGCCAGCAGCAGGCTGCACAACAGCGCTGCAACCGCGCTCATGGCGCGCAGCGGGCTTGGGCGTTTGGTTGGCGAGACGGAGAGTTGGTTGCTTGTCATGCTGGCCGGACCTGAGAGGAGAAAAGGGTGAAATGTCCTTCTAGGCCTCGCAGGGCCGAGAACAAAATGGGCGGTTATTATTGCAAGTAATTCTTGTTAACAGAAGTAATAGAGTATCTTTTTTTCCTTGATTGCTAGCCGTTCGTCCAGTGCGAGGGCTAGTCTTGACCTTTCCCAAAGGAGTTTTCTGATGTCCTCCCCCTCTGTATTGATCGCCGGTTGCGGTGATGTCGGGAGTCGCCTGGCGACTCAACTGCTGGCCGAGCAATGGCAGGTTTACGGCCTGCGTCGCAACGTATCGCGCTTGCCACAGGGGGTGGTGGGCATTGCAGGTGACCTGTTCAGCGAGCAATGCCCCGGGCAATGGCCGCAGAAGTCGCCGGACTATCTGGTGTATTGCGCGGCGGCCACCGAGCATGACGAAGCCGGATATCGCGCAGCTTATGTCGATGGTCTGCAGCATGTACTGGGCTGGCTCAAGCAGCGCGGCCAGGCGCCCAAGCGTTTGCTGTTTGTCTCCAGCAGCAGCGTTTATGAGCAGAAGGACGGTGAGTGGGTCGACGAGACTTCCGTGGCCGAGGCCCAGGCCTACTCCGGACGCATGATGCTGGAAGCCGAGCAGGTGGCTCTGGGCAGCGATATTCCCGCCACTGTGGTGCGCTTGACCGGCATCTATGGCCCGGGTCGCGAGTGGCTGCTGACCCAGGTGCGCCGGGGTTATCGCGTGGCGATCGAGCCGCCGTTGTACGGCAACCGTATTCACGCGGACGATGCCGCGGGCCTGCTGGCGTTCCTGATCAAGGCGGACCGCAGTGGCACGGCGCTGGATGATTGCTATATCGGCGTGGACGATGCGCCCGCGCCCCTGGCAGAGGTCGTCGACTGGCTGCGCGATTACCTGGGCGTCACCGAATGGGCGGACGATGCCAGCGTGCGTCGTACCGGCAGCAAGCGTTGCAGCAATGCCCGGGCCAGGGCGCTGGGCTGGGTGCCGCGCTATCCGAGTTATCGCGAAGGTTATGCAGCGATTCTGACGACGCAGGGCTAAGCTGCCCGAGCAGCTTGGGGTCGCGGTCGAAGGCTGCGACCGGCTTCCCGAGGGCGTCGCTGCCGACAGGCCGAAGGTCCTGTGGACCTTGTCGCAGCCTGCGGCAGCGGCTACAGGGTAGTTACTGCTTTTCCAGCAACCACTGCTGGCTGCCCGGCGTCAGCGAGGGCACTTCATCCGCCAGGGCGGTATTCACCGCCTGGAAGATCTCCAGCTGTTGATCCTTGCGCACGAAGATCCAGGAGTTGCCCTGGCCGTTGAGCTGCAGCCAGATGCTATCGTTGCCGCCGCTCATCGAGGCGCAGTCGCCAGCCAGGCACAAGGCGTAGCGATCGGCGCCCGGCAGGCCCTGGACGGCGCCGTTTGCCTGGAACTGCACCTCGTTGCCCAGGCCCGGTCCGTTGACGATCTTCCACTTGCCACCCAGATACGCCGAGTACAAGGCGCGCTCGAAGTTGGCGCCTAGCGGCGCGCCTTCGGGGGCGGGGTCTTTGGGGCGGTCGAAGACCTGCTCGGGCTCATTGTCGTTGGCCACTTGCAGCAGTTGCTTGCCGTTGCGCTTCAAGTCGGTGGCGGCGCTGCCATAGAACTCGACTTTTGCAGTGCTGGAACCGTCGCCGATGATCTTGCCTTCGACGGTTTCGAAACCGTTGGTGTAGCGGGCCTGGCCAGCCTTGGTATTGAGCTCCCATTCCAGGTTCGGGCCGTAGGCCTGGAGGGCTTCACGCAAAGGGCCGCCCTTGGAGGCTGCGTCGATCGCTACCTGATTGATCCAGATGCCGCCCACATCGTTTTTGGCGGGGTCGCTGGCACAACCGCCGAGCAGTACGGCGAGCAGCGAAACAGCTAGCGCTTGGCGCATGACGAAATCCTTTCAGAACGAAAACGGCGCAGCCTTGAGGGCTGCGCCGCGGGTGTTACTCGATGACCAGAATGGCATCCATTTCAACCTGTGCACCCTTTGGCAGGGCGGCCACGCCAATGGCGGCGCGGGCTGGGTAAGGCTGTTGGAAATACTTGCCCATGATCTCGTTGACCTTGGCGAAGTGGCTCAGGTCGGTGAGGAAGATGTTCAGCTTGACGATGTCCTTGAACGAACCGCCAGCGGCCTCGGCTACCGACTTGAGGTTTTCGAACACCTGGACGGTCTGGGCTTCGAAGCCTTCCACCAGCTCCATGGTCTTGGGGTCCAGAGGGATCTGGCCGGACATGTAGACGGTGTTGCCAGCCTTGATCGCCTGGGAGTAGGTGCCGATGGCAGCAGGTGCCTTGTCGCTGGTGATAACAGTCTTGGTCATGAATGACTCCTTGTAATGGACGGGCTACGCACGCATGCGGGTGATGCGGATGACCCCGGTCAGGGCGCGCAGTTTCTTGATCACGCGGGCCAGGTGTACGCGGTCGTGCACGCTGACCACCAGTTGGACCACGCTGATGCGACCATCGCGTTCGTCCATGCTGATTTTCTCGATGTTGCCGTCGGCGGCGTTGACGCTGCTGGCCAGCAGCGCGATCAGGCCGCGTTGGTGTTCCAGTTCGACGCGCAGTTCGACATTGAATTCGCCGGTGACATCCTTGGCCCAGGAGAGCTGGATGCACTTTTCCGGGTTATGGCGGATTTCGCTGATATTGCGGCAGTTGTCCAGGTGCACCACCATCCCCTTGCCGGCGGACAGGTGGCCGACGATCGGATCGCCCGGGATCGGCGTGCAGCACTTGGCGTAGCTCAGCACCAGGCCTTCGGTGCCGCGGATTGCCAGCGGGCCTTCCGGGCTTGGCAGCTGTTCGCCTTCGCCCAGCAGGCGGCGCGCCACAACGTAGGCCATGCGGTTGCCCAGGCCGATGTCTTCCAGCAGGTCTTCGATCAGTTCCAGGCGGTATTCCTGGAGAATCGCCTGAATGCGTTCGGCCGGGACCTTTTCCAGGGAGCTGTCGAAGCCGTTGAGCACCTTGTTCAGCAAGCGTTCGCCGAGGCTGATGGACTCGGAGCGGCGCTGCAGCTTGAGAGCATGGCGGATATGAGTGCGGGCCTTGCCGGTGACCACGAAATTCAGCCAGGCCGGGTTCGGGCGCGCGCCCGGGGCGCTGACGATTTCCACTGTGGAACCGCTTTGCAGGGGTTCGGACAGCGGCGCCAGGCGACGATTGATCCGGCAGGCGATGCAGCTGTTGCCGACGTCGGTGTGAACCGCGTAGGCGAAGTCCACCGCGGTGGAGCCTTTGGGCAGCTCCATGATCCGGCCTTTGGGCGTGAACACGTAGACTTCGTCCGGGAACAGGTCGATCTTCACGCTCTCGATGAATTCCAGGGAGTTGCCGGCGCGTTGCTGCATTTCCAGCACGCCCTTGACCCATTGGCGGGCGCGGGCGTGAGTGCCTTTGGGTTGTTCGTCGCCACTGGATTTGTACAGCCAGTGGGCGGCGATGCCGTTATTGGCCATTTCTTCCATTTCCCGGGTACGAATCTGGATCTCGATCGGTACTCCGTGCATGCCGAACAGCGTGGTATGCAGCGACTGATAGCCGTTGGCCTTGGGAATGGCGATGTAGTCCTTGAAGCGTCCCGGTAGCGGCTTGTACAAATTATGTACAGCGCCGAGTACGCGATAGCAGGTGTCTACCTTGTCGACGATGATGCGGAACGCATAAACGTCCATGATCTCGTTGAAGGCTCGACGCTTGCCGCGCATCTTCTTGTAGATGCCGTACAGGTGCTTCTGGCGACCGCTGACCTCGCCCTGGATGCCGTCGATGGCCAGGCAGTGGCTGAGGGATTCCTCGATCTTGTTGACGATTTCCTTGCGGTTGCCCCGGGCGCGCTTGACCGCCTGGTAGATCCGCGCGGAACGCATCGGGTGCATCGCCTTGAAGCCCAGGTCTTCGAATTCGATGCGGATGGCGTGCATGCCCAGGCGGTTGGCGATGGGGGCGTAGATCTCCAGGGTTTCCTTGGCGATCCGCCGACGCTTTTCGCCGGAAAGTACTTCCAGGGTGCGCATGTTGTGCAGGCGGTCGGCCAGCTTGACCAGGATCACGCGAATGTCGCGGGCCATGGCCATGGCCATCTTCTGGAAGTTTTCCGCTTGGGCTTCGGCCTTGGTTTCGAAGTTCATCTGGGTCAGTTTGCTGACCCCATCCACCAATTCGGCCACGGTTTCGCCGAACTGCGCGCTGAGCGCTTCCTTGGCGATGCCGGTGTCTTCGATGACGTCATGCAGCATCGCGGCCATCAGGCTCTGATGGTCCATGTGCATGTCGGCAAGAATGTTCGCTACCGCGAGTGGGTGCGTGACGTACGCCTCGCCGCTGCGACGGCGTTGACCGTCATGGGCTTGTTCGGCGTAGAAATACGCTCGGCGGACCAGATTGACCTGGTCCGTGCCGAGATAGGTCGATAAGCGATCGGCGAGGGCGTCTATGCTCGGCATGATGTCTCCTGCCGTAAGCTGTGATCCCGCGCCGTGCTACGTCGACCAGGCATAGGCTCAGACGGCCTCGTTGGACTCGTCCTCGAAAGCAGCGAAAAGCGGCTCATCTTCAACGATTTCGGCTTCGGCGATGGCTGCGTAGTCGATCAGGCCTTCAGCGATTTCGCGCAGGGCGACAACGGTAGGTTTGTCGTTTTCCCATGCTACTTTCGGCTCTTTGCCGCCGGTGGCCAGTTGACGGGCACGCTTGGTAGAGAGCATGACCAGCTCAAAGCGGTTATCCACGTGTTCTAGGCAGTCTTCAACGGTTACGCGGGCCATGGTCTTCCTCGTAGCAAATGCAATATGCGCGCTGCCCGGATGGGCGAGCGGACTCGACAGTTTAAAAAATCACCAGCGTTAAGGGAAGCGCTGATTTTTTAACCAAGCCCTTCAACGCGCTGCAAGTGCCAATGTAAAGCGCTTGCAGCGGTTTTGGGAAGTGCTGTTTTAACCCAGGAGTTCAGCCAGCAATTTGCCGAAACGCTGCTGCTGGCGTTTCTGTTGCAGCTGATTGGCGCGGAAAATCGCCTTCAGGTCGCCCAGTGCGTGGGCGAAATCGTCGTTGATGATCAGATAGTCGTAGTCGACGTAGTGGCTCATTTCGCTGACGGCTTCGCGCATCCGCCCGTCGATGACCTCGTCACTGTCCTGCCCACGGTTGGTCAGGCGCTGGTGCAGGGCTTGCAAGGACGGTGGCAGGATGAAGATCGAACGGGCCTGGGGCATCAGCTTGCGTACTTGTTCCGCGCCTTGCCAGTCGATTTCCAGAATCAGATCGTGGCCTGCGTCCAGGGTTTGCTGCAGGTGGCTTTGCGAGGTTCCGTAGAGGTTGCCGAACACTTCGGCGCGCTCCAGGAAGTCCCCGTGCTCACCCATCTTCACGAACGTCTCGCGGGAGACGAAGTGATAGTTCACGCCGTCCACCTCACCGGGGCGCATGGCACGGGTGGTGTGGGAGACCGAGACGCGAATCTCCGGTTTGGCGTCGGTCAGGGCCTTGACCAGGCTGCTCTTGCCCGCGCCCGACGGCGCGGAAATGATGTACAGGGTGCCGGTGCTGTGGGTCATGTCAGTTGCCTTACTCAATATTCTGCACTTGTTCGCGCATCTGCTCGATCAACACCTTGAGGTTGACCGCAGCTTGGGTGCTGCGCGGGTCGAAGGCCTTGGAGCCCAGTGTGTTGGCTTCGCGGTTGAGTTCCTGCATCAGGAAGTCCAGGCGCCGCCCGGCCGCGCCGCCGGACTTAAGCACGCGACGTACTTCAATGATGTGGGTGCTCAGGCGGTCCAGTTCTTCGGCGACGTCGCTTTTCTGTGCCAGCAGCACCATCTCCTGTTCGAGACGGGTCGGATCCAGCTCGGCCTGCATGTCGGCGAAGCGGTCGAGGATCTTCTGGCGCTGGGTCGCGAGCATCTGCGGGACCAGTTCACGCAGGGTCGCCACGTCTTCCTCGATGGAGGACAGGCGTTCGTCGATCAGCCTGGCCAGTTCGGCGCCTTCCCGTTCGCGGCCGTTCTTCAGTTCCTTCAAGCCCTGGTTGAACAGGGCCAGGGCGTCACTGTTCAAGGCTTGCGGGTCAGTGGCGTCGGCCACCAGTACGCCCGGCCAGGCCAGGACTTCCAGCGGGTTGAGCGCGGCCGGCTGCTTGATCAGGCTGGCGACGGACTCGGCGGCGGCGACCAGTTGCGCGGCGCGCTCGCGATCTACCTGCAGCGGTTTGCCGGCGGTTTCCTCGATGAAGCGCAAGGTGCACTCGACCTTGCCGCGGGACAGGCCCTGGCGCAGGGCTTCGCGGACCGCGCCTTCAAGGTCGCGAAAGGCTTCCGGCAAACGCAGGTGCGGCTCCAGGTAGCGGCTGTTGACCGAGCGCAGTTCCCAGCTCAGGGTGCCCTGAGTGCCTGCCCGTTCTACCCGGGCGAAGGCGGTCATGCTGTGCACCATGGAGGTACCTCCGATTCAGCGCCGGCACCAACCGTGAGGGGGTTGGGCGGGCCTGATAAAGATGAATTGAAGCCGACAGGCTGCGAAGGCGCAGGATTGTAGCGCAGTGCGGTCGGAGCCCCCAAACCCTGGTGCTGCCAATGCATTGCAGCTCGTCGCAACAGGACTCATCCGCGGTGTAAATGCTCCTTTGACCTTTTTAGGCGTGCCCTGGCGCGGTTGCGGGCTTTATAATGCTCGGCAGTTTTCCGTCCCCGTACAGGTGTTCCCCTATGAAACGTCCAAGTGGTCGCGCCGCCGATCAGCTCCGCTCGATCCGCATCACCCGCAACTACACCAAACACGCCGAGGGATCTGTACTGGTCGAGTTCGGTGATACCAAAGTGATCTGCACGGTCAGCGTCGAGAATGGTGTGCCGCGCTTCCTCAAGGGCCAGGGTCAGGGTTGGCTGACTGCCGAGTACGGCATGCTGCCGCGGGCTACCGGCGAGCGTAACCAGCGCGAAGCCAGCCGTGGCAAGCAGGGCGGTCGGACCCTGGAGATCCAGCGCCTGATCGGCCGTTCGCTGCGCGCCGCGCTGGACATGTCCAAGCTGGGCGACGTCACCCTGTATGTCGATTGCGACGTGATCCAGGCCGACGGCGGTACTCGTACCGCATCGATCACTGGCGCCATGGTGGCTCTGGTCGACGCCTTGAAAGTGATCAAGAAGCGCGGTGGCCTGAAAGGCGGCGATCCGCTGAAGCAGATGATCGCCGCGGTATCCGTCGGCATGTACCAGGGCGAACCGGTCCTGGACCTGGATTATTTGGAAGACTCGGCTGCCGAAACCGACCTCAACGTTGTGATGACCAGCACCGGTGGTTTCATCGAAGTGCAGGGCACTGCCGAAGGTGCGCCGTTCCAGCCGGCTGAACTGAATGCGATGCTGGCCCTGGCCCAGCAAGGCATGAACGAGATTTTCCAACTGCAGCAAGCCGCGCTCGCCGATTGATGGGCGCAGGTCTTCAGCAAGGAGAGCACCATGAGTGATGAACAACTGCCGCTGCCTACGCCGAGCCACGAAGTCCGGCAATGGGCGATGTTTTGTCACCTGTCCGCCTTACTGGGGATCTGGGTTCCTTTCGGCACACTGATCGGACCGTTGATTCTCTGGCAGATGAAGCGCGAAACCGATCCCTTTATCGATGCCCAGGGCAAGGAAGCACTGAACTTCCAGCTGACCGTCGCCATTGCGTCGGCGGTGTGCTTCCTGTTGATGATCGTGGTGATCGGGTTCTTTATGTTCGGCCTGCTGGCGATCGGAGCCCTGGTGCTGACCATCATCGGCGGAGTCAAGGCTGGCGAAGGGGTGCCTTATCGCTACCCCTTTACCTGGCGCCTGATCAAGTAGCTCGAGCAAGCACAAAAAAGCCGACAGCGATGTCGGCTTTTTTGTGGCGGTGAAAGGACGCTTAGATGGTCAGCGTCCAGTCATAGTCCACGATCAGCGGTGCGTGCTGCGAGAAGCGCGGCTGGCGCGGCAGGCGAGCGCTGCGGACAAAGCGACGCAGGCCGGGAGTCAGCAACTGGTAATCGAAACGCCAGCCCAGGTTGAGCATCTCGGCCTGTTCGTTGTCCGGCCACCAGCTGTACTGGTCGCCTTCACGGCTGACTTCACGCAATGCGTCGACATAACCCATGTTGCCAATGATCTCGTCCATCCAGGCACGCTCAGGTGCCAGGAAGCCCGGAGATTGCTGGCTGTCGCGCCAGTTCTTGATATCCAGCTTCTGTTGCGCCACGTACAGCGAGCCACAATAAATGTACTCGCGACGTTTGCGCCGCTGTTTATCCAGATAACGGGCGAAATCGTCCATTAGCTTGAACTTCTGGTTCAAGTCTTCATCGCCGTTCTGCCCTGATGGAAGCAGCAAGGTCGCGATGCTGACCTTGTCGAAATCGGCTTGCAGGTAGCGCCCGTAACGATCGGCTGTCTCGAAGCCGAGGCCGCTGATGACCGCCTTCGGCTGCAACCGCGAATACAAAGCCACACCGCCTTGGGCAGGGACTTCGGCATCGCAGGCATAAAGGAAGTAGCCATCCAGTTGGAAGGCTGGGTCGTCCAGTTCAAAGGCAGAGGCGCGGGTGTCCTGCAGGCAGATGACGTCGGCATTCTGTGCCTGCAGCCAACTGAGCAAACCACGCTCCACTGCAGCCTGAATACCATTGACGTTCACACTGATGATCCGCATAAATGGCCCCAAAAATCACGTGCGTGTATGATACCCGAGCTCTACCTAATTAGCTAAATCCGTGGTATCTGGGGTTTTTTCATGCAGGCGTATCAGCGCGATTTCATTCGTTTTGCCATCGATCGCGGGGTTTTGCGCTTCGGTGAGTTCACCCTGAAGTCCGGGCGCACCAGCCCTTACTTCTTCAATGCCGGCCTGTTCAACAGCGGTTCGGCGCTGGCCCAGCTGGGGCGTTTCTACGCCGCGGCGATCGTCGAAAGCGGCATTCCCTTCGATGTGCTGTTTGGCCCGGCCTATAAAGGCATTCCTCTGGCGGCGGCCACTGCGGTGGCGCTTGCCGAGCATCACCAGCGCGATCTGCCCTGGTGCTTCAACCGCAAGGAAGCCAAGGCTCACGGCGAAGGCGGCAGCCTGGTGGGGGCTCCCTTGACTGGCGATGTGCTGATCATCGACGACGTGATCACCGCCGGCACGGCGATCCGCGAAGTGATGCAGATCATCGAGTCCCAGGACGGCGCCAAGGCGGCCGGGGTGCTGATCGCCCTGAACCGTCAGGAACGCGGCAACGGCGAGTTGTCGGCGATCCAGGAAGTCGAGCGTGACTTCGGCATTCCGGTGGTGAGCATTGTCTCCCTGACCCAGGTCCTGCAGTTCCTGGCGGATGATCCGGCGCTCAAGCAGCATCTGCCAGCGGTGGAAGCCTACCGCGCGCAGTACGGAATCTGACCTGTAGGAGCCGGCTTGCCGGCGAAGAGGCCTTTGGGCCTTGAGTTGCCCGCGTGAGTGCCTTCGCCGGCAAGCCGGCTCCCACAAAGATTGCGTCGATAAAAAAGCCCCTGCCCGGGATCCCGGGCGGGGGCTTTTTTGTGCCTGGTGCTTAAGGACGCTTGCGGTTGCTGATCAGGGTGCCGACACCCGTGTCGGTGAAGATCTCCAGCAGGATCGCGTTGGGCACGCGACCGTCGATGATCAGCGAGCTGCCGACCCCGCCTTGCACGGCTTCTAGCGCGCAGCGGATTTTCGGCAGCATGCCGCCGTAGATGGTGCCGTCGGCGATCAGCTCGTCGACCTGCTGGGTGCTCAGGCCGGTGAGGACCTTGCCCGACTTGTCCATCAGGCCGGCGATGTTGGTCAGCAGCATCAGCTTTTCGGCTTTCAATGCTTCGGCCACCTTGCCAGCCACCAGATCGGCGTTAATGTTGTAGGACTCGCCGTTGGCGCCGACCCCGATCGGTGCGATCACCGGGATGAAATCACCCTTGACCAGCAGGTTCAGCAGGTCGGTGTTGATCCCGACCACTTCGCCCACATGGCCGATATCGATGATTTCCGGGGTGGTCATTTCCGGCGTCTGGCGGGTCACGGTGAGTTTTTTTGCCCGGATCAGCTCGGCATCCTTGCCGGTCAGGCCGATGGCGCTGCCACCGTGACGGTTGATCAGGTTGACGATGTCCTTGTTGACCTGGCCACCGAGGACCATCTCCACCACGTCCATGGTTTGCGCATCGGTCACGCGCATGCCATCGACGAAGTGGCTTTCAATGGAAAGGCGCTTGAGCAGGTCACCGATCTGCGGGCCGCCACCGTGCACCACCACCGGGTTGATCCCGACAGCCTTCATCAGCACGATGTCGCGGGCGAAGCCGGTTTTCAGTTCCTCGCTTTCCATAGCGTTGCCGCCGTACTTGATCACCAGGGTCTTGCCGACATAACGGCGAATATAAGGCAGCGCTTCGGATAGGACCTTGGCGGTATTGGCGGCGGCATCGCGTTCGATGGTCATTCAGGGCTCCGGTGCTTCAAACAGTCAAAACGGTAGTTGGAGATCAGGTGCAACACGTTTCAGCTGGACGTGGAACACGTCCTTAATCCGCTGCAGCTCGGCTTCGTCATCAGCCTCGAAGCGCAGCACCAGCACAGGGGTGGTGTTGGAGGCGCGAACCAGGCCCCAGCCCTTGGCATAGTCGACTCGCACGCCGTCAATGGTGGTCAGGTCGGCGCCTGCGCCCCACTGCGCGTCGTGCAGGGCATCAATGATGCTGAATTTGCTCTCTTCGGTCACATGGATATTGATTTCCGGCGTAGAAATATCGTTCGGGAAGGTCGCGAACAACTCTTCTGCGGTGGATTTTTCCTTGCTGAGGATCTCCAGCAACCGTGCGGCGCTATAAATGCCGTCGTCGAAGCCGAACCAGCGTTCCTTGAAGAACACATGGCCGCTCATTTCGCCGGCCAGCAGTGCACCGGTCTGCTTCATTTTCTTTTTGATCAACGAGTGACCGGTCTTCCACATTAGCGGGCGACCGCCATATTCCTTGATCAGCGGAATCAGGCGTCGGGTGCATTTGACGTCGAAGATGATCTCCGCATCCGGGTTGCGCGCCACCACGTCCTTGGCGAACAGCATCAGCAGGCGGTCGGGGAAGACGATGCTGCCGGTGTTGGTCACCACGCCGACACGATCGCCGTCGCCGTCGAAGGCCAGGCCCAGGTCGGCGCCGGTTTCCTTGACCTTGGCAATCAGGTCCTCGAGGTTCTCGGGCTTGCCCGGATCCGGGTGGTGGTTGGGGAAGTTGCCGTCCACTTCGCAGAACAGCGGGATCACTTCGCAGTTCAGGGCTTCGATCAACTGTGGGGCAATCACCCCGGCGGCGCCGTTGCCGCAATCCACCACGACTTTCAGGCGGCGGGCCAGCTTGACGTCACGGATGATCTCCTCGGCGTAGCGCGGCAGGATGTCGACCTGGGTGACGCTGCCCTGGGCGCTGCTCAGGTTGTTGCTCTTGAGGCGCTCGTGCAGGGCCTGGATCTGTTCATTGGCCAGGGTGTCGCCGGCGATGACGATCTTGAAACCGTTGTAGTTCGAGGGGTTGTGGCTGCCGGTGAGCATTACGCCGGACTTGCCGGCCAGTACGTTGGCCGCGTAATACAGGGCCGGGGTGGGCACCAGGCCGACGTCGCTGACGTGGCAGCCGCTGTCGTGCAGGCCCTGGATCAGTTGCGCCACCAGTTCCGGCCCGGACAGGCGGCCATCGCGGCCCACGGAGACGTTCGGTTCACCCTGGGCCAGGCTCTGGGAGCCGATGGCGCGGCCGATCCAGTAGGCGGTTTCAGCAGTCAGGGTTTGCGGTACAACGCCGCGGATGTCGTAGGCGCGGAAGATGCTGTCGGGGAATTTCGGGGCGACTTTAGCTGCGTTGCTCATCACTGAGGGTGCTCCATCTGAAGGGGTGCAGTACGGCCGTGGGAGGACAGGTCGGCAGGCTCAAACTGAAGGGTATGACGGCGTTTTCAGCATAGAGTTCGTACTGCGAAAGTGCCATCTGACGGGCTCCGTCCCCTCCGGAACCGGTCAGCAGCCCGGCCTGGCGGGGGCCAGGCGCCCTGCAAAAAAATGCTGGTCCTCGGTCCTTGATTGCTCTCGCAAGGGGGCGGAGCAGGCAGGCTGCCCACTCCGAGAGGCAGATCAGTGGCTGCCGGAGTGGCCGAAGCCACCTGCGCCACGCTGGCTTTCATCAAAGGCTTCGACCACTTCGAAATGCGCCTGGACCACAGGCACCAGCACCAGTTGGGCGATGCGCTCGCCGACGGCGATGTTGAAGGCGGTCTGGCCACGGTTCCAGCAGGACACCATCAGTTCGCCCTGGTAGTCCGAGTCGATCAGGCCCACCAGGTTGCCCAGCACGATGCCGTGCTTATGGCCCAGGCCGGAGCGCGGCAGGATCAGCGCCGCCAGGCCCGGATCGCCAATGTAGACCGACAGCCCGGTAGGGATCAGCAGCGTCTGGCCTGGCTGCAGAAGGGTGTCTTCCTTGAGCATGGCTCGCAGGTCGAGGCCGGCGGAGCCCGGCGTGGCGTACTGCGGCAGAGGGAATTCGTTGCCGATGCGTGGGTCGAGGATCTTGGCTTGTAAAGCGTGCATGCGAGTTAAACCTGGTTCAGCCGTTCGGCGATAAAAGAGATCAGCTGGCGGGCAATCTTGCCCTTGCTGGTCTGGGCGAAGAGAGTTGCGTGCAACTCCCGGTCAATCACGCTGCAGGCGTTTTCCTCGCTGTTGAAGCCAATGCTCGGGTTGGCAACGTCGTTGGCGACGATCAGGTCGAGGTTCTTGTCCTTCAATTTGCGTGCAGCGTAGTCGAGCAAGTTTTCGGTTTCTGCAGCGAAACCGACACTGAAAGGCCGATCCGGACGGCTGGCAATGGTGGCCAGGATGTCCGGGTTGCGCACCATCTGCAGCAACAGGCCGTCACCTTTCGTAGGGTCTTTCTTTAATTTCTGTGGGGCGACGACTTCCGGTCGGTAGTCCGCGACCGCTGCAGAGGCGATGAAAACGTCGCATGGGATCGCCGACTCACAGGCCGCGAGCATGTCCCGGGCGCTGACAACGTCGATCCGCGTGACTCTATCGGGGGTTGGCAGGTGTACCGGCCCGGTGATCAGGGTCACCCGGGCACCGGCTTCAACCGCGGCCTCGGCCAGGGCGAAGCCCATTTTTCCTGAGCTATGGTTGGTGATGTAGCGCACCGGGTCGATGTTTTCCTGGGTCGGCCCGGCGGTAATCAGCAGGTGCTTGCCGGTCAGCGCCAGATGCTGGAAACAATCGGCTGCGCACTGGGCCAGGTCGTTGGCCTCCAGCATGCGGCCCAGGCCGACATCGCCACAGGCCTGGCTGCCGGAAGCCGGGCCGAAGACCTTCAGGCCACGGCTTTGCAGCAGTTGGGTGTTGGCCTGGGTGGCAGGGTCGCGCCACATGGCCTGATTCATCGCCGGGGCGACGGCGACGATGGCATCGGTGGCCAGCACCAGGGTGGTCAGCAGATCGTCGGCAATGCCTTGGGCCAGGCGGGCAATCAGGTCCGCGGTGGCTGGCGCGATCAGCACCAGGTCGGCCCACTTGGCCAGCTCGATATGGCCCATGGCGGCTTCGGCAGCCGGGTCCAGCAGGTCGAGGTGGACCGGGTGCCCGGAGAGCGCTTGCATGGTCAGCGGGGTAATGAACTCACTGCCGCCCCGGGTCATGACCACGCGCACTTCGGCGCCCTGGTCGAGGAGTCGGCGAACCAGCTCCGCGCTCTTGTAGGCGGCAATGCCGCCGCCGACGCCGAGCACGATGCGTTTCCGATACAGCCGCTGCATAGGCCTGTCTTTCCGTTCAGTGATTGCTGCGTGGCATGCCCCCTCCCCAGGTGAAATACCACGCAAAAAAGAGGGGGCTAAGATAGCACAGCGCCCGCTGTCGAACAGCGGCGCCATGCACAGGGAGGTGTGATGAGTATTCGTGACTGGCCCGCGGCGGAGCGTCCGCGGGAACGGCTTCTGGAGCAGGGCGCCATCAGCCTTTCCGACGCCGAGCTACTGGCTATTTTCCTGCGCACCGGGGTGGCCGGTAAAAGCGCGGTGGACCTGGCGCGGCATCTGTTGCGGCGCTTTGGTAGCCTGCGCGGGCTGCTGGAGGCCGATCAACTGACCTTCACCCGCCAGCTGGGGCTGGGCCCGGCCAAGTACGCCTTGTTGCAGGCGGTGCTGGAAATGGCCCGCCGGCATCTGGCGGAGAAACTACATCGCCAGTCCGCATTGGAGAACCCGCTGGTGGTGCGCGATTACCTGAAGTCGATGCTGCGCCACGAGCCCCATGAAGTGTTCGGTTGCCTGTTTCTCGACACGCGGCATCGTGTACTGACCTTCGAAGTGCTGTTTCAGGGCTCCATCGACAGCACCACGGTGTACCCGCGGCAGGTGATCAAGCGCGCCTTGGCGCACAATGCAGCGGCGGTGATCCTCTGCCACAACCACCCGTCAGGCATTTGCGAGCCCAGCCCGGCCGACCGGGTGGTGACCCGACGTTTGCAGGAGGCACTGGAGTTGATCGATGTGCGGGTGCTGGACCACTTCATCGTGGGGGAGGGCGACCCGCTGTCGATGGCCGAGTACGGCTGGATCTGAATGCGGCCGGCTTCAAGGCCTGGGTGGGCCTTGAAGCCGGCCGGCAGTTCACTTGGTGCTGACTTTCGAATAGTCCTGGCGCCCGAAGGGGCTCACCTGGTAGCCCTCGACCTGCTTGCGAGTCAGGGCGAAAGCGGTCGGGTGTGCCAGGGGTAGCCACAGCGCCTGCTGCTGGATCTGGGTCTGGGCCTGTTGGTACAGCTTGCTGCGCACACCCTGTTCGCTGGTGGTCTTGCCGGCCGTGATCAGCTTGTCCAGGTTCTGGTCGCAGTAGCGGGCGAAGTTGGTGCCGGACTTGACGGCGGCGCAGGTGAACTGTGGCGAGAGGAAGTTATCCGGGTCGCCGTTGTCGCCAGCCCAGCCCATGAACAGCAGGTCGTGTTCGCCGGCCTTGGCGCGGCGGATCAGTTCACCCCATTCGATCACGCGGATTTCCGCCTGGATCCCCACTTGGGCCAGGTCCGATTGCAGCAACTGCGCGCCCAGGCTGGGGTTGGGGTTGAGCAGGCTGCCAGAAGGGCGGGTCCAGATGGTGGTCTGGAAGCCGTTCTTCAGGCCAGCCTTGGCCAGCAGTTGGCGAGCCTTTTCCGGGTCGTGGGTGTACCCGGGCAGGTCCTTGGCGTAGCTCCAGGTATTGGGCGGGTAAGGGCCGTTGGCGGCTTCGGCGGTGCCTTCAAAGACCGCCTTGAGGTAGCTGCCCTTGTCGAAGGCCAGGTTGATTGCCTGGCGTACCTCGGGTTTGTCCAGGGGTGGGTGCTGGCTGTTGATGGCGACGAAGGCGGTCATGAAGGCTGCGGTGTGCTCGACCTTCAGTGCCGGATCCTCGCTGGCGGCCTGGACATCCAGGGGCTTGGGCGACAGTGCGATCTGGCACTCGTTGCGGCGCAGCTTCTGCAAGCGCACGTTGGCGTCCGGGGTAATGGCAAAGATCAGCGAATCGACCGCCGGCTTGCCGGCAAAGTAGTCGCGGTTGGCCTTGTAGCGGATCGAGGCGTCTTTCTGGAAGCGCCCGAAGATGAACGGGCCGCTGCCGATCGGCTGGCTGTTGAGCTTCTCCGGGGTGCCGGCCTTGAGCAGTTGCTCGGCGTACTCCGCCGAGTAAATCGAGGCGAAGCCCATGCTCAGGGTGGCGAGGAAGGTCGAATCGGCGTGGTCCAGGGTAAAGCGTACGGTCAGCGGGTCCAGGGCATCGATCTTCTTGATCAGGCTGGGCAACTGCAGGGATTGGGCGTGGGGAAAGCCGCTCTGGGCGATCTTGTGCCACGGATGGGCCGGATCGAGCATGCGCTCGAAGCTGAACTTGACGTCTTCGGCGGTCAGCTCGCGGCTGGGGTTGAAATACTCGGTGCGGTGGAACTTGACCTTGGGGTGCAGCTTGAACACGTAGGTCAGGCCGTCGGCAGAGACCTCCCAGCTGTCGGCAAGGCTGGGGACTACCTTGCCGCTATCGGCGTCGAACTCCACCAGGCGGTTCATCAGCACGTCGGCGGATGCGTTGGTGGTGGTCAGTGAGTTGTACTGCACCACGTCGAAGCCCTCCGGGCTGGCTTCGGTGCAGACGCTCAGCGCGGCAGCCTGGGCCAGGGGGCTCAGGAGAGGGGCGAGCAGGAGCGGGAGGGCGGCAAGACGCATGGTCGGGTTCCTTGTGCAGATCGAAAGCCCATCTGCGAGTGCAGTCTGGAAATGCCTTACCCTAGTGGCCTCTTTGTAAAATGACTATCCCTTTTGTATCGAGTGACGAAACCTCGGGCTTGGCCGGGGTTCCAGGCGTGATTTTCCGCAGGCATGACCGCGCCCAATGGCGGTTTTGTGCCTGGGGTTTCGGGAGAAATATATTCTGCGACGAGCGGTAGATTTCTGCGGTAGCCTTTGCCGCAGGCGTCCGGCGCAAGAAAATCAGGACTTTTCGTCATCCTTGGCACAGCGGTTGTTGTTGCTCTGGGGTCTTTCTGGTATAAAGCAGCGCTCTTTTCTAGGGGCCCGGTTCCTTCGCTTGTAGGTGTAGCCGGTAAGACCCTAAAGAAACGCGGCGCCTGGCGCCAAATGACTGAGAGATTAAGCGGCCAACCCATGCCGGGTTGGGCATGTGGTTTTAGAGGGCTGAGGCATGTCTAGAGTCTGTCAAGTTACCGGTAAGGGTCCGGTGACTGGGAATAACATTTCCCACGCAAACAACAAAACCCGTCGTCGTTTCCTGCCGAACCTGCAGCATCACCGCTTCTGGGTTGAGTCCGAGAAACGTTTTGTGCGTCTGCGCGTATCTGCCAAAGGCATGCGTATCATCGACAAGCGCGGCATTGATGTCGTGCTGGCCGAAATCCGTCGCGATGGCGGCAAGGTTTAAGGGAGCTAATCATGCGTGAATTGATTCGTTTGATCTCGAGCGCCGGTACTGGTCACTTCTACACTACCGACAAGAACAAGCGTACTACTCCGGACAAAATCGAGATCAAGAAATATGATCCGGTTGTTCGCAAGCACGTGATCTACAAGGAAGGCAAAATCAAGTAATTGATTTTTCTTCTGACAAAAAAACCCGCCTTCAAGCGGGTTTTTTTGTGCCCGGGATTCAGGCCTTCTGTTCGAAGGCCACATAGACCTTGCGGCAGGGCTCCAGCACTTCCCAGGTGCCCTTGAAGCCGGCCGGGATCACGAAGCGGTCGCCGACCCGCAGAGTCTTGGCATTGCCGTCGTGATCGCGCAGTACCGATACGCCCTGGAGGATCTCGCAGTATTCGTGTTCGGTGAAGTTCACCGTCCACTGGCCCACGGCGCCTTCCCAGACCCCGGCATTGAGCTGGCCGCACGGGCTGGCGTAATGGTTGAACACCGCCTGCTCGGGGTCGCCCTTGAGGATTTTTTCCGCAGCGGGGCGGTAGCGTTCGCCCTCGGTGGTGGCCTGGCTGAAGTCGACGACGTTGTGGATGCTCATTGTTGTATTCCCCCGTGATTGCGGCGCGAGTGGCTATGAAGGCCAAAGTCTATGTTTATTAAAATGCACATAGCAATGGCGTTTGCCCGGGCTTTGTCAAATATATTGAAAGTACAGGGGTCGCTGGTTTAGGGTGGCGGGTGCCTTTGGCCGAAAACAGGCTGGCCGGGCAGAATTCTTCAGCAGTGCCGGCGTAGTTCGCATGGCGCTTGTATACAAATAAGAGGAGGACACTCGTATGACCACCCTGACTCGTGCCGACTGGGAACAACGTGCCCGCGACCTGAAAATCGAAGGTCGTGCCTACATCAACGGCGAATACACCGCATCGGCTTCCAGCGATACCTTCGAATGCATCAGCCCGGTAGACGGTCGCGTACTGGCGACCATCGCCAGCTGTGATGCCGCCGATGCCCAGCGCGCCGTGGAAAACGCCCGCGCCACCTTCAACTCCGGCGCCTGGTCGCGCCTGGCGCCGGCCAAGCGCAAGTCGGTGATGATCCGCTTTGCCGGCCTGTTGAAGCAGCACGCTGAAGAACTCGCGCTCCTGGAAACCCTGGACATGGGCAAGCCCATCAGCGACTCCCTGGATATCGACGTTCCCGGCGCCGCCCAGGCCCTGAGCTGGAGCGGCGAGGCGATCGACAAGATCTACGATGAAGTCGCTGCCACCCCTCACGACCAGTTGGGCCTGGTCACCCGTGAGCCGGTAGGCGTGGTCGCGGCCATCGTGCCGTGGAACTTCCCCCTGATGATGGCTTGCTGGAAACTGGGCCCGGCGCTGTCCACCGGTAACTCGGTGATCCTCAAGCCTTCGGAAAAATCCCCGCTGACCGCCATCCGCATCGCTGCTCTGGCAGTGGAAGCCGGGATTCCGGCGGGCGTGTTCAACGTACTGCCAGGCTACGGCCACACCGTCGGCAAGGCCCTGGCCCTGCACATGGACGTGGACACCCTGGTGTTCACCGGCTCCACCAAGATCGCCAAGCAGTTGCTGGTCTACTCCGGCGAATCCAACATGAAGCGCGTGTGGCTGGAAGCCGGCGGCAAGAGCCCGAACATCGTGTTCGCCGATGCTCCGGACCTGCAGGCCGCCGCTGAATCCGCCGCCAGCGCCATTGCCTTCAACCAGGGCGAAGTCTGCACCGCCGGCTCGCGCCTGCTGGTGGAGCGCTCCATCAAGGACAAATTCCTGCCGCTGGTGATCGAGGCCCTCAAGGGTTGGAAGCCGGGCAACCCGCTGGACCCGGCCACCAATGTCGGTGCCCTGGTGGACACCCAGCAGATGAACACCGTGCTGTCCTACATCGAAGCCGGGCATGCCGATGGCGCCAAACTGGTGGCCGGTGGCAAGCGCACCCTGGAAGAAACCGGTGGCACCTACGTCGAGCCGACCATTTTCGATGGTGTCAGCAACGCGATGAAAATCGCCCAGGAAGAGATCTTCGGCCCCGTACTGTCGGTGATCGCCTTCGACAGCGTGGAAGAGGCGATCCAGATTGCCAACGACACGCCTTACGGCCTGGCAGCTGCGGTGTGGACCGCCAACATCTCCAAGGCCCACCAGGCCGCCAAGGCCCTGCGTGCCGGCAGCGTCTGGGTCAACCAATACGACGGCGGCGACATGACCGCGCCGTTCGGCGGCTTCAAGCAGTCGGGCAACGGTCGCGACAAGTCGCTGCATGCGTTCGACAAGTACACCGAGCTGAAAGCCACCTGGATCAAGCTCTGAGTCTTGTCGTTTGAGGCGGGGCAGTGCCCCGCCTGATGTCGATCCATAGCGCAGCCGGACTTTCCGCAAGGGGAGTCCGGCTGTGTTGTCTGTGCCTTGCGAAACAATGATCCACAGGAGCGTGGAAATGCGTTGGGCGACCTATTTCGCCGTTTTGGCCGCAGTCTTGAGTGTCGGCCTGGCCTTGGGCGTGACCATGCCCCTGGTGTCATTTCGTCTCGAAAGCTGGGGCTACGGGCCTTTTGCAATTGGCGTGGTGGCGGCGATGCCGGCCATTGGCGTGTTGCTCGGGGCGAAGATCTCCAGCCGCCTGGCGGCGCGCCTCGGCACCGCCAGCCTGATGCGCCTGTGCCTGTGGGGTGGGGCGATCTCCATTGCCTTGCTGGCGCTGCTGCCCAGCTATCCGTTGTGGTTGGTGCTGCGCCTGATACTGGGAGTGGTCCTGACCATCATCTTCATTCTGGGGGAAAGCTGGATCAATCAGCTGGTGGTGGAGCAGTGGCGTGGCCGGCTGGTGGCGCTGTATGGCGCAAGCTATGCCTTGAGCCAGCTGGCCGGGCCCCTGCTGTTGGGCGTGCTGGGTACTGAGCATGATTACGGCTTCTGGACCGCGGTGGGTTTGCTGGTGGTATCACCGCTCCTGCTGTTGGGGCGCAGCGGGGCGCCGAGCACCGAGTCGTGCAGCGTGACCCTGTTTGACCTGTGGCACTTCTGTCAGAAGTTGCCGGCGATTGCCTGGGCAGTTGCATTGTTCGCTACTTTCGAGGCGCTGATTCTGACCCTGCTGCCGGTGTATTGCTTGAGCCAGGGGTTCACCGAAGACATTGCCCTGGCCATGGTCAGCACCGTGGTGGTGGGGGATGCACTTTTGCAGCTGCCGATTGGCGCCCTGGCGGATCGGATTTCCCGGCGCGGCCTGTTCACCGGCTGCGCGGTGATCCTGTTGTGTTCCAGCCTGGCCATTCCGCTGTTGCTGGGCACCGTGCTGATCTGGCCACTGTGGGTGTTGTTCGGGGCTAGCGCCGGGGGCTTGTTCACTTTGTCGCTGATCCTGATCGGCGAGCGTTACCGCGATGACGCACTGGTGCGGGCCAATGCCCATGTGGCGCAGCTCTGGGGCATTGGCTGCCTGATCGGGCCGCTGGTGGCAGGGGCCGGCAGCCAGTGGGTCAGCGGCCATGCCATGTTGCTGCTGGTGGCGGCCGGGGCTCTTGGCTTGCTTGTCCTGCTGCTGCGCCAGGGGGCCTTTGGCGAAGCCCAGGCTGCGTTGTAGCTGCTCAGAGCATGCGTTCCAGGCCGATGCGGGTGCTCAGCCAGGCATTGAAGCGGCGCCACCAGTTGCCGGGTTCATGGCCCAGGCTGTGCAACTGGCCCTGGTCTTCGGTCACCCAGACCAGCTTGCCGTCCAGCAGCTTGACCTGGTAGCTCAGGGCCGGCGCCATCCCCTGCAGGGCCAGGGCGCGGACATGTTCAGCCAGCTCGGGGCTGTCCACCAGCACCCCGACCTCGGTGTTCCACAGCACCGAACGGGGGTCGAAGTTGAACGAGCCGATGAAGCTCTTTCGTCGGTCGAAGATCATCGCCTTGCTGTGCAGGCTGGAGTCGGAGCCCTTGTAGGAGCCGCTGTGGAACAGGTGCGGCCCGCTGCCACCGCGCTCGCCGGGTTGTCGGCGCAGTTCGTAGAGCTTCACTCCATGTTCCAGCAATGCCTTGCGATAGGGCGCATAGCCGCCATGCACCACGGGCACGTCGGTGGCTTCCAGGGAGTTGGTCAACAGGCTCACCGAGACCCCGGCGTCCGCGCGCCCGGTCAGGTACACCAGCCCAGGCTGCCCCGGAACGAAGTAGGCCGAGATCATGATCAGCTCCTTGCCGACCCCGCTCAGTTCCGGTGCCAGCTGGGTGGTGAGCAGCAGGTGCGGGTCGGGGTCACCCTTGGCCAGGACCTTGGCCGGAGCGTCCCACAGGGCCTGGTTCCAGGCCCAGATCAGTTCCTTGCGCCAGATGTCCATGCGCGGCTGGGTCTGGTAGGTCATTAACTGCCGGTACAGCGCCTGGTTCTGCCGGCGGCTGTCCTGCAAGGATTCCTCGAGGCGCAGCCGGGTGTTGTCCAGCGCCTTGGCGGAAGGTGTGCTGGACAGGAACTCGCCGATGGGGCGGCTCAGGGCGCTGTTCCAGTACTGGTCGAAGCTGTGGCCCAGTTGCTCGGCCACCGGCCCCACGCTGAACATGTCGATGTCGGTGAAATTCAGGTTGGGCTGGGCGTCGAAGTATTCATCCCCCAGGTTGCGCCCGCCGACGATGGCCACGCTGTTGTCTGCCAGCCAGAGCTTGTTGTGCATCCGCCGATGCTGCTGCGACAGGTTGAACAGGCGGCCCATGGCCCGGGTCAGGCCGGTGCTGCGGCCTAGATGCAGAGGGTTGAACAGACGGATCTGGATCTGCGGGTGGGCGGCCAGGGTGGCGATGATCTGGTCCAGGCCGTCGCTGGTGGTGTCGTCCAGCAGGATGCGTACCCGCACGCCACGGTCGGCGGCCTTGAGCAGTTCGTCCACCAGCATGCGGGTGCTGATGCCGTCGTGGACGATGTAGTACTGCAGGTCGAGGCTGCTTTGCGCGTTGCGGATCAGCTCGGCGCGAGCCATGAACGCTTCGGTGCTGTTGGGTAGCAGGCGAAAGCCGGAACGCCCCTGGTAGGGCGCGGCCTGGGCCCGGATCGACTGGGCAAAGCCCGAATCACGGGCGGGCAGGGCCTGGCTGGGTTGGTACGGCACCTCGCGGGTAGCGCAGCCGCCCAGCCCGAGGCTCAGCAGCAGAAGCCAGGTGAAGGCCTGTATAGGGTTCAAGTCAGGTCATCTCGCATCACGGCACGGGTTGGCATGGGACGGCTGGCTTCCTGCTTCGGATCGGGGTCAGTCCGAGGTTTCACTGAGCAGCTTGATGGCTGCAGCGCCGACCTTGCGTACCGCGTCTTCGATCTGCGCGGTTGGCTTGGCAGCGTAGTTCATCCGCAGGCAATTGCGGTACTTGCCCGAGGCGGAAAAGATGCTGCCCACGGCAATCTGCACCCCTTGCTCGAGCAGCACTCGGTTGAGCTTCAGAGCATCAAAGCCCTCGGGGAGTTCGATCCACAGCATGAAACTGCCCTGTGGCCGGCTGGCGCGAGTGCCGGCGGGGAAGTAGCGGCTGACCCAATCGAGCATCAGGTCACGATTGCGCTGGTATTGGGTGCGCATCTTGCGCAAATGCGGCTCGAAGTGGCCGCTCTTGAGAAACTCGGCGATGGCTACCTGGGGCTGCGGGGCCGTGGAGCCGGTGCTGATGTATTTCATGTGCAGTACACGTTCCAGGTAGCGGCCGGGCGCCACCCAGCCGATGCGCAGGCCTGGGGCCAGGGTTTTCGAGAACGAGCTGCACAGCAGCACCCGGCCATCATCGTCGAAGGACTTGATGGTGCGCGGGCGCGGGTAGGTGTAGGCCAGTTCGCCATACACATCGTCCTCGATGATCGCCACGTCGAAGCGCTGGGCCAGGGTCAGCAGTGCCCGCTTGCGCGGCTCCGGCATGATGTAGCCCAGGGGGTTGTTGCAGTTGGGCGTCAACTGTATGGCCTTGATCGGCCACTGTTCCAAAGCCAGTTCCAGGGCTTCCAGGCTGATTCCGGTAATGGGGTCGGTTGGGATCTCCAGGGCCTTCATGCCCAGGCCCTTGAGGGTCTGCATAGCGCCGTGGAAGCTCGGAGAGTCCACGGCAACGATATCCCCCGGTTCGCAGATGGCGCGAATGCTGGTGGACAGCGCCTCGTGGCAGCCGGTGGTGATCACCAGGTCGCCGGCCCCCAGCTGGCAGCCGGAATCCAGCATCAGCCGCGCGACCTGCTCGCGCAGCTCCAGCACGCCGTAGATGTTGTCATAGTGCAGGCCGGGCATGTCCTGGCGCCGGCTGAGGCGGGCCAGGGCCCGAAGCAGAGGCTTGAGGGTGGGGGTGGTGATGTCCGGCATGCCGCGGCCCAGTTGCACCACGTCCTTGCGCGGCACGGCGCGAATCAGTTCCAGCACTTGGTCCCACTGCGAGATCTCTACCGGTCGCTGGGCCGGGCGGCCAACGGCGGGCAGGGCGGGCAGTTCGCGGCTGGGCGGCACGAAGTAGCCGGACTTGGGCTTGGGCATCGCCAGGCCGTTGTCTTCCAGCAGGCGGTAGGCCTGCTGCACGGTGCTCAGGCTGACCCCGTGCTCGACGCTCAGGGCGCGCACTGAGGGCAGTCGATCGCCGGGGCGGTAGAAGCCCTGCTCAATGCGGGTGCCCAGGAGTTCGGCGAGGTTGACGTAGAGGGTCATGGCATTGGCTCGTAGTGGGGGGGCGCGAAGACCGGTACAGATGGGGCAAAAATACAGGATTCAGCAGGATTTTTGGCAAAACTGTATGGAGTTAATACCGCTGTATTGAGTCTGTAATGGTTTTTGCGCACCAAGCATCCTATTGGCTCATGGCAACTTTGAGCAAACAGGAGCAATACAGATGAACGGCTTGAGCGATGTGCGTCTGTCGTTACGGAGTCAGGAGCTGCAGGCAGAGCAGGAACAGGCACTGGCGGCACGCCTGCCACGCTCCGCACCGCCCGGGCTGAGCCCGCTGGGTCTGTACTGGCATCGGCTGCGCACGCGCAAGGCGTTGCTGGAGCTGACTGCCGAGCAGTTGCGCGATGTCGGCCTGAGCCGGGAGGAGGCGCGGGCCGAAGGTCTCAAGCCGTTCTGGCGGCTGTAGGCCGACGCCGCGCAGCCACGGGGAGGGTCAGAGCAGTTCCTTCAAGCGGTGCCAGAGCATGCCCAGGGCCAGCAGCGGCGAGCGCAGATGCTTGCCGCCCGGGAAGGTGATGTGCGGAACCTTGGCGAACAGGTCGAAACCGCCGCCGTGCTGGCCGCTGATGGCCTCGCCCAGCAGCTTGCCCGCCAGGTGCGTGGCATTCAGGCCGTGGCCCGAATAGGCCTGGGCGTAATACACATTGGGCTGGTCCTTGAGCCGGCCGATCTGCGGCAGGCGGTTGGCGCCGATGCCGATCATGCCGCCCCACTGGTAGTCGATCTTCACTGCGGCCAGTTGCGGGAACACTTCCAGCATCTTCGGCCGCATGTAGGCGGCGATGTCCTTGGGGTCACGCCCCGAATAATGACAGGCACCCCCGAACAGCAGGCGCCGGTCAGCCGAAAGGCGGTAGTAGTCCAGGGCCACGCGCTGGTCGCAGACCGCCATGTTCTGCGGCAGCAGTTCCTGGGCCAGGGCCGGGCTCAAGGGTTCGGTGGCGATGATGTAGCTGCCGGCCGGAAGCACCTTGCCCCCCAATTCCGGATTGAGATCGTTGAGGTAGGCGTTGCAGCCCAGTACCAGGGTCTTGGCCCGGACGGTGCCGCGACTGCTGTGGACCTTGACCTCGGGGCCGTAGTCGATGCGGGTCACCGCAGAGTGCTCGAACAGTTGCACCCCCAACTGCTGCGCCGCCCGGGCTTCGCCCAGGGCCAGGTTCAGCGGGTGCAGGTGGCCAGAGCCCATGTCGATCAAGCCGCCAACATAGCGCTTGGAACCCACCACGCTGTGCATGTCATCGGCCTGCAGCAGCCGGGTCTGGTGGCGATAGCCGAGGCTGCGTAGTTCCTCGGCGTCTTCGGCGAAGCCGGCAAGGTCGGCCGGCTTGTTGGCCAGGTCGCAGTAGCCCCAGGTCAGGTCGCAAGGGATCTGGAAACGCTCGATGCGTTGGCGGACGATCTCCACCGCCTCCAGCCCCATGAGCTTCATCTGCCGCACTCCGTCCTCGCCTATCATCTTGGTGAACTGGTCGAGGCCGTGGCCGACGCCGCGAATCAACTGCCCGCCATTGCGCCCGCTGGCGCCCCAGCCGATCTTGTGCGCCTCCAGCAGGACCACGCTGAGGCCACGCTCGGCCAGTTCCAGCGCGGTGTTGAGCCCGGAAAAACCGCCCCCGACCACGCACACATCGGCTGTCAGATCGCCCGCCAACGCTGGGTAGTCAGGTTGCGGCAGGCTGCTGGCGGCATAGTAGGAAGCGGCGTGCTGAAGGCTGGCGGGCATGGGATGCGTCCTGATGATGGTGTCGGTAAAAATGCGCGGAGCATAAGTCGGGCCTTTGCGCCGGGGCAACCGCAGGACGCCCGGTCCTGTCTGCCGCCAGGCATTTAGGGCAGAATTCACGGCTATTCATGCCCCGGTAGTCTTTTTCATGAGCTGTAACCGTCAAATCGTCCGCAGCCTGCGTCAGCAGATTCCCTCTTTCGAGTGCGTTCCCGGCTGCCACGACTGCTGCGGCCCGGTGACTACCTCGCCGGAGGAAATGTCCCGCCTGCCGCGCAAGACCGCTGCCGAGCAGGAAGCTGCCATGGACGAGCTCAACTGCGTGCACCTGGGGCCCAACGGTTGCACCGTATATGACGAGCGTCCGCTGATCTGCCGCCTGTTCGGCACCACGCCGAGCCTGCCTTGCCCCAACGGCCGGCGCCCGATGGAGATGATCCACCCCCGGGTCGAAAAACAGATCCACGACTACATGGCCAGCACTCGCCAGGTCCTGGTCTAGCCCCGCGCCCCCGGCTTGCCGGCGAAGGCTTCACCCTCTCGCTTCAATCCGGAATCGGCAGGCTCAGGCTCTCCTTCACCTCTTCCATGACGATGTAGCTCTTGGACTCGCGCACGTGGGGCAGCTTGAGCAGGATGTCCCCCAGCAACTTGCGGTAGGACGCCATTTCCGAGATCCGCGCCTTGACCAGATAGTCGAAGTCGCCGGACACCAGGTGGCACTCCAGTACGTGGGGCAGCTTCAGCACCGCCCGGCGAAACTCCTCGAAGGTATCGCCGGACTTGTAGTCCAGGCTGATCTCGACGAACACCAGCAGGCTGCCCTTGAGGTGCTGCGGATTGAGCCGCGCGTTGTAGCCCATGATGATCCCTTCGCGCTCCAGGCGGCGCACGCGCTCGGTGCAGGGGGTGGTGGAGAGACCCACTCGCTCCCCCAGCTCGGTGAAGGAAATGCGTCCGTCGGCCTGGAGTATCCGCAAGATATTGCGATCGATCTTGTCCAGGGCCCGACGGGTCTGATGATTGGTGCGCATAGGGGATGCCCCTCCGTGAAAAGCAATATCGCCGAGAATTCTCGCCAAATATAGGCGGTTATATAGTGAAAATCACTGCTCAATGTTTCTTACACTGCGCCCATCTTTGCTCTGAATAACAAACGTCAGCGGTCAAGCCGCGATGAGGATATGAAAATGCGCGTTCTGGTCTTGGGCAGTGGCGTTATCGGAACCACCAGTGCCTATTATCTGGCTCGAGCCGGATTTGAAGTGACCGTAGTGGACCGTCAGCCGGCCGCCGCCATGGAAACCAGCTTCGCCAACGCCGGCCAGGTCTCGCCTGGCTATGCGTCGCCCTGGGCCGCTCCGGGTGTACCGCTCAAAGCCATCAAATGGCTGCTGCAGCGCCACGCGCCACTGGCGATCAAGGCCACGGCCGACATCGACCAGTACCTGTGGATGGCACAGATGCTGCGCAACTGCACCGCCAGCCGCTATGCGGTGAACAAGGAACGCATGGTGCGCCTGTCCGAATACAGCCGTGACTGCCTCGACGAGTTGCGAGCGGAAACCGGCATTGCCTACGAAGGCCGCAGCCTGGGCACTACCCAGCTGTTCCGCACCCAGGCGCAGCTGGACGGTGCGGCGAAAGACATCGCCGTGCTCAAGGAGTCCGGCGTGCCGTTCGAACTGCTGGACCGCGAAGGCATCGCCCGGGTCGAGCCGGCCCTGGCCAACGTCACTGACATCCTCGCCGGTGCCCTGCGCCTGCCCAACGACCAGACTGGCGACTGCCAGATCTTCACCACGCGCCTGGCGGAAATGGCCAGCAAGCTGGGTGTGGAGTTCCGCTTCGGCCAGGACATCCAGCGCATCGACTTTGCCGGTGACCGGATCAACGGCGTGTGGATCGACGGCAAGCTGGAAACCGCCGACCGCTACGTGCTGGCCCTGGGCAGCTACTCGCCGCAATTGCTCAAACCGCTGGGCATCAAGGCGCCGGTGTACCCGCTCAAGGGTTACTCCCTGACCGTGCCGATCACCAACCCGGCCATGGCCCCGACTTCCACCATCCTCGACGAAACCTACAAGGTCGCGATCACCCGTTTCGACAACCGCATCCGTGTTGGCGGCATGGCTGAAATAGCCGGTTTTGACCTCTCGCTGAACCCGCGCCGGCGCGAAACCCTGGAGATGATCGTCAACGACCTTTATCCTCAGGGCGGCAATCTGGCCGAGGCCAGTTTCTGGACCGGCCTGCGTCCGACCACACCGGATGGCACGCCGATTGTTGGCGCGACGCCGTTCAAGAACCTGTTCCTCAATACCGGTCACGGCACCCTTGGCTGGACCATGGCTTGCGGTTCCGGTCGCCTGCTGGCGGATCTGATGGCCAAGAAAAAGCCGCAGATCAGCGCCGAAGGCCTCGATATTTCCCGTTATGGCAACCCTCAGGAGTCAGCTAAACATGTCAATCCAGCGCCAGCTCACCAATGAGCGCATGAGCCAGATCGTTGTTCACGGCGGTACGGTGTATCTGTCTGGGCAAGTCGGCGATGACATGCAGGCCGGGATCGAACAGCAGACTCGCGAGACCCTGGCCAATATCGAGCGCCTGCTGGACCTGGCCGGCACCGATAAGAGCAAGCTGCTGTCGGTGACCATCTACCTGAAGGACATCGATGCCCACTTCGCAGGCATGAACAGTGTCTGGGACCAGTGGCTGCCAAAAGGCGTGGCGCCGGCCCGGGCCACGGTCGAAGCCAAGCTCTGCGAGCCGGAAATTCTGGTTGAGCTGTCGGTAGTGGCTGCTCTGCCTTAAGCGACAAGATCCCTCTCCCGGTGCCGGTAGCGGCTCGCCGTTATCCAGCACCGGTTTTTTATTCCCCATGACCGCCTAGAAGTCTGCCGCCATGCGCCCTGCCCGTGCCCTGATCGATCTCCAAGCCCTGCGTCACAACTACCAACTGGCCCGTGAAACCTCGGGAGTTCGTGCTCTCGCGGTGATCAAGGCCGATGCCTACGGCCATGGCGCGGTGCGCTGCGCCCAGGCACTGGAAGGCGAGGCCGACGGTTTCGCCGTGGCCTGCATCGAAGAAGCCCTGGAGCTGCGCGCCGCGGGCATTCGTGCGCCGGTGCTGCTGCTGGAAGGTTTTTTCGAAGCATCCGAGCTGGCGCTGATCGTCGAGCATGATTTCTGGTGCGTGGTGCATTCGCTGTGGCAACTCGAAGCCATCGAGCAGGCGGCCGTGGCCAAGCCACTGACGGTCTGGCTCAAGCTGGACTCGGGCATGCACCGGGTCGGCCTGCATCCCAAGGATTACCAGGCGGCGTATCAGCGCCTGCAGGCCAGCGGCAAGGTCGAGAAGATCGTGCTGATGAGCCACTTTGCCCGCGCCGATGAACTGGACTGCCCGCGTAGCAGCGAGCAGGTGGCGGTATTCGAAGCGGCTCGCCAGGGCCTCGGAGCGGAAATCAGCCTACGCAATTCGCCGGCGGTCATGGGCTGGCCCGCCGTACCCAGCGATTGGGTGCGCCCGGGCATCATGCTCTACGGTTCGACGCCGTTCGAAGAAAACAACTCGGTGGCCGCGCGCTTGCAGCCGGTAATGACCCTGGAGTCCAAGGTGATCTGCGTGCGTGAACTGCCGGCCGGCGAGCCGGTGGGCTACGGCGCCAGGTTCATCACCGACAGGCCAATGCGCATCGGCGTGGTTGCCATGGGGTATGCCGACGGTTATCCGCGCCATGCGCCTACTGGTACGCCGGTACTGGTGGCCGGCCAGCGCAGCCGCCTGCTGGGCCGGGTGTCCATGGACATGCTGTGTGTCGACCTGACGGACGTGCCCCAGGCCGGTCTTGGTTCGACCGTGGAGTTGTGGGGCAAGAACATCCTCGCCAGCGATGTTGCGCAGGCCGCCGATACCATCCCTTATCAGCTGTTCTGCAACCTGCGCCGGGTGCCGTTGGTGTACTGCGAAGGCTGAGATTGCGTGGGCTGTACCGAAAGTCGCCTTCCCGGGGGGAATCGGGAGCAAGTGTTGTAAATACTGAACGCTGTCGCCATGATAACGCTCAATTACAACAACGCCTGATTCCCGCCTAGGAGGCTGCCGCATTGGACGTCGGTGAACGACTGCAATCCATCCGTAAACTGAAAGGTCTTTCCCAGCGTGAACTCGCCAAGCGTGCGGGCGTCACCAATAGCACCATTTCAATGATCGAAAAGAACAGCGTCAGCCCCTCGATCAGCTCGCTGCGCAAGGTGCTGGGCGGCATTCCCATGTCCATGGTGGAGTTCTTTTCCGAGGAAATTCTCCAGGAAACGCCTTCTCAGATCGTCTACAAGGCCCACGAACTGATCGACATCTCCGATGGTGCGGTGACCATGAAGCTGGTGGGCCGGGCTCATCCGAGCCGCGCCATTGCCTTCCTCAACGAGATCTATCCGCCGGGTGCCGATACCGGTGAAGAGATGCTCACCCACGACGGCGAGGAAACCGGGATTCTCCTCGAGGGGCGCCTGGAACTGGTGGTAGGGCTTGAAACATTTGTCCTCGAAGCCGGCGACAGCTACTACTTTGAGAGTACGAAGCCGCACCGTTTCCGTAATCCGTTCGATGTTCCGGCGCGGCTAATCAGCGCAGCCACTCCGGCGAACTTCTAGATCAAGAGGCGTCCTGCAAGGCTTGCAGAGAGGCCCCCAGCGACATTTTGCCGCGAATAAGACCCCTTCGACTTTGGGGTTGTTTCAGTGTGGCGGGCTAACCGTTATACTTTCGCCCGCCTGCGAAACCGTGGCCGCAGGCGTGACTAGCCACCATTGAGGGTGTACGCGTGAACCTAATTATGAAAATGCTGGCCGCACCAGCAACCGTATTGGCCCTTTGGGCAGTCAGCGCTCAAGCTGCGACTAATGATGATATTGCCAAGCGTCTTGAGCCTGTCGGCCAGGTCTGCGTCCAGGGGCAGGAATGCAAGGGTATGGAAGTGGCCGCCTCTGCGGGCGGTGGCGGTGGCGCGAAATCCCCGGATGACGTGATCGCCAAGCACTGCAACGCTTGCCACGGCACCGGCCTGTTGGGCGCACCGAAAATCGGTGACACCGCTGCCTGGAAAGAGCGCGCCGATCACCAGGGCGGCCTCGACGGCATCCTGGCCAAGGCCATCACCGGGATCAACGCAATGCCGCCTAAAGGCACTTGCGCCGATTGCTCCGATGACGAGCTCAAAGGTGCAATCCAGAAGATGTCCGGCCTGAAATAAGCCGCCATCTTCAGCGAAAAAGCCGCTTACGAGCGGCTTTTTTGTGGGCGTAATTTGCCCTGTGTACTGGTCAATGCAGCAAACTCCCGGCAAGCTCGGTCCAACCTCAATTCAAGGACGGTCCCCGGAGGGTCAGATGCTGCAATCCTGTTCTATCGAGCATGCGGTGGATGAAGTGCTCGCGCGTTTGCCGCAACACATTCACATGGGCATGCCTTTGGGGTTGGGTAAACCCAACCGTTTCGCCAATGCCCTGTACCGGCGCATCGCCGGGATGCCGGAACGCCAGCTGACCATTTACACCGCTTTGAGCCTGGGCCGGCCGGCCCTGGGCGACGGTTTGCAGAAGCGCTTCCTCGAACCCTTCGTCGAACGGGTATTCGGTGACTACCCGGAGCTGGATTTTCTCGCAGACCTGCATCGCGACAGCCTGCCGGCGAACATTCGCGTCGAGCAGTTCTTCATGCAGCCCGGCAGCCTCCTGCACAGTGCCCCGGCGCAGCAGGACTACGTCAGCAGCAACTACAGCCATGCCGCCCGGGACATCAACGCAGCCGGTCTGAACCTGGTGGCGCAACTGCTGGCCAGGGACCCGCAAGACCCGGGACGCCTGAGCCTGAGCTGCAACCCGGACATCACCCTCGACATGTTGCCGATGATTGCCAAGCGCCGGGCGCAGGGGGAAACCATCTTGATCCTCGGCCAGGTCCACAGCGACCTGCCCTATATGCCGGGGGACTCGGAAATCGATGCCGCGGACCTCGACCTGCTGATCGACGAGGAGGAGCGCAGTACGTTGTTCTCCACGCCGAACATGCCCGTGGGCATCCAGGACCATTGCATAGGCCTGCACGCCAGCACCTTGGTGCGCGACGGCGGCACCCTGCAGATCGGCATTGGCTCCATGGGCGATGCGCTGACCGCGGCCTTGCTCGCACGGCAGGCGGACAACGAGGGCTACCGCGCGCTGCTGGCAGACCTGCAGGTGGATTACTGGCAGCCGCTGATCGATCGCGAAGGGGGTGTCGAGCCCTTTGCCCAAGGGCTCTACGGCTGCAGCGAAATGTTCGTCAACGGCCTGCTGGCCCTGGCCGACGCGGGCATCGTGCGGCGCAAGGTGTACCCGACCGTGGCGCTGCAAGAGCAAGCCAATGCCGGCACCCTGGATCCGGATTCGGCTGTCGGCGGGGTCTCGATCCATGGCGGTTTCTTCCTTGGCCCGCGCAGCTTCTATCAGCGCCTGCGGGAGCTGCCCAAGAGCAGGCTGGCGCAGTTCAACATGACCGCCATCAGCTACATCAACGAGCTGTATGGCCATGAGGAGCTCAAGCGTCTGCAACGCCGGGATGCGCGCTTTATCAACAGCGCCTTCACCATGACCCTGATGGGTGCGGCGGTGTCCGACCAGTTGCAGGGCGGGCGCGTGCTGAGCGGGGTGGGCGGGCAATACAACTTCGTCGCCCAGGGCCATGCCCTGGCGGATGCCCGCTCGGTGCTGATCCTGCGCAGCTGGCGCGAGTCGGCAGGGGAAGTGAGCTCCAACATTGTCTGGGAATACGGCCACTGCACCATCCCCCGTCACCTGCGGGACATCGTGATCACCGAGTACGGCATCGCCGATCTGCGGGGCAAGACGGACGCCAAGGTGATCGAGGCGTTGCTCAATATCAGCGATTCACGCTTCCAGGCCGGATTGATCGAGCAGGCACAGAAAGCCGGCAAGCTGGCGAAGGACTTTCGTCTGGAGCCGCGTTTTGCCGACAACAGCCCACAGCGTTTGCAGAACATTCAGGCACGTCACAGCCACCTGTTCCCGGAGTATCCGCTGGGCAGTGATTTCAGCGCCCAGGAGCGCGACCTGCTGCGGGCGCTGAACTGGCTCAAGAGCAAGTTCAAGCTCAGCGAGATCCTCGAGCTGGGCAAGGCGGCACTCGATGCACCGGAGCCCGCGGCGTTTGCCGAGCACTTGGAGCGCATGGGGCTGGAGAAACCCGAAGGCCTGCGTGAAGACCTGTACCAGCGGTTCCTGCTGGCGGGTCTGCAGGCCACGGCACCCACCTTGTCGTAGGAGACGGCTTGCCGGCGAATGGGCCTTCAAGTCTTGCGCTGCTCTCAAGGGCGTCTTCGCTGGCAAGCCAGTTCCTACACAAGTCTGTTGCTCTGGCGGGCGGGGTTACTCGATGAAGGTGACCACGCCGCCGGCCAGGGATTTGACCCGGGCCAGGGATTCCACGCGGTAGCCCTGAGAGTCCAGTTCGGCACGGCCGCCCTGGAACGACTTCTCGATGACGATGCCCAGGCCGGCCACGGTGGCGCCGGCCTGCTTGATGATCGAGATCAGTGCCTGGGACGCCTTACCGTTGGCCAGGAAGTCGTCGATGATCAGCACGCGGTCGCTGCTGGTCAGGTGCCGCGGGGAAATGGCGACGGTGCTTTCCACCTGCTTTGTGAAGGAGTACACGGTGGCCGACAGCAGGTTCTCGGTCAGGGTCAGGGACTGGTGCTTGCGGGCGAAGATCACCGGCACGCCCAGGTTCAGACCGGTCATGATCGCCGGGGCTATCCCTGAGGCTTCGATGGTGACGATCTTGGTGATGCCCGAATCCTTGAACAACGTGGCGAATTCGTCGCCGATCAACTTCATCAACTGCGGGTCGATCTGATGGTTCAGAAAGGCGTCGACCTTCAGTACTTGATCGGAAAGCACGATGCCTTCTTCGCGAATTTTCTTGTGCAGTGCTTCCACGGAGCTTCCTCTACTGGCCACGTATGGGCCAAAGGTCTGTTAAAAAATAGTCGATTTTAACGCTTTAACATCGCGCGTATATCCGCCAAGGCGCTATTGCCGCGAACGGCCTTCACTTCGGTCGGGGTGTCGTCGTTGCCTTCCCAGGCCAGATCGTCCGGGGGCAGCTCATCGAGGAAGCGGCTCGGCGCGCAGTCGATGATTTCACCGTACTGCTTGCGCTTGGCGGCAAAGGTAAAGGCCAGGGTCTGACGCGCGCGGGTAATGCCCACGTAGGCCAGGCGCCGTTCTTCCTCAATGGTATCGGCTTCGATACTGGAGCGGTGCGGGAGGATTTCCTCTTCCATGCCCATGATGAACACGTAGGGAAATTCCAGACCCTTGGAGGCATGCAAGGTCATCATCTGCACGCCCTCGGCGCCGTCTTCCTCTTCCTGCTGACGTTCCAGCATGTCGCGCAGGACCAGCTTGCCGATGGCGTCTTCGACGGTCATCTCGCCGTCTTCGTCTTTTTCCAGGGTGTTCTTCAAGGCCTCGATCAGGAACCAGACGTTACCCATCCGGTAGTCCGCCGCCTTGTCGCTGGAGCTGTTGGTGCGCAGCCAGTTCTCGTAGTCGATGTCCATGACCATGCTGCGCAGGGCGGAAATCGGGTCTTCGCCGGCGCACTGTTCGCGGACCCGGTCCATGAAGCGCTTGAAGCGCGCCAGGCGGTCGGTGAAACGGCTGTCCAGATGTTCGCCCAGGCCGATTTCGTCGGTGGCGGCGTACATCGAGATCTTGCGTTCGGTGGCGTAGTTGCCGAGTTTTTCCAGGGTCGTGGAGCCGATTTCCCGGCGCGGCACGTTGATCACCCGGAGGAAGGCGTTGTCGTCATCCGGGTTCACGATCAGGCGGAAGTAGGCCATCAGATCCTTTACTTCCTGGCGTCCGAAGAAGCTGTTACCGCCGGACAGGCGATAGGGCACCTGGTGGTGCTGCAGCTTCAGTTCGATCAGCTTGGCCTGGTAGTTGCCCCGGTAAAGAATGGCGAAGTCGCTGTAGGGGCGGTCGGTGCGCAGGTGCAGGCTGAGGATTTCCATGGCCACCCGTTCGGCCTCGGCATCTTCGTTGCGGCAGCGGATCACGCGGATCTCGTCGCCGTGGCCCATCTCGCTCCACAGCTGCTTTTCGAATTCGTGGGGGTTGTTGGAGATCAGCACGTTGGCGCAGCGCAGGATACGGCTGGTGGAGCGGTAGTTCTGCTCCAGCATCACCACTTTCAGGGACGGGTAGTCGTCCTTGAGCAGCATCAGGTTTTCCGGGCGTGCGCCGCGCCAGGCGTAGATCGACTGGTCATCGTCGCCCACCACGGTGAACTGGTTGCGCTTGCCGATCAGCATCTTCACCAGCAGGTACTGGCTGGCGTTGGTGTCCTGGTATTCGTCCACCAGCAGGTAGCGCACCTTGTTCTGCCATTTCTCCAGGATGTCGGCGTGCTCTTCGAACAGCTTCACCGGCAGCAGGATCAGGTCGTCGAAGTCCACTGCGTTGAACGCCTTGAGCGTGCGCTGGTAGTGGGTGTAGACGATGGCGGCGGTCTGTTCCTTGGGGTTGCGGGCGTTTTCCAGGGCCTCGGCGGGCAGGATCAGGTCGTTCTTCCACGAGCCGATCATGTTCTTGATCTCGTCGACGCCGTCGTCCCCGGAATACTCCTTCTGCATGATGTCGGTCATCAGGGCCTTGACGTCGGTCTCGTCAAAGATCGAGAAGCCCGGCTTGTAGCCCAGCCGCACATGTTCCTTGCGGATGATGTTCAGGCCCAGGTTGTGGAAGGTCGAGACCGTCAGGCCACGGCCTTCGCCACTGCGCAGCAGGGTGCCGACCCGCTCCTTCATTTCCCGCGCGGCCTTGTTGGTAAAGGTCATGGCGACAATGTACTGGGCGCGGATGCCGCAATTCTGGATCAGGTGCGCGATCTTGCGGGTGATCACGCTGGTCTTGCCGGAGCCTGCGCCGGCGAGCACCAAAAGAGGGCCGCCGACATAGTTCACGGCTTCTTGCTGCCGGGGATTGAGTCGGGACATGACGGTAAAAAGGGATCGGTTACGAAAAGGGCGGGCATTTTAACAGGCTGGACGGATTCTGCTGCCTCTGTCCGACTTGTGACGCACAACGCGATCTAAATTTGCCGGTTTTGATACTTTCCCTCAGGATGCGCGCTGAATATGCGTCTAATGTTCGAGTTAGAGCGGTACAAGAAATTGCGTATGATAATCAATATCAATTGTTATTGTTTATTTGCGCGCCATAATGCCCGCCGCCAACTTAATTTGCAGAGTCTAGGGAGCTAGCTTGTCTAAGCCTGTCGAACCCTTGCGTTTGCTGCTACTGGCTGAAGAGCCGGTGTGGACAGCGTTGTTGCGCGAGTGTGTCGCTCCGTTGGGAGACTCGGTGGTATTGATCAGTGCTCCCAGCTGGGAGTCTGTCAGCCGTTTGTTTGAAGACGACCGCAACGCGGTCCTGTTGACCCTTCCTCATTTGCAGCCCGGCCCCGGGCGTTGCAGCCTGCCCACCGTGTTGCTGCTGGACCAGGAACCGCCCGTAGCCCCTGTAGGCGTCAGCGACTGGCTGGTGAGTTCCTGCCTGAGTACCGATGCCCTGCGCCGTTGCCTGCGCCATGTACGTGAGCGCGGCCTGCTGGAAAACACCCTGCAGCGCCTGGCCGAACAGGACCCCCTGACCGGCATCGCCAACCGCCAGGGGTTCCAGACCTTGCTGGCCGCGCGCCTGGCGGAAAACGAAGGTCGTGGCCTGGCCCTGGGCCATCTCGATCTGGACAATTTCCGCCACGCCAACGACGCCCTGGGCCACCAGGCCGGCGACCGGCTGATCCTGCAGGTGGTCTCGCGCCTGAAAAGCCAGCTTGAGGCCGGCGATCAACTGGCCCGCCTGGGCAGTGATGAGTTTGCCTTGCTCATCGACACCCGCCGCGCCCCACAGCGGGCCGAGTGGATGGCCGAGCGCATCACCGAAGCCATGGCCGAGCCCTATTGGGTCGATGGCGAAAGCTTGCTGATCGGCTGCAGCCTGGGGATTGCCCATGCCCGGGCCAATGCCGGCGCCGACCCGCTGATGTGGCATGCACACATCGCCATGCAACAGGCCAAGAGCACCCAGGGCTGCACCTTTCATATCTTCAACGAGCGGATCAATCGCAATGCTCGCAGCCTGGCCGACCTGGAAAGCGAACTGCGCCGTGCCCTGCGCCGCGACGAACTGGAGCTGCACTACCAGCCCCGGCTGAACCTGCATGACGGCAAGATCGTAGGCCTCGAAGCCCTGGTGCGCTGGCGCCATGGCGAGCGAGGCCTGCTGCCGCCCAGCGAGTTCGTGCCCCTGGCCGAGCAGAGCGGGCTGATCGTGCCTCTGGGCTACTGGGTGATTTCCCGTGCTCTGCGGGACATGCAGGCCCTGCGTGAACGCGGCCTGCCGCCGTTGCACATGGCGGTGAACCTGTCGTTCCGCCAGTTCCAGGACAGCCAACTGCTCTCGACCCTGAGCCGCCTGATTGCCGAGCGCGGAGTCGAGGCCCAGTGGCTGGAATTCGAATTGACCGAGACCGCAGTGATGCGCCGCAGTGACCTGGTGAAGCAGACCATGGATGCCCTGGGGCGCCTGGGAGTGCGTTTCTCCCTGGACGATTTCGGTACCGGCTTCTCTTCCTTCGTCCACCTCAACAGCCTGCCCATTACCCTGCTCAAGGTGGACAAGAGCTTTGTCGGCGGCATGGAGCAGCGCGAAGAGAACCGCAAGCTGGTCCACGCCATGATCAACCTGGCCCATAACCTGAACCTGAATGTGGTGGCCGAAGGCGTGGAGACGGCGGAACAGCTGGCCTTGCTGCGGGGCTTTGGTTGCGACCAGGCCCAGGGCTATCTGATCAGCAAGCCGCTGCCCCTGGCGGAACTGATGGAATATCTGACCTTCGGCAGCAGCCAGCAGGCGCTGCAGGAAGGGACGGTTTAAACCGGCGCCGGTTCGGGCTCAATCCGCCTGGCCGGCCTGGAGAGTCATGGCCGGCACGGGCGGCTCACGCCGGATCATGCGGCGCATCCGCCACTCGAATGCCAGGGTCAGGCTGATGGCCGCACACGCCAGCCCCAGGGCCAGGCCCCACCAGACACCGGTCGGCCCCCAGCCCAGGGTGAAGGCCATCAGCCAGGCCGAAGGTGCGCCAATCAGCCAGTAGCAGCCCAGGCCCACCAGGAAGGTGGTCTTGGCATCCTTGAGGCCACGGATCGCGCCCATCGCGATGGTCTGGGTGCCGTCGAACAGCTCGAACCAGGCGGCCACCGCCAGCAGGCTAACGGCCAGTCGGATCACCTCGGCGAAGGCCGGGTCGTTGTGGTCGAGGAACAGCCCGATCAGTTGGTTCGGCAGCAGCCAGAAGATCATGGCGAACCCCAGCATCGCCACCGCGCCAAAGGCGATGCCCACGCGACCGGCCAATCGTGCATCGAGCAATTGCCCGGCGCCGTAATGCTGGCCGATGCGCATGGTGATGGCGTAGGAAATCCCCGCCGGCACCATGAACGCCACCGAGACGATCTGCAGGGCGATCTGGTGCGCTGCCAGTTGCGTGCTGCCCATGGTGCCCATGCACAGGGCGGCGAAGGCAAACAGCCCGACTTCCACCGCGTAGGTGCCGCCGATGGGCAGGCCCAGGCGCCACAGCTCCCGCAGGTAATGGGTGTTCAGCCGGGATAGGCCCTGGCGCAGCGGGTAGGCGGCGTAGGCCGGGTGGCGCTTGATGTGCCAGGCCAGGGCCACGGCCATGCAGTTGGCGACGATGGCGGTCACCAGGCCAATGCCCACCAGGCCGAGCTTGGGCAGGCCGAACATGCCGGTGATCAGCGCGTAGTTGAGGAGGAAGTTGGCCACGGTGCCGCCCAGGCTGATGACCATCACCGGCGTGGCCCGGCCGATGGCGCTGGTGAAGCCGCGCAGGGCCATGAAACTCAGGTAGCCGGGCAGGGCGAACGGCAGGATCAGCAGGAACTGGCCGGCGGCGTGGACGTTGCTTTCGGTCTGGCCGAACAGCAACAGCAGCGGCTTGAGGTTCCACAGCAGCAGGCCGGCCACCAGGGCCATCAGCCAGGCCAGCCAGAGCCCGGCCTGGGTCAGGCGCGCGGCGCCCTCGATGTCGCCAGCGCCCTGGCGGATAGCTACCAGTGTGCCCACCGCGGCAATCACGCCGATGCAGAAGATTGATACGAAGGAGTAGCTGGCCGCACCCAGGCCGCCGCCGGCCAGGGCCTCGGGGCTCAGGCGGGCCATCATCAGGGTGTCGGTGAGGACCATCAGCATGTGCGCCAGCTGCGAGGCGATCAGCGGCCCCGCCAGCCGCAGGATGGCCCAGAGTTCGGTACGTGCTGGATGCTGCATGGTCATCAGGCTCGATCAGGGGAAAGTCCGGGAGAGCGCTGATTCTCGGTGCTCTTGGCCCATAGCACAAAGGGATAAAAACGATTGCTGGCATGATTAAAACTCATGCGAAGCACTTTCTGGTAGCGTGGCCCTGTCCCGTCCTGGAGTGCCTGCATGTCCCGTCGTCTTCCTCCGCTGTATGCCCTGCGCGCCTTCGAGGCAGCGGCTCGGCACAGCTCGTTCACCCGGGCAGCCGAAGAGCTGTCGATCACCCAGAGCGCGGTCAGCCGGCATATCCGGACCCTAGAGGATCACTTCGCTTGCCGGCTGTTCCAGCGCAGCGGGCGCAACTTGCAACTGACCGAGGCGGCGCGCTTGCTGCTGCCGGGGATACGCGAGGGCTTCGGTGCCCTGGAACGGGCCTGCAATACCCTGCGTGCCGAAGATGACATCTTGCGCATGAAGGCGCCCTCGACCCTGACCATGCGCTGGCTGTTGGCGCGGCTCAGCCGCTTCCGCCATTTGCAGCCGGGCAATGAGGTGCAGCTCACCAGTGCCTGGATGGACGTGGACTCGGTGGACTTCAACCAGGAGCCCTTCGACTGCGCGGTGCTGCTGAGCAACGGCCACTTCCCCCCGGACTGGGAGGCCAGCTACCTGTTTCCCGAACTGCTGATTCCGGTGGGCGCGCCGAACCTGCTCAATGATCAGCCCTGGGACGTGGCGCGCCTGGCCGCCACCGAGCTGTTGCACCCGACCCCGGACCGCCGCGACTGGCGCAGTTGGCTAGAGCACATGGGCCTGACCGACCAGGTGTCCCTCAAGGGCGGGCAGGTGTTCGACACCCTGGAGCTGGGGATGATTGCCGCCGCGCGGGGTTACGGCGTGTCCATGGGGGACTTGCTGATGGTGGCCGAGGATGTGGCCCAGGGTCGCTTGAGCCTGCCCTGGCCGACAGCGGTGGCCAGTGGCCTGAACTACTATCTGGTGTGGCCTAGGACCCGGCCCGGAGGCGAGCGTTTGCGGCGCCTCAGCGACTTCCTTCAGGGCGAGGTCCAGGCCATGCAACTGCCCGCCGTAGAGCGCCTGGGCTGAAACGTTGCAGTACCTGGCTGGCGGGGCGTGCAAATATCCCTGCAAAGCGCTCAAGTATTGGCTCGTGCCGCCGAATCCATGGGTTATGGAACCAGCGTTCAGGAAGGTCCTAACTGATTAAAAATCTTAGAATTATGACTGCCGAGGGTGCTGACCGATCAGGATGATCCGCCTTCTCGGCAAGGAGCCATCATGTCCCAACCCCGTGCCCGCATAGCCTCTCAGCTAGGGCTCGCCCTTGCCTTGATACTCGCCCTGGTGATCAGCGGCAGCACCCTGTTCGCCTTGCGTTCGCTGGACTCGGCGAACCTCGACACCCGAGAGGAACACCTGGCCAGTGAAGCCCGTCTGCTGGCCGATCAGCTCAACACGTTCCACGGCAGCCTGCGCGAGAGCACCCAGCGCCTCAGCGGCCTGTTCGAAAACCGCTTCAGCAGCGGCCTGAGCCTGCATCCGGAACAACCGGTGAGCGTGGCCGGGGTGCAGACCCCGGGATTGCACCTGGGGGATGTGGTGCTGAACAACAACTTCGCCGAAGTCGACCAGTTCAAGCAGATGACCGCCGGTGTGGCGACCTTGTTCGTGCGCAGTGGCGATGACTTCGTGCGGGTCAGTACCTCCCTGAGCAAGCAGGATGGCAGCCGTGCCATCGGCACCTTGCTCGACCATGCCCACCCGGCCTATCAGAAACTCATGGCGGGCCAGGGTTATGTGGGCCGGGCCTTGCTCTTCGAACGCTTCTACATGACCCAGTACACTCCGGTGCTGGACCGCAGCGGCAAGGTCATCGCGGTGCTGTTTGTCGGCTTCGATTACACCGATGCGCAAAATGCCCAGTTCGCCAACCTCAAGCGCTTCCGTATCGGCCACAGCGGCTCCCTGGCCCTGCTCGACGAGCAGAACAAGTGGCTGGTGCCACCGGCCGGCGTGCAGGCGCCGGAGCAGGCGGCGCAGGTCATGGCGCAAGCGGCCAAGGAGCCGGGCAAGGGGCGTTTCTGGAGTGATCAGGGCGAAGACTTCTACAGCCTGGCAGTGCCGTTCGAGGGTGGCCCCTGGTCGGTGGTGGCGAGCATGCCCAAGGCAGAGATTCGCGCGGTGACCTGGAGCGTTGGTATTCGGCTGGTGATCGGCAGCCTGCTGGCCATGCTGCTGGCGGTGGGCGCTACGGTCTGGCTGCTGCGCAGCAAGCTGGCACCGCTGAGCGACCTGGTGCGCCAGGCCCAGGCCCTGGGCGGCGGTGACCTGAGCGCACGGCTGAACGTTGCCAGCCATGACGAAATCGGCCAGTTGGCCCGCAGCTTCAACCAGATGGGCGAAGCCCTGTCGACCATGGTCGAGCACATCCGCCGCTCTGCCGCCGAGGTCAACGGTCGGGCCCAGGCGCTGTCCGGCTTGTCCAGCGGTGCATATGAGGGCATGGAGCAGCAGTCCGGCGAGATCACCAGCATGGCCGGGGCGGTGGAGGAGTTCAGCGCCACTTCGCTGAACATCGCCGACAACATGGGCAGTACCCAGCGCCTGGCCCAGGAAAACGCCCAGCAGACCCATATTGGCCGCACCTCCATGCAAGAGGCCTCGTCTTCCCTGGAGCAGATCGCCGGAGCCCTCAACAGCACGGCCACAGTGATCAACACCCTGGGCCAGCGCTCCCAGGAGATCGGCGGAATTGTCGGAGTGATCACCGCGATTGCCGACCAGACCAACCTGCTGGCCCTGAATGCCGCTATCGAGGCCGCCCGGGCCGGTGAGCAGGGCCGCGGTTTTGCCGTGGTGGCGGATGAGGTACGCAACCTGGCCTCGCGTACCCGTGAAGCCACGGATGAAATTTCCCAGATGATCACCAGCATTCAGCAGGAAACCGGCCACGCCATCCAGACCATGGAGCAGGGCAACCGCCTGATGCAGGAAGGCCTGTCGCGCAACGCCGACGTGGCCTCGGCCCTGGCCCTGATCGACGAGCAGAGCCGCAGCGCCGGCGAGCAGTTTGCCGCCATCACTACCGCGACTCAGGAGCAGAGCAGCACCGCCACGGTACTCAGCAGCAATCTGCAGAGCATTGCCCAGGCCAACAGCGAGCAGCGTGAAGTGGTGTCCAACCTGGCGGTCACTGCCCGTGAGCTGGAAACCCTGGCCGCGGACCTGCGCCAGGAAGTCGATCGCTTCCGCTGACGGCTGCCGCCTCGCCCCTCAATCCGGGTTGGGGGGCGAAAGTTGCAATGAGGCCTGATTCGACTAAAACAGATGAGCAGTGGTTTGCCCCAAGGACCTCCCTTTCAGCAGGAGCTGGCATGACTCATCTTTCCCGTTTCGTCCCCCGCGCCCTGGCGCTGTCGGCACTCCTGCTCAGCCCGGCGGCGTTCAGCCAGGAAAGCCCGGCGTTCATCGCCCCGGCTACCTGGAGTACCCCGTTCAACGGCATCGCCCAGGTGGCCTGTCACAACTGCTACGAGAAGCAGTACGCAAGCACCTTCAGCAGCGTGCTCGACAGTGTGCGCACCCTGGAACTGGACTTCTGGGACCAGCGCGATGCGGTGACCGGCGGCTCGCCCCGGCACTGGTTCGTGCGGCACAACCCCGGCACCCTGTTCCAGTCCGGCAACGACAACAATTGCACGGGCGATGGCACCGGCAAGAACGATCTCGAAGCCTGCCTCAACGACGTGAAGAACTGGAGCGACAACCACCCCGGGCACTTTCCCATTACGGTGATCCTCGACAAGAAGCAGGGCTGGTCGAAGGAAAGCTCGGGGCGCACGCCCAAGGATTTCGATGAGCTGGTGACCCGGGTCTTCCAGGGCAAGCTCTATACCCCCCAGGACCTGGCCACGCACATCGGCAGCAGCGCGGGCGCCTTGCAGGGCAGCCTCAAGGGCAAGTCCTGGCCCACCGCCAGCCAGCTTCAGGGCAAGGTCCTGCTGGTGCTCAACCACTCGGAAAACCAGAAGCTCTCGCAGTACGCCGAGGCCCGGACTTCCAGCGCCAAGGTCTTCATCTCGCCGGTGACCAATGGCCAGAACGATGTCAGCGGCAAGGTCAGTGGCATGTCCGGCCAGTCGTCCGGCTACGTGGCCATGAACAACATGTCCAAGGGCGACAAGAAGTGGGCGGCCCAGGCCTTTGCCTACAGCCATGTGGGCCGGGTCTGGGGCGATGACGGGGTGTCGTTCGCCCAGCACATCAGCGAGAAGGTCAACCTCTCGGCCTACTACAAGTTCGCCGAGCAGAACGCCGGCGGCTATCGCATCCGGCCGTTCTGAGCTTCACCGGGGTTCGGTCGGTTCACCGAGCCCCGGGTCCACGCGCTTGCCGATGTCCCGCAGGCGCGCCAGTTGATCGACCATGGTCGGTGCTTCATCGACGCTGCTGACAAAGGTCCACAGGTAGGTCATCACCGCATACACATGGCCGGCCTTGATCTCGGGCGACAACGCCAACTGGCTGATGGCAATGACGAACAGCACCGCTGCCACAGCGCCAAGGAACAGATAGGCCGCGGCTTCCCGATCCGAGAGCCCGATGCGCAGCCGCGACAGCAGGCGATAGTGACGCTGCAGCGAGACCGCGCCGACCCTGGCCACCAGGCCGATTTCCTTTTCCAGCCGGTTATTCAGGCGTTCGTGCAGTTGCTGGTTGCGCCGGGCAAAACGTGGCAGCAGGGTCATGCACAGCAACAGCGCCGTGAGGCAGGCGAGGCCGATCCAGGGTTCGATCACCAGCAGCATCACTGCCGCCCCGACGATCGACACCAGGGCCGTGGCGATGGTCGGCACGTGCTTTTCGAAGAAGTCGACGAACTCCCGGGCCAGCACCACCCGCGCCGCGGCGGTGGAGGTGTCCTGCTGTTGCAGGCGCTGGTTGAGAATCACCGGCACCGCCAGGTCCGCGTAGATGCGGGTGAAGGTACGGGTGTCCACTGCACGCCGCGCCGCGCCCACCACCCAGAAGCCCAGCACCACAAGGGCATAGATCAGCGCATGGGCAGCGTCGCCCCGCAGGATCGAATCCACGGCGAAGCCGGCGAACAGCGGGTAGGCCAGCAGCAGGGCGTTTTCCAGGGCCACCAGGGACAAGGTGACGAACAGCTTGCCCGGATAGGCCCGGGCAATGGCCTTGAGGGTCTGGCTGGCGGTCTGCTGGCCGATTTTCTGGGTTGGATCCACGACGATGAGTGGGGTGACGGCGGACATGAGTGCACCACAAGAGTGATAACGGTTAATATTGAGCGACTGCTCAATTATCTTTGAGCGAACGCTCAAAATGCAAGCGCCGTCCATCCTGGCGCCAAGAGGCCTGATTGCACATGTCGCGTAACGACCGTAAAGACCAGATCATCCAGGCGGCCCTGGAATTATTCCGCAGCAAGGGTTTCGCCGAGGTTTCCACCCGAGACCTGGCCGAGCATGCGGGGCTGTCTCGCAGCCACGTCTATCACTACTTCAGTGACTGGAAGGGGCTGCGCCGCGAAGCCTTCGTGCGGTTTGCCGATGACCAGCTGGAGGCGGTGGGCCAGCCCCTGCGCGGTGCCGCGCCCATGGACGCCTTGCTGGGGTTTCTCCGTGACTGCCTGCCCGATTCCGCCGAAGCCGGCTGGGCGCTGTGGCTCGATGCCTGGGACGAAGCCATGCATGACGCCGAGCTGGCGCAGGCCTACCTGAGGATCAACGGCCAGTGGCGGGACATGCTGGCGGCGATCATTACCGATGGGGTCCGCACGGGGGTATTCCGCTGCGCCAGCCCCGAGCGCGCGGCAAGGCAACTGTTCGCCCAGACCATGGGTTACGCCGATGACCTGTTGCTGCGGGCTTCCCCCGAAGCTGCCCAGGCGGCGTTGCAGGAAGTCATGGAAGTGGCGGGCCTGCTGCTGGGGTTCGAGGGCTGACAGGAAACGGCCAGCGGAGTGGAGTTTGTCCGGCTAATTGGGTTTTTTTGCCTTGCTGAAACGATTCTTCAGGGCTATAAAAACCGTACAACTCCAAAAAAGGCACTCCTGCATGACTCCGCTGAAACTGCTGGTCACCCTTGGCGCGCTGGCCGCCACCTCCCACGCCATGGCCTGGGACTATGTATTGCTAGATACCGACGAGGCTCCCCGCAACCTGCACTTGACCAGTGAGCAGTTGGGGGTCAAGACCGAGCGGCCGTTTTCCGTGACCCTGCGCACCCTGCATGGCGGACGCCAGGAGGGGGTGAGCATCGTCGACATCGACAACGGCGTGATGCAGCTCTCGGTGGTGCCGACCCGGGGCATGAACGTGCTGCAGGCCTCGGTGGGCGATGTGCGCCTGGGCTGGGATTCGCCGGTCAAGGAGGTGGTCAACCCGGCCTTCATCGAGCTTAACGGCCGCGGCGGCCTGGGCTGGCTGGAGGGCTTCAACGAACTGGTGGCCCGCTGTGGCTATGAGTGGGTCGGGCACCCGGGCCTGGACAATGGCGAGCTGCTGACCCTGCACGGCCGCGCGGCCAACATCCCGGCGAGCAAGGTCACGCTGCATATCGACGAGCAACCGCCCTATGCCATTCACCTGCGGGGCGAGCTCAAGGAGCAGGCGTTCAAGAAAGTGGATTTCAGCGTCGCCACCGAACTGGTGACCGAACCCGGCAGCACCCGGTTTGCGCTCAACGACACCCTGACCAACAACGGCGACTACCCCAAGGAATACCAGGCGCTCTACCACAGTAACTTCAGTACGCCGTTCCTGGAGCAGGGGGCGAAGTTCGCCGCGCCGGTGAAGCAGGTTTCGCCGTTCAATGACAAGGCCCGGGCCGACCTGGCGGACTGGCAGACCTATCGCGGCCCGACCCGCGACTACGACGAAACCGTGTACAACCTCGTGCCCTACGCCGACGCCCAGGGCGAGACCCTGGCGGTGTTGCACAACAAGGCCGGGAGCCTGGGTGTTTCCCTGGGCTTCAACACTCGTCAACTGCCGGTGTTTTCCCTGTGGAAAAACACCGACACCCAGGGCCAGGGTTATGTGACGGGTTTGGAACCGGGCACCAGCTTTTCCTACAACCGCCGTTACCAGCGCCCGTTGAATCTAGTGCCGAGCATTGGCGCCAAGGAGCAGCGGCAATTCCAGATTCGCTACAGCCTGTTGGCCGATAAAGCCGCGGTGGATAAAGCCCTGAGCCGTGTCAGCCAGATCCAGGATGGGCGTCAGACCGAAGTGCGGCCAACACCCTTGGTAGACCTGTCCCGGGAATGAACCTTCAATCGGCGCTGGGCCGGTAATGCAGGGCTTCAGCCAGGTGCTCGCGGCTGATTCGCGCGGCCTGTTCCAGGTCTGCCAGGGTACGCGCCACCTTGAGCAAACGGTGAGCGGCCCGCAACGACAGGCCCAGGCGTTCGCAGGCCGCTTCCAGCCAGCGCTCGTCGGTTGTGGATAATTTGCAGTGGCGACGCAGGCCGGGCAGGTCGAGAAAGGCGTTGGCGCAGCCCTGGCGCTCGCGTTGCAGCTCGCGAGCCCCGGCGACCCTGGTGGCGGCTGCGGCGCTGTCATTGCCCGGTTGCGGCTCGGGGTTGAGGGCGGTGGCTTCGCGGGCCACGGTCAGGTGCAGGTCGATGCGATCCAGCAGCGGCCCGGATAACTTGTTGCGATAGCGCTGGATCTGCTCCGGTGTGCAACGGCAGCGTCCGCTGGGCTCGCCAAGATATCCACAGGGGCAGGGGTTCATCGCTGCCACCAATTGGAAGCGTGCCGGGAACTGCACCCGGTCCCGGGCTCGGGCAATAACGATCTGCCCGGACTCCATGGGCTCGCGCAGCACTTCCAGGACCTTGCGGTCGAACTCCGGCAGTTCATCGAGAAACAGCACGCCGTGATGGGCCAGGGTGATTTCCCCAGGCTGGGGTTTCGAGCCGCCTCCGACCAGCGCCGCACCCGAAGCCGAATGGTGGGGCTGGCGAAACGGCCGCTGTGGCCAGTAGCGCAGGGGCTTGTGGCTGGCCACCGACTGGATCGCCGCGACTTCCAGGGCTTCATCTTCCTGCAGCGGTGGCAGCAGGCCGGGCAAGCGGCTGGCTAACAGGGTCTTGCCGGTGCCTGGTGGGCCGCTGAACAACAGGTTGTGGGCGCCCGCCGCGGCGATCAGCAGGGCGCGCTTGGCGGCCAGCTGGCCTTGCACTTCGCTGAGGTCGGGGTAGGGGAAGTGGCTCTGCACCAGGCCGTCGCTGACATAGGGCGCAATCGGCGCGTGGCCGTTGAAATGGGCAACGGCCTCCAGCAGATGATCCACCGCGATCACCTTTAGGCCGCTGGCCAGGCAGGCTTCTTCGGCATTGGCCCGGGGCACCAGCAGGGTATGCCCGGCGTCGCGTGCCGCCAGTGCGGCGGGCAGTACGCCGCGTACCGGGCGCACCGCGCCGGAGAGTGCCAGCTCCCCCAGGCATTCGATGTTGTCTAGGGCCAGGGCCGGCACCTGCACGCTGGCGGCAAGGATACCCAGGGCGATGGCCAGATCGAAGCGCCCGCCGTCCTTGGGCAGGTCCGCCGGCGCCAGGTTGAGGGTGATGCGCCGGGCCGGAAAGTTGAACCCGGCATTGAGGATAGCGCTGCGCACCCGGTCCTTGCTTTCCTTGACCGCGGCTTCCGGCAGGCCCACCAGGGTCAGGCTCGGCAAGCCGTTGGCCAGGTGTACTTCAACACTGACAGCCGGAGCCTGGACGCCGACCTGGGCACGGCTGTGGATGATTGCCAGGGACATGGGGAGAGCTTCCTTGCGACAGCGGGAACCGCGTCCTGCGGTGCTGCAAGGATAGATGAGGGGGCTGGCCAGAGGAGCGCCCGAATGGGCACAGGATATGTCGTCGGTGCACGAGCCTTCGCCGGCAGGCCGGCTCCTACAGGACAGGTCTGTAGGAGCCGGCCTGCCGGCGAACCCGGATTCAGATCATTGCGCTGCCGGGTTCAGCCGGGCTTCCAGCTCCGCCACCTTGGCTTCGAGGCTTTCCAGGCGCGCGCGAGTGCGGGCCAGGACCACCATCTGGCTGTCGAATTCTTCCCGGCTGACCAGGTCCAGCTTGCTGAAGCCGCTTTGTAGCAGGGCCTTGAACTGGCTTTCGATTTCATTGCGGGGCAGGGGTGTTTCACCGCTGAGCAACCGCGAGGCGTGGCCGCTCAGGGCGTCGAGAAGGTCTTTGGGCGCGAGCATGGGAGAGTCCTGAATTGCAGTCGGCCCGCAGTGTATCACGCAGCAACGACGCTCCAGGTGGCCCCGGGTTGCACGTTTTTCGCGCATCTGGCCGGGCGCCAGCGCACTGTTTTTGTGCGTATCCCGGGTGCCGTTTTCCCGCATTCCCTGCCGGCTCGGGGCAAGGGACTGAAATCACTGATTTTTCCCGAGCTGGCAAGCTTTCTGCTTAGACCCTGGTGACCCATGCACTGATGCAGTCGCTGTGACGAATGCAGTGCGGCAGGCGGAGCGGGGAGTGTTTCGTCAGACAGCGGTTAGCTGGCGTCGGTCGGGCTGAGGAAGGCCGACGGTGCGTTACAAAGCCAGGCACTGCGCTTAGACTTGAGTCGGGTTTGTTTTCCTGGGGCAAGTCCACCAATTCGGGAGAGAGTTTCATGAAGCTAGTCACTGCCATCATCAAGCCGTTCAAGTTGGACGACGTGCGCGAGTCGCTGTCCGAGATCGGCGTGCAGGGCATTACCGTCACTGAAGTCAAAGGCTTCGGCCGGCAGAAGGGTCACACCGAGCTGTATCGCGGTGCGGAGTACGTGGTGGATTTCCTGCCCAAGGTGAAGATCGATGTCGCCATTGACGACAAGGATCTTGACCGGGTTATCGAGGCGATAACCAAGGCCGCCAACACCGGCAAGATCGGTGACGGCAAGATCTTCGTGGTCAATCTGGAACAGGCTATTCGCATCCGTACCGGCGAAACCGATACCGACGCAATCTAAGCCGCCAAACCCAACGCCCCAGGAGAAAACAATATGACTCTGCGTAAATTCGCAGGGCTAGGAGCCCTTTTGTCCCTCGTAATGCCAGGCCTGGCCATGGCGGCAGACGAAGCGGCGGCTCCAGTCCTCAACTCCGGCGATACCGCCTGGATGCTGACCTCCACAGCCCTGGTGCTGTTCATGACCATTCCTGGCCTGGCGCTGTTCTACGGCGGCATGGTGCGGTCGAAAAACATTCTTTCGGTAATGATGCAGTGCTTCGCCATTACCGGCCTGATCACTGTCCTGTGGTTCATCTATGGCTACAGCATGGCGTTCGACACCACCGGGATGGAAGCCGGCGTGGTCAACCTCAATTCCTTCGTGGGCGGCTTCTCCAAGGCCTTCCTGGCGGGCATCACCCCGGCCAGCCTGACCGGCCCGGCTGCGCTGTTCCCTGAAGCGGTGTTCGTCACCTTCCAGATGACCTTCGCCATCATCACTCCAGCGCTGATCGTCGGTGCCTTCGCCGAGCGGATGAAATTCTCCGCCATGCTGATCTTCATGGGCGTGTGGTTCACCCTGGTGTATGCGCCGATCGCCCATATGGTCTGGAGCGGTCCGGGCTCGCTGCTGGGCGACTGGGGCGTGCTGGACTTTGCCGGCGGCACCGTAGTGCACATCAACGCCGGTATCGCGGGCCTGGTGGCCTGCCTGGTGCTGGGCAAGCGCAAGGGTTTCCCGACTACGCCGATGGCGCCACACAACCTGGGTTACACCCTGATGGGCGCAGCCATGCTGTGGATCGGCTGGTTCGGCTTCAACGCCGGTTCCGCCGCTGCCGCCAACGGCACCGCCGGCATGGCCATGCTGGTCACGCAGATCGCGACGGCTGCCGCCGCCCTGGGCTGGATGTTTGCCGAGTGGATCACCCACGGCAAGCCTAGCGCGCTGGGCATCGCTTCGGGTGTGGTCGCAGGCCTGGTGGCAATCACTCCGGCTGCCGGTACCGTTGGCCCGATGGGCGCCCTGATCATCGGTCTGGCGGCCGGTGTGGTGTGCTTCTTCTGCGCCACCAGCCTCAAGCGCAAGCTGGGATATGACGATTCCCTGGACGCCTTTGGCGTGCACGGCATCGGCGGTATTCTCGGTGCGATCCTCACCGGTGTGTTCGCTGCTCCGTCCCTGGGTGGCTTCGGCACCGTGACCGATGTTGCCGCTCAGGTCTGGATCCAGGCCAAGGGCGTGGGTTTTACGGTGATCTACACCGCGATCGTCACCTTCATCATCCTCAAGGTTCTGGACGCGGTCATGGGGCTGCGGGTGAGCGAGGAAGAAGAGGCGGTCGGCCTCGATCTGGCACAACACAACGAGCGTGGTTACAACCTGTAATCGCGCAAGAAAAATAGCCCGGCTCCGGCCGGGCATTTTTTTGCCTGATGTTTGTCATTGAGAAAGGCTGAAAGGATTTTCTGACAAGCATTGGCGTGTTTGCCGTGACGATTTCCGGCAGGGCAAATGCTTACACTAAAGCAGGATTATTCGGCGCTTTGTTTTTTCCCTGAGCGCGCTAGAATGCGCGCCGAAGCGTGGAGATCGGTATGTGGCAACAGACCCTGATTACCCTGCGGGCCAGGCCCCGGGGCTTTCATCTGGTGACGGACGAGTTGCTCGCCGGCCTGCCTGAGTTGAAGGCATGTCGGGTTGGTCTGCTGCATCTGTGGCTGCAACATACCTCGGCCTCGTTGACCATCAACGAGAACGCCGATCCGGCGGTACGGCGTGACTTCGAGCGTTACTTCAACACCCTGGTGCCTCAAGGCATGGCCGGGTACGAACATAACGACGAAGGCGCGGATGACCTGCCGGCGCACTTCAAGGCCAGTTTGCTAGGCTGTCAGCTGACTTTGCCGGTAGCGGCGGGGCGTCTGGCGTTGGGCATCTGGCAAGGCGTTTATCTGGGCGAGCATCGCGATCATGGCGGTGCTCGCAAAGTCCTTGCCACCTTGCACGGTGATAAGGCATAAGCCGCTGAGTATCAGTGGACGTTGATTTTTTTCCAGCGGCCTTCGACAGTCGGCACAGCTGGGCTATAACTAATCTGCTTTTCGCAAGTCATGAGGTAGAACATGAGCGACGATGATCTGGAAAACGACGACCTCGAAGTAGGTGACGAAGACGAAACCGAAGAAGGTCTTGAAGCGGCCGCCGACGATGTGGCGGAAGACGATGGCAGTGATGTTCCTGCTCCAACCGCCAAAGGCAAGGCCAAGGCTGCCGTCTCGGTAGACGAGCTGCCGAGTGTCGAAGCCAAGAACAAGGAGCGTGATGCACTGGCGCGTGCCATGGAAGAGTTCCTGGCCCGTGGCGGCAAAGTGCAGGAAGTCGAGGCCAACGTGGTCGCCGATCCGCCCAAGAAGCCTGATAACAAGTACGGCAGCCGGCCTATCTGAGCCTTGCACCTTGCTTGCTGAAAAAGCCCGCCGTCGCTGCGGGCTTTTTCATGGGCACCCTTCTCGGAAATGGCCCCGAGCGCCGGCGCCAGCTGTAGGAGCGAGCTTGCTCGCGAAAGCGCTGGTTCAGGCGCCGCGATGCCAGCGGGCAAGTAGCCCGGGTAGTTCAATCAGGCTGCGGATCTCGGCGTCTGGCGCGCGTTCGGCTTCCCAGGTCTTGCCGTTGGGATTGAACCAGATCGCACGCAGCCCTGCCTGCTGTGCGCCGGCAATGTCATCCCCCGGGTGGTCGCCGATATGCACGGCGGTGTCGGCAGTCGCTTCGCCACGCTGCAAGGCTTCGTGGAACAGTCGGGCGTCGGGCTTGGCGATGCCGATGTCCTCGGCGCACAGCGCGAACTTGAAATAGTCCGCCAGGCCCAGGCGGCGCACGTCGGCGTTGCCGTTGGTGACCACGCCAAGGGCGAAGTGATTGGCCAGGGCTTCCAGGGTCGGCTGGACTTCTGGAAAGATCTCCAACTGATGCCGGGCATGCAGGAAAACTTCAAAACTCTGGTCGGCCAACTGGTTGGCCTGGGCATGGTCATACCCGGCTTCTTCCAGGGCATGAAACAGCACCTGGCGGCGCAGGGCGCTGATCCTGTGCTTGAGGTTCGGCTGGGCGAGCAGCACCCGCTCGCGAATGGCCCACAGATGCTCCACCGGCACGCCTCCGAGATTGGGTGCGTGTTCGGTCAGCCACTGGCGCAGGGTGGCTTCGGCACTGACGATGACCGGGGCGGTATCCCACAGGGTGTCGTCGAGGTCGAAGGTGATCAGCTTGATGGTCATTACTCACCGCCTTTGTTGCGTTTGGCCCGTGGGTGGGCGCTGTCGTAGACCGCCGCCAGGTGCTGGAAGTCCAGGTGGGTGTAGATCTGCGTGGTCTTGATGTCCGAATGCCCCAGCAGCTCCTGCACGGCGCGCAGGTCCTGGGAGGATTCCAGCAAATGGCTGGCAAAGGAATGGCGCAGCATGTGTGGGTGCAGGTTCTGCCCCAGTTCGCGCTCGCCCGCGGCCTTGACCCGCAGCTGGATGGCCCGCGGCCCCAGGCGCCGGCCCTTCTGGCTGACGAACAGGGCAGCATCAGGCGGGTTGCTCAGGGCGCGCAGGGGGAGCCACTGCTCCAGGGCTGACCGAGCCTTCTTGCCCACCGGCAGGACCCGGGTCTTGCTGCCCTTGCCATGGACCTGCACCAGGCCGTCCGCCAGGTCCAACTGATCGAGGTTGAGGCTGGTCAGTTCGGAAAGGCGCAGGCCGCAGGAGTAGAAAAGTTCGAGAATCGCCTGGTCGCGGTGGGCCAGGAAGTCGTCTTCCACGGCGCCATCGAGCAGCTGCAGGGTACGGTCGGTGTCCAGGGTCTTGGGCAGGCGTCGTTCGCCCTTGGGCGGCGCCAGGCCGTTGGCCGGGTCGTGAGTGCACAAGCCTTCGCGGTTCAGGTAGTGGTAGAGCCCGCGTACCGCTGACAGCAGGCGCGCCAGGCTGCGGGACGACTGCCCCTGCTGGTGCAGGCGGGCAATCAGGCTGCGCAGGCCCTGGATGTCCAGGTCGGTCCAGCTGCGCACCTGCATTTTCTCGCAGAACCCCAGCACCTTCTCGAGGTCGCGCCGGTAGGCTTGCAGGGTGTGGGGCGACACCTGGCGCTCACTGCGCAGATGCGCGCAGTAGGCGTCCAGCTGTTGTTGCATGGTCAGCGTACCGAGCGCAGCGAGTGGGTGAAGCGCGGCAGAACGCGGCCGGTGACTTCAGCGATGTAGTTGAGGAACAGGGTGCCCACCGAGCTCTTGTAGTGCTGCGGATCACGGCTGGCGATCGCCAGTACGCCATGCATGCCCTGATGCGCCAGGGCCACCACAGCGGTAGAACCGATCTGTTTGCGCTGCTCTTCGCCGAAAAGGAAATCCAGCTCGTGTTCGCGCAGGCTGCCGCTGACGCTCTTGCCTTCGGACAACAGGCCGCCGATGGCGCCCTGGGCTTCGGCGGCGGAGACCCAGCGACCCACCGGCATGGCGCTGTCGCTGAACAGGATCAGGCTGACGAAGGGCACCTGGAAATCCTGGCGCAGGCTGTCTTCGACGCTCATCACCACTTCTTCCAGGCTGGTGGCGTCCATCAGCGCGAGGATCAGGCGGCGGGTCTTGTCGAACAGCCGGTCGTTGTCCCGGGCCACGTCCATCAGCTGCGACAGGCGATGGCGCATCTCGATGTTGCGCTCGCGCAGGATCTTCATCTGCCGCTCCACCAGCGATACGGTGTCGCCGCGCTGATGGGGAATGCGCAAGGCCGGGAGCAGTTCATCGTGTTCGACGAAGAAGTCCGGATGGGCCTCCAGGTAGGCGGCGACGGCTGCCGCCTCCAGGTTTTCGGACGGTGATTGGTCGGGCGTTTCGGCAGGAACCTGCGGCTGATCAGTCATGGATTTCGCTCACTTAAAGACGCACCTGTCCTTCGTATACGCGCACTGCCGGGCCGGTCATCATCACCGGTTGGCCAGGGCCTGCCCATTCAATGGACAGGCGCCCGCCCGGCAGGTCGATCAATAGGGGCGAATCCATCCACCCCTGGCTGATCGCGGCCACAGCAGCAGCGCAGGCACCGGTGCCGCAGGCCTGGGTTTCCCCGGCGCCGCGTTCCCAGACCCGCAGTTGCGCGCGCTGGCGGTCCAGGACCTGGAGAAAACCGACGTTGACCCGCGCCGGGAAGCGCGGGTGGTGTTCGATCTTCGGACCCAGCTCGTGCACCGGCGCGCTGTTGATGTCATCCACCCGCAACACGGCGTGGGGGTTGCCCATGGACACCGCGGCCAACTGCACCTGGCGGCCATCGACGTCCAGGGTGTAGCTGTCGGCCTGGGCCGGCGCCTGGAACGGAATGTCCGCCGGTACCAGGCGCGGCGCGCCCATGTTGACGCTGATCTGGCCGTCGTTGCGGATATCCAGCTCGATCACGCCGCTCTTGGTCTCGACGCGGATCTGGCGCTTGGTGGTCAGGCGCTTGTCCAGCACGAAGCGGGCAAAGCAGCGTGCACCATTGCCGCACTGTTCCACTTCGGAGCCGTCGGAGTTGAAGATCCGGTAGCGGAAATCCACATCCGGGTTGCTCGGGGCCTCGACGATCAGCAACTGATCGAAGCCAATCCCGGTATTGCGATCACCCCATTGTTTGGCGTGCTTGGGCAGAATATGCGCGTGCTGGCTGACCAGGTCGAGAACCATGAAGTCATTGCCCAGGCCGTGCATCTTGGTAAAACGCAGCAGCATGGTCTTACTCCGGCAGCAGGCTTTCGCCAGCGAATAACTCGGCTACCGTCTCGCGGCGACGTACTTCAACAGCCTGGTCACCATCGACCAGTACTTCTGCGGCACGGCCGCGGGTGTTGTAGTTCGAGCTCATGACGAAACCATAGGCACCAGCGGAATGCACCGCCAGCAGGTCACCCTCGGCCAGGGCCAGGGTGCGTTCCTTGGCGAGGAAGTCGCCAGTTTCACAGATCGGGCCGACGATGTCGTAGGTACGGGGTTCGGTATCTCGCGGGCGCACGGCGCTGACATCCATCCAGGCCTGGTACAGCGCCGGGCGGATCAGGTCGTTCATGGCGCCGTCGACGATGGCGAAATCCTTGTGTTCGGTGTGCTTGAGGTATTCGACCCGGGTCAGCAGGACGCCGGCGTTGGCCACGATGAAGCGGCCCGGTTCGAATACCAGGGCCAGGTCGCGACCGTCCAGGCGCTCGCGCACGGCCTTGACGTAGTCGGCGGCCAGCGGTGGCTCTTCGTCGCGATAGCGCACGCCCAGGCCGCCACCCAGATCGATGTGGCGCAGGTAGATGCCGCATTCACCGAGGCGGTCCACCAGGTCCAGCAGGCGGTCGAGGGCGTCGATAAAGGGTTCCAGGGTGGTCAGTTGCGAGCCGATATGGCAGTCGACACCGACGATTTCCAGGTTCGGCAGCTGCGCGGCGCGGATGTACACATCCTCGGCGGTGGCAATGTCGATGCCGAACTTGTTTTCCTTGAGCCCGGTGGAGATATAGGGGTGAGTGCCGGCATCCACGTCCGGATTGACCCGCAGCGAGACCGGTGCACGAACGCCCAGCTCGGCCGCTACCAGCTGCAGGCGCTCCAGCTCCTCGGCGGACTCGACGTTGAAGCAGTGGACGCCGACTTCCAGGGCACGACGCATGTCGTCACGGGTCTTGCCAACACCGGAGAAGACAATCTTGTCGGCTTGCCCGCCCGCAGCCAGGACCCGCTCCAGCTCGCCCCGGGAGACGATGTCGAAACCGGCGCCCAGGCGCGCCAGGACATTCAGTACGCCCAGGTTGGAGTTGGCTTTTACCGCGAAGCAAACCAGGTGCGGCATGCCGGACAGGGCCTGGGCATAGGCCTGGTACTGGGCTTCGATGTGCGCACGGGAATAGACGTAGGTGGGCGTACCGAAACGTTCGGCAATGGCGGACAGGGCTACGCCTTCCGCGAACAGCTCCCCGTCGCGGTAGTTAAAAGCGTCCATGGTTTGCCCTTAGTAGGTGTCGTGCTTGTGCGACTGCGATTGCGACTTCGCCTGCTCTTCAGGGGATTTGCTGTCATCAGGCAGGTACAGCGGGCCTTTCTGGCCGCAGGCGGTAACGAGGCAAGCAACCGCGACGAGCGCAGCAAGGGAAGAGATCAGGCGCTTCATGGCGAAATCCTTGAGAATGCGTAAATTGCGCCCGAGTATACCGGCCACCCGGCAGCTTGCCTATGCAGCGTAACTCCCGTCCAGCGGGCCTTTGCCAAGGCCCGGCCGGTGGCTTTGGTCGGGCGGTCGTGCAATGGGCGTCGCATTTATTTCCTCGTTCGGTATCCTTTGCATTCGCCGGGGAGCGCCCGTATCTTGCGGCGCTTGAGCGTGAGTAGACACTTTTCGAGGTTCCCGCAATGAGTTTGACCGAAGCCCGTTTTCACGACCTGGTGGATGCCACCCAGCAGACGCTGGAGGATATTTTCGATGAGAGCGACCTGGACATCGACCTGGAAAGCTCGGCCGGGGTGCTCACCGTCAAGTTCGACAACGGCAGCCAGGTGATCTTCAGTCGCCAGGAGCCTTTGCGCCAACTCTGGCTGGCCGCGCGTTCGGGTGGTTTCCACTTCGACTACGACGAGGAAAGCGAGCGCTGGATGTGCGACAAGAGCGAAGAGCAGTTGGGGGAAATGCTGGAACGCATTGTCCTGGAGCAGGCCGACATCAAGCTCGAGTTCGAAGGGCTCTGATACCGTGACCCAGCCCGCCCCGGCCCGACCGCCCAAGCCGCTCTACAGCAACGTCAGCCCGGCGGTGAGTTCACCGTGCATCAGCCTTTGTCGCCTCGATGAGGAGAAGGTCTGTCGCGGCTGTTTTCGCCATGTGGAGGATATCCGTGAATGGCGTTCGGCCGATGATCAGCGCCGGCGAGTGATCTGCGCCCAGGCGCTGCAGCGCAAACAGAGTGCGGCGGCAGGCGAGATTTAGCTTCGTACTCGTACGGTTTGTTTATTCAGTGTGCTGTGATAGTGTCCAGCTTCGCCTCGCTACATCGAGGCCGGTGAGAACCCCGTCTTATTTGGCGGGGTTTTGCTTTTTTGTGCAGAAAAAATAGGAGTCAGCCAGGATCATGAGTACTGCACCATCCATCATCCTTACCCGCCTTGACGTGCAACGTCTGGAGCGCCTGATCGACAGTCTGGACGACTCGCTGCCAGGTGTCATTGCACTGCAAACCGAGTTGGATCGTGCCGAAACGCTGGTGGGTCACGATGAAGTACCGGCCGGTGTCGTAACCATGAATTCGCGTGTGCATTGCCGTGAAGAAAGCAGCGGCAAGGACTACCACCTGACCCTGGTGTATCCACAGGACGCCAACGCCGACGAAGGCAAGATTTCCATCCTGGCACCGGTGGGCAGCGCTCTGCTGGGCCTGCAGGTAGGCCAGTACATCGACTGGCCGGCTCCGGGTGGCAAGACCTTGAAGCTGACCCTGCTGGAAGTTGAATACCAGCCGGAAGCCGCAGGCGACTACCACCTCTGATCCTTGGCTAGACCTGCTCGAGCGCGTCGTTCAGTGCGCGCTCCAGGCTGGCCTTGTAGCGCAGATACAGGATGCTCGGGCTTTGCACGTCACCGAGCAGCCCTGAAAGATCCAGGTCAGTGATGTAGCAGCGATAGCGCTCTGTTTCATGGCGCTGCCCGACGATTTCCTGGGCCACCGCGGCGAACAGTTGATCGCCATATTCCAGATCGGAAAACTCCCGTTGATTGCAGTACAGCGAGACCTGCACCTGGCCCGGTGCGGCCTTGCCGATGATCGCCTGTACGTCATAGAAGGCTTTGTCCACCGGCGTCGGTGGGGCTGGCCGCGGCTCTACCCGACGTGCGCGGCCCGTGCCTGAGGGCAGAATCTGCAAGTAGAGTGTGTCCAAAGGTTTCTCGGGCTGGTTGCTGTCCATCGGCAGCAGCGCCTCGCGGCGGTAGAGAATCGACTGCAGGAAGCGCTGCAGGGGCACCAGCAGGCTGTGTTCGTCGTGATAGGGCAGGGTCTGCTGCCACAGCGCGTTGTACTCATCGAGCACGTAAAGCTCCGCGTACTCGTCGATGATCCGATAGAACACCTGGATGCAGTCCGGCTGGCCCATGGGCAGGATCAGCGCCAGGTCGTGGTCTTCCAGGGCCATCGGGTCAAGGTGCAGTGGGCTGTAGCGGCTCTGCTCCTGCCCCAGGTACTCCAGCAATGCGGCAGGGGTTGCCATGGCCCGGTGCCGAACCTGCCCGGGCACCAGTTCAAGCACGTGGTAGTGCTGCTGCACCTGGATCAGGTAGCGGTAGTTGAGCTGGCTGAGCAACAGGTTGTGCGCGGTTTCGAACAGTTCTTCCACCCGGCGGGCAATGAATTGCGCGCGGTTGTGACAGAAGCAGCGTACCCGCAGCCGCGGCTGCGTGCCGCCCGGCAGATTGTTCAGGTAGTCCCGCAGACAGTCGAGCAGCGCATGCTCGGCGTCGTAGCGGCCGACCATTACCTCGTTCCAGCTATTGAGGGTGACCTGATCCAGGGTCAGCACCAGATTCTCGCGTACCCCGGCATAGCTCAGGGAGTCGGTGCGCTCGGTGGTCATCAGAATGTTCAGGTCGCGGTGGTGCTTGAGGGGGTCGACCCCGACGTTCACCAGGATCAGCACTTCGCAGGGCACGGCGGCGTGCAGCAATTGTTCCTCGCTGACCGTCGTCAAAGGCAGTGGCACGGTCTGCTGCAGGCTGCCCAGCAGGTTGAACAGTTCGAATTCGCTCAGGTCGCTGCTGCCCGGGTGCAGGGCCAGGCGGGTACTGCTGTCGATCACGCCGTTGCGATGGCACCAGGTAAGCAGCTCCAGCAGCTCGCGACTGCGCTTGATCGGGGCGAAATGCTCCCACTCCAGGGCGGTCAGGCTGCCGTTGTACAGCCCCCAATGGTTCTGTCCGGGTTCCTTCTTGTTCGGCGACTGCACCAGGGTCAGGGTGTCTTCAGCCAGGTCCGGGGCAATGCCGGGGTTGATGAACTCGATCTTCCCGGCCTTGCGCTCGAAGGCCGCGTACAGGCGCCGGCCCAGGACATTCAGGTCACGCTTGTTGATCAGGCTGGCGGCCTGCTCGGTGCGGGCGAACTGGGTCAGGAAGCGATAGCTGTAGTTGAGCTCGTTGACCAGGGCCCGGCGCTCGCTGCTGACCTGGCGCACCTTCCACTGGCTGCGGCTGTCCAGCAAGGCCAGTTGGCGTTGGTCCCAGCCCCATTCACTGGCCAGGCGCTCCAGTAGAGCGCGCTGCCAGTTCGGGCTGCGGGTGGTGTTGCCGACGGTAAGCTTGCGGTTGACCTTGAGGTACAGGCTGCGCCGTACCAGCTCCAGGCGCTCCGGCTCGCCGCGAGCCTTGAGGTATTCCTCGATGCGCCGGTAGACCACGATGTAGGGGTCCAGCTCATCCAGGTCCAGACGGTTGGCAAACACCGCCTGCTTGAAGCGCAGGCTCAGACACTGGACCTTGGGATGCTCGCTGGCATAGACCTCGATCAGCAGCAGCTTGAGTACGGACTTGTAGGGCGACTCGATGCCCTTGAACAGTTGCCAGAGCCCGGCGCCGATGAACTCGCCGGGCGGAATGCGTGCCATGTGGCCCAGGTCGAGGTTTTCCTCGGCGGGGACAAAGCGCTTGGACAGCAGGGTGTCGATGTACTGTTCGTAACGGCGTTCTTCGTACACCGGTACCAGCCACCACAACGGCGTGCGCCCGGCCAGCCAGATCGCGGTGCGGTAGAACTCGTCCAGCAGCAGGTAGTGCTGGGTGGTTCCGCAGTCGTCCGAACTCAGCTGAGTGTCCCGCTCCCCGCGGACAAAGCGGTTGGGGTCGATCAGGAAAAAATGAGCTTCAGCACCCTGGCCGGCCGCCCAGGTCTCCAGCAATTGGCACTTCTTCTGCAACTCGGCCAGCTCGTTTTCGCCCAGATCCGGCGCATGGCACACCCACACGTCCATGTCGCTCTGGTCTGCCTGGGCCAGGGTCCCCAGGCTGCCCATGAGAAACAGGCCATGAATCGGCCGTGGCGGGTTGCCGTGGCGCGGCTTGTAGGAAAACGATCGGGTCAGGCGCTGGGCTTCGGCCAGGGCCTGGGGGTCGGGTTCGTAGCAGGAAAGCCCCGCCGGGGTGGCTCCGGATACATAGCCGGGCAACAACGGGTGATTGACGTGAAAGAACAGCGGCAGCAGGTTGAGGACCAACTGCTGGCGTGTCGACAGCCCTTCCATTGCCCGGGCCATGCGCCCTTCATTGAGTTTCAGGAAACGCGCGCGCAGTTGGCTGAGAACCTTGCGATCGATTCCTTCATCCAGATCGGGACGGATTTCATGGGTATGGGGCATTTCAAGCGGAGCTCGAACGTGGCGGTATTGAAGACGGCGAGCAGTTTACCGTCAGACAGGGCTCAGCCTTAAACTGATTTTATTTTTTGACGCCAGATTTCTAGCGTATTCAGAAGGAGGCGCCTACGGAATCCGACAGACGGGAACCCCGCAGGCCGATGCAGGTTGTTCAGGCGACTTCTTTGACGTTCAGGATGGTCAGCAGGCCCTGGGCATGTTCAGCGGCGTCCCGCCCGAGGCTGGTCAGATAGCCTCCATCGGGTTGGGTGATTAGTTCTTTGTCAAACAGGCGTTGGGCGGCGGCGATGGCAGAAGGGGCGGCGGTCTGATGGATTTTCAGGCCTTCCTGGAAGTTGTCCAGGTTGAAGAGTGCAAGGATTTCCAGTTCGGCAACCAACTCAGGGGTATACGACATAAGGACTCCAGACTTTCTAGGAATTAGAGGTCAGCGTTCTTAAGGTGAACGCAGAAAGGCGGCGTGTCCAGCGTTCGCTGAGGAGTTTTATCCCCGGGTGCAGCGGTATTTGGCCGCAGGGTGGTGGCAGTGTAGTCGGGGCGCGAGGCACGGGCGGGAAAGAGTGCCGGAGCCTGGGCTCCGGCAGTGCGGTGTCACTACTTTTCGGGAGGCAGTTCCGGCAGGGCGCGAAGGGCGGCTTCGTACCATTGGGTGTCGAAGGCGCGGTCCTGTTCGAGGATCGCGTCGATCTCGATCGCCAGTACATGGGCCATCAGATTGAGGATTTCCTCGCGCTCGTAGCCCACCAGGGTGAGCTTGTTGAACGTGGCCTTGGCCGCTGGTGGGTTGTCGCTTTCGATCTGGTTCTCGATCGCTTCGATCAGGGTATTTTCGGCGAACTCTTCTTCGTCGGTGTCGATATCGGTTGGCTCGCTCATGGCAGGCTCCTCAAGGAAAGGTCGCCAGTTTACTCGTATTCAGCGGCTCGATGCTGCTGGCCAGAGTGGGATTAACCTTCTATAAAAACCCCCTGCCAACCCCTGCACGGCCTGGAGGCTACGGGATGTTCAAGCTCTATGGGTTCGCCATCAGCAACTACTACAACATGGTCAAGCTGGCCTTGCTGGAGAAGGGGCTGCCTTTCGAAGAGGTGCTGTTCTACGCCGGCCAGAGCCCCGAGGCGCTGGCTATCAGCCCTCGGGGCAAGGTTCCGGTACTGGAGGTGGAACAGGGCTTCATCAGCGAAACCAGTGCGATTCTCGATTACCTGGAGCAGGTGCGGCCGGCGCCGGCGCTGCTGCCGAAGGACGCGTTCGAACGTGCCCAGGTGCTGGCACTGGCCAAGGAGATCGAACTGTACATAGAGCTGCCGGCCCGGGCCTGTTTCCCCGAAGCGTTCTTCGGCGCGACCCTGCCCGAGGCGATCAAGGAGAAGGCCGGGATCGAATTGCTACAAGGCTTTGCCGCATTGCGCCGGCATGCCCGGTTCGCCCCTTATGTAGCGGGCGCCAGCCTGAGTGTGGCGGACCTGTATTTTCAGTACAGCGTGAACCTTGCCCTGATAGTCGGGGACAAGTTGTTCGGAATCGATTTTTTGGCCGAGATGCCCGAGGCCCGGGCCTTGCTCGAGCGCCTGGAGCAGACCCCCAACGCTCGGCGCATCGCCGCTGACAAGGCGGCACTGATGGCCGCCAGAAGGTCAGGGCGCTAGGAGCCTGCTCGCACCGGCAGAGGATGCCGGTGTGGGCAGGCTCGCAAGGGCTTAGCGGCTGGCCAGCAGGGCCTGGCCGCGGGCCACTGCCGCCCGGACCTGGGCCGGTGCGGTGCCGCCGATGTGGTTACGGGCATTCACCGAGCCTTCCAGGGTCAGCACGGCGAACACGTCCTGTTCGATTTGGTCGCTGAACTTGCGCAGCTCTTCCAGGCTCATTTCCGCCAGGTCCTTGCCGGTTTCCACACCGTACTTCACCGCATGGCCGACGATTTCGTGACAGTCGCGGAACGGCAGGCCACGGCGTACCAGGTAGTCCGCCAGGTCAGTGGCGGTGGAAAAACCGCGCAGGGCCGCCTCGCGCATGATGGCGTGCTTGGGCTTGATGGCCGGGATCATGTCGGCGAAGGCCCGCAGCGAGTCGCGCAAGGTGTCGGCGGCGTCGAACAGCGGTTCCTTGTCTTCCTGGTTGTCCTTGTTGTAGGCCAGGGGCTGGCCTTTCATCAGGGTCAACAGCCCCATCAGCGCGCCGAATACCCGGCCGCTCTTGCCCCGTACCAGTTCTGGCACGTCGGGGTTTTTCTTTTGCGGCATGATCGAGCTGCCGGTGCAGAAGCGGTCCGGCAGGTCGATGAATTGGAATTGCGCGCTGGTCCACAGCACCAGCTCTTCGGAAAACCGCGACAGGTGCATCATCGCCACGCTGGCGGCGGCGCAGAATTCAATGGCGAAGTCCCGGTCCGAAACGCTGTCCAGGGAGTTGCCGCCCACGGCTTCGAAGCCCAGCAACTGGCAGGTCAGCTCGCGGTCGATCGGGTAGGTGGTGCCGGCCAGCGCGGCGCTGCCCAGGGGCATGCGGTTGGTGCGCTTGCGGCAGTCCACCAGGCGCTCGTAGTCACGGCTGAGCATCTCGAACCAGGCCAGCATATGGTGGCCGAAGGTCACCGGTTGGGCGGTCTGCAAGTGGGTGAAGCCCGGCATGATGCTCTCGGCTTCACGCTCGGCCAGCTCCAGCAGGCCTTTTTGCAGGCGGGTGATTTCACCGAGGATCAGGTCGATCTCGTCCCGCAGCCACAGGCGGATGTCGGTGGCCACCTGGTCGTTGCGGCTGCGGCCGGTGTGCAGTTTCTTGCCGGTGATGCCGATGCGGTCGGTCAGGCGCGCTTCGATGTTCATGTGCACGTCTTCGAGGTCCACGCGCCAGTCGAAATGGCCAGCCTCGATCTCGCCCTGGATGGTCTTCAGGCCGTCGATGATGCTGTCGCGCTCGGCATCGGTGAGCACGCCGACCTTGGCCAGCATGGTGGCGTGGGCGATGGAGCCCATGATGTCATGGCGATACAGGCGCTGGTCGAAAGTGACAGAGGCGGTGAAGCGGGCGACGAAGGCGTCGACGGGTTCACTGAAGCGGCCGCCCCAGGACTGATTGGTCTTGTCAGTGCTCATGAATTCGCTCGTGATCTGCTGAAGGAAGATGGCGTGAAAAACAGGCGCCGATAATAACAGGGTTGCCCGGGCTGTCGCTGGCGCTGGTCGGCAGCTTTTTTCTGCGCCGGACACCTGGGCGGCTTGTCGCCGGCCTCGGGGGCGCAGAGACTGAGGTCGGCGCAGTCGAAGGTGCTTCCTGCGAGGTGAGCGCCTTGAGTGCGGAAGGTGATATCGGTCAAACGATATTTATCGATTGAGCAATATCGTCTTGGCAACCGTCTACAGTTGGACAGGAGGACCGGCACAATTGCGTAACACCCCTCGCGTGTTCGCGGTGGCCCCCTCCAGCAAGTTCACATCGCGCAGGGCCAGGCAATCCGTCCACTAAACGAGACGGGTGCGGGCAGGGTGGGCGGCGACCACAATCACGAGGGGGGCTTTGTGTTGAATACCAGCATTCCCTGCGACGTCGTCGCGCATCAGCCGACCTTGAGCGGTATCGGGCAGGCACGGGCAAATATTGGTGCCCGACTTGCGGCACTTTTTGGCCTTCGCACTAGTCTTAGCGTGGATCGCGGTGACGGACGTCACTCCACCTGTCTACGCTATCCTTGTGCGAGACTCACGCAGGAATCCAGCGCAATATGAATGTCCTGATCGTTGATGACGAACCCCTAGCCCGCGAGCGCCTGAGCCGGATGGTCAGTGAGCTCGAGGGATACAGTGTCCTGGAGCCCAGCGCCACCAATGGCGAAGAGGCGTTGAGCCTGATCGACAGCCTGAAGCCGGATATCGTCTTGCTCGACGTCCGCATGCCAGGGCTGGACGGTCTGCAGGTCGCCGGCAAGCTGTGCGAGCGCGAGACGCCTCCGGCGCTGGTGTTCTGCGCTGCGCCGGACGAATTCGCCCTGGAGGCCTTCGATACCAGCGGCGTCGTTCACCTGGTCAAGCCAGTGCGCTCCGAGCTGTTGCTGGAGGCCTTGAAAAAGGCCGAGAAGCCCAACCGTGTACAACTGGCGGCACTGACCCGGCCCGCGGCCGAAAGCGGTAACGGCCCGCGCAGCCATATCAGCGCCCGTACGCGCAAAGGCATCGAGCTCATCCCCCTGGCCCAGGTGGTGTATTTCATCGCCGACCATAAATACGTGACCCTGCGCCACGAGGGCGGCGAGGTGCTTCTGGATGAGCCCCTGAAGGCTCTGGAAGATGAATTCGGTGACCGCTTTGTGCGTATCCACCGCAATGCGCTGGTGGCCCGCGAGCGTATCGAGCGTCTGCAGCGCACACCGTTGGGGCACTTCCAGTTGTACCTCAAGGGCCTCAATGGCGATGCGCTGATTGTCAGCCGGCGGCATGTGGCGGGCGTGCGCAAGATGATGCAACAGCTCTAGGCCAGGGTTTGACCCCTGCAATGGGTGAAGCCTGGCGTCGGGAGGAGGCTAGGTTTCTGATACAAGTCAAAGCTGATTTGGTTGAGCTGTTATTATCTGCCGTATCTATTCAGTACGGATTGATCCATGTCCTCTCGCGAAATCCGCATCGCTACCCGCAAAAGTGCTCTGGCCTTGTGGCAGGCCGAATACGTCAAAGCCCGTCTGCAAGAGGCCCATCCGGGTCTTGTCGTGACCCTGGTGCCCATGGTCAGCCGCGGCGACAAACTATTGGACTCGCCCTTGTCGAAAATCGGTGGCAAGGGTCTGTTCGTCAAGGAACTGGAAACCGCGCTGCTGGAAAACCAGGCCGATATCGCCGTGCACTCGATGAAAGATGTGCCCATGGACTTCCCGGAAGGCCTGGGTCTGTTCTGCATCTGCGAGCGCGAAGACCCGCGTGATGCCTTTGTTTCCAACACCTACGCCAGCCTCGACGAGTTGCCTGAAGGCAGCGTGGTGGGCACCTCCAGCCTGCGCCGTCAGGCTCAGTTACTGACCCGTCGCCCCGACCTGCAGATCCGTTTTCTGCGGGGCAACGTCAATACCCGTCTGGCCAAGCTGGACGCCGGCGAATACGACGCCATCATCCTCGCGGCCGCTGGCCTGATCCGCCTCGGATTCGAGGATCGCATCAGCTCCTCCATCAGTGTCGACGACAGCCTGCCCGCCGGTGGCCAGGGCGCCGTCGGCATCGAGTGCCGCAGTGCCGATATTGAAATCCACGCCTTGCTGGCCCCCCTGCATCACGCCGACACGGCCAGCCGGGTAACCGCCGAGCGCGCACTGAACAAGCACCTCAACGGTGGTTGCCAGGTGCCGATTGCCTGCTATGCGGTGCTGGAAGGCGAGCAGATCTGGCTGCGCGGCCTGGTGGGCGAGCCTAGCGGCGGCCTGCTGCTCAGCGCCGAAGCTCGTGGCCCTCGCGCATCGGCCGCCCAACTGGGTGTGCAAGTGGCAGATGCCCTGCTGGCCCAGGGCGCCGATGACATTCTGCGCGCGGTCTACGGCGAGGCGGGCGAGGAGTGACTGGCTGGCGCCTGCTGCTCACTCGGCCGGCCGAGGACTGCGCCGCGCTGGCGGCGATCCTGGCGCAGTCCGAGATCTTGAGCAGCAGCCTGCCATTGCTGGAAATCCAGGCGTTGCCGGTCAGTGACTCGCAGCGGGCTACCCTGCTGGCATTCGACCAGTACTGTGCGGTGATCGTGGTCAGCAAGCCGGCGGCGCATCTTGGCCTGGAGCTGTTGCGCCAGTATTGGCCGCAACCACCAGACCAGGCCTGGTTCACCGTAGGCGCCGCTACCGCGCAGATCCTTGCGGATGCCGGCTTGCCAGTGGCCTATCCCCAGCAGGGCGATGACAGTGAAGCCTTGCTTGAACTTCCCCAATTGCGCGAGGCTATCCGCCGGCCTGATCCACGGGTGTTGATCGTGCGCGGGGAGGGTGGGCGCGAGCTGCTCTCTGAGCGCTTGCGCGCCCTAGGTGCTAGTGTCGATTATCTGGAACTCTACCGCCGCTGCCTGCCGCACTACGCCGAAGGCGCGTTGCTCCAGCGGATTGAAGTGGAACGCTTGAACGGGCTGGTGGTCAGCAGTGGACAAGGTTTCAGCCACTTGCGGCAGCTGGCGGGGCCCGCCTGGCCGCAACTGGCGAAGATGCCGTTGTTTGTTCCAAGCCCCCGGGTCGCCGACATGGCGCACGCCGCAGGGGCGGAAAAAGTTGTGGATTGTCGCGGCGCCAGTGCCGCGGCTTTGCTAACGGCGTTACGGGAGCAACCCGTGCCCGTTCTCTAAACGCAAAGGATGGATACGTGAGCGAAACAGCCTTGCCTAAAGATGAAGCCCAGCCGGTGCCCGAGACACCTGCTGAACCCACGAAACCCACCGTTGAGCGTCGTGGCAACGGGTTGGCAATTCTGGCCCTGCTGCTGGGGGCGGCGGGCGTCGCCGTTGGTGGCTGGGGGATCTGGCAGGTGCGCCACCTGCAAGCCAATAACCAGCAGCAGTTCAGTCAGTTGCAGGCCCTGGGGGATCAGGCCCAGAGTCTCAAACTCAGCGAACAGCGCTTGAGTGAACGCCTGGAACAACTGCCCGCGGCCGATGAGCTGGAAGACCGGCGGCGTCTGGTGGCCCAGTTGCAGGCTGACCAGCAGCGCCTGAACCAGCGCCTGGAAACCGTACTGGGCGCTAGCCGCAAGGACTGGCGCCTGGCGGAGGCCGAGCACCTGTTGCGCTTGGCCAGCCTGCGTCTTTCGGCGCTGCAGGACATCAGCAGCGCTAGGGCACTGGTCCAGGGCGCCGACGATATCCTGCGGGAACAAAACGATCCGGGAGCCTTCGCAGCCCGCGAGCAGTTGGCCAAGAGCCTGGCGGCCCTGCGCAGCACCGAGCAGCCGGACCGCACCGGGCTGTTCCTGCAACTGGGGGCCTTGCGTGACCAGGTGCTGGAACTGAGCGCCGTGGCTCCGGAGTACAAGGACCGCGGTGAATCGCTGCTCGGCCTGACAGCCGATGGTGACGGCGCCAGCCGCTGGGCCCAGTGGTGGGATCAGATCTCGCGCTATTTCCGCATCGACTTCAACGCCGACAAGAACATCCGTCCCTTGCTGGCCGGTCAGGGCCTGACCCAAGTGCGCCTGGCCCTGAGCCTGGCGCTGGAGCAGGCGCAGTGGGCTGCCCTGAACGGCCAGGCCGCGGTCTATACCCAGGCGTTGACCGAAGCCCGCGACGTGCTCACCGGCAACTTCAATCAGGACAACCCGCAAAGCAAGATCATGCTCGAGCGCCTGGCCGAGCTGAGCAAGCAGCCGGTGACGGTCGTCACCCCGGACCTGGCCAAGACCCTGAGTACGGTCCAGGCCTACCTGGAGCGGCGTAACCTGAATGTCGAAGAGTCGGTCAAGCCTCTGGCCAAACCTGCGGCGAACAACGCCCAGGAGACGAGCCCATGAAGCGTACCTATGTGATCGTCCTGCTGGTCATTGCGGCCATCGGCCTGCTGGGTCTGGCCATTGCCGAGCATCCCGGGTACGTACTGATCGCCTACAGCAACTTCCGTTACGAATCGAGCCTGTGGGCAACCCTGGCCCTGGTGGCGCTGGTCTGGCTGGTGGTCTGGGGCATCAAGCTGCTGATCGAACTGGTGATGGTGTCCGGTGGTGTGGTCAATCCCTGGTCACGGCGCAATCGCAGCCGCCGGGTGCAGATCGCCATCGAGCAGGGTCAGATGGACCTCGCCGAAGGGCGCTGGGCCAGCGCGCAGAAGCACCTGCAGCGTGCCGCCGAGGCCGAGCGCCAGCCACTGCTCTACTACCTCGGCGCTGCCCGGGCGGCCAACGAGCAGGGCCACTATGAAGAATGCGACCGGTTGCTGGAGCGGGCGCTGACCCGCCAGCCCCAGGCAGAGCTGGCCGTGGCCCTGAGCCACGCCCAACTGCAGACGGATCGCGGCGATACCGAGGGAGCCCTGAGCACCCTGCAGGCCATGCATGAGCGCCATCCCCATAGCGTTCAGGTGTTGCGCCAGTTGCAGCGCCTGCATCAGCAGCGCGGCGACTGGTCGGCCCTGATCCGTCTGTTGCCCGAGTTGCGCAAGGACAAGGCGCTGCCGGCCAGCGAATTGCAGGAACTGGAGCGTCGGGCCTGGGGTGAAAACCTGTCCCTGGCCGCGCGTCGTGAAGAAGATGAGGTTGCCGGCCTGCAATCTCTCAATCGTGCCTGGCAACAGTTGACCTCGGCACAGCGCCAGGAGCCGCAGTTGGTGCTGGCCTATGCCGAACAACTGCGTCAACTGGGCGCGGGGGCCGAGGCGGAAGAGGCCCTGCGCACGGCAATCAAGCGCAAGTACGAAAGCCACCTGGCACGGCTCTATGGCCTGGTGCGTGGCAGCGATCCGTCGCGTCAGTTGCAGACCGCTGAGCACTGGCTGAAAGAGCATGCGGATGATCCGAGCCTGCTGCTGACCCTAGGCCGCCTGTGCCTGCAGAACAGCCTGTGGGGCAAGGCCCGGGACTATCTGGAAAGCAGCCTGCGCTTGCAACGCAACCCCGAAGCCTGTGCGGAGCTGGCACGCCTGCTGGCTCAGCTGGGGGATACCGAGCGCAGTAACCAACTGTTCCAGGAAGGTCTGGGCATGCTCGATGAGCGCCTGCTGGCCTCACCGCTGCCGGTCCCGGTGCGGGCCTGAGGTGTCCCGGGGCCGGTTGCCTGTTTCAGGCAACCGGCCCTTTTGCTGTTGTACCTGCGGCGCTGTTGTCGATCAGTTGCGACATAGCGCTTCTTGAAAGCAGCGAGCGCTTTCTCTACCGTGGCTGCCTGTTTCTCCCGTTACGGATATCTCATGTCGCTGGCCGGCTCCCGCTTGCTGTTCTCCCTGGTGTTCCTGGTGGGGGCCTTGGCCTCGTGGGCGGCGTTCAACCTGCAAACGGGTGGCGGCCTCGAGTCCTGTTCGCTGTGGGGCGTGCAGCGCCTGCTGTTGCTGGCATTGGGTGGGGTCAATCTGCTGGCCGTGATCCAGGGGCCTGGGCGCGTGGGGCGGGCGGTCTACTGGGGGCTCAACCTGCTGTTGGGCCTGCTGGGGGTGGTCAGCGCGGGACGCCATGTGCTGTTGCAGAACATTCCCTCCGAACAGTTGCTGGCCTGCCTGCCGGACATGTCCTTCATGCTCCGCCAGCTGTCCTGGTGGCAGGCGTTGAAGCTGACTTTCATGGGCACCTCCGATTGCGCTGAGGTCACCTGGACCCTGCTGGACATGAGCTTGCCGGAGTGGAGCCTGCTGTTTTTCGTGATCATGCTGATCTTTAGCGGCTACCGCCTGTGGCGTCAGCTACGGGGCGTGCGCAAGGCCGTGGCGTTGCCCTGAGTCAGTGTTTGGCAGGAGGGCGGGGATTAAACGCTTGTATGAACTTTATCTCCTGCGTACCTTGATGCTGTAGTCGAGCGGGCATAATCTGGCCCGCACCTGTCACTGGAATTATGTTGCTCGATGCTGTTGTGCCTGACCGGATCCAGAGTCTCCAGAAAGGAGCGGCGGGCAAGCGGCATGACCCATAAGGGAAGAGAGATCACCATGCTCGAAAGTTGTCAGAATGCTCAGGAACGCTGGGGTGGAGTGCATCTGCTGATCGACCGCTGGTTGCAGGAGCGTCACGAACTGGTTCGAGCCTATGATGCGCTGGGCGCGGAGCCCGAGGCACTGAGTGAGAGCAAGAAGCCGCTGCAGGAATTCTGCGGGATCCTGGTGGACTACGTTTCCGCCGGCCATTTTGAAATCTACGAACAGCTGACCAGCGAAGCCAAGGCGTTTGGCGACAAGCGCGGGCTGGAGTTGGCCGACACCCTCTACCCACGCATCGACGTGATCACCGAAAAGCTTCTGGCGTTCAATGACCTGTGCGACGCCGGCCAGTGCGTGGCGCAGAAGTTCAAGGAACTCGGTGGCCTGCTGCACGAACGCTTCGAGCTGGAAGACTGTCTGATCGAAGTGCTGCACAACGCCCACAAGCAGGAAGCTGTGGCTCAGGCCTGAGAACAGGAACCTACCAGGAAAAACGGCACGCCTCGGCGTGCCGTTTTTCGTTGTGGCGCTTCAGCCAGCGACACCGAGCAATTCGATGTCGAACACCAGTGGGGTGTAGGGCGCGATCAGGTCCCCGGCGCCTTCGGTGCCATAGGCCTGGTTCGACGGGATTACCAGGCGCCACCGGGCTCCGGTGGGCATCTGCGACAGTGCGCTACGCCAGCCGGCGATCACGCTGTCGAGGCGGAACCATTGCGGCTGCTGGGTCTGATCGAACACGGTGCCGTCTGGCAGGCGCCCGGTGTAGCGCACCTGGACCGAGCCGTTGGGGCTGGCCTTGTTGCCGCTGCCAGGGCTCAACTCGGTCAGCAGGATGCCGTCTGCCAGTTGGCGGACCCCGGGCTTGGCCTTTTCTTCATCGAGAAAGCGCTGTTCGTTTTTCAGCGCGATCTCTGTCTGAGACTTGGCCGACTGTTCGCTGATCTGTGCGTCGTGCTCGGCAAGGATCTGTTCGATGCGTTCGCTTTTCAGCGCCAGAGGCTTGCCTTGATAGGCGGCCCTCAAGCCTTCGACCAGGGCCTGGATCTGCAGGTCGGGCACCTCATCGCGCAGGCGCTCACCGAGGCTTGCCCCCAGGCTGTAGGCAAGATCGTGAGCGTTGTTGGATGGTGCTTCGGCAGCCGCCTGAGCCAGTGGCAAGAACAGGCTCAAGGATAAAAACAGGTAACGCGACATGGGCACTCTCCGGCCTGAGTTGCGGTGGATTATGCCAGCGACAAAGCGCTCGTTGGTGAGCAACTTCGATGGGGGCGAAGAACATTTTCGTTCGGCTGCAACGCCAGGCTTTCGATACTGTCAACATGCCCTAGCGGCGGTAGCAGCAGAGGTCTAGTATGAGCCGCAACTCACGTCAGCCAGGAGGTAAACCATGTCGGCCAATAAGAAGCCTGTAAATACTCCGTTGCATTTGCTCCAACAGCTGTCGGGCAGCTTGCTCGAACATTTGGAAAACGCTTGTTCCCAAGCCTTGGCTGATGCTGAAAAACTGCTCGCCAAGCTGGAAAAACAACGGGGCAAGGCGCAGGAAAAACTGCACAAATCGCGCACCAAACTGCAGGACGCTGCGGCGGCCGGCAAGGCCAAGGCACAAGCCAAGGCGAAGACCGCGGTCAAGGAACTCGAAGATTTGCTGGACGCCCTGAAAGAGCGTCAGGCACAAACCCGCAGCTACATTCTGCAACTCAAGCGCGATGCCCAGGAAAGCCTGAAACTGGCTCAAGGCGTGGGTCGTGTGAAGGAAGCGGTAGGCAAGGCATTGAGCTCTCGTGATGCCAAGCCGGCAGCGGTAGCAGCTAAAAAACCAGCGGCCAAGCCTGCTGCCAAGGCACCGGCCAAACCTGTTGCCAAGCCGGCGGCGAAAAAGCCTGTTGCTGCCAGTGCAGCCAAGCCCGCCGCGGCCAAAACCGCAGCCGCCAAGCCTGCTGCCAAACCAGCGGCCAAGCCTGTTGCCGGCAAAGCGGCGGCTGCCAAACCGGTAGCTGCCAAGCCAGCCGCCAAGCCCGCTGCGAAGCCTGCGACCAAAGCCGCTGCGGCCAAGCCAGCTGCTAAACCTGCCGCCAAGCCCGTAGCCGCCAAGCCAGCAGCGAAACCTGCTGCCACCAAGACCGCTGCGGCTAAACCGGCTGCCGCCAAACCGGCCGCTAAACCAGCAGCGAAACCCGCCGCTGCAAAAGCTCCGGCCAAACCCGCGAGCAAACCTGCAGCTGCCAAGCCAGCCGCGGCATCGGCGGCCAAGCCTGCCGCCAAGCCTGCTGCCGCCAAACCCGCAGCAAAACCCGCTGCCAAGCCGGCCGCGAAAAAGCCTGCTGCCAAGCCCGCAGCCGCCAAGCCTGCTGTAGCCAAGCCAACTGCTCCAGTTGCCAAACCTGCAGCTCCCGCGCCCGCAGCGGCCAAGCCTGCAACTCCTGCTCCGGCTGCCTCGCCGGCACCAGCTGCAAGTGCACCTGCTGTTCCTGCGTCGGCTCCAGCCAGCAACCCTTCCAGCGCTTCCTAAGCGCCGGCCACCGCGATGCGCAGTACCTGCAGCGCATTGCGGTTCCGGACGGCGGCTTCGGCCGCCAGTCCTTCCAGCCAGTCATTCAGGCTCCGGGCCTGAGCTTCGGGCCACTTTCGTGCCCCTTCCTGCAGACGCAGCAGCAACTGCCGTTCGGCATCCAGCTCCAGGGCCTTGAGTTGTTCGCGCAAGGTGCTCAGTTGCACGTCGCTGGCCGCGGCGGCTCGCCACTCAATCCGCAGTTTGCGCAGGGGTTCGACCACCTCCTGATACCAGGGCGCAGCCAACTCTTCGAGCGCTTGCAGGCGCTGCTTATCGCAGTCGACCCCCCTTTGGCCAAGCCAGGCGCCACAGAGCAGCAGACAGACATTGGCCCCGCCATCCTGCAGCTGCAGGCAGGCCTCCTGCACACCGGGCAGGGCGTAGGTCTTCAGGGCAAAGCTCCACAGGTCAGGGGACATATTGCTACTCGCGCCAGTTGCTAACGAAGCTGGTAGACTCCGCCGCCATTATGATTCGACTTCAGAACCTGACTTTACAGCGTGGCCCGCAACGTCTGCTAGAAGACGCCGAGCTAACCCTGCACGCCGGCCAGAAAGCCGGCCTGATCGGTGCCAACGGCGCCGGCAAATCCAGCCTCTTTGCCTTGCTGCGCGGTGAGCTGCACCCGGACTCGGGTGACTGCTTCCTGCCGGCCGACTGGCGCATCGCCCACATGCGCCAGGAGGTCGATACCCTCGAGCGCCTGGCGGTGGACTATGTGCTCGACGGCGACTTGCGCCTGCGCCAGGTGCAGCGTGACCTGGCCGCTGCAGAAGCGGCCCAGGACGGCGCCGCGCAAGCGCGCTTGCATGCCGAGCTGGACAGCGCCGACGGTTACACCGCCGACGCGCGGGCGCGCAAGCTGCTGGCTGGCCTGGGTTTCACCAACGAGCAGATGGACCGTCAGGTCGGCGACTTCTCCGGGGGCTGGCGGATGCGCCTGAACCTGGCGCAGGCGCTGATGTGTCCCTCGGACCTGCTGCTGCTCGACGAACCTACCAACCACTTGGATCTCGACGCCATCATCTGGCTCGAAGAGTGGCTCAAGGGTTACCCCGGCACCTTGCTCCTGATCTCTCACGACCGGGACTTCCTTGATGCCGTGGTCGATCACGTGGCCCACGTCGACCAGCGCAAGATCACCCTCTATCGCGGTGGCTACAGCGCCTTCGAACGCGCCCGTGCCGAGCGTCTGGCCCAGCAGCAGCAAGCCTACGAGAAGCAGCAGGCGCAGCGCGCGCACATGGAAAGCTACATCGCCCGCTTCAAGGCCCAGGCCACCAAGGCCCGGCAGGCACAGAGCCGGATCAAGGCCCTGGAGCGCATGGAGGAGCTGTCGGCGGCACACGTCGATTCGCCCTTCGATTTCACCTTCCGTGAGTCGACGAAGATCTCCAGCCCGCTGATCGACCTCTCCGATGCCCGCCTGGGCTATGGCGAGCGTGCGGTCCTGGAGAAGGTCAAGCTGCAGCTGACTCCGGGCGCGCGGATCGGCCTGCTGGGGCCCAACGGCGCCGGCAAGTCGACCCTGATCAAGAACCTCTCCGGCGAACTCCAGCCGCTGTCCGGGCGCCTGACCCGGGGCGAGAACACCGTTGTCGGTTACTTCGCCCAGCATCAGCTCGATTCCCTGGACTCCAAGGCCAGCCCCTTGCTGCATCTGCAGCGCCTGGCGCCCACCGAGCGCGAGCAGACCCTGCGCGACTTCCTCGGCGGTTTCGACTTCCGCGGCGCACGGATCGACGAGCCGGTGCTGAACTTCTCCGGCGGTGAAAAAGCCCGTTTGGCCCTGGCCCTGATCGCCTGGGAGCGGCCCAACCTGTTGCTGCTCGACGAACCCACCAACCACCTGGACCTGGAGATGCGCCTGGCCCTGACCATGGCCCTGCAAGAGTTCAGTGGTGCGGTGCTGGTGGTCTCCCACGATCGCCATCTGCTCAAGAGCACCACCGACAACTTCTTCCTGGTGGCCGACGGCAAGGTCGAAGAGTTCGACGGCGACCTGGACGACTACACCCGTTGGCTGGTGGATTACCGCCAGCGCAATGCCCCGGTCAGCAACACACCGGTGAACCCGGACAAGACCGACAAGAAGGCCCAGCGCCAGGCCGCCGCGGCGTTGCGTCAGCAACTGGCACCGCACAAGCGCGAGGCCGACAAGCTGGAAGCCGAGTTGGGCAAGGTGCATGAGCGCCTGGCCAAGATCGAGGCCAGCCTGGGCGACAGCGGTTTGTACGAGGCTGCGCGCAAGGATGAGTTGCGGGATCTGCTGGCCGAGCAGGCCAAGCTCAAGACCCGTGAGTCCGAGCTGGAAGAAGCCTGGATGGAGGCCCTGGAACTGCTGGAAAGCATGCAGGCCGAGCTGGAGGCGCTGTCCTGATGGAGGCGCTGCAATTACCGTTGCCGGCCCAGTGGATCGGCCCGTTGTGGATTGGCGTGCAGATCCTGCTGATCCTCCTGGCGGGCTACCTGGCCCAGCGCTTCGTGGCCCGTGGCCTGACCCGCCTGGGCGAGCGCTACCCGTTCCCGCCGCAGTTGTTGATGCCCCTGCGGGGCGGCCTGCGCTGGCTGATCATGGGCAGCGCGGTGATCTTCGTGCTGGAGCGGCTGGGGGTTTCCGCCACGGTGCTGTGGACCGCCCTTTCAGGCTTCGTCGCCGTGGCGGCGGTGGCCTTCTTCGCCATGTGGAGCGTGCTCTCCAACCTGCTCTGCGCGATCCTGATCTTCACGGTTGGTCCGTTCCGCCTGGGTGACGTGGTGGAGCTGGTGGACACCGTCGACAAGCCTGGGGTCAAGGGCCGGGTCGTGGCGATCAACCTGCTGTACACCACCCTGATCGAAGCCGAGGAAGCCGGCACCGGCAGCGCCATGGTCCAGGTGCCCAACAGCCTGTTCTTCCAGCGCTCGGTGCGCCGCTGGCGTGGCACTGATGTGCTGCCCGTGGGCAGCGGCGAAAAGTAACCCCTTCCTCTGTAGCCGTTGCATCACCTTTGGGCGAAAAAAATATGGTCAGCCGCCAAGCGGAGGATTAGCTTAGGCAGTCACGACCAATTCGATCCGAGGTGTGCGATGGTGCTTGAGACATGGCTGGCGTTCTTTGCCGCCAGTTGGGTAATCAGTCTTTCTCCGGGCGCCGGCGCCATTGCGTCGATGTCCTGCGGCCTGCAATACGGTTTCTGGCGCGGCTACTGGAACGCCCTGGGGCTGCAACTGGGCCTGGCCATGCAGATTGCCATTGTCGCGGCCGGTGTCGGGGCCATTCTCGCGGCCTCTGCCACTGCCTTCTATGCCATCAAGTGGTTCGGTGTCGCCTACCTGGTGTACCTGGCGGTCAAGCAGTGGCGCGCGCTGCCCAGCGACCTCAGTGATGACGCCGCCATTCGCCCCATCGGCAAACCCCTGGCCCTGGTGTTTCGCGGTTTCCTGGTAAACATCAGCAACCCCAAGGCGCTGGTGTTCATGCTGGCGGTGTTGCCGCAGTTCATCGACCCCCATGCCCCCCTGGTCAAGCAGTACCTGATTCTCGGCGCCACCATGATCGTGGTCGACCTGATCGTCATGGCCGGCTATACGGGGCTGGCGTCCAAGGTCCTGCGCCTGTTGCGCACCCCGGTCCAGCAGCGGCGGATGAACCGCACCTTCGCCGGCCTGTTCCTCGGCGCTGCGGGTTTTCTGGCAACTATCCGCAAAGCGGCGGCCTAGGTTTGCAGGAACAAGAAAAGGCGACCCACCGGGTCGCCTTTTTCGTTTGCGTGCGGTTTAGCGCAGGATCACTGGCGCCGTGTCCGGCGGCTGGTTGTTGCGCATCGGCGCTTGGCGCGGTTGCTCGCAGCTGTCACGACCCAACTGCCGGGTGACGTCTTCGCCCAGGGGCTTGGACACTTTGCGCACGCAGGGGAGCGGGTGCTAGCTGGGCGTGAGGCTGGTGGCCTGTGAGCGAAGATGTTTCAGCGGGGCTGATAAGCCTTGAGTGAAACTCGTTGGGAGGGAACAATATGTTACTTCTTATTTCCCTTTGAGATTTATTCATGATTGCCCCTTCCCGTTTACTGGCGTTGCTAGTGTTGCCGGTGCTGGCGCTTTTCAGCTTCAACCTGCTGGCCGATACCGTCGACGGCGCGCCCAAGGCCCTGCATCTGCTGGATTACATTGGCGCGGACTATCCCGCCACGGTCGAGGGGGGCAAGGTCATTGACGAGTCCGAGTACCGTGAGCAGGTGGAGTTTCTCGGCGTCCTGCAGGGGTTGATCGCCGATCTTCCGGCCAAACCGGAAAAGGCTGAACTGGAGCAAGGCGTTGTCAACCTGCGCAAAGCGGTGGATGACCGCGTCGATGGCAATCAGGTAGCTCGCCAGGCGCGGCAGATGGGGGCCCGGCTGGCGGTAGCCTATGAGGTCAGCCAGGCGCCGATCATCACCCCGGATCCGACCCGTGGCGCGCCGTTGTACGCCCAGCACTGCTCGGTGTGCCATGGCGAGCAGGGCGCCGGCGATGGTCCGGCGGGCGTGGGCATGACCCCACCACCGGCCAACCTGCGGGATGCCGAACGTCTCGATCGCCTGAGCCTGTATGCCATCTACAACACCCTGGGGTTGGGCGTGGAAGGCACCGACATGCCGTCCTTCGCTGATCAACTGGATGATCGCCAGCGTTGGGACCTGGCCACCTACATCGCCAGTTTCAGCGCCGACCCTGCGGCCGCCAAGGGCGAGCAGAGCTTCAATCTGGCCGACCTGGCCCGGCAGACACCGGGTGAAGTACTGGCCGCCCAGGGCCCTCAGGCAGCAGCGACTTTCCGCGCCCAGCGGGCCCAGCCGCCTCAGGTCAAGCGGGGGCCGGCGCAGTTGCTGGACTACACCGCATCGACCCTGGACAAGAGCCTGGCGGCCTATCGCAGCGGTGATCACGAACAGGCCTACGATCTGTCGGTAGCGGCGTACCTGGAAGGTTTCGAGCTGGTAGAAAGCTCCCTGGACAACGTCGATGCCAACGTCCGCAAAGACACCGAAAAGGCCCTGATGGCCTACCGGCAGTCGTTGCAGGACGGTTTGCCGGTGGCCCAGGCCGAGCAGCGTCTGGACGCGGCCAAGGCCAAGCTCAAGGAGTCCGCCGAGCTTCTGGGCGGCGACAGCCTGAGCTGGTCTCTGAGCTTTATTTCCGGCCTGCTGATCCTGCTGCGCGAAGGCCTGGAAGCGATCCTGGTGCTGGCGGCCATCCTCGCCTTCCTGCGTAATACCGGCCAGCAATCGGCGGTGCGCAGTGTCAACGTCGGCTGGGGACTGGCCTTGCTGGCCGGCCTGGGTACCTGGGCCTTGGCGGCCTACGTGATCGATGTCAGCGGTTCCCAGCGTGAACTGCTCGAAGGCGCCACCGCGCTGTTCGCCAGTGTCATGGTGCTGTGGCTCGGGGTGTGGATGCATGACCGCCGGCATGCGGCGGCCTGGCAGGACTACATCAAGAGCAGCCTGGTGGGCGGCGGCGGGCGTTTCGGCTTTGCGGTGCTGGCGTTCTTCTCGGTCTATCGCGAGCTGTTCGAAGTGATCCTGTTCTACGAAACCCTGTGGCTGCAGGCCGGCCCTGCCGGGCACAACGCGGTACTGGCCGGTGGCGCCACCGCCCTGGTGCTGCTGGTGGGGCTGGCCTGGGTGATCCTGCGGGGCTCGGCCAAGCTGCCCCTGGCGCTGTTCTTCGGCATCAACGCGGCACTGCTCTGCGCCTTGTCGGTGGTGTTCGCCGGGCACGGCGTCAAGGCGTTGCAGGAAGCGGGTATCTTCGGTACGCGGCCAGTGCCGTTCTTCGACTTCGACTGGCTGGGTATTCATGCCGACGCCTACTCGCTGGGTGCCCAGGCGGTGGCGATCCTGGCGATCGTGGTGCTCTACAGCCGCAGCCGCATGAGTGAGAAGCGCCGCGTGCAGGCTTCCTGAGCCGGCGTAGTTGATTGCGGGCAAGCCCGCTCCTGAAGGGGCGGCTTGCCCGTTCTGCATTCTGGAGGGAGAACATTCAATGCGTGTCTGGATCGATGCCGATGCCTGCCCCAAGGCGGCCAAGGATCAAATAGTGCGCTTCGCCCTGAAGCGCCAGTTCGAAGTGGTGCTGGTGGCCGGACAGGCGCAGATCAAGCCGGCCTTCGCCTGCGTCAGGCTGATCGTGGTGCCCAGCGGCCCGGATGCCGCCGACGATTACCTGGTGGAGCACGCAGTGCCCGGTGAACTGGTGATCTGCAGTGACGTGCCGCTGGCCGACCGCCTGGTGAAAAAGGGCGTGGCGGCCCTGGACCCGCGGGGCAAGGAGTTCGACGCACAGAACATGGGCGAGCGCCTGGCGGTGCGCAACCTGTTTACCGACCTGCGTGAACAGGGGCAGGTCAGTGGTGGGCAAGCGCCCTATGGCGACCGGGAAAAACAGGCCTTCGCCAACGCCCTGGACCGCATCCTGACGCGCTTGGCGCGCCAGGCCTGAGGGGCGCTCGCTAGAGGCTCACTTGTCGCCTTCGTGGGTCAGCTCCAGCACCCGGTCCACCAGCTTGTTGATGCCCGAGGCCGCTTCGCTGATGGATTTCGCCAGCATGTAGGCGGGGGTGCTCACCAGTTTGCGCGCCTTGTCTTCGATGATCTCGCCCACTGCGCATTCGGCGTGGGTGGCGCCCATCTTACCCAGGGCGGCTGCGGTGTCGGCATCGTTGCCGATGGTGCAGGTCACGCCGGGGCCGTAGATCTTCGCGGCCATGGCCGGGGCGATGCACATCAGGCCCACCGGCTTGCCGGCTTCGGCAAAGGCTTCGGCCAGGGCCAGGACGTCGGCCTGGACTGTGCAGGCAGCGCCTTCGGTGGCGAAGCTGGAGAGGTTCTTGGCTGCCCCGAAGCCACCGGGAATGATCAGCGCATCGAAGTCTTCGACGCGGGCTTCACGCAGGTCCTTGACCTCACCCCGGGCGATGCGCGCCGATTCCACCAGCACGTTACGGGTCTCGGCCATGGTTTCGCCGGTCAGGTGGTTGAGCACATGCATCTGGGGGATGTTCGGGGCGAAGCACTGCACCTGGGCGCCGCGTTGGTCGAGGCGCAGCAGGGTGATCACGCTTTCGTGGATTTCGGCGCCGTCGAACACGCCGCAACCGGAAAGGATCACTGCAACTTTTTTGCTCATGGGTTTTTCTCCAGATTCATGGCGCTAAATGTCCGCCTGTTTGTCACACCTGGCCATAGGGGGATGGAGTCGTCGGACCTAATCTTGGTTATCGATATCGATCGGGTCGCGCCATGAACCTCATCCTCTATGCGGTGCCGTTTTTCTTTGTGTTGATTGTTGCTGAATTGTTGGCCGATCGCTGGCGGGGAGTGAATAACTACCGGGTTGCCGATGCGGTCAATAGCATCAGCACCGGCGTGTTGTCCACCACCACGGGCCTGCTGACCAAGGGGCTGGGCCTGGTCACTTATACCTTCGCCCTCCAGCACTGGGGGCTGTTCGAGCTGCCGGCGCACAGCCTCTGGGTGTGGATCGGGGCCTTTGTCCTGTACGACTTCTGCTACTACTGGCTGCATCGCTGCGGTCATGAACGCAATATCCTCTGGGCCGCTCACTCGGTGCACCACCAGAGCGAGGACTACAACCTCTCCACGGCTCTGCGCCAGACCAGCACCGGCTTCCTGTTGAGCTGGATCTTCTATCTGCCCCTGGCGGTACTCGGGGTGCCGCTGGTGGTGTTCGTCACAGTGGCAGCCCTCAATCTGCTGTATCAGTTCTGGGTGCATACCCGGCACATCGGCAAGCTGGGCTGGTATGAATGGTTCTTCGTGACCCCCTCCAATCACCGGGCCCATCACGCGCAGAACGCTCTTTATATGGATCGCAACTACGGCGGGGTGTTCATTCTCTGGGACCGGCTGTTCGGCACCTACCAGGAAGAGGACGACAACGAGCCCGTGGTGTTCGGCGTGACGACCCCGCTGGCCAGTTGGAACCCGCTGTGGGCCAATCTGCAGTTCTATGCCCAGCTCTGGAATGATGCCCGGCGCACCGAGCATGTGCGGGACAAGCTGCGGATCTGGTTCATGCGCACCGGCTGGCGCCGCTGGTCGGTCTGTGGCCGGCCAGCCCCCTGGCCTGGGGCGCGCTGGGCAGCTACAGCCTGCTGAGTGTCTGCGGGCTGTATTGCTGCGGCTCGCGTGTTACTCGGCTGGCGTCTTAGGTTCCCGGGCGGAGGCCTGTTCGGCTTCGTAGATCTGCTTGGCCAGGCGTGCGTTCTTGAAGCGCCGGCGCAGCCACAGGCCGAAACCCAGGACCAGCAGGGCGCCCAGCACCCACAGCTCGTACTTCTTGATGCTGCCGAGCATGCCTTCCATGACTGCGCCGAAATGGTAGGCCGCCTGGGCCAGGGCTATGGCCCAGATCGCTGCGCCGATACCGTTGAGCAGCAGGTAGCGGCCCGGCGGATAGCCGGACAGGCCGATGGCCACCGGCATCACGGTGCGCAGCCCGTAGACGAAGCGAAAGCTCAGTACCCAGATATCCGGGTGCTTGCGGATATGCTCCAGCGCCCGGTCACCCATCATTTGCCAGCGCGGTTTGCGCGCCAGCAGCTTGCGGCCATGCTTGCGCCCCAGGAAGTACCACAGCTGGTCACCGGCGTAGCTGCCGAAGAAGGCAACCACCATCACCAGGTTGATATCCATGTATCCGCGGAACGCGAGAAATCCGGCAAGAACCAGAATGGTTTCGCCTTCGAAAAACGTGCCGAGAAAGAGGGCGAAGTAGCCGAAATCCTGAAGAAATTGTTGGAGCATTGTCTGGATGCTGGCGAAATGAACGCGCAGCCTACCCCTTCGACGACGTTCGGGAAAGTATCGAAATGTGTCTCGACGTGAACAATCCGGCCAATGACAATGAGTGTTGCTGCCGGTCAACAGCTTGAGCACAACTGTCATCTGTTCGTCATAATGCCCGCTTATAACTGTCCCGCTCGTCCGCCAGCGCGAGCCCTGGAGTCCGCCGTGAGCTTTACCCCCGCCAACCGTCTGTTTCCAGCCACTCGTCTGCGACGCAACCGTCGCGATGATTTTTCCCGCCGTCTGGTGCGGGAAAACCGCCTGAGCGTGGATGACCTGATCCTGCCGGTGTTCGTGCTCGAGGGTGAGAATCGCCGCGAGGCGGTGGCTTCGATGCCCGGGGTCGAGCGCCTGACCATCGACCTGCTGCTGGAAGAGGCGGCGAGCTGGGTCGAACTGGGAATTCAGGCACTGGCACTGTTTCCGGTGACGCCCGGGGCGCTCAAGTCCCTGGATGCGGCCGAGGCCTGGAACCCGGACGGCATCGCCCAGCGTGCCACCCGCGCCCTGCGCGAACGCTTTCCGGCCCTGGGGGTGATCACCGACGTTGCCCTTGACCCGTTCACTACCCATGGCCAGGACGGCATCCTCGACGAACAGGGTTATGTGCAGAACGACATCACCGTCGACGCCCTGGTGCGCCAGGCCCTGTCCCATGCCGAGGCCGGCGCCCAGGTGGTGGCACCGTCGGACATGATGGACGGGCGGGTCCAGGCGATCCGCGAGGCCCTGGAACTGGCCGGGCATGTCAACGTGCGCATCATGGCTTACTCGGCCAAGTACGCCAGCGCCTACTACGGCCCCTTCCGCGATGCGGTGGGCTCGGCGCTGAACCTGGGCAAGGCCGACAAGGCCTCGTACCAGATGGACCCGGCCAACGGCCAGGAAGCCCTGCATGAAGTGGCGGCGGACCTCGCCGAAGGCGCGGACATGGTCATGGTCAAGCCGGGCATGCCGTACCTGGACATCCTCTGGCGGGTCAAAGATGAATTCAAGGTGCCGACCTTTGTCTATCAGGTCAGCGGCGAATACGCCATGCACATGGCAGCAATCCAGAATGGTTGGTTGGGTGAGGGGGTTATTCTTGAATCCCTGACCGCTTTTAAACGTGCAGGTGCCGATGGCATCCTGACTTACTTTGCCGTTCGTGCTGCTCAATTGTTACGAGAGCAAAAATAGCCCTCCCAGGAACACGCGATGAATACTGAAGGACTCTCAGAAGTTGCCGTAAAAGAAGCTCAGCCGGTGGTCGAGCAAGTGGTGGAGACCCCGCCGGAACTGGAGCCAGTGGCCCCGGCCGCGGTGGCCGAGACGCAACAGGCACCGGCCATCGTCATTCCCAACCTGGATGACAGCAGCCTGTACATCCACCGCGAGCTGTCGCAGCTGCAATTCAACATCCGCGTGCTGGAGCAGGCACTGGATGAGTCCTATCCGTTGCTGGAGCGCCTGAAGTTCCTGCTGATCTTCTCCAGCAACCTGGACGAGTTCTTCGAGATCCGCGTGGCGGGCCTGAAAAAGCAGATCACCTTCGCTCGCGAACAGGCCGGTGCCGACGGCCTGCAGCCGCACCAGGCGCTGGCGCGCATCAGCGAACTGGTGCACGGGCATGTCGACCGCCAGTACGCGATCCTCAACGACATCCTGTTGCCGGAACTGGAAAAACATCAGATCCGTTTCATCCGTCGCCGCTACTGGACCACCAAGCTCAAGACCTGGGTTCGCCGCTATTTCCGCGACGAGATCGCGCCGATCATCACCCCCATCGGCCTGGACCCGACGCACCCTTTCCCATTGCTGGTGAACAAGAGCCTGAACTTCATCGTCGAGCTGGAAGGCATCGACGCCTTCGGTCGCGATTCGGGCCTGGCGATCATCCCCGCGCCGCGCCTGCTGCCGCGGATCATCAAGGTGCCGGAAGAAGTCGGCGGTCCTGGTGACAACTATGTATTCCTCTCGTCGATGATCCACGCCCACGCCGATGACCTGTTCCAGGGCATGAAGGTAAAAGGCTGCTATCAGTTCCGCCTGACCCGAAACGCCGACCTGGCAGTGGACACCGAGGACGTCGAAGACCTGGCCCGTGCGCTGCGAGGCGAGCTGTTCTCCCGTCGCTACGGTGACGCGGTGCGCCTGGAAGTGGCCGACACCTGCCCCAAGCACCTGTCGGACTACCTGCTCAAGCAGTTCAACCTGCACGAGACCGAGCTGTACCAGGTCAACGGCCCGGTGAACCTGACGCGGCTGTTCAGCATCACCGGCCTGGACAGCCACCCGGAGCTGCAATACACCCCGTTCACTCCGCAGATCCCCAAGCTGCTGCAGAACAGCGAGAACATCTTCAGCGTCATCTGCAAGCAGGACATCCTGCTGCTGCATCCGTTCGAATCCTTCACCCCGGTGGTCGACCTGCTGCGCCAGGCTGCCAAGGACCCGCATGTGCTGGCAGTGCGCCAGACCCTGTACCGCAGCGGCGCCAACTCGGAGATCGTCGACGCCCTGGTGGACGCGGCGCGCAACGGCAAGGAGGTCACCGCGGTGATCGAATTGCGTGCGCGGTTTGACGAAGAGTCCAACCTGCAGATGGCCAGCCGTTTGCAGGCGGCCGGTGCGGTGGTGATCTACGGCGTGGTGGGGTTCAAGACCCACGCCAAGATGATGCTGATCCTGCGTCGCGAAGCCGGCGAGATCGTGCGTTATGCGCACCTGGGCACCGGCAACTACCACGCGGCCAACGCCCGTCTGTACACCGACTACAGTCTGCTGACCTCCGACGATGCCTTGTGCGAGGACGTGGGCAAGCTGTTCAGCCAGCTGATCGGCATGGGCAAGACCCTGCGCATGAAGAAGTTGCTGCATGCGCCGTTCACCCTGAAGAAGGGCATGCTCGACATGATCGCCCGGGAGACTCAGTTCGCCCTGGACGGCAAACCGGCGCACATCATTGCCAAGTTCAACTCATTGACCGATCCGAAGATCATTCGCGCGCTGTACAAGGCCAGCCAGTCGGGCGTGCGCATCGACCTGGTGGTGCGTGGCATGTGCTGCCTGCGTCCGGGCATTGCCGGGGTCTCGCACAACATCCACGTGCGCTCGATCATCGGCCGCTTCCTGGAGCACACCCGGGTGTTCTACTTCCTCAATGGCGGCGAGGAACAGATGTTCCTTTCCAGCGCCGACTGGATGGAGCGCAACCTCGACAAGCGGGTCGAAACCTGCTTCCCGGTGGAGGGCAAGAAGCTGATTCTGCGGGTCAAGAAAGAGTTGGAGAGCTATCTCACCGACAACACCCACAGCTGGAGCCTGCAGTCCGACGGCCGCTATATCCGCAACACGCCGACCGGCAACCAGAACCCGCGCAGTGCCCAGGCAACCCTGCTGGAGCGCCTTGGCAGCCCGGTGCTGCCGGTGCGCTAAGCGCGTCAGGCGTCGCCGATAATAAAAAGGCCAGCCCGATCACCGGGCTGGCCTTTTTTGTGCGGCTTGCAATAACTGTGGGAGCTGGCTTGCCAGCGAAGGCGCCCCTGAGGGCGATGCAAGGGTTCGCGGCCTTTTCGCCGGCAAGCCGGCTCCTGCAGCTCCGTGGCAGGGTCAGTTGACGTTGAGCACGATGCCCACCCGGGTCAGCCATTCGGCCTCCAGGGCGAAGTCGGCCTGGGTCAGCTGGTTTTCATCCAGCCAGTTTTCCGGGAACTCCACGTCCAGCTGATCGCCCAGGGCGCTGAGGCTCACCTGAGGCATCTGCTGGGTGCCACGGATGTGATGGAAGAGAATGGCGAAACGCAGCAGCACGCACAGCCGGATCAGCTTGATGCCGTCGTCGCCGAACTCGGCGAATTTTTCCTTGGGGATGTTGCGGCGGTGGCCGCGCACCAGGAGAGCCAGCATCTGCTGGTCTTCCCGAGAGAAACCCGCCAGGTCCGAGTGCTCGATCAGGTAGGCACCGTGCTTGTGGTAGTGATAGTGGGCGATGTCCAGCCCCACTTCATGGACCTTGGCCGCCCAGCCCAGCAGTTCGCGCCAGATGCCGTCTTCCAGGTCCCAGTCCGCGGCAACTTGGTCGAAGGCGCGCAGGGCCTTGCCTTCTACGCGCGAGGCTTGTTCCAGGTCGACGTGGTAGCGCTCCATCAGCGAGCTGAGGGTGCGTTCACGGACGTCTTCGTGATGATGGCGGCCCAGCAGATCGTAGAGCACGCCTTCACGCAGGGCGCCTTCGCAGTGATCCATGCGTTGCAGTTCCAGGGCGTCGAAGATCGCTTCGAGAATTGCCAGGCCGGCGGGGAAGATCGCTCGGCGGTCGGGCTTGATACCTTCGAAGTCGATCTTCTCGGCGTCGCCGAGCTTGAACAGCTTGCGCTTGAGCCAGGCCAGCCCTTCGGCGTTGACCTCGCCGCTGCCCTGGCCGCCAGCCTTGAGGGCCAGGCCAATGGCGCGAATGGTTCCGGACGAGCCGATGGCTTCGTCCCAGGTCAGGCGATGCAGGGCATGTTCGATGCTCATGATCTCCAGGCGCGCGGCAGTGTAGGCCTGGGCATAGCGGGCAGGGGTGATCTTGCCGTCGCGGAAATAGCGCTGGGTAAAGCTTACGCAGCCCATCTGCAGACTCTCGCGCAGCAGGGGTTCGAAGCGCTGGCCGATGATGAATTCGGTACTGCCGCCGCCGATGTCGGCCACCAGGCGCTTGCCTGGGGTGTCGGCGAGGGTGTGGGACACCCCGAGGTAGATCAGGCGGGCTTCTTCACGGCCGGAGATGACTTCCACCGGGTGGCCGAGGATTTCCTCGGCACGGCGAATGAACTCGCCGCGGTTGCGGGCTTCGCGCAGGGCGTTGGTGCCGACGATGCGCACCGTGCCCTGGGGCATGCCGTTGATCAGTTGGGCGAAGCGCTTGAGGCAGTCGAGACCGCGCTGCATGGATTCTTCGTTGAGCTGGCGTTCTTCGTCGATGCCGGCGGCCAGTTGAACCTTTTCTCCGAGCCGCTCGAGAATGCGGATTTCACCGTTCCGGGCCTTGGCCACGACCATGTGAAAGCTGTTGGAGCCCAGATCGATCGCGGCGATCAGGGACAGATTCTTGGCTTGGGATTGGGGCATGGTTGGGGGTCTCGGTCGATAACCTCGCCATCCTGCCACGATCAACGGCTCGCGCCAACGCGCAGTGTCCAATGCGTTGATTCAACGCATAAAAGCCTGCGCCGGGGCGGTGGGCCGGCGGTTCCCTGGCCAGTAAAGATCCCGTTCAATCGGGCGAGCCGCTCCTTGGCAGCCAGGCAAAGACCCTGCTGCAACAGGTGCGCGGTGCCGGCCGGGGTTGCCGAATGGCCTGTGCAACCCGCGCAAAGTCCCCAGCTGAGCTATACCCAAACTCGTGGGGCACCATAGTTAGAGTCAATCATCTCCGGCTTCCTGAACGCGGGAAGGGCAGATATGATGGGCCACGTTTTTTTGCTTACAACCTGGAGAATTCCATGAGCAGCGATCTTATCAAACACGTCAGCGACGCCAGCTTCGAGGCCGACGTACTTAAAGCCGAAGGCGCTGTACTGGTCGACTACTGGGCCGAGTGGTGTGGCCCATGCAAAATGATCGCTCCGGTTCTGGACGAAATTGCTGAAACCTACAAGGGCAAGCTGACCGTTGCCAAGCTGAACATCGACGAGAACCAGGAAACCCCGGCCAAGCATGGCGTGCGTGGTATCCCGACCCTGATGCTGTTCAAGAACGGCAACGTCGAAGCTACCAAGGTTGGCGCACTGTCGAAGTCGCAACTGGCTGCCTTCCTCGACGCCAACATCTAAGCGTCGATTTTCAGTGCCCTGGAAAAGCCCCGCAAAATGCGGGGCTTTTTCGTAATTGAGGGCTAGACGCTCCGAAACTCAAGTGTTACATTCGGCCCCGCACTGGTTTCTCCATTGCCCCCTGCAAGCCGTCGCCGACGCTCTCCTTTTCGAATTAGTACGCGATCCTGTCGCCTTCTCTGCGGCGCGGCCTCATTAAGCCAAAAGCTTAATTTCCCCCCTCTATAAATGATTACGTCATTCCTATATGAATCTGACTGAACTCAAGCAAAAGCCGATTACCGAACTGCTCGAATTGGCCGAACAGATGGGCATAGAAAATATGGCCCGTTCGCGCAAGCAGGACGTGATTTTCTCCCTGCTGAAAAAGCACGCGAAAAGCGGTGAGGAAATCTCCGGTGATGGCGTGCTGGAGATCCTCCAGGACGGCTTCGGCTTCCTTCGCTCTGCTGACGCCTCCTATCTCGCTGGCCCGGACGATATCTACGTCTCGCCAAGCCAGATCCGTCGCTTCAACTTGCGCACCGGTGACACCATCGTTGGCAAGATCCGCCCTCCCAAGGAAGGCGAGCGTTACTTCGCGCTGCTCAAGGTCGATACCATCAACTACGACCGCCCAGAGAACGCCAAGAACAAGATTCTGTTCGAAAACCTGACGCCGCTGTTCCCGACCGTGCGCATGAAGATGGAAGCCGGCAACGGTTCCACTGAAGACCTGACCGGTCGTGTGATCGATCTGTGCGCCCCGATCGGTAAAGGCCAGCGTGGTCTGATCGTTGCTCCGCCAAAGGCGGGCAAGACCATCATGCTGCAGAACATCGCGTCGAACATCACGCGCAACAACCCTGAAGTTCATCTGATCGTGCTGCTGATCGACGAGCGTCCGGAAGAAGTGACCGAAATGCAGCGCACCGTGCGCGGCGAAGTGGTCGCCTCCACCTTCGACGAGCCGCCAACCCGCCACGTGCAAGTGGCCGAGATGGTGATCGAGAAGGCCAAGCGCCTGGTCGAACACAAGAAGGACGTGGTGATCCTGCTGGACTCCATCACCCGTCTGGCCCGTGCCTACAACACCGTGATCCCGAGCTCCGGCAAGGTCCTGACCGGTGGTGTCGATGCCCACGCCCTGGAGAAACCGAAGCGTTTCTTCGGCGCCGCGCGGAACATCGAGGAAGGCGGCTCGCTGACCATCATCGCCACCGCGCTGGTTGAAACCGGCTCGAAGATGGATGAAGTGATCTACGAAGAGTTCAAGGGTACCGGCAACATGGAACTGCCCCTGGACCGCAAGATCGCTGAAAAGCGCGTCTTCCCGGCCATCAACATCAACCGTTCCGGCACCCGCCGCGAAGAGTTGCTGACCGCCGACGACGAGCTGCAGCGCATGTGGATCCTGCGCAAGCTGCTGCATCCCATGGATGAAGTCGCTGCCATCGAATTCCTGGTCGACAAGTTGAAACAGACCAAGACCAACGATGAGTTCTTCCTGTCGATGAAACGCAAGTAAATCGATCAGGCCAGCAAGAGCCGGGGAAACCCGGCTTTTTGCTATCTGACATTCTCTATTCTGAACCTGTGGGTTCGGCGCTAAACTGCCTGCCCCGAATGCCACGGCGAAAACGAGGCTCACGCATGCAGTATCGCGACTTGCGCGACTTTATCAGCGGCCTGGAACAGCGCTCGGAACTCAAGCGCATCCAGGTTCCGGTGTCCCCAGTGCTGGAAATGACCGAGGTCTGCGATCGCACCTTGCGTGCCAAAGGCCCGGCCCTGCTGTTTGAAAACCCCACCGGTTATGACATCCCCGTGCTCGGCAACCTGTTCGGCACCCCCGAGCGCGTGGCCCTGGGCATGGGCGCCGAAGCGGTCAGCGAACTGCGCGAGATCGGCAAGCTGCTGGCGTTCCTCAAGGAGCCGGAGCCGCCCAAGGGGCTCAAGGACGCTTGGTCCAAGCTGCCGATCTTCCGCAAGATCATTTCCATGGCGCCCAAGGTGGTCAAGGATGCGGTGTGCCAGGAAGTGGTGATCGAAGGCGACGACGTCGACCTTGGCATGCTGCCGGTGCAGACCTGCTGGCCGGGCGATGTCGGCCCGCTGATCACTTGGGGCCTGACCGTGACCAAGGGCCCGAACAAGGACCGGCAGAACCTGGGTATCTATCGTCAGCAGGTGATCGGCCGCAACAAGGTGATCATGCGCTGGCTGAGCCACCGCGGCGGCGCGCTGGATTACCGCGAGTGGTGCGAGAAGCACCCGGGCCAGCCGTTCCCGGTGTCGGTGGCGCTAGGCGCGGACCCGGCGACCATTCTCGGCGCCGTGACCCCGGTGCCGGACAGCCTTTCCGAATACGCCTTTGCCGGCCTGCTGCGGGGCAACCGCACTGAGCTGGTGAAGTGCCGCGGTAACGACCTGCAGGTTCCGGCCACGGCTGAAATCATCCTTGAAGGGGTGATCCATCCCGGCGAGATGGCCGATGAAGGCCCGTACGGCGACCACACCGGCTACTACAACGAGGTCGACAGCTTCCCGGTGTTCACCGTGGAGCGCATCACCCACCGCATCAAGCCGATCTACCACAGCACCTACACCGGCCGCCCGCCCGATGAGCCGGCGATCCTCGGCGTCGCGCTGAACGAGGTCTTCGTGCCGATCCTGCAGAAGCAGTTTCCGGAAATCACCGACTTCTACCTGCCGCCCGAAGGCTGTTCCTACCGCATGGCGGTGGTGACCATGAAGAAGCAGTACCCGGGCCACGCCAAGCGCGTGATGCTGGGTGTCTGGTCGTTTTTGCGACAGTTCATGTACACCAAGTTCGTTATCGTCACCGACGACGATATCAATGCCCGGGACTGGAACGATGTGATCTGGGCCATCACCACGCGCATGGACCCCAAGCGCGACACGGTGATGATCGACAACACCCCGATCGACTACCTCGACTTCGCCTCGCCGGTGTCTGGCCTGGGTTCGAAGATGGGGCTCGATGCGACTCACAAGTGGCCTGGAGAAACCACCCGAGAGTGGGGCCGGGTCATCGTCAAGGATGAGGCGGTCACCCGCCGGATCGATGCCATCTGGAATCAATTAGGAATAGATTGATGCGTGTAACCTTGCAGCCCTCCGGAGCCGTGCTTGAGACGCTGCCCGGCGAGCGGATTCTCGATGCGGCGCGGCGCCTGGGCTGTGAATGCCCGCAGAGCTGCCGCAATGGCAACTGTCATGTCTGTGCGGCGCTGCTGGTGGAGGGCAGCGTGCAGCAAGCTGGCGACGTGCGTGATCACGGCGAGTTCTACACTTGCATTGCAGAGCCGCTGGAAGACTGCATCGTGCTGTGGGATGGCGTCCTTGCGCTGGGAGAACTGCCAGTGCGCAGCCTGTCGTGTCAGGTCATTGAGTGTGTGGAAGTCGGTGGCGATGTGTGGCGGGTCTGGCTGCGCGCGCCCGCTGGCAAGCCGCCGCGCTACCACGCCGGCCAGTACCTGATGCTGGAGCGCGAGAATGGCGAGAAATCGGCCTTTTCCCTGGCTTCGGCGCCCCACTGCGGCCGCGATATGGAGCTGCATGTGCTGGTGCGTGAGAACAGTGCGCAAAGCCTCATGGAGCAGTTGCAGCGCAATCGTATCGTGCGTGTCGAGTTGCCTTTCGGTGATACCCACCTGGCGGAGCTGCCCGACGGGCCACTGGTCTTGATCGCCGCCGGGACTGGCATGGCGCAGATGCATAGCCTGATCGAACATTGTCGAGCCACGGGCTTCAAGCATCCGGTACACCTGTATTGGGGCGTGCGCCGGCCGGAAGATTTCTACCGGATCGAAGAATGGAACGAGTGGCAGCAACTGCCCAACCTCTACCTGCACAAAGTGGTCAGCGACCTGTGTGGCTGGGAGGGGCGCTGCGGCATGCTGCATGAAGCGGTGTGCGAGGATATTACCGACCTGTCGGCGGTACACGTTTATGCCAGCGGCTCGCCGGCGATGATCTACGCCACCCTGGATGCGCTGGTGAGTGCCGGGATGGATGCCCACCAAATGCGGGCCGACGTGTTTGCCTACGCCCCGCGGCCCTGACTGCATCGGGCCTGCGCGGCGCGTTATAACTCTGTATATAGCCTATCGGTATTTATCTAATTAAATAAATGCCGGTAGGTTATATATAAGCCTCCAACTTAAGTGCCACTGCTTAGTGGCACTTAACTTGCCTTGAAACTCATGTGTCTTGCAGTTACTGCCAAGCGTTCTATTAAGTAACTTCTTTTACGCGGGGAGCCGAACGCTATTCGCCATGACAGCCCTTGAATCCAGTTATCTGAATCTGGCTTACCCTCCGCGGCTCGATCTGGGCCCGCAGCTGACGCACGACCAACTTCGCAGTTCCATGCAATCCACCATGGCCCGGCACAAGGGTGGGCCGGTGTGGCTGTTCGCCTACGGTTCACTCATCTGGCGCCCGGAATGCTCGGCGGTCGAACGCAAGCGGGGCAGGGTGCATGGTTATCATCGCGGCCTGTACCTGTGGTCCCATGAGCATCGCGGCACGCCGGAGCTGCCGGGGCTGGTATTTGGCCTGGATCGTGGCGGCTCCTGCAGCGGCTTCGCCTATCGGCTGCCGGAAGAGCAACTGGACGCCTCGCTGTACGCCCTGTGGCAGCGTGAAATGCCTTATCCCTCCTATCGCCCGCACTGGCTCAACTGCCGCCTTGAGGATGGCAGCCAGGTTCAGGCCCTGGGCTTTGTGCTGGAGCGACACCTGCCCAGCTATGCCGGCAATCTGCCGGACGATGTGCTGAACCAGGTGTTCGAAAGCGCTTGCGGGCGGTATGGCACCACCCGCGATTATGTCGAACAGACGGTTCAGGCCCTGCGCAGCCACGCCATGCCGGATCGCAACCTGGAGGCGCGGCTCAAGCGCTGCAAGGGGGCGGTCGCCCATTGAGGCCCTGTAGCCGGTCTTAGCGCACCTGCACCACGACCTTGCCCACCGCTCTGCGCTGGCCGAGATCATCGATGGCCCGGGCGGCTTCGATCAGTGGGTAGACCTGGGATACCAGCGGTTTCAGCTTGCCTTCGGCGAACCAGCCGAACAGTTGCTGGAAGTTCGCGGCGTTGTCCTGGGGTTGGCGTTGGGCGAAGGAGCCCCAGAACACTCCCACCACAGCCGCTCCCTTGAGCAACGCCAGGTTAACGGGCAGTTCAGGAATGCGCCCGCTGGCGAACCCCACCACCAGCAACCGGCCGTTCCAGGCGATGGAGCGGATGGCCTGGTCGAACAGGTCGCCGCCCACCGGGTCGTAGATCACGTCCGCGCCATTGCCGCCGGTCAGGCGCTTGATCTCGTCCTTCAGGCTGCTTTCGCTGTAGTTGATCAGCTCATCGGCACCGGCGGCCTTGGCCACGGCGAGCTTTTCCGCGCTGCTGGCAGCGGCAATCACCCGGGCGCCCATGGCCTTGCCGATTTCCACCGCTGCCAATCCGACTCCGCCCGAGGCTCCAAGCACCAGCAAGGTTTCACCGGGCTGAAGGTTGCCACGCTGCTTGAGGGCGTGCATCGAGGTGCCGTAGGTCATGCTGAAGGCGGCGGCTGTATTGAAGTCCATGGCGGCGGGAATCGGCAGCACGTTGTAACCGGGGACGGCCACCTGCTCGGCGAAGCTGCCCCAGCCGGTCAGGGCCATGACCCGGTCACCGGCCTTGAGGTGGCCGACTTTTTCACCCACTGCGCTGACTACGCCGGCCGCTTCGCCCCCCGGGGAGAAGGGGAATGGCGGCTTGAACTGGTACTTGCCCTCGATGATCAGCGTGTCCGGGAAGTTGACGCCTGCGGCATGCACTTCCAGCAGGATCTCGTTCTTCTTCGGCACGGGGCTTGCGACCTCTTCCAGCACCAGCGTTTCGGCAGGGCCGAAGGCTTTGCACAGCACGGCTTTCATCAGGGCTATTCCTTTGGGAGTGGTGGCCGATAAGTGTAGGAGTGTGAATCAGGCGGTCAACGAGCATGCCCGGTCCTGATGACCAGCCATAAGCTTGTGCTTGGGCTCAGGCGGGCGGGCCTTTATGCTAGACCGCAAACCGGATTAAGGAGCGAATTGTGAAAGCGTGGATCATGTTGCTGCTGGCCCTCTCCCTGCCCATGGCAGCGATGGCCGAAGAGGCCAAAGAAGGTGAAGCACCGAAAGTCAGCTACATCAGCCTGAACCCACCCTTCGTGGGCAACTACGGCCTGGACGGCGGCCCTAAACTCAAGGTCTACAAGGCCGACGTGGCCTTGCGGGTAACCGGCGACGCCTCGGCCCAGGCGGTCAAGGCCAACGAGCCGCTGATCCGCAACCAGTTGGTGGCGCTGTTCGCCCAGCAGACCAGCGACACGATGAATAACGTCGAAGCCAAGGAAAAGCTGCGCCAGGAAGCCCTTAAGCAGGTGCAGCAAGTCATGAACGACGAAACCGGCAAGCCGGTGGTTGAAGACCTGCTGTTCAACAACCTGATCATTCAGTAAGCCTGCCCCCGCTACAGGCGTAGGAGCTGGCTTGCCAGCGAAGGCGTCCTTGCGGCCCTTCGCCGGCAAACCGGCTCCTACGCGGTGTGGGTCATGAAGCCAGGCTCTTGCGAAAGCGCGCCAGGGCGATGGCGAAGAACACCAGGCCGATGGTCGCCAGGGCCAGTAGGTCGGGCCAGACCACACTGACTCCCGCATCGCGGAACAGGATCGCCGCGCTGAGGCTGACGAAGTGCGTCGACGGCGAACCCTGCATTACCCACTGCAGCCACTGCGGCATGCTGTCCAGCGGCGTACTGCCGCCGGATAGCAGCAGCATCGGGATGATCACCGGAATCGCCAGCAGGCCGAACTGCGGGGTCGAGCGGGCCAGGGTGGCGAGGAAGATCCCCAGGGCGGTACTGGCGAACAGATAGAGCGCGGTGACCATCAGGAACAGCGCCATGGACCCCGCCAGCGGCACCCCCAGCACACCCTTGACTATCACCTCCAGCGATACCCAGGTGCACAGCACCACCACCAGCATGTTGCTCCAGACCTTGGCCAGCATGATCTCCAGCGCTGTCAGCGGCAGTACCAGCAGGTGATCGAGAGTGCCGTGCTCGCGTTCGCGCAGCAGCGCGGTGCCGGTGAGCACGATGGCCAGGATGGTGATGTTGTTGACGATCTGGATCACCGCCAGGAACCAGCCGCCCTCCAGGTTGGTGTTGAACAGGGCACGGGTCGTCAGCAGTGCCGGGGCCTTGCTGGTGGCGTCCGCCTGGTTGGCGTAGGTGAGCAGCTCGCGCTGGAAGATCCGGCCGATGTAGCCGGCGCCCATGAAGGCCTGGCTCATGGCGGTGGCATCGACGTTGACCTGTACCGCAGGCTGGCGCCCGGCCAGCAAGTCGCTCTGGAAGTTGGCCGGGACATTGATCACAAAGGTGTACTGGCCGCTGTCCATCACCGAGTCCAGCAGGTCATAGGGCAGCGGCACCGGGACCTGGAACTCGGGGGGTTGCAGCGCTTCGGCCAGTTGCCGGGACAGGGCGCTGTGATCTTCGTCCACCAGGGCCACGCTGGCGTTGTGCACGCCGATCACCGAGCCGGCGGCGGGCAGGTAGATGGCCACGGTGAAGGCATACATCAAGAACAGCAGCAGCACGCTGTCGTGGCGCAGGCTGGTGAGCTCCTTCAAGCCCAGGCGCAGGATATGGGCGAGACGATTCATCAGACCTCCTGCTTTTTCAGCATGACCAGGCTGAGCCCGGTGAAACCAAGGAAAAAGCCCACCAGGGCCAGGCACTGGGGCCAGAGTTCGCGCAGGTCCAGGGCCTTGGTGAAGGTGCCGACGGCGATGTCGAGGAAGTAACCGGCGGGAAACAGCTGGCCCATGACCGCCGCCGAGCCTTCCAGGGACGAGCGCGGCACGATCAGCCCGGAAAACTGGATGGTGGGCAGGCTGGTGATGATCATGGTGCCCAGAATCGCTGCGATCTGAGTGCGGGTGAACGCCGAGATCAGCAGCCCCATGCTGGTGGTGGCCAGTACATAGAGCACGCCGCCCAGGGCCAGGGTCAGGCCGCTGCCCTTGAAGGGCACGCCGAACAGCCAGCGGTTCATGGCCACCAGCAGGGCCAGGTTGATCAGACTGACGGCCAGGTAGGGCGCCTGTTTGCCAAGGAGGAACTCCAGGCGAGTCAGGGGCGTGGCGTAGAAGTTGGTGATCGAGCCCAGCTCCTTTTCGCGGACGATGCCCAGGGCCGTGAGCATCGCCGGAATGAACGCCAGGATCAGCGCCATGACCCCGGGGCCGATGGCATTCACGCTGACCACGTCCTGGTTGTAGCGAAAGCGCGTTTCCAGCTTGGCCGCCGGCCTGGTGCTGAGGGCCGGGCTGCTTTGTTCCGCCAGTAGCTCGAGGTTGGCCTGGTGCACGGCCTCGACATAGTTGCGGCTGGTTTCCGCACGAAACGGCATGCCGCCATCCAGCCAGGCCGCCACCGCGGGCTGGCGTCCGGCATAGAGGTCACGGCCAAAGCCGGGAGGAATCTCCAGGGCCAGCTTGATCTCCGAGCGTTGCAGGCGCCGATGCAGTTCGGCGGAGCTGCGGATGGTCGGTTTCTCCTCGAAGTAGCGTGAGCTGCGGAAGGCTTCCAGGTAGGCACGGCTCTGTGGCGTCTGATCCTGGTCGTAGACGGCGAAGGCCAGTTTCTCCACGTCCAGGGAAATGCCATAGCCGAAGATCACCATCATGAAGATTGCCCCCAGCAGGGCGAAGCCCAGGCGCACTTTGTCTCGCAGCAGTTCCTTGCCCTCGCGGCTGGCCACCGCCAGCAGGCGCGCCAGGCTCAGGCCCGAGCGCGGGGCGGCTAGGGTGCCGGCAGCGGTGGGTGTAGCCGCCTCCGGTGATGGCGCAGGTGTGTCCGGCGTGCCCTGGGCCTCTTCCAGGCAGCGGACGAAGGCGGCCTCCAGGGTGTCGCCGGCAAACTGTTGCTGCAGCGCCGCCGGGGTGTCGCAGGCCAGCACCTTGCCGGCGTGCATCAGCGAAATGCGGTCGCAGCGCTGGGCCTCGTTCATGAAGTGCGTGGACAAGAAGATGGTCACTCCCTGTTCCCGGGACAGCTCGATCAGCAGGCGCCAGAAGTCGTCTCGGGCCGCCGGGTCGACCCCGGAAGTGGGCTCGTCGAGGATCAGCACTTCCGGGCGGTGCAGCACCGCCACTGCCAGCGACAGGCGCTGGCGCAGGCCCAGAGGCAAGGCGCCGGACTGTTGCTCGGCAATCGCCCCGAGGTCGAAGCGCTGGATCAGTTCCTCAATGCGCGGGCCGCTTTCGGCTTTCGGCAGGTCGAACAGGCGGGCGTGCAGTTCCAGGTTCTGGCGCACGCTGAGCTCGCCATACAGGGAAAAGCTCTGGGACATGAAACCGACCCGTTTGCGGGTGGCCAGGTCCTTGGCGTCCACCGGGTTGCCCAACAGCTTGGCGCTGCCCTCGCTGGCGGGCATCAGCCCGGTGAGGACCTTCATGGTGGTGGTCTTGCCGCAGCCGTTGGAACCGAGGAAACCGAAGATCTCCCCGCGGCCGATGGCGAAGCTGACCTTGTTGACCGCGGTGAAGTCGCCGAAGCGCAGGGTCAGCTCATGGGCCTCGATGGCGATGTCTTGGTTGTCGCCGGAACGCGGCGGAATCACCAGGGGCTGGTTGTCATGACCGCTGTCGCCCTGGAAATGGGTGAAGGCGTCGTCCAGCTTGCCGCTGGCGGTGATCTGCGCCAGCTCCTGGCTCAGGCCCTGGGCGATCAACTTGCCCTGGTCGAGCATCAGGCAGTGTTCGAACTGTTCGGCCTCCTCCATGTAGGCAGTTGCCACCAGCAGGGTCAGTTGCGGGCGTTGCCGGCGTACGTCTTCGACCAATTCCCAGAAACGCCGGCGCGACAGGGGGTCGACCCCGGTGGTGGGCTCGTCGAGGATCAGCAGGTCCGGTTCGTGGATCAGCGCACAGCACAGGCCAAGCTTCTGCTTCATCCCGCCGGACAGCTTGCCCGCCGGGCGTTCGGCGAAGCGCAGCAGGTCGGTGGCCAGCAACAGGCTGTGCATGCGCTGTTCGCATTCATCCTTGGGCAGGCCGAACAGGGTGGCGAAGAAGCGGATGTTCTCGCTGATGGACAGCTCGGGATACAGGTTGCCCCCGAGGCCCTGGGGCATGAAGGCGATGCGCGGATAGAGGCTGCTGCGGTGGCGCCGTTGCGAGATCGGCCCGCCGAGTACGTCGAGTTCGCCCTGCTGAAGTTTCTTGACCCCGGCGATCAGCCCCAGAAGGCTCGACTTGCCGGCACCGTCCGGGCCGATCAAGCCACAGCGGGTGCCCGCTGGCAGGTTGAAGCTGATGTCGCTCAGGGCCTGCTGTGAACCGTAGCGATGGCTGATGCCGTTCGCTTGCAGCGCCAGGGCGCTCATTGCAGATTGGCCGGCCAGTCCACGGGGGCGGTGCGCACATAGCCGGCGCCGGGCATGCCCGGTTTGGCCTGGGGCACGGCGGCGGGTTGAGTCAGGCGCACCTTGACCCGGAACACCAGCTTCTGGCGCTCGTCCCGGGTTTCCACCTCTTTGGGGGTGAATTGGGACTTGGCCGCGACGAAGCTGATCTTCGCCGGCAGGGGCTGGTTGGGCAGGGCGTCGAGGAGGATCCGCGACTCGTCGCCAACGGTCAGGCGGCCGGTGACCGAAGCCGGCAGGTAGAGGTTCATGTACTGGTCATTGGGGTCGATCAGCAGCAGCACACGGCCGCCGGCGCCCAGCACTTCGCCGGGTTCGGCCAGGCGTAGCTGGATGATGCCGTCGATGGGCGCCCGCAGGCTGCTGTCGTCGATTTCGCTGGTGAGCTGGGCAACCTGGGCCTGGGCGGCGCCGATGGCGGCCTTCACCGCTGCGACTTGGGCCTGGGCCGCCAGGACTGCTGCGTTGCCGGTGTTCAGGCGGGCCTGCTGCTGGTCGATGATTTGCTGGCTGGCGAAGCCGCGCTTGAACAGCTCCTGAGAGCGCCTGAGTTCCTGATTGGCCAGCAGCAGTTCGCTCTGGCGCAACTGCACATTGGCTTCGGCTGCAGACAGGTTCTCTCGGGCGCGCAGCACTTCGGCCTCGGCCTGATTGCGCTGGGCTTCCAGGGTGCGGGTGTCCATGCGTGCCAGCAACTGGCCTTGAAGTACCTTGTCGCCTTCGTTGACCCGCACTTCCGCCAGGCGCCCGGGAATCTTGCTGGCGATCTGCACTTCAGTGGCTTCGAGCCGGCCGTTGCCCATGCTCAGGCCTTCGGGCAGGCGATCCTGGAGGGATTTCCAGTAGCCGAAAGCACCGGCGGCGAGTAACAGAATCAACAGGGAAACAGCAAAAAGGCGGGAGGAACGGCGGTTCGTCGACATGTGTTCTGCGTCCTGCGGCAATAGCGTCCAAGTCTGACGGCTCAAGGCTTTCTACGGCTTGATGCCCGTCAAATGAAAGGGCCAAGCCTAAACCTATTGTTTGCAGGCTGCATGATGATCGGGGCAAAAAAACGTTCGGGCTGGCGCCGTGGACAGATCCGACTCCCGGCGCCAGGGGGCTGGGTGGTCAGCGCAGGGCGAGTACGGCAGCCCATTGTTCGGCGGTGACCGGCATGACCGACAGGCGGCTGCCTTTGTGCACCAGAGGCATTTCGGCGAGAGCTGCCTGCTGCTTGAGGTAGTCCAGGCGCAGCACCTGGGTGAAGGTTTCCACATGGGCCACGTCAATGGCGCTCCAGGCATTCTTTTCGGCGCTGGACTTGGGGTCGAAGTAGACGCTGTCCGGCTCCAGGGCGGTGGGGTCCGGGTAGGCGGCCTTGATGATCCGGCCGATGCCGGCGATACCCGGTTCCGGGCAGCTGGAGTGGTAGAAGAAGAACTCGTCGCCTACCGCCATGGCGCGCAGGAAGTTGCGCGCCTGGTAATTGCGCACCCCGTCCCAACGGGCTTGGCCGAGTTGCTGCAAACCCTGGATCGAGAGTTCGTCGGGCTCGGATTTCATCAGCCAATAGGCCATCTTTCTTACCCTCCAAAGGGTGATTGGGCAGGTTGTCGGGCAATTTTATGACAAACCGACGGTCGGTTGACGTCAGCATTTGCGTGTCGGTTCACGTTATCGCAGAATGCCGGGATTTTAAGCTTGACGCTGCTGCATGGCCTGTTATGGAAACCATGCTTGGAGCGTGTGTGATTTGCCTGAGGGGGGGCAATCGATGAAACGCCAACCGGATTTACTATGGATTTTGGTTATTTTGTTCGGTTTGGGCGTTGTGACCACCGGTTATGCGCAGAGCTTATGGGCCAGCAAGACCGATGCCCCCATCGAAATCGCACAACAGCAGCCGCAGCCTTTCAAGCGCTGAACCAGCTCGGGTGCCGCTGATCGAACGCGGCACCTATCGAGCGAAGTACCACCCCCGATCCGTCACCGTACCGTGCAAGGGTACATCCCAACTGGCCTGGTCCAGCTTTCCGACTTTCTGACATTCATGGGCCAGCCCCAGCAGCTTCGGCTTGCGCCAGTTCTGGCGCCGCGCAAGGTAGGCCAGGCTGCGGTCATAAAAGCCGCCACCCATCCCCAGGCGTCCACCTTCTTCATCAAAGCCAACCAGGGGCAGTAGCACCAGGTCCAGGGCCCAGACTTTGCGTTGCCGCGCGCAATTGACCCGGGGCTCGAGAATGCGAAAACGATTGGGCCGCAGCGTTTCTCCCGGGAGGACGCGCTGGAAAACCATCTTGGTCCGGGGCCAGGCGCTGAGCACCGGCAGGTAGGTGGCCTTGCCCCGGCGCTGGGCGGCACGCAGCAGCAGGCGCGGGTCGATTTCACCGTCGGTGGGCAGATACAGGGACAGGTGCCGTGCCCGACGAAACACCGGGTCCTGAGCCAGTTGGCGGTACAGGCCGAGGGCTGCCTGGCGTTGCTCGGCAGGGCTCAGGGCGCGACGGGCCTTGCGCAGCATGCGGCGAAGTTGCGGGCGGGAAAGCGGCGCAGGTTCGGTCATGAAAGAGGCTATGAGAAGGTCGGATTTGGCAGAACAGCCTACCCGGAAAAACCAATGCCAGCATGGATAACTGGCATTGGCTGACAATTCAGGCTCCCCAGGCGAACCGCTGTCGACTTAGCCCTTGAACCCGAAAGTTCAAGGCGGAAGATGCAGCAGGCTTTAAGGCTTTCCGTCTAGCGGACATGCACACCAGCCCAACGTGCAACTTCCAGGGTAGTGCGAATCGGCTCAGGGACATCGCCAACTGGCAAGCACCCCAGGGAGTGGCGGGAGTATACCGCAACCGCTGTCAGGAATCAGCTTTGCTTGTGTCCGAATCGGTGGCCAGAACCAGGTCAACACGCTCCAGCAGATCCCTCACCTGTTCCCGGGTGGTGGCGCTGGCCTGCACATCCGGACGCTCCTGGCGGTGCAGCAGGTCGTGGGTGATGTTCAGGGCGGCCATGACCGCGATGCGATCGGCGCCGATGACTTTGCCGCTGCTGCGGATCTCGCGCATCTTGCCGTCCAGGTAACGGGCGGCGCTCACCAGATTGCTGCGCTCTTCCTGGGGGCAGATGATCGAATACTCTTTGTCGAGGATCTGCACGGTAACGCTATTGCTTGAACTCATGAGTCTTGCTCCAGGGCCTTGAGGCGCGAAATCATCGATTCGACCTTACGCCGGGCGATTTCGTTTTTTTCAATGAGGTGCGCGCGTTCCTCGCGCCAGGTCTTTTCCTGAGCTAATAAGAGTGCGTTTTGACTCTTTAGTTGCTCGACCCGGGTAATAAGCAGTTCGAGTCTGGCCATCAGTGCGTGCAGGTCGGTGTCTTCCATTGTGTCCCACTGAAGTTGGTCTGATGAGTGGCAACTGGCTGGGCAGCGCCTCAATGGCCTGAGCAGTCGTGGCGCATCTGGCGTTGTCCGGTCGGCAATCTGTCTGTCGCCCGAGGCCCTGCGGGCCACTGTAACGGGGCGCAAAGCACAACGCGGCGCTGGCAATGAATGATGACACGCCCTACGATACAAGGCCTTCATTCTAGACATTGCGCCGCTTGGCGCCTAGCTGCCCATGCCCATTCAGAATTCCCCGTACAACGCCTTCGCCACCCTGCTCAGCAGCAGCGGTCATCCTGTTTCTCCTGCCGAGCTGCACGGCCTGTTGCTGGGTCGCAGCTGCGCCGGCGCCGGCTTCGAAGTCGACGGCTGGCTGGTGGACGCCGCCGAACTGCTCGAAGGCGAGCCGCAAGACAACGTGCGCAGCGCCTTGATCGGCCTGCAGGAGATGGTCAAGGGCGAGCTCACCAGCGATGACATGACCGTGGTCCTGCTGCTGCCCAGCGACGACGCCCCCCTGGCCGAGCGTGCCGCTGCCCTGGGCCAGTGGTGCCAGGGCTTCCTCGCCGGTTTCGGCCTCAACTCCCGTGACAGCAGTGCCCTGAGCGTCGAGGCCACGGAAGTGTTGCAGGACCTTGCAGCCATTGCTCAGGTCCAGGACGCGCTGGAGGAATCCGATGACGGTGAAAGCGACTACATGGAAGTGATGGAGTACCTGCGGGTTGCGCCTCTGCTGCTGTTCACCGAGACCAACAAGACCGTTGCGCCGGCTGCCAAGCCTTCTCTGCACTGACTGACAGGGAACTGCGTCCGCCCATGATTCATATCCCGAAAGCGGAATACAGCCGTCGCCGCAAGGCGCTCATGGCGCAGATGGAGCCCAACAGCATCGCGATCCTGCCGGCGGCGGCCGTGGCCATTCGCAATCGCGATGTGGAGCACGTCTACCGCCAGGACAGCGATTTCCAGTACCTCAGCGGGTTTCCCGAGCCCCAGGCGGTGATCGTGCTGATCCCCGGCCGGGAGCACGGCGAGTACGTGCTGTTCTGTCGCGAGCGCAACCCGGAGCGTGAACTCTGGGACGGTTTGCGGGCCGGCCAGGAGGGCGCGATTCGCGACTACGGTGCCGATGACGCATTTCCCATCACCGATATCGACGACATCCTGCCGGGCTTGATCGAAGGCCGCGACCGGGTTTACTCGGCCATGGGCAGCAACCCCGAATTCGATCGTCACCTGATGGACTGGATCAACGTGATCCGCTCTAAAGCGCACCTCGGCGCCCAGCCGCCGAACGAATTCGTTGCCCTGGATCATCTGCTGCACGACATGCGCCTGTATAAATCGGCGGCAGAAGTGAAGGTGATGCGCGAGGCCGCACGGATCTCCGCCCAGGCCCATATCCGCGCAATGCAGGCCAGCCGTCCCGGGTTGCATGAGTTCAGCCTGGAAGCCGAGCTGGATTACGAATTCCGCAAGGGCGGGGCGAAGATGCCGGCCTATGGCTCGATCGTCGCGGCGGGCCGCAACAGCTGCATCCTGCATTACCAGCAGAATGACGCCGTGCTCAAGGACGGTGACCTGGTGCTGATCGACGCCGGTTGCGAGATCGACTGCTATGCCAGCGATATCACCCGCACCTGGCCGGTCAACGGCAAGTTTTCGCCGGAGCAGAAGGCGATCTACGAACTGGTGCTGGCTTCCCAGGAAGCGGCCTTTGCCCAGATCGCCCCGAACAAGCACTGGAACCAGGCTCATGAGGCGACGGTCCAGGTGATCACCGCCGGCCTGGTGCAACTGGGCCTGCTGGAAGGCGATGTGGACCAGCTGATTGCCAGCGAGGCCTACAAGACGTTCTACATGCACCGTGCCGGACACTGGCTGGGCATGGATGTACACGACGTCGGCGAGTACCGGGTCGGCGGTGAGTGGCGGGTGTTGGAGGTCGGCATGGCGCTGACTGTGGAGCCGGGCATCTACATATCCCCGGACAACCAGCAGGTAGCGAAGAAGTGGCGCGGCATCGGCGTGCGCATCGAGGACGACGTGGTAGTGACCAAGCAGGGCTGTGAAATTCTGACAGGTGGCGTGCCCAAGAGCGTGGCCGAGATCGAGGCCTTGATGGCCGCTGCGCGGACCCAGGCGTCATGAGCCGGGTCAATCTGGCCATCATCGGTGGCGGTCTGGTAGGCGCGAGCCTGGCCCTGGCGCTGCAGGCCGGGGCCAAGGCCCGGGGCTGGAAGATCGTGCTGATCGAGCCCTTCGCGCCGGGCGACAGTTTCCAGCCCAGCTACGACGCCCGCTCCTCGGCCCTGTCCTTTGGCGCCCGGCAGATCTACCAGCGCCTGGGGCTGTGGCAGGCGATCTCCCGGCGTGCCGAGCCGATCAAGCAGATTCACGTGTCCGACCGTGGGCGGTTCTCCACCGCGCGCCTGTCGGCCATGGAAGAAGGGGTGCCGGCCCTGGGCTATGTGGTGGAAAACGCCTGGCTCGGCCAATGCCTGTGGCAAGGGCTGGACAAGGACGTGATCAGTTGGCGCTGCCCGGCCGAAGTCACCCGTCTGGAGCCCCTGGCAGGCGGCTATCGCCTGACCCTGAACGACGAAACCACCCTGGAATGCGATCTCGCTGTGCTGGCCGACGGCGGCCGCTCCGGCCTGCGCGAACAACTGGGCATCGGGGTCAAGAACCGCCCCTATAACCAGAGTGCGCTGATTGCCAACATCACCCCCAGCGAAGCCCACAACGGCATGGCCTTCGAGCGCTTCACCGACGATGGCCCAATGGCCTTGCTGCCGCTGCCGGATAATCGCTGTGCACTGATCTGGACCCGCCAGGGCATGGATGCACAGCGTCTGGCCGACCTGGACGAGCGCAGCTTCCTCAGTGAATTGCAGGGCGTGTTCGGCTACCGCCTGGGAACCCTGAAACAAGTCGGCGCCCGCCATCTCTACCCGCTGTCCTTGGTGGAAGCCGAGGAACAGGTACGCCCGCACCTGGTGGTGCTGGGCAATGCGGCCCACAGCCTGCATCCGATCGCCGGCCAGGGTTTCAACCTGTCGCTGCGCGATGCCCAGGCCCTGGCGGACGCCTTGTTGGCCAGCGAAGCGCTGCCGGGGGATTTTGCCGTGCTGCAGGCCTACCGCGAACGTCAGCGCCTGGACCAGAACCTGACCGTGGGCTTCTCCGATCAGGTCACCCGGCTGTTCGGCAGCAAACTGCCGCTGCTGTCCGTGGGGCGCAACCTGGGCCTGCTCGGCCTGGACCTGCTGCCACCGGCCAAACGCTGGTTCGCTCGCCAGGCCATGGGCCTGGGCACTCGCCCGGATGCGTGACTGGCTGACCCGGCGGTTCGGCAAGGCCCGCCTGTTGCGCTGGGTGTTGAACCTGTACCCGCCCTACCTCGGGGCTGGCGTGCGGGTTCGGCACATCAGTGCGGATTTCCGTGACGTCCAGGTCTGCATGGGCCTGGGCTGGTACAACCGCAACTATGTCGGCACCCAGTTCGGCGGCAGCCTGTATTCCATGGTGGATCCGTTCTTCATGCTGATGCTGATGGAGAACCTGGGCCCCGACTACATCGTCTGGGACAAGGCCGCGACCATCGATTTCATCGCCCCGGGCAGAGGGCCGGTGTTTGCCCGGCTCAGTATCGACCAGGCGCTGCTCGACGATGTTCGCCAGCAGACCGCAACGGGCGAGAAGTACCTGCCGCAGTGGCAGGTAGAGATTCATGACGGCTCCGGCACCCTGGTGGCGCGGGTCGATAAAACCCTTTATGTGCGGCTCAAGCCGCCAGTGAGACAGGCCTAAAGCATGGAAATGCGCGCAGATGTGCTGATTGTCGGAGCCGGAATGGTCGGCAGTGCCTTGGCGTTGGCGTTGCAGGGCAGCAGCCTGGAAGTGCTGCTGCTCGATGGCGGTTCCCTGAGTGTCAAACCCTTTGATGACCAGGCGCCGTTCGAGCCTCGGGTCAGTGCCTTGTCGGCGGCCAGCCAGCGCATCCTGGAGCGCCTGGGCGCCTGGGACGGCATTGCCCGGCGCCGTAGCAGCCCCTACTGCGACATGCAGGTCTGGGACGGCAGCGGCACCGGGCAGATCCACTTCTCGGCGTCCAGCGTGCATGCCGAGGTGCTGGGTCATATCGTCGAGAACCGGGTGGTTCAGGACGCCTTGCTCGAACGCCTGCATGAATGCGATATCGGCCTGCTGGCCAATGCCCGTCTGGAGCAGATGCGCCGCTCCGGCGACGACTGGCTGCTGACCCTGGCGGATGGCCGGCAATTGCGTGCGCCGCTGGTGATCGCTGCCGATGGCGCCAACTCGGCGGTGCGCCGGCTCACCGGTTGTACCACCCGCGAGTGGGATTACCTGCATCACGCCATCGTCACCAGCGTGCGCAGCAGCCAGCCTCATCAATTGACCGCCTGGCAGCGCTTCACCGATACCGGCCCGCTGGCCTTCCTGCCCCTGGTACGGGACGGGCAGCATGATTGGTGTTCGATTGTCTGGTCGACCACCCCGAGTGAGGCCGAGCGCCTGATGGCGCTGGACGACGAGAGCTTCTGCGCCGAACTGGAGCGCGCCTTCGAAGGCCGCCTGGGTTCGGTGATCAGCGCCGACCCGCGGCTCTGCGTGCCGTTGCGCCAACGCCATGCCAAGCGCTACGTGGCCGAAGGCCTGGCGCTGATCGGCGACGCCGCCCACACCATCCACCCGTTGGCGGGGCAGGGGGTCAACCTGGGTTTCCTCGATGCCGCCGTGCTGGCCGAAGTGCTGCTGCAAGCGGCCAGCCGCGGCGAGCGCCTGGCCGAGGTCAAGGTGCTGAGCCGCTTCGAGCGCCGGCGCATGCCCCACAACCTGGCGCTGATGGCGGCCATGGAGGGCTTCGAGCGGCTGTTCCAGGCCGACCCGTTGCCCATGCGCTGGCTGCGCAACACCGGCCTCAAGGTGATCGACCAGATGCCCGAGGCCAAGGCCCTGTTCGTGCGCCAGGCCCTGGGCCTGAGCGGCGACTTGCCGGAACTGGCCAGAGCCTAGGCGCCGGCTTGCTGGCCAAGCGTCGCGAGGACGAGCCTACGCAACATCTGGTAACTCCTCAGCGCCGGGTTCGGTTGAGATGGCAAATGGGAGTCCTTATCATTTCGCCTCACTTTGAAATCGAGAGACCGCTCCCATGTTGGCACCGAAGCGTCTACTGACCGCCCTGGCCCTCACACTCATCGGTGGCACCGCCTACGCCGCCGATGAAGTCGTGGTCTACTCCTCGCGTATCGATGAGCTGATCAAGCCGGTGTTCGATGCCTACACCCAGAAGACCGGGGTGAAGATCAAGTTCATCACCGATAAGGAAGCGCCGCTGATGCAGCGGATCAAGGCCGAGGGCGAGAACGCCACCGCCGACCTGCTGCTCACCGTGGATGCCGGCAACCTCTGGCAGGCCGAGCAGATGGGCATCCTGCAGCCGTTCACCTCCAAGGTCATCGACAGCAACATTCCCCTGCAATACCGCTCCTCCAACCACGCCTGGACCGGCCTGAGCCTGCGGGCGCGGACCCTGGCCTACTCCACCGACCGGGTCAAACCTTCAGAACTGACCACCTATGAAGCCCTGGCGGACAAGCAGTGGGAAGGCCGCTTGTGCCTGCGCACGGCGAAGAAGGTCTACAACCAGTCGCTGACCGCCACGCTGATCGAGACCCACGGTGCCGAGAAGACCGAAGAGATCATCAAGGGTTGGGTCAACAACCTGTCTACCGATGTGTTCTCCGACGACATCGCGGTGCTCGAGGCGATCAACGCCGGGCAATGCGACGTCGGCATCGTCAACACCTACTACTACGGCCGCCTGCACAAGCAGAAACCGAACCTGGCGGTGAAGCTGTTCTGGCCGAACCAGGGCGATCGCGGGGTGCACGTCAACCTGTCGGGCATCGGCCTGACCAAACACGCACCGCACCCGGAAGCGGCCAAGGCCCTGGTGGAGTGGATGACCACGCCTGAGGCGCAGAAGATCTTCGCCGACGTCAACCAGGAGTTCCCGGCCAACCCGGCGGTAGCGCCTTCCGCGGAAGTGGCCAGCTGGGGCAAGTTCGTAGCCGACACCCTGCCGGTTGAAATCGCCGGCAAGCGCCAGGCCGAAGCCATTCGCCTGATGGACCGCGCTGGTTGGAACTGAGCCTGCCGTTATACTGCGCCCCGCTTTTGCGGGGCGTTTTCTTTAGCGGCTGGGCTTTTGTGGCGAGGGAGCTGGCTCCCGTTCCACCGCGCAGCGGTGGCCAGCCCTGAATACGTGATTCAACTGGCGTAACGTGGTTGCAGCCGTTGGGGCGGCCATGGCGCCCAGCGGGTGCCGCTCCCTGGCCCCACGCGTTTTGCGCAAGTATTTTTGTCTGTTCCACCTGCCCGAGAGTTTTTTGTGGCCCATCCCGCTCAACGTCGCTGGTATCCCCTGGTCTTTGCCGTAGCGGCCCTGGTCCTTTTGCCGCTGAGCGTGCTGCTGTTGTCCTGGCAGGCCGTCGACCAGCAGATCTGGTCCCACCTGTGGGACACGCAAATGCCGCGGCTGTTGGGCAATACCCTGACCCTGGTGCTTGGGGTGGGCGTTGGCGTCACGCTGCTGGGCGTGAGCCTGGCCTGGCTCACCAGTCTCTGCGAGTTTCCCGGACGGCGCTGGCTGGACTGGGCCTTGATGCTGCCCTTTGCGATCCCGGCCTATGTGCTGGCTTTCGTCTTTGTCGGCCTGCTGGATTTTTCCGGGCCGGTGCAAAGCCTGCTGCGGGAATGGTTCGGCAGCGGCCTGCGACTGCCGCGGGTACGTTCCACCGGTGGGGTGATCCTGGTGCTGGTGCTGGTGTTCTATCCCTATGTCTACCTGCTGGCGCGCAACGCCTTCCTGGCCCAGGGCAAGGGGTTGATGGAAGCTGCACGGGTCCTCGGACAATCGCCCTGGCAGGCGTTCTGGCGGGTGGCGCTGCCCATGGCGCGGCCGGCCATCGGCGCCGGGGTGGCCCTGGCGCTGATGGAAACCCTGGCGGATTTCGGTGCGGTGTCGGTGTTCAACTTCGATACCTTCACCACCGCTATCTACAAGACCTGGTACGGCTTCTTCAGCCTTTCCAGCGCCGCCCAGCTGGCCAGCCTGCTGCTGCTGGCGGTGATGCTGGTGCTGTACGGCGAGCGCCGCGCCCGTGGCGCCAGCCGTACCGGTAACGAGCGGCCCCGGGGCAAGGCGCTGTACCACTTGCGCGGGCTCAAGGCGTTGGCGGCCACGGGCTGGTGCCTGCTGGTATTCGCCTGTGCCTTCGTGATTCCGCTGCTGCAGTTGCTGGCGTGGTTCTGGCAGCGCGGGCGCTTCGACCTGGATGAGCGGTATGCCGGCTTGATCATCCACACCCTGTACCTGGGCGGCATGGCGGCGCTGATCACTGTCAGTGTGGCTCTGCTCCTGGCCTTTGCCCGACGCCTGGCGCCGACCCGGGGCATCCGCGCCGGGGTCAGCCTGGCCAACCTGGGCTACGCCTTGCCCGGCTCGGTACTGGCGGTATCGATCATGCTGGCCTTCAGTTACCTGGATCGCGAGCTGGTGATCCCGCTGTCCGGCTGGTTGGGCGGGGCCGGCAAGCCGCTGCTGCTGGGCAGCCTGTCCGCCTTGTTGCTGGCCTATCTGGTGCGTTTTATCGCCGTGGCCTACGGGCCGCTGGAAAACAGCCTGGAGCGGATCCGCCCGTCGCTCCCCGAAGCGGCGCGCAGCCTGGGGGTCGCTGGCCCGCGACTGTTTTTCAAAGTGTATCTGCCGTTGTTGCTGCCCGGGACCTTGAGCGCCGCCTTGCTGGTGTTCGTCGATGTGCTCAAGGAAATGCCCGCCACCTTGCTGATGCGCCCGTTTGGCTGGGACACGCTGGCGGTGCGGATCTTCGAGATGACCAGTGAAGGGGAGTGGGCCCGGGCCTCGCTGCCGGCACTGACCCTGGTGCTGGTGGGCCTGCTGCCGGTGATTGGCCTGATCCGCCGCTCGGCCCATCGAATCGGTTAGGTGCCAGCCTTGCACCTTGCAGCTACAATGCGCGGCATTCGGTGCGGCCTGTTGTTTGGCCGGGACGCTGAAATCGGCTGAAAGCCATCTATTTCAAGGCTTTCACACCAACAGCGCCAGTCCGCACCCTCGCCACGCCCGGAAGGAGAAACCCATGGGACAGCGTACGCCTCTGTATGACCTGCATCTCGCCCTCGGCGCGAAAATGGTCGATTTTGGCGGTTGGGATATGCCCTTGCATTACGGCTCGCAGGTCGAGGAGCACCATCAGGTGCGACGTGATTGCGGTGTGTTCGATGTATCCCACATGACCGTGATCGATGTCAGCGGTACCCAGGCCAAGGCCTGGCTCCAGCGGTTGCTGGCCAATGATGTCGAACGCCTGCACAACCCCGGCCAGGCTCTGTACAGCACCATGCTCAATGAACGGGGCGGCATCGTTGACGACATGATCGTCTATCGCCTCGAAGACGCTTATCGCCTGGCGCTCAATGCCGCCACCCGTGATCAGGACCTGGCCTGGATGCAGGCGCAGCTGGGGGATTTCCAGGTGCAGCTGCACGAGCGCCCGGAGCTGGCGATGCTGGCGATCCAGGGCCCTCAGGCGCGGCACAAGATTGCCGAGCTGGTAACCCAGTCCCGCGGCACCCTGATCCAGCAGCTCAAGCCATTCGAAGCCGGCTTTGACGGCGACTGGTTCATTGCCCGGACCGGCTACACCGGCGAGGACGGTCTGGAGATCGTCCTCCCTGCCGACCAGGCCCCGGCCTTCTTCAACGACCTGGTGGGGGCGGGGATCTCGCCCATCGGTCTGGGCGCCCGGGACACCCTGCGCCTGGAGGCCGGCATGAACCTCTATGGCCAGGACATCCATCAGGATGTCTCGCCCCTGGCGGCGAACATGGCCTGGAGCATTGCCTGGGAACCGGCGTCACGCCAGTTCATCGGTCGCAGTGCCCTGGAAGCCGAACGGGCGGCCGGGGTGAAGCAGAAACTGGTGGGCCTGGTGCTCGAAGAACGCGGGGTTTTACGTGCGCATCAGGTGGTTCGCATCGCCGATGTTGGCGAAGGTGAGATCACCAGTGGTAGTTTCTCCCCTACGCTGAGCAAATCGATCGCACTGGCGCGGGTGCCAATGGCCACCACCGACCGTGCCGAAGTGGAAATCCGCGGCAAGTGGTACCCGGTCCGGGTGGTCAAACCGACCTTCGTGCGTCACGGCAAAACCCTGATCTAACTATTTCCAGCAGGCATTGCGCCGCTGACACTTCTTCTTGAGGACACAGAACATGAGCGATATCCCTGCCCACCTGCGTTTTGCCGACAGTCACGAATGGGCCCGCCTGGAAGCCGACGGCAGCGTGACCGTAGGTATTAGCGACCACGCTCAGGAAGCCCTGGGCGATGTGGTTTTCGTCGAGCTGACTGAAGTCGGCAACGTGTTCGGCGCTGGGGACCAGGCCGGTGTGGTGGAGTCGGTGAAAGCCGCTTCCGACATCTATGCGCCGGTGGCCGGTGAAGTGATTGCGGTCAACGAAGAGCTGAGCGCCAGCCCCGAGTTGCTCAACAGCGATCCGTACGGTGCCTGGATCTTCAAGCTCAAGCCAAGCAACCCGGGCGATCTGGACAAGCTGCTGGACGCCGCCGGCTACAAGGCCGCCATCGGCGAGTAAGCCGTTCTCGCCAGCCAGCCCACTCCCGTTGCAGGAGCAAGCTGGCTGGCGAAGCCCCTCAGGCTTGCAACACCTCTTTCACCGCCGCCACCGCGCGTTCCACGTCGGCCTTGCTCATGGCGGTGAACATCGGCAACGAGACGATCAGCCGACCGACCCGTTCTGCTACCGGGAACATCCCCTCCTTGAAGCCGCGCTCGCGGTACAGGCTCAGCAAATGAATCGGCGGGTAGTGATAGCCGATGCCAATCCCGCGTTCCTGCATCTGCTCCATGAAGGTGGCGCGGGCCGGCTTGCCATCCTTGCGCTCTGGCAGTACCAGCTGGAACAGGTGCCAGTTGCTGTTGGTGAAGTCCGCCGGCGGTAGCTGGGCGCCATAGCGGGCCCCGAAATCGCTGCCAAAACATTCGAAGTAGTGCCGGGCCAGCTCACGGCGATGGGCGGTGATCGCCTCTATATGGGCGAACTGCCCCAGGCCGATGGCGGCCGCCACGTCGGTCATGTTGAACTTGCCGCCGAGCACATCCACATCCAGGCCGTCGAAGCCGTTGCGGGTCACGCCCTGCAGGCGGTACTTCTCGGCCAGGCGCACTTCTTCTGGCGTGTTGAGCACCAGGCAGCCGCCCTCGGACGAGGTGACGTTCTTGTTGGCCTGGAAGCTGAAGGATACGAAGTCGCCACCGGCACCGATGCGCTGGCCGTTCCAGCTGGAGCCCAGGGCCTGGGCGGCATCTTCCACTACCCGCAGGCCGTGCTTGTTGGCCAGGGCGTAGAGGCGGCTCATGTCCACCGGCAGCCCAGCCAGGTACACCGGGATAATGGCCTTGGTGCGCGGGGTGATGGCGGCTTCGACCTGGGCCAGGTCGATATTGCGGGTGACCGGGTCGATATCGGCGAACACCGGCGTGGCCCCGACTTCGAGGATGACGTTGGCGGTGGCCACCCAGGAAATCGGCGTGGTGATGACTTCATCACCGGCACCGATGCCGGCAATGCGCAAGGCGATCTCCATGGTGCAGGTGCCGGAGTTGAAGGTGCGTACCGTGCGCCCGCCGAAAAACTCCGAGAGCTGGGCTTCGAAGGCCTGGACCTTGGGGCCGCTGGTGATCCAGCCCGAACGCAGGACTTCGCCGACAGCGGCGATGGTGGGTTCATCGATGGTGGGTTTGGAGAACGGCAGGAAAGGCAGTTGGCTCATGACGATGGGACACCCGATAAGCGGACGATAGGGGCACAGGTTGCGATGCGCCGGGGCTGGCGCGTTGACGTCGAGCATGATGGTACCGATTGCCCCGGGACGCCAGAGCATCGACGCGGGAAATCGACTGCTATGCTGCTTGGCACCCTGTTGCAGCGACGCTGAGCGCCGTTTATCGGAGAGAGCCGGTCATGTCCCAGTTGCTATCTTTGAGCCAGTTACGCGAGCCCAACGCTTTTCTCAACCGGCACCTGGGGCCCGACGCCGAGGAGCAGCAAGCGATGCTCGCCAGCCTCGGGCTGGGCAGCCGGGCCGAACTGATCGAGCAGACGGTGCCACCGGGTATCCGCTTCAATCGTGCACTGGACCTGCCGCCGGCCCTGGACGAAGCGGCCGCCCTGGCCAGGCTCAAGGGGTATGCCGGGCAGAACCAGGTCTGGACCAGCCTGATCGGCATGGGCTATCACGGCACCCTGACGCCGACGGTGATCCTGCGCAACGTGCTGGAGAACCCCGGCTGGTACACCGCCTATACCCCCTACCAGCCGGAAATCGCCCAAGGCCGGCTCGAAGCCTTGTTGAATTTCCAGCAGATGACCATCGACCTCACCGGCCTGGACCTGGCCAACGCCTCGTTGCTGGACGAAGCCACCGCCGCCGCCGAAGCCATGGCCCTGGCCAAGCGCGTGAGCAAGTCTTCGAGCAACCTGTTCTTTGTCGATGAACACTGCCACCCGCAAACCATTTCCGTGGTCCGCACCCGGGCCGAAGGCTTCGGTTTCGAACTGGTGGTCGGTGGGGTTGACGAACTGTCCGGGCACCAGGTGTTCGGCGCGTTGTTGCAGTACCCGGACACCCATGGCGAGATCCGCGACCTGCGGCCGCTGATCGACCAATTGCACGCCCAGCAGGCCCTGGCTTGTGTCGCGGCCGACCTGCTCAGCCTGTTGTTGCTGACCCCGCCGGGCGAACTGGGGGCCGACGTGGTGCTCGGTTCGTCCCAGCGCTTCGGCGTGCCCATGGGTTACGGCGGCCCCCATGCGGCGTTTTTCGCCTGCCGCGACGAGTACAAGCGGGCGATGCCCGGACGCATCATTGGCGTGTCCAAGGATGCCCGTGGCCAGGTGGCCCTGCGCATGGCCTTGCAGACTCGCGAGCAGCATATTCGCCGCGAGAAGGCCAACTCGAACATCTGCACCGCCCAGGTGCTGCTGGCCAATATTGCTGGTTTCTACGCCGTCTATCACGGCCCGGCCGGGCTCAAGCGCATTGCCCAGCGGGTACACCGGCTGACCTGCATCCTCGCGGTCGGCCTGGAGCGCCACGGCATTGCCAGGGTCAATCGGCACTTCTTTGACACCCTGACCCTGGAGGTCGGCGGCAGCCAGACGGCGATCATCGAAAGCGCCAGGGCGCAGCAGATCAACCTGCGGATTCTCGGCCGTGGCCGGCTGGGGCTGAGCCTGGATGAAACCTGTGACGAAAGCACCGTGGCCCGTTTGTTCGACGTGTTCCTGGGTGCCGACCACGGGCTGGAGGTCAGCAGCCTGGACGCCGAGGCGCTGGAGTCGGGGATTCCCGACCCGCTGCTGCGACGCACGCGCTACCTGACCCACCCGGTGTTCAGTGCCCATCACAGCGAAACCGAAATGTTGCGCTACCTCAAGCAGCTGGAGAACAAGGACCTGGCGCTCAACCAGTCGATGATTCCCCTGGGCTCCTGCACCATGAAGCTCAATGCCAGCAGCGAGATGATCCCCATCACCTGGCCGGAATTCGCCAACCTGCATCCCTTCGCGCCCCGGGAGCAGGCTGCCGGCTATGGCCTGCTGATCGCGGAGCTGGAGCGTTGGCTGTGCGCCATCACTGGTTTCGACGCCATCTGCATGCAGCCCAACTCCGGGGCCCAGGGCGAGTACGCCGGGCTGCTGGCGATTCGTCGCTACCACGAGAGCCGCCGGCAAGGCGGTAGGCATGTCTGCCTGATCCCGGCGTCGGCCCACGGCACCAACCCGGCCTCGGCGCAGATGGCCGGGATGCAGGTGGTGATCGTCGAGTGCGACGAGGCCGGCAACGTCGACCTGGAAGACTTGAAGGCCAAGGCCCAGGCGGCCGGCGAGCGCCTGTCGTGCCTGATGGCTACCTACCCTTCGACCCACGGCGTGTACGAAGAGGGCATCAGCCAGATCTGCGAAGTTATCCACAGCCACGGAGGCCAGGTGTACATGGACGGCGCCAACCTCAACGCCCAGGTAGGCCTGGCGCGGCCGGCGGACATTGGCGCCGATGTCTCGCACATGAACCTGCACAAGACCTTCTGCATTCCCCATGGCGGCGGTGGCCCGGGCATGGGCCCGATTGGCGTGCGCGCGCACCTGGCGCCGTTTGTCGCCAACCACCCGGTGGTGCCCATCGACGGACCGTTACCGGAGAACGGCGCCGTCAGCGCCGCGCCCTGGGGCAGTGCGAGCATCCTGCCCATCAGCTGGATGTACATCGCCCTGATGGGGCCGCAGCTGGCGGATGCCAGCGAGGTGGCGATCCTTGCGGCCAACTATCTGGCCGAGCAATTGAGCGGTGCCTTCCCGGTGCTCTACAGCGGCCGCAACGGCCGGGTGGCCCACGAATGCATCCTCGATCTGCGCCCGCTCAAGGCCCAGACCGGGATCAGCGAGGAAGACGTGGCCAAGCGCTTGATGGACTACGGCTTCCATGCCCCGACCATGTCCTTCCCGGTGCCGGGCACCCTGATGGTGGAACCCACGGAAAGCGAATCCAAGGCCGAGCTCGACCGTTTTATCGAAGCCATGCTGAGCATCCGCGCCGAGATCGCCCAGGTGCAGGAGGGCAACTGGCCGGCCGAGGACAACCCGCTCAAGGGCGCTCCCCATACCCTGGCGGATATCACCGGAGTCTGGGAGCGCTCCTACAGTATCGAACAGGCGGTGCTGCCCACCGCCCATACCCGGGCCCACAAGTACTGGCCGGCGGTGAACCGGGTGGACAACGTCTATGGCGACCGCAACCTGTTCTGCGCCTGCGTGCCGCTGGCGGACTACCGCTGAACGGGCCTCAGTAGTGGTGGCGCGTCCGCACCGGCTGGTTACCATGGGTGCTGGCACGGGCTGGTTGGGTTTCCAGGGGATAGAGGTGCAGCAACTCTTCCTCGATCACCTGGTTGCTCAGGCCCAGTTCCAGCTCCGGGCAGTCCAGGTCCAGCCAGTCACCGTGCTGCAACTGCAGGTCGCTCTCGCGCCGGCTGGCGCTGTGGAACACATAGTGGACCATGCCCGGTTGCAGGAACTGTTCGTGCTGTTCGAGGAAGGCCTGGGAGTATTTGCGAATAGCCCACCAGTTCTGCAGGTCGAGGCGATAGCTGCGCTGCGGCAACGGCGCGCCCTGGCGTTCGACCCGGACATTGAGTGACAGGCTGCTCTGCAGTTCGCCGAGGATCAGCGCCGGGGCGATGGCGCACTGACGCAGTCGCGATTGCGCGCAGGAACTGGCGTCCTGATGGCTCAGCAAAGGGTCGTGAATGTCGTGGCCGAGGCTGAAGCCGACAAAGCGCAACTGGCCGAAGGGGTCCACCAGGTACACGCACACCACCCCGGGCTGGCTGGAAATGCTCTGGGCGTGGTACGGAATCATCAGCGGCTCGCCGTCGGTCTTCAGCAGGCTGCCATTGCCCTTGTAGAACCAGCCCTGGCGGGTGTGCGGGGTGTTCAGGGTGACTTCGCTGACCTGCACCAGCAGGTTGTCCCGAGGCTTGAGCGGTGGGCGCAACGGGCCCTGTTGGGGGCCGTCCGCGGGCAATTGCGGGTGGGGCGCGAGGCTGCGCAGGTGTTCGCTCCAGCCCAGATGGCGACGGCTGCAGAACAGCAGGGTCTCGTACAGCCCGCCGTGTTCGGAATAGGCCCGCACGCTGCGGCCATTGTGAAAGTCGAACAGCCCGATGGCGCGCTGGTCCTTGTGGCAGACATCCAGCAACAGCAGGTAATCGTCCATGATTCTCTAGTCCTTCAGGGGCAAGGGGGCGGGGAGGATGGGCAGCGCTTCGCGCATGCGCGAACGGCGCGGTTCGAGGGCCTGTTCCTTGAGCAGGAATGACAGCAGCAAGCCGGCCAGGCTGCCGCTCAGGGCCACGTACAGGATCGATGGCAGGCCGAAATGGCTGGCGGCGAACCCGGCCACGGCCGGTGACAACCCGCCACCCAGGATCTCGCCGAACCCCACCACGATTCCGGTCGCCGCCGGCAGCAGGGCCGGGGTGACCGATTCGCTGGTCAGCGGGCCGACCGTCATGCAGATCAGGCTGAAGTTGAAGAACGACAGCAGGAACAGCAACAGGAACAGCAGCCAGGGAAGTGGGGGGCTGACGATCAGCAGGCCCACCAGGGTGCTGCTGGTCATGAAGCACACCGACACCACCGGCTTGCGCCCGAGACGGTCGGACATGCCGGGGATGATCAATTGGCCGATGAAGCCGCCCAGGCCGATGGCCGAGATGACGAAGGCCATGGACAGGGTTTCCAGGTGCATATGGTCGGTCAGGTAGCTGGGCAGCATGGCGCACAGCACGAACTGGCAGGTGAGGATGCAGAACATGATCAGGATGTTCAGGCTCACGTTGCCGCTCTTGAAGGCCGCCAGCCAGGTGCCTGCGGTGCGGTCGGCCTGGGGCGCCGGCAGCGGTCGGTAGATTTTCCACAGGTAGCCGGCCAGCAGCAGGCCCGGCAGGGAAATGATGGCGAACACCGCGCGCCACGAGCCAGTGATTTGCAGGAGGTAAGCGGCGATCAGCGGCCCCAGGCACAGGCCGAGAATCGGGAACAGCGCCTGCTGGATACCCAGGTTCAGCCCGCGCCGGTCGGGGCGCGAGACTTCATTGGTGACAATGATGCTGGTGGGGGTGAAGGCACCCTCGCAGATGCCCATCAGCCCGCGCAGAATCACCAGCCCCAGCACGCCGGTGGCCAGCGCGGAAAAACCGGACAGCAGCGAAAGCACGGCAATCGAGGTCACCAGCACGCGGCGGGTGCCCAGGCGCTCGATCACGCTGCCCATGCCCAGGGCGGACAGCCCCCAGGTGAAGGCCAGCGCGGCGGACAGGTAGCCCAGGTCCTGATAGTCCAGTTGCAGGTCGTGCATGATCACCGGAAACAACGGCAGGATGATGAAGCGATCCAGCCCCACCAGCCCGAAACTCAGTGACAGCAACAGCACCATGGATCTTTCGTAACGGCTGTTGGCAGCCGTGGTTGGTATTCCAGTGTTCATCGCTCAGCTTCCTTGTGAAACCATGAACCCGACGCAAGCGCCGTGGGAGGCAACCTGACGTTGCCATGCAGCCCGGCAACGTCAGGTGGGACAGGCACAGGCAGTCACATCAGGCGGTCCACTCGCCCACCGCCATTTCCGCGGTGAACCCCGGGCCGAAGGCTGCCAGCAGGCCGATGTCGCCGCGATTGAGGTTGGAATCGAACTGCCGCTTGAGCACGTCGAACACCACCACGCTGGCAATGTTGCCGGCTTCCGACAGGCTGCTGCGCGATTGCGAGACCCGGTTGGATGCCAGGTCCAGGTGCATCACCAGCTCGTCGAGGATCTTGCGACCACCGGTGTGGAAGATGAAGAAGTCGTTGTGTGCACAGTTCTGTTCGAAGCTCTCGTAGTTGAGCCGCTCCATGACCGGTGCCACGTCCTTGATGGAGTTCATCACCGCCTTGTCGAGAGTGAAGTGAAAGCCGGTGTCCTTCACGTCGTACTTGATGTAGTGCTCGCTCTTGGGCAGGAAGTACGACTCGGTCTTCTTGATCTTGAAGCCGCCGGCCTGGTCATCGGCGCGCAGCACGCAGGCTGATACCGCATCGCCGAACAGCGCGGCGGAGATGAAGGCGTGCAGCTTGGTGTCGTCCGGCTGATAGCACAGCGAGGAGAACTCCAGGGACACGATCAGTACGTGGTTGCGGGCATCGAGCCGGGCGAAGTCGTTGGCGCGGTTGATGGCCGCGGCACCGGCCACGCAGCCCAGCTGGGCGATCGGCAACTGCACGGTGGAGGTCGGCAGGGCCAGGTCGTTGATCAAGTGCGCAGTCAGCGACGGCATCATGAAGCCGGTGCAGGAAGTGACGATCACCATGCGAATGTCGCTGATCTGCAGCCCGGCATTCTCGATGGCCTGGCGCGCCGCGGCCGACGACATCTGCCGGGCTTCACGCTCGTAGACAATGCTGCGGTGGGTGAAACCGGTGTGCACTGCCAGTTCATCGATCGGCAACACCAGGTGGCGCTCGTTGACTTCGGTGTTGGCGATCATGCGCTTGGCCAGGGCCATGCGTGGATGGTCGGCGTGCAGGTTTTCCAGGTGATCGACCATCTGTTGCTGGGTGATCTTGTGTTGCGGAAACATAACGTGTGGAAGGCAAAGTGTAGACATGATGGGTCCTTGGCTTTAAGTAAGCCAACAAGTTAAGGGGTGGGGATAGTCCCCGTTATAGGCACAGGAATCTGTAGGCCCTAAAGGAAATCAGGGCCTTAAGGCAACTTCGAGGCGTGAAGTTGCCGTTGATGTAACTTTTAAGTTGGATTTTATTTTAATGGCTAACTTCAAGGTGCCTTATATAAAGGCACCTTGAATAACAACTTATATATCGAGTACGAACTTATAAGCGTATTGCCAGGCCAGGTTGCTTTCGCGCACATGCTTGCGGATCACCATGCGCACCGGCGCACCGACTTTCAGCTGTTGCTGATCGCACACATCGACGATTTCCGAAGCGATCACCAGGCCGTCGTCCAGGCGCACCATGGCCATGACGCGCGGCACGGTTTCGCCATAGCCCATGGCGGCCAGGATCGGGTTCTCGGCCGGGGCCATGACCTCGATCTTGCCACTGCGCGCGCAGCGATACGGCTTCACACTCAGGGAGTTGCAAGCGCCGCAGACGGTGCGTCGGGGGAAGAAGATTTCGTTGCATTCTTCGCACTGACTGCCTTCGAGGCGGTACTTGCCGCCATGCTCGCGCCATTCGCGAAGCATGCTGGCGGTGGTCATTCTGTGGATCTGTTCTGGGTACATGGACATGGTCCGGGCTCCTTAGTCGTTCGAGAGGACAATCACTGAGTTGTGCGCCGCGTAACCGCCAAGGTTCTGCGACACGCCGATGCGCGCGCCCTTGACCTGGTTGTCGGATTCACCCCTCAGCTGCCGGAACAGCTCGGTGATGTGCAGGATGCCGTCGCAGCCGGAGGCATGGCCGCGGCCGATGTTGCCGCCGTCGGTATTGAGCGGCAGCTGGCCATCCAGGGCGATGCCGCCTTCGAGCACGAAGTCGCCGGCCTGGCCCTTGCCACAGATGCCCATGGATTCCATCTGGATCAGCCCGGCGCCGAGCAGGTCGTAGACCTGGGCCACGTCGATGTCCTTGGCGGTGATCCCGGCTTTTTTGTAGGCGATCTCCGCACAGGCGATGGAGTTGGCCGAAACCGCCATGCCCACATCCTTGGGCAGGCCCGGATGATGCAGGGTCGGGTTGTGAAAGCGCGTACCGAAATAGTGGGAGACCCCGGTATAGGCGCACCCGCGTACGAACACCGGTTTATCGGTGTACTTGTGGGCCAGGTGTTCGGCCACCAGGATCGCGCAGCCACTGGCTTCGCCCCAGGCCAGCATCGAGCCGCAGGCTTCGCTGTTCTTCAACGCTTCCAGGGATGGAATCGGCTGGCCATAACGGGTGGCGGTGGGGGTGTTCTGTGCGTAGATGCGCATCTGCCGGCCGAAGGTGGCCAGTACGTCGGCCTCGCGACCGGCATAGCCGAACTTCTGGAAGTACTCGGCGGTGGCCAGGGCGAAGGCATCGGTGTGGGAAATGCCGAGGAAATAATCGTATTCACATTCAGTGCTGGAGCCGATGTATTCGGCGTAGTTGAAGTGATCGGTCATCTTCTCGAAGCCGCCGCACAGGACGATGTCGTACTCCCCGGACGCCACCATCTGGTGGCCCATCTGGAACGACACCGAGCTGCTGGTGCAGTTGGCGGTGCTCATGAAGGTCGGCGCCGGGCTGATGCCCAGGGCGTCGGAAATGGTCGGGCCCAGGCCGCCATACTCGGAAATGCCTTCACCGTGATAACCATAGGCCACGGCCTGGATTTCCCGGGGGTGCATCTTGGCGTCCTTGAGAGCCTTGTAGGCGGACTCGACGATCATTTCCTTGAACGTCTGCCGAACTCGTGAACTTCCGGGTTTCGGCGTATAGGCGGCCGAAACGATTGCAACACGACGTGCGCACATGTGCATGCTCCTTGCGTAGACAGGCGTAATCAGAGATAGGCGGTCAGGGCGTAGTCAGCCCGCAGGTACTTGAACTCGTACTTGATGGACGTGCCGTAGTCGACGTAGATCTTGGATTCCAGCAGTTCGCGCAGAGGCTTGTTGTGCTTCTGGTACTGCTCGATGGCGTCGGTGACGGTCAGGGCGATGGCGTCACTGCCGGCGCCGAAACCGTAGGACACCAGAAGAATTTTCTGCCCCGGGCGTGCCTGGTCCAGCACGTTGATCAGGCCGAGCAGCGGGCTGGCCGATCCGGCATCGCCAACGCTGCCGGCATAGATGGCCGGCTCCACCTGCTTGGGGTTGAAGCCCAAGTGCTTGCCCAGGGAGTAGGGTGTGGACACCAGGTTTTGCTGGAACACCACATAGTCATAGTCGGCGGGGCTGGTGTGCAGCTTGGCCATCAGGCCTTCGGCGGCGCGGCGGGTCTGGTCTTCCAGGCCGATGCTGTTCTTGTCCGAGCCCAGGCCCATGCCCGAACGAATGTAGCGATCGCCCTGGGGGCGGATGTTGTCGGCGACATCCGCGGCGCAGGAGAAGCTGGCGTCGAATTCGGCGATGACATTCTGGCTACCGATCAGCAGCGCAGCGGCTCCGGCCCCGGCATAGGATTCAGTCAGGTCGCCCGGCGCGGTGTTGCGGTTGATGGTGTCGGCGCCGATGGCCAGGGCACTTCCCGTCATGCCGGAAGCCACCAGCGCCTGGCAGATCTGCAGGGCAGAAGTTCCGGATTTGCCGGCGAACTGCACGTCGGCGCAATAGGCGTCGTAGCCGCTGCCGAGCATTTCCAGGATGATCGAAGCCGAGGCCCGTGAATCATAGGGGTTGGTGCAGGTGCCCAGGTACAGGGCTTCGATCTGATGACCGGGGACTTTATCCAGGGCCCGTTGCGCCGCCAGCACCCCGAGGGTGATGACATCTTCATCCGGTTGCAGCACGGCTCTTTCCGTGACGCCGAGGTTTTCCTCCACCAGCTTGAGGTCGGTGTTCTTCCAGACGTTGATCACTTCCTGGACTTTCAGGCGGCATACCGGAATACCCGCGCCATAGCTGACAATACCTATCTTTTTCACGTTCATTTTCCTCTTGATTCCATTCTTTTCAGAAAACTGGGTCGTGCCTGCTCAGAAGCACCCTTGAAACATACGGAAAACAGTTTTGCTGCCTTTCTCCTGGCCACACCTGATGAAACCTGCAGGCCAGAGCGGTTTAACAGCAGACTCCAAATAGGGGAAAACCCACTCGAAAGCTGTTTTTATTCACCTCACTGTGCTATGATACGGAACGTTTCGTTTAGTAATAATTTAAGGCGATCTAGTCTCTTAAGGGAAAAGGGCCGAAGCCTCGAATTCGAGGAACTCCAAGTTACAAGGCCTGAGCTGCTCAACCCTTACGCGATATTTTAAAAACTAGATAGATCGGTGTAAGAAATTCATGATTCTTTCAAGAATGAAACGAAACGGACCGTTTCATTTCGATTCGAGGGAATCCTATACCCTGCGTTGCGTTTGTCAAGCGCCCTGCCTGGAGATTTTTTATTGTGGCTCGTACCCCCTCTCGCAGCTCCATCGGCTCTTTGCGAAGTCCCCATACTCATAAAGCCATTCTCACTTCCACCATCGAAATCCTTAAGGAATGCGGCTATTCCGGGCTCAGTATCGAGTCCGTCGCCCGCCGGGCGGGGGCCAGCAAGCCAACTATCTATCGCTGGTGGACGAACAAGGCGGCGTTGATCGCCGAGGTTTATGAAAACGAGAGCGAACAAGTCAGAAAGTTTCCTGATCTCGGCTCGTTCAAGGCAGATCTCGACTTTTTGCTGCGAAATCTCTGGAAAGTCTGGAGGGAGACTATTTGCGGCGAGGCCTTTCGCTGTGTGATCGCAGAAGCGCAACTGGATCCCGCAACCTTGACCCAGCTCAAGGATCAGTTCATGGAGCGCAGAAGGGAATTGCCGAAAAAACTGGTGGAAAATGCCATCAGCAACGGCGAGCTGCCCAAGGACACCAACCGTGAATTGCTGCTGGATATGATCTTCGGCTTTTGCTGGTATCGGCTGTTGACTGAGCAACTGACGGTGGAACAGGACATCGAGGAGTTCACTTCTCTGCTGATCAACGGTGTTTGTGCTGGTACGCAACGTTGATCCTTTCGAGCCATTAAGCCCTGGAGTTCCTCGGGCTTAATGGCTGTTGTTTCAGGCCGCGGGAGTGCTGAATTCTCGATACAGGTCCGGCAGGAAGCTGGCCAGATGATTGAACTCGCACATGTCGTGCACCGCGAACTCGTAGGCCAGGGTCTCCAGTTCGGCCTCGCCAAAGCCATTTTCCTTCAGCAGCGATGCAGCCTTTTGTGCCCCGGGAAAGCGGGCCATCGACGGGTGCGCCCCGACCCAGTAACGGCTGGTCAGGTACATGCCGTCCGGTACTTCCTTGAACAGATGCACCATCAACGACACCGGCACCTCAGGATGATCCGCCAGGCTCATCAGGGCGCTGACACTGCCGTCGATTTTCGCTTCGCGATACAGATCAGTGTTCAGGCCCAGGCTGGCCGGCTCCTGGAAGTCGATATGCAGGTGCATCAGGCGATCGCCGACATATTCCGATGCGCAGAAGGTGTTGCCATACAGCCGTTCCTCAAAACTCAGGGACTCATCGCACAGGCGCTGGTGGTGCACGCATGGATTGCTGACATGGGCATAGGGGAACCACAGGGTGTAGCGCTCCGATTCCGCGGGGTGCCAGATGAACCACCACTTGAACATCTGCGCGGTGCAGCCGGGGAAGAACTTGCGGCTTTGCACGTAGGCCATCGGGCCCGGTAGCAGGGCGTAACCGGATTCCTCGCTTACGAAGTCCGGTTCGAGCAGGCGATTGATGTCCTCGATGCTCGGGGTCAGGGTGTCTTCCAGGGCCATGGGGCCTTGTTGAATCTTGCGGACTGCGGACAGCGGCACGCGCATTTCCGACCGGAAATACTTGGCATAGGGCTTGTTCCGGACCGCCGCCTGGTTGCGTAGGAACAGCTTCTGCATGGGCAGTGAGAAGTAGGTGAAGGGAGTCATGTTGCGCGCTTCCATGCTGATATCCTTTGGCGTGAATTGACAAATAGCCGCCATTTCGCTGCAACCCTTAACGGAATTGAACGAGAAACTGGCGCTTTGTAGCTAAGCAGTCCATAAACAAAAGTCAAATTTGAATTTAACTTAGTGAGAGCGTCTATGGCCGTTTCCGCTTCCCCGCAGCCAACTGCGGCCCGTGCGCCGCGTCAGGATGGCCAGGCCACCCGCCAACAGATCCTGGAAACGGCCGGCCAGCTTTTTGCTGAGCTGGGGTACGCCAACACCACCAGCAAGCAGATCTGCGAGAACTCCAGGGCCAACAACGCCTCGGTCAACTACCACTTCGAGAACAAGGACGGCTTGTATCGGGCGGTGCTGCGCGAGGCCCATGACCGCCTGGTGCGGATCGAGACCATGATCAGCCTGAGTGAAAGCCAGGGCAGCCCCGAGGACAAGCTGCGGGCGATCATCACCGTGCTCATCGAGGGGCTGGGCAACCAGCGTGAGGGCTGGGCGCTGAAAGTCCTGACCCGCGAACTGTTGTCACCCTCCGCGGTGCTGCCGGCGATCCTGGAGGAGCAGGCGTTTCCCAAGGCGAAGATCGTGCGCACCATCCTCGGCCAGATCATGGATCTATCGCCTGAGGACCCGGTTACCCTGCGCAGCGCCGTCAGCGTTTTTGCGCCCTGCCTGTTCCTGCTGATCGCCCATCAGCCGCTGGCGCGCAATGTGTTGCCCGGCCTGGAGCTGGATCCACCGGCGTTGATCGAGCACATGATGAGTTATGCCCTGGCCGGCCTGGCTGCAGTGTCCCGCACACCTGGGGTCTAGCCGGCTGATCGGGCACACAAAAACGCCGACCCTGGGGTCGGCGTTTGCTGTCGGCCATCCCTGGGGCGACGGTTACTCCTGAGCGACAGCGTTCTTCGCCAGGATGGCGTTGGCCAGTTCCATGTCGGTGGCCTTGAGGCCGGGGTTGTCGGCGCGGACTTTCTGCATGGCGGCTTCCAGGTAGGGGCCGCGAATGCTGCCGTCGCTGGCAACGAAGCTGCCGGCGTCATCCTGGGCGGCGACGATCAACTTGTGGTCCTTGAAGGTCAGGTAGGTGGAGCCGGTGGTGGCCCCGGAGGAAATGACGTTACGCCAGAAGGTGTCGGCCATTGCCGAACCAACGGGAAGAGACAGCAGGGCAAGGGTGGCGACAGCAATTTTCAGACGCATGATGGGTGACTCCGAAAGGGGGTATCTGCATCGTTTGATTCTAGATAACCCCGCGGAGTTCCGTGACTCATCAGTCAAGCTTTTCGACCAACAGAATTGCGCCTTCCTGGCCCACCACCCGTACTCGGGCGCCCACGGGGGCGTCGGCCCCCTTGGCGATCCACACGCCGTCGGCCACCTTGATCCGCCCGCGGCCGTCGACAATCGCCTGGTGCACCACAAAGGTCTTGCCGATCAGCTCCTGGCCCCGCAGGTTGAGGTTCGGCTGATCGCTGGGGCGTACCACACTGCGCTGGCGGCGCCACCAATACAGTGCGGTGAGCACCGACAGCAGGCCGAACAGGAGGAACTGCACCTCCCATGAAAGGCCGGGAATGAGAAAGGTCAGGACCCCGACTGTGGCGGCTGCGAGGCCGATCCACAGCAGGTAGCCGCCGGCCCCGAATACTTCGAAGATCAGCAGGATGGTGCCAAGGGCCAGCCAGTCCCAGAACGATAGAGCTTGCACAAATGCCAACATGAAGCCTGCCTCAGACCTTCTTGCTGTCGAACGTGGCCTTGACGATCTCGCCGATGCCGCCCACGGCGCCGATGACCTGGCTGGCCTCCAGGGGCATCAGGATCACCTTGCTGTTGTTGGCCGACGCCAGTTTGCCCAGGGCATCGATGTATTTCTGCGCGACGAAGTAGTTGATCGCCTGGACGTTGCCGGTAGCAATCGCCTCGGACACCACTTGGGTCGCCCGGGCCTCGGCTTCGGCCTGGCGCTCCCGGGCTTCGGATTCGAGGAATGCCGCCTGGCGTTCGCCCTCGGCTTCAAGAATCTGTGCCTGCTTCTTGCCTTCTGCGGTAAGGATGGCGGCGGCCCGCAGGCCTTCGGCTTCGAGGATCTGCGCACGCTTGACCCGCTCGGCCTTCATCTGCCCGGACATGGCCGCCATCAGGTCGGCGGGTGGGCTGATGTCCTTGATTTCGATCCGGGTGATCTTGATCCCCCAGGGAGCGGTGGCCTCATCGACGGTTCGCAGGAGTTTCTCGTTGATGCCGTCACGTTGGCTGAGCATGGCGTCCAGTTCCATGGAACCGAGCACCGTACGGATATTGGTTTGCAGCAGGTTGCGGATGGCGTGCTCGAGGTTGTTGACCTCATAGGCGGCCTGGGCGGTGTTGACCACCTGGAAGAAACACACGGCGTCGATCTGCACCGTGGCGTTGTCGGCGGTGATGACTTCCTGCGGTGGGATATCCAGCACGCTTTCCATCACGTTGATCTTGCGCCCGATGCGATCCATCACCGGAATGATGATGTTCAGCCCCGGCTTCAGGGTGTTGGTGTAGCGGCCGAAGCGTTCCACGGTCCATTGGTAGCCCTGGGGCACGACCTTGAAACCCATGAAGACGATGGCCACGGCGAGGCCTACGAAAAGTAACAACACGCTTCCGATCTGCATAACATTCTCCTGCTCAGATGTAATCAAGGGGCACAGGGGGGCGAGTGTACGGCGGCGCCCGGTCGTGCGCAGAGATACCGTGGCCCTTGCATCATCAGGACACACATCACCGGCGCGCCCGTGGCCTCACAGTTGGAAGCGGGTGACCGAGGTCTGCAAGGTGGCCACGGAGTTTTCCATCTGCTCCACGGTCTGGGTCAGCTCACGCATGGCCTGGCTGTTGCGCCGGGCTACCAGGCTGATCATCTCCACCCGTTGCGCCACTTCGCTACTGGCCTTGGACTGCTCGCCGATGGTGAGGGAAATCTCCTCCACCATCACCGCCGAGCGCTGGGCGCCCTGGCGGATCTCATTGATCGAGGTGCCCGCTTGCTGGGCCATCTGGACCCCGTCGTTGACCCGGCTGACCCCGGTTTGCATGCTGTTCACGGCTTGTTCGGTGGTTTCCCGGATGCGTTCGATCATGCCGGTGATTTCCCGGGTGGACTGTGCGGTGCGGGCTGCCAGATTGCGCACTTCGTCAGCCACCACGGCGAACCCCCGGCCGGCTTCCCCGGCCCGGGCGGCTTCGATGGCGGCGTTCAGGGCCAGCAGGTTGGTCTGCTCGGCGATGCCGTTGATCACCTGGATGATCGAGTGGATTTCTTCCGAGGACTGGCCCAGGGCGGTGATGCTGCGGGAAGACTGGTTTACCGCCTCGGCAATATGGCTCATGCCGTCCACGACCCCGAGGATTACCTGGCCGCCGCTACCGGCCAGGGATTCGGACTGGGCGGCAATGCCCTGGGCATTGCGCGCGTGTTCGGCCACCTGGGCGATATTGCTGATCATCTGCTCCATGGCGGCGGCCATGTTGGTGGCGCCGTCGGCCTGCTCGCTGGCGCCGTCGGCAATGCTCAGCGACGTGTCGCTGAGGCTGTGGGAGCGGCCGCGCAACTCTTCGCTTTCATGGCGGATGGTGGTGATCATCTGCCGCAGGTTGTCTTGCATTTCTCCAAGGGCCTGTTGCAGTTGGCCGGCCTCGTCATGCCTGTCGACGCTGATGGGCGTGGTCAGGTTGCCCTGGGCAATGGCCCGGGCCGTGGCCACGGATTTTTCCAGGGGTTTGAGCACCCGGGTGAGCAGCTGCCGGGTCAACAGGGCCAGTGCCAGGGCGGCCAGCAGGCTGCCGCCGATCAGCCACCAGGCGGCCTGGCGGACCGCACTTTCACTGAGTTCGCGGGTTTGGGCGGTGCTGGCTTCGATCTGGCTGCTGAGGGCGGCGTTGCGGCTCTCCACTTCGCTGAAGCGCTGGGAGAACTCCGGCATTTGCAGGCGCGCGGCCTGTGGGTCCTTGAGGGCCTGCCCGGCGATGTTCTCGGCGGCATGAATGTAGTTTTCCAGCACCGGCTGCAGCTCGGTGATGGCGTTGCGGATTTCCGGTGCCAGGGGCAACTTGGCGTTTTCCGCCAGGGCCTTGCGGAACCAGTCGCCGTGTTCGCGCAGGCTATTGCGGACCTCTTCGCCAGCGGCGGCATCGCCGGGCTGGCTGCTCAGGGCCTCCAGCACATCGGCCCGCAGGGCGTCGTGCATCATGTCGGCCTCCAGGTGGTTGCGCAGGGCGCTGGCGTTGAGCTCGTTGTCCACCAGTGCCCGCGCCAGGCGTGACTGGCCCCATAAACCCAGCCCGGCCACCAGGGCAATGGCCAGGAGGCTGACAACCCCGGTGGCGAGCATGTTTTGACGAATGTTCATACCGGGCTCCCTGCTTATCTCGGCGGTGACTCAAGCGTAGTCCAGCGCCTGGGGTTCGCCTCCTGTGCCGCTATGGGGGCTGGTTGCCGGGCGTGACCCGTAGCACTTCCTCAAGGCTGGTCAGGCCTTGGGCAACCTTGTGCGCGGCAGCCAGGCGCAGGCTGCGCATGCCGTCCGCACAGGCCTGGTGGTGCAGGCGGGCAAGATCCAGGTCGCGATGGATCAGGGCCTTGAGGGGGGAGCCCAAGGGCATGATTTCGTAGACCCCGGTGCGCCCGTGGTAACCGGTACCCCGGCATTCGGCGCAGCCCACCGCGCGCTGGCCGCCGGCAGCGGGTGGCAGGTGCCGGGTTCCGGTCAGGCTTTCCCAGTCATCCGCCGTCAGCTCGGCGGGAACCTTGCAGTACGGGCAGAGGGTGCGCAGCAGGCGCTGGGCCATGACCCCGATCAGGGTGGCCTTGATCAGGTAATGGGGCACGCCCAGTTCCAGCAGTCGGCTGATGGCGCCGGGGGCGTCGTTGGTGTGCAGGGTAGACAGCACCAGGTGCCCGGTAAGTGCGGCCTGGATGGCCATTTCCGCAGTCTCAAGGTCACGGATCTCACCGATCATGATGATGTCGGGGTCCTGGCGCATCAGTGCACGTACGCCGCTGGAAAAACTCAGGTCGATATTGTGCTGGACCTGCATCTGGTTGAACGCCGGTTCGATCATCTCGATCGGGTCCTCGATGGTGCACAGGTTGACCTCGGGGGTCGCGAGCTTCTTCAGGGTGGTGTAGAGGGTGCTGGTCTTGCCCGAGCCGGTGGGCCCGGTGACCAGGATGATGCCGTGGGCCTGGGCGGTCATGGCTTGCCAGCGGCTCAGGTCATCGCTACCAAAGCCCAACTGGTCGAAATCCTTGAGCAGGACCTGGGGATCGAAGATGCGCATCACCAGCTTTTCACCGAACGCCGTGGGCAGGGTCGAGAGCCGCAACTCGATTTCACTGCCGTCGGGGGTGCGCGTCTTGACCCTGCCATCCTGGGGCTTGCGCTTTTCCGCGACGTTCATGCGCCCCAGGCTCTTGAGGCGGCTGACGATGGCCAGGGTGACCTGGGGCGGGAACTGGTAGACGTTGTGCAATACGCCATCGATGCGAAAGCGCAGGGTGCCGTGCTCGCGGCGGGGTTCGATATGGATGTCGCTGGCCCTTTGCTGAAAGGCGTACTGGAACAGCCAGTCGACGATATTGACGATGTGCGCATCGTCGGCATCCGGCTCCTGGTCGCTGGCCCCCAGTTTCAGTAGTTGCTCGAAGTTGCCCAGGCCACTGGCTTTCTGTTCGCTGCTGGCGCCGCTGACCGACTTGGCCAGGCGATAGAACTCCAGTGTCAGGCGCTGGATGTCCAGCGGGCTGGCCACCACCCGTCGCACCGTGCGCTTGAGAACATGGGCCAGGTCTGTTTCCCAGGCCCTGACGTAAGGTTGGGCGCTGGCCACGGTAACGCTCTGCCCATCCACGGCCACGGCAAGGATCTTGTGCCGCTGGGCGAAGGCGAAGGACATCAGCGGCGTGATGCTGGCCACGTCGATGCGCAGGGGGTCGATACGCAGGTAAGGCTGGCCGGCTTGCCGGGCCAGCCAGGCCGTGAGGCTGTCCAGGTCCAGATGTGCGCCGGGATGCTGCAGGTCGGGCAATTGCTGGCCGGCGATCACTTCCAGGGGATGCAGCAGGTTACCGGCTGCCTGATGCCGGACGCTCATGGCCTGTTCGGCGGCATCCTGGCTGATGCGGCCCTGGGCCAGCAATTCACGCAGCAGTTCGCTGAGGTCCAGCCAGCGGTCCTGGGGAAGGTGCGCGGCGCTCATGGGCGATTCCTTGGGGCTGTTGTCCAGATGTGGGTCTCTGACCACGAACAGCCAAGAATAGTCCCCGGGGCCTCAAGGGAATGCTTGCCAAGGGTTGCAGGGTTTTGCCGGGATCAACCCGCGGCCTGCAGGCGCGAAGGTTCCGCCAGCTCCAGCTCCACGTCACAGACACTGATCAGGTTGCGCAGCTTTGCGCCGATCACCTGGGCCCGATGCCAGCTCAGGTCGTCGAGTTCCACCTCCATATACAGCGTGGCGTCCTGCTGCTGCATCGACACCCGCTGCGGCACCAGGAACTGCAGGGCGAAGTGGTTGAGGATGCGGCACAGCACATCGGCCTCGGCGTCGGCCACTATCCGGTAGTGCACGCGACAGTGAGCATTGTTGAGGTTCCAGGCATCGGTGCGGGGGGCTGGCTCGAAAGGGGGCATGGCGGTCTCCAGGTCAGTGGAGAAATTTTTACATTCGGTTTCGGGTATTTCTTATCTAAGATTGGGTTTGTTTGCTTGAATATGAATTGTTCAATTCAATTTTTAATATTTATGGATATTTATTATGCATAGCGACCTGGACGCCTATGACCGCCGCATCCTCGCGCTGCTGCAAGAGGACGCCTCGCTTTCCAGTGCGCAGATCGCCGAGCAGGTGGGGTTGTCCCAGTCGCCATGCTGGCGACGGATCCAGCGGATGAAGGAGGAGGGGGTGATCCGCGGCCAGGTGACCCTGCTGGACCGCAAGAAGATCGGCCTCAACACGCAGATCTTCGCCGAGATCAAGCTCAACGCTCACGGGCGCTCCAACTTCACCGAATTCACCGAGGCGATCCGCGGTTTTCCGGAAGTGCTGGAGTGCTATGTGCTGATGGGCGCGGTGGACTTTCTGCTGCGTATCGTGACCGCGGATATCGAAGCCTATGAACGCTTCTTCTTCGAGAAGCTGTCCATGGTGCCGGGTATCCAGGAGGTGAACTCGATCGTTGCCCTGTCGGAGATCAAGTCCACCACCAGCCTGCCGGTCATGCGCTGAGGGGCGGGGTTACAGGCGCAGGAGGGTTTTCCAGGCACGGTTCTGGAACACCGCGATGGCCTGCTGCTTGCGGGCGTCGAGGGCTTCGTCGGTGATCGGCTCATTGGCCAGCTGGGCCAGTTTGTTCAGCTCGCCATAGAGACGGTCCAGCTCCGGGATCTCCAGCGCGGAGCGGGCGTGGTGCAACCAGGCCTGGATGCGTTCAATGCGCGGCAACTGCTCGGCCAGGTCTTCCGGTTGCTGCTGATAGCGCGGCAGTTGCAGGGAGGTGGCTTCCTCGGCCAGCAGGCGTGGCAACCAGCTGCCCAGCTGTGCGGCGCCCTGGCGGTTGCCCCGGGTGTTGCGGTCAGCGGTCCAGGCCCGGGCCAGCAGCCAGCGCGAGGTATTCAGCGAGAACAGGCCCCAGCGCACGTCCTGCAACTCTTCGATGAACTGCTCCGGCGCGGCCTTGCGCACGTCTTCGTCATCAAGACCGGCCTGTACCAGCGGACGCCAGTCTTCCAGCAGGGCGTCCAGGGCACTGCGCAACTCAGCGGTGGACTGGCGCGGTGCGGCCTGGCCCAGGCTGCTGGCCAGGGCTCGCAGCTCGGCAAGGTTGTCCACCCAGTCCTGCAGCAGGCGCCAGTGGCCATTGAAGCGGTACTGCTCGGCCAGGCGCTGGCTGCTGCCCAGCAGGTGCCAGGCCAGAGCGGCGAAAGCTTCGTCCAGGGGCGTCTCGGCGCTCAATTGCGGCGCGGGCAGGCTCAGGGAGTAGCTGCCGGCGTCGAACAGGCGATAGCCGCGCTCGGCCTTGCTGATGTCGCAGGGCATCAGCGGCAGGGTCAGGGCCAGCTCCGCTGCCAACTCCAGCAGGGCAGCCGGTTCGCCTTCACGCAGCTCCAGTTCCAGCTCGCAGATTTCTTCCTTTTGCTTGCCGGCGATGACTTGGCCCAAGTCCAGGGCGGCTTCGATCACCACCTTGGCCTTGCCGCGGCCCCAGGCGATTTCTGCGCGCTCGCGGACGAAATCCGTGGTGAACAATGGCTTGAGGGTCTTCTTGTCCAGTTCGGCCAGGGCTTCGGGCCAGCATTGGCCTTCGAGCTTTTTCACGTCCAGCTTGGCCTTGGCCAGTTGCCAGTCGTACTCGTTGCGTTCGGACAGGCCGGCGACGCTCTGGCCGCTGGTCTTCAGGGTCTGGATCACCGCATCACCGTCGCGACGCAGGCGCAGGGCGACTTTGGCCCGGGCCAGGTCGCGTTCTGGGGTGTCGAAGTACTGATTCATCAGTTCACGGCGTTCCCAGCCACTTTTGTTGCGTTTTTTCAGTAGCGGGTGCTCGCGCAGGGCGGCGAGGGTTTCGCGGCTGACGCGGAGTTTGATTTCGGTTTCTTTCTGCATGGCCGGAAAATCCAGGATCGGGAGCGCAGCCGGGGAAGAGTTGGCTGCCAAGGCCGTGCAGTGTACAGGACAAGGCGCCCGCAGGTGCCGCGGCGGTTCCTTCCGCTTGCGGGATGCCTCTATGATGGGCCTCACATTGGGATTCCCGGAGACAGCTCATGCCCCTGCCGTCCATGAAGGATCAGTTTGCCGCGCTGATCGCCGCGCCATCGGTGAGCTGCACTCAAGCAGCACTGGATCAATCCAACCGTGCGGTGATCGACCTGCTGGCCGGTTGGCTCGGCGACCTGGGTTTTGCCTGTGATATCCAGCAGGTCAGCCCCGGCAAGTTCAACCTGCTGGCCAGTTTCGGCAGTGGCCCTGGCGGCCTGGTACTGGCCGGGCACAGCGACACCGTGCCCTATGACAGCGCGCTGTGGCAGACCGACCCCTTGAAGCTGACCGAAGTCGACGGCCGCTGGGTCGGCCTGGGCAGTTGCGACATGAAGGGTTTCTTCGCCCTGATCATCGAGGCAGTGTGGCCCCTGCTGGATCAGCCTTTCAAGCAGCCGCTGCTGGTCCTCGCCACTTGCGACGAAGAAAGCTCCATGGCCGGGGCGCGGGCCTTGGCGCAAGCCGGCCGGCCCCTGGGGCGCGCGGCGGTCATCGGCGAGCCTACGGGGCTCAAGCCGATCCGCCTGCACAAGGGGGTGATGATGGAGCGCATCGATATCCTCGGCCGCAGCGGTCATTCGTCGGACCCGAGCCTGGGTCGCAGTGCCCTGGAAGCCATGCACGATGCCATTGGCGAGCTGCGGGGCCTGCGGTTGCTGTGGCAGCGCGAGTACCGCAATGCGCAGTTCAGCGTCCCGCAACCGACCCTGAACTTCGGCTGCATCCATGGCGGCGACAACCCCAACCGCATCTGTGGCCAGTGTTCCCTGGAGTTCGACCTGCGGCCCCTGCCGGGCATGGATCCGGATGTGCTGCGCGAGGCCATCCGGCAGAAGCTCAAGCCGATTGCCGAACGCCATGAAGTGAAGATCGACTATGCGCCGCTGTTCCCCGCGGTCCCGCCTTTCGAGCAGCCCGAGGATGCCGAGTTGGTGCGAGTGGCAGAGCGGTTGACCGGGCATCGTGCCGAAGCAGTAGCGTTTGGCACCGAAGCACCTTATCTTCAGCGCCTTGGCTGCGAGACCCTGGTGCTCGGCCCGGGTGATATCGCCTGTGCCCACCAGCCGGGGGAGTACCTCGAAATGTCACGCTTGCAGCCTACCGTGCATCTATTACGTGAATTGATTGAACATTACTGCCTGACGCCGGCCCAATTTCAGTAAATTGCCGGTGGCCTTGTCCGTACCCATGAGGAGAGTAAGCGTGTTGCCAAGCCTGTTCCGACGATAACCATCAGCCCGCTGTGAGTTTTCCGTTTCGTCCTTTCATAGGCTGCTTTTTATTTACAGGCTCAGGTTCATGCCCGAATACGTCAATTGGCTTCGCCACGCGTCTCCCTATATCAATGCCCACCGCGACTGCACCTTCGTGGTCATGCTGCCCGGCGACGGCGTTGAACACCCCAACTTCGGCAATATCGTCCACGACCTGGTGCTGCTCCACAGCCTGGGGGTGCGCCTGGTGCTGGTGCACGGCTCGCGCCCACAGATCGAAGCCCGCCTGGCGGCCCGTGGCCTGACGCCCCATTACCATCACGGCCTTAGGATCACCGACGCGGCAACCCTGGAGTGCGTGATCGATGCCGTGGGCCAGTTGCGCATTGCTATCGAGGCGCGCCTGTCCATGGACATGGCCTCTTCACCGATGCAGGGCTCGCGGTTGCGGGTGGCCAGCGGCAACCTGGTGACTGCCCGTCCGATCGGCGTGCTGGAAGGCGTCGACTATCACCACACCGGCGAAGTGCGCCGGGTCGATCGCAAGGGCATCAATCGCCTGCTGGACGAGCGCTCCATCGTCCTGCTCTCGCCCCTGGGGTATTCCCCCACCGGGGAAACCTTCAACCTGGCCTGCGAAGACGTGGCCACGCGCGCCGCCATCGACCTTGGGGCCGACAAACTACTGCTGTTCGGCGCCGACCCGGGCCTGCTGGATGAAAACGGCAAGCTGGTGCGCGAATTGCGCCCGCAACAGGTGCCGGCGCATTTGCAGCGCCTGGGGGGCAACTATCAGGCCGAGCTGCTGGATGCCGCCGCCGAGGCGTGCCGCGGCGGAGTCGGACGCAGCCATATCGTCAGCTACGCCGAGGACGGCGCCTTGCTGACCGAACTCTTCACCCGCGACGGCGGCGGCACCCTGGTGGCCCAGGAACAGTTCGAGCGGGTGCGCGAGGCGGCGATCGAGGACGTGGGCGGCTTGCTGGAGCTGATCAGCCCGCTGGAAGAGCAGGGCATCCTGGTGCGGCGTTCCCGCGAGGTGCTGGAGCGCGAGATCGAGCAGTTCAGTGTGGTGGAGCGCGAGGGCATGATCATCGCCTGCGCGGCCCTGTACCAGATTGCCGATTCCGATGCCGGTGAGCTGGCGTGCCTGGCGGTGAACCCCGAGTACCGCCATGGCAAGCGTGGCGACGAGTTGCTGGAAAGGATCGAGACCCGCGCTCGGGCCCAGGGCTTGAAGACGCTGTTCGTCCTCACCACTCGTACCGCTCACTGGTTCCGCGAGCGGGGTTTCGTGCCCAGCAGTGTCGAGCGCCTGCCATCGGCCCGGGCCTCGCTGTACAACTACCAGCGCAATTCGAAGATCTTCGAAAAAGCCCTCTGAACCCGCCTCTTTGCACAACTGGCCGCCACGGCCCGATCAATTGATCGAACCGTGGCGGCCAGTTGCACATGTCAGAAAAATTTCATTTCGATACAAAAACTGTAACAAATTGACGGGAGGATAGGCTCTTAGCCATGATTGCGTCGCTTTTTTGATCCTGAATGACGTTTTGCGCTTGCTACACGCAGGGGATCTTGGGGGCTGAGTCAGGGGAATATTTTTCAGAAATAAGCTTGCGAGCGTCTACGCTGCGATTCGCCGTTTGATAATGGCGAGCTTTATTCCTGAAAGGTATGAAAAAGAATTAAACAATTCTTTTTGGGTTTATGAGTAATTCATTACCCTGCATGGACCAAATCACTGCGATTAGACCATGGTCGTAGACACAGGTCGTTACGATTGACTTATCAGTCACGGTCTGGCGCTAATCGCGCATCTGTGGCACCCGGGCGTTCGATCCGGGGCCAGGAACCACAAGAATTAGAAACGAGAGGAGCGAAACATGAACAAGTCCACCTTGGCCCTGGCTGTGGCCGTAGGGGTTTTGGCGCAGCAGGCAGGCGCCGCCGGTTTCATCGAAGACAGCAAGGCCACCCTGGGCTTGCGCAACTTCTATATCAATACTGATAACCGTGACGGTCCTGGCGCGAACAAGAACGAAGAATGGGGCCAAGGCTTCGATCTGCGTTTCATCTCGGGTTACACCCAAGGTACCGTTCAGTTCGGTGTTGACGCTATTGGCCTGTACGGCGTTCGTCTGGATTCCAGCCCTGCCAAGAGTGGTAACTCCAGCGGGAGTGCTTCCGGTGGCACCATCTTTCCAAGCGACGGCAACCGTGCAGTTCCTGACTTCGCCAGCCTGGGCCTGACCGGCAAGGTCAAGATTTCCCAGACCGAACTGAAGATCGGTACCCTCCAGCCGAACAACCCGGTTATCAAGACCAACGATGGTCGTCTGCTGCCACAAACCTTCCAGGGTGGCCAGATCACTTCGAACGAGATCAAGGACCTGACCCTGACCGCAGGTCAGATCGAGCACGCCAAAGGCCGTAACTCGACTAACAACGAAGGTCTGTCGATCGCCAACGCCAACGCTGGTTCCAACTACAGCAAAGGTGAGTTCACCAACAAGTTCTATTTCGCCGGTGCGGACTACAAGATCACCAAGGATCTGACCGCTTCCTACTACTACGGCGAGCTGAAAGACTTCTACACCCAGAACTTCCTGGGCCTGGTGCACAACTGGGCTATCGGCCCGGGCGTCCTGAAAAGCGACTTGCGTTACTACCGCAGCCGTGACAACGGCGCCAACGGTGACACCGCCACTTATTTCTCCCCAGGCTACTACGGCGGCAACATCACCAAGGGCAAGGTCGACAACAACCTGTACAGCTACCTGGCTCTGTACTCGGTTGAAGGTCATACCTTCGGTGGCGGTTATCAATACACCAACGGCGACAGCGATTTCCCTTGGCTGAACCAGGGTGATGGTTCGTCCAACAGCACCATCACCGACATGCAGATCCAGAAGTTCGCCCGTGCTGGCGAGCGTACCTGGCAGGCTCGCTACGGCTATGACTTCGCCAAGGTTGGCGTACCAGGCCTGACCGCTAACGTGATCTACCTGCGCGGCAACAACATCGAGACCACCGTCGGCGACAAGACTGAGTGGGAACGTGACCTGACTGTTGCTTACGTTATTCCGGAAGGCCCGCTGAAAAACCTCGGCTTTGCCTGGAAAAACGCTATGTGGCGTACCGACCTGGCTTCGACTCGTTCCCAGGACGAAAACCGCCTGATCGTCAGCTATTCGATCCCGCTGCTGTAATAGCGTGATAAAGCCTCGCCCGGCGCAATGCCGGGCGAGGTGTTGTTTCAAGTCAGGCCCACCCCCGTGAGCCCTTCCTGAATCCCCCTCTTTTTACAGCTACTCAAGGCCTTCTCGAACCTTGTTGAGAAGGGTGGTCTTCGCTTGTCCGCGAGTCCAGTGAAGAGATTTTTAATATTCAATTCAGTTATTAATAAATCGATATATATTCTTTTTAAATATTCTCCCGTGAAGGCAGAGTAGCTTCATCACGCACTCACAGGAGCAGCACCCATGAGCCTCAGACTGGGCGACATCGCCCCCGACTTCGAACAGGATTCCAGTGCCGGCAAGATTCGTTTCCACGAGTGGCTGGGCGATAGCTGGGGCGTGCTGTTTTCCCACCCCGCAGACTTCACGCCGGTGTGCACCACCGAGTTGGGCTTTACCGCCAAGCTCAAGGACGAATTCGCTCAACGCGGGGTGAAGGCCATTGCCCTCTCGGTGGACCCGGTGGACTCCCATCACAAGTGGATCGAAGACATCAACGAGACCCAGAACACCCGGGTCAACTTCCCGATCCTGGCGGATGCCGATCGCAAGGTCTCGGACCTCTATGACCTGATCCACCCCAATGCCAACGACACCCTGACCGTACGCTCGCTGTTCGTCATCGACCCGAACAAGAAGATTCGCCTGACCATCACCTACCCGGCCAGCACCGGGCGCAACTTCCACGAAATCCTGCGGGTAATCGATTCGCTGCAACTCACCGACAACTACAAGGTGGCCACCCCGGCCAACTGGCAGGACGGTGACGAAGTGGTGATCGTGCCTTCGCTCAAGGACGAGGAAGAGATCAAGCGTCGCTTTCCCAAGGGCTATCGCGCAGTGAAGCCCTATCTGCGCCTGACGCCGCAACCCAACCGCTGATACACCAACCGCCGTAGGAGCCCGCTTGCCGACAAAGGCGGTCGTGAGGCCGACGCAAGTTTCGCGGACCCTTTCGCGGGCAAGCCCGCTCCTACGGAGCACGCAGGAGCAAAAGATCCATAAAGCAGGGGTTTAAGGCCGTTTCGACGGCCTATTTTTTTGCCTGCGGAAAATACTTCCTTATATATTTTTAAGGAATAAACAAATGAATAAATAAGATTTATAGATATAAAAATAGGCTGTTAAGGTCTCTCCAATTCGGCGAGATCGCATCCCGCGAATCGCTTTCTTCGTTCAAGGAATTCTCTGCATGCTGGTGGTCTCTCTCGGTGGCAGTCCCAGCCAACGCTCCCGTTCCGGGGTGCTGCTGGAGTTGGCCAAGCGCTGGTTACAGCAGCAAGGCGTGGAAGTGCTCAGCTACCAGGTACGGGACTTCCCGGCCGAGGATCTGCTCCACGCGCGCTTCGACAGCCCCAAAGTCATCGACCTGCTGCAACAGATCGAACAGGCCGACGGCCTGCTGATTGCGACGCCGGTGTACAAGGCGTCGTTTTCCGGGGCCCTGAAAACCCTGCTCGACCTGCTGCCCGAGCGGGCCCTGAGCCACAAGGTGGTGCTGCCCATGGCTACCGGCGGCAGCATTGCCCACATGCTGGCGGTGGATTACGCATTGAAGCCGGTGCTTTCGGCCCTCAAGGCCCAGGAGATGCTCCAGGGCATCTTTGCCGAGGACAGCCAGATCGCCTACGGCGAGGGCAGCGCCCAGCCGCAATTGGCCGAGGCCCTGGAGCAACGCTTGAAGGAAGCGCTCGAGCAGTTCCACAGCGCCATGGCCCGTCGCCCCAAACCGCTGGATCCGCATCTGCTCAATGAACGCCTGTTGAGTGCTCGCTGGAGTATTTGAGCCTCACCCCCGATTGAAATACTCGCCTTACTCGCCCGCCAACGGGCAAGCAGGTGCAGCCACAACCCCACAGCAAAAAGGAGAGCGCCATGCGCCCTGTCATTTTGCGTCGCGGTCTGGTCGCTCTGTTTGCTGCGGCTGTGTCCTTCGGCGCCATTGTTCAAGCTCAGGCCGAGACCTTGCGGATCGGTTACCAGAAGTACGGCACCCTGGTGCTGCTCAAGGCCAAGGGTTCCCTGGAGAAGCGCCTGGCGCAGCAGGGCGTCGAGGTGCAGTGGACTGAATTTCCCGGAGGCCCACAGTTGCTGGAGGGCCTCAATGTCGGGTCCATCGACTTCGGCGTGACCGGCGAGACCCCGCCAGTCTTTGCCCAGGCCGCCGGTGCCGACCTGCTGTATGTGGCCTACGAGCCGCCGGCCCCCCATAGCGAAGCGATCCTGGTGCCCAAGGGTTCGCCGATCCAGTCGGTGCAGGACCTCAAGGGCAAGAAGGTGGTGCTGAACAAGGGCTCCAACGTCCATTACCTGCTGGTCCGCGCTCTGGAAGACGCCGGCCTGAAATACAGTGATATCCAGACCGTGTTCCTGCCGCCGGCTGATGCCCGCGCCGCATTCGAGCGGGGCAGCGTCGATGCCTGGGCCATCTGGGACCCCTACCAGGCAGCCGCCGAGCAGCAGCTACAGGCTCGTACCTTGCGTGACGGCTCGGGCATCGTCGACAACCACCAGTTCTACCTGGCCACCAAACCCTACGCGCAACAGCATCCCGAGGTGATTACCGCCCTGGTGGAAGAAGTGCGGGCGGTGGGCGAGTGGTCCAAGGGCAACCCGCAGGAAGTCACCCAACAGGTGGCACCGCTTTTGGGCCTGCCGGCCGACATCACCCTCACTTCGGTTAAGCGCCAGGGCTATGGCGCGGGCTTCCTGACCCCGGAAGTGATCGCCGCGCAGCAGAAAATCGCCGACAGCTTCTACCAGCTCAAGTTGATTCCCAAGCCGCTGAGCATCAAAGACGTGATCTGGACGCCCACCGCCGCCGTGGCCAAAGCGCCGTAATTCGACCCCTTAGGAGACAACTCCATGAGCCTCAATATCTTCTGGTTCCTGCCTACTCACGGCGACGGCCATTACCTTGGCACCGCCGAAGGCGCTCGCGCCGTCGATCATGCTTACCTGCAGCAGATCGCCCAGGCCGCTGATCGCCTGGGGTTCGGCGGCGTGCTGATCCCCACCGGACGCTCCTGCGAGGATTCCTGGCTGGTGGCGGCGTCGCTGATCCCGGTGACCCAGCGTCTGAAGTTCCTCGTGGCCCTGCGCCCGGGGATCATCTCCCCGACGGTAGCGGCGCGCCAGGCAGCGACCCTGGACCGGTTGTCCGGCGGCCGGGCGCTGTTCAACCTGGTGACCGGGGGGGATCCGGACGAACTGGCCGGCGACGGCCTGTTCCTCGACCATGAGGAGCGTTACCAGGCTTCGGTGGAGTTCACCCGTATCTGGCGCCGGGTGCTGGAAGGTGAAACCGTGGACTACGACGGCCAGCACATCAGCGTGAAGGGCGCCAAGCTGCTCTATCCGCCGCTGCAGCAACCCCGTCCGCCGCTGTATTTTGGTGGCTCCTCGGAAGCGGCCCAGGACCTGGCCGCCGAGCAGGTGGAGATGGTCCTGACCTGGGGCGAGCCGCCGGCCGCAGTAGCCGAGAAGATCCAGCAGGTGCGGGACAAGGCCGCCAAACTCGGGCGCAGCGTACGCTTCGGCATCCGCCTGCATGTGATTGTGCGGGAAACCAACGCCGAGGCCTGGCAGGCTGCCGAGCGGCTGATTTCCCATCTGGACGACGACACCATCGCCCGGGCCCAGGCGTCCCTGGCGCGCTTCGATTCGGTAGGCCAGCAGCGCATGGCCGCCTTGCATGGCGGCCGTCGCGACCAGTTGGAAGTCAGCCCCAACCTCTGGGCCGGGGTCGGCCTGGTGCGCGGCGGTGCCGGTACGGCCCTGGTGGGCGACGGCCCGACCGTGGCGGCCCGCATGCAGGAGTATGCGGACCTGGGCATCGACACCTTCATCTTCTCCGGCTATCCGCACCTGGAAGAGGCCTACCGGGTGGCCGAACTGCTGTTCCCGCACCTGGACATCGAACGCCCCAAGCTGCCTGAGGCGGCGGGCTACGTCAGCCCGTTCGGGGAGATGGTCGCCAACGACATCATTCCCAAAGCCGTGTCCCAGAGCTGAGGTGCGGCCATGAACGGACAACGCATAGTGCAGCGTCTGGCGCCCTGGGGCCTGCCGCTGCTGTTGTTGGCGGTGTGGCAACTGTCGGTGTCGGCGGGCTGGCTGTCGACCCGCATCCTGCCGGCCCCCAGCGCGGTGATCGAGGCCGGGGTCAGCCTGGTACGCAGTGGCGATATCTGGACCCACCTGGCCATCAGCGGCTGGCGCGCCGGCCTGGGGTTTGTCATTGGTGGCGGCATCGGCCTGGCGCTGGGCTTTATCACCGGCCTGTCGAAATGGGGTGAGCGGCTGCTGGACAGCTCGGTGCAGATGATCCGCAATGTGCCGCACCTGGCGCTGATTCCCCTGGTGATCCTGTGGTTCGGCATCGATGAGTCGGCGAAGATTTTCCTGGTGGCCCTGGGCACGCTGTTCCCGATCTACCTCAACACCTACCACGGCATCCGCAACGTCGACCCGGCACTGGTGGAGATGGCGCGCAGCTACGGCCTGTCCGGCTTCGCCCTGTTCCGCCAGGTGATCCTGCCCGGCGCCCTGCCTTCGATCCTGGTGGGGGTACGCTTTGCCCTGGGCTTCATGTGGCTGACCCTGATCGTCGCCGAAACCATTTCCGCCAGCTCCGGCATCGGCTACCTGGCAATGAACGCCCGGGAGTTCCTGCAGACCGACGTGGTGGTGCTGGCGATCGTTCTGTACGCGGTGCTCGGCAAGCTGGCGGACCTGGCCGCGCGTGGCCTGGAGCGGGTCTGGCTGCGCTGGCATCCGGCCTACCAGGTCACTAAAGGCGGTGCCCAATGACGGCTCAACAACCTCCGCGGCTGCTGCAGGGCATTCCCCTGGCGGTGCGCAAACTGCAAAAGACCTTCGGCTCGCGGCAGGTGCTGCGGGAAATCGACCTGCACATTCCCGCCGGCCAGTTCGTGGCGGTGGTGGGGCGCAGCGGCTGCGGCAAAAGTACCTTGCTGCGCCTGCTGGCCGGTCTCGACCAGCCCAGCGCCGGCGAACTGCTGGCCGGTTCCGCGCCCTTGAGCGCTGCCATTGAAGACACCCGGCTGATGTTCCAGGAGGCGCGCCTGCTGCCCTGGAAAAAGGTCATCGATAACGTCGGGCTCGGGCTCAAGGGCAACTGGCGCCCCCAAGCCCTGCAAGCTCTGGAAGCCGTGGGCCTGGCGGACCGCGCCCAGGAATGGCCGGCGGCCCTGTCCGGTGGGCAGAAGCAGCGCGTGGCCCTGGCCCGCGCCCTGATCCACCAGCCGCGGCTGTTGCTGCTGGACGAGCCGCTGGGGGCGCTGGATGCCCTGACGCGGATCGAGATGCAGCAGTTGATCGAACGCTTGTGGCAGCAGCATGGCTTCACCGTGCTGCTGGTCACCCACGATGTCAGCGAAGCGGTGGCGATCGCCGATCGGGTGATCCTGATCGAAGACGGCGAGGTCGGTCTCGACCTGCACGTCGAGCTGCCACGCCCGCGGGTACGAGGTTCCCATCGCCTGGCGGCGCTGGAAACCGAAGTCCTCAACCGCGTGCTGTCATTGCCCGGCTCGCCGCCGGAGCCGGAACCCGTTTCACCCTTGCCCACGCAACTGCGCTGGGCACTTTAAAACAGCCGCTCATTTCGACCCCAGGAGAAACACCATGACCATCAAGGCCATCAACGTACGCAACCAGTTCAAGGGCACCATCAAGGAAATCGTCGAAGGCGACGTGCTGTCGGAAATCGACGTGCAGACCGCTTCCGGCATTGTCACTTCGGTGATCACCACCCGCTCGGTGAAAGAGCTGGAGCTGTCGATTGGCAGCGAAGTGATCGCCTTTGTGAAGTCCACCGAGGTATCGATCGCCAAGTTGTGAACGGCGCCCGATCACGGCCCCGAACGGTGCGAGCCCTTCGGGGCTTTTTCATGGGCGCTGTAAATACCGGTCAGATTTGATACTTTCCCTGCTTTCGGCAAGACCTGAACAGTAAACATGACAACAGAGCAGGGTCCAAATGTGGGGTATCTGGAGTTCGATCGCGACCATTGGGCCGCTCTGCGGGCCGGTGAGCCGATGAGTCTTGCGCCATCCGAGATGGAGACGCTGGCCAGTCCGACCCAGCCCATGGCGTCCGAAGAAGTGCGGCAGATCCTCCTGCCGCTGTCGCGCCTGCTGCATTTGCATGCGGCGCAGGTGCAATCGCTGAAGGTGCCGCAGACCGGTTTCAAGGCCCCCTACGTGATCGGTGTTTCCGGCAGCGTGGCGGTGGGCAAGAGCAGTTTTGCCCGGGTCCTGGCGGCGCTGCTGGCCTATTGGCCGGACAAGCCCAATGTGCATCTGGTGACCACGGATTCGTTCCTGTTCCCGCTGGCCACCCTGCAGGAAAAAAACATCCTGCACCGCAAGGGCTTTCCCGAGTCCTATGACGAGCCGCTGTTCTTGGATTTTCTCCAGGCGGTGTGCCGCCGGGGCGAAGCGGCGCGGATTCCCATCTATTCCCATGTGCGCTACGACATCCTGGCCGATGAGGCGCAGTCGGTGGAGGCGCCGGACATCATCATCCTGGAAGGCTTGAATGTGTTGCAGGGGGAGCAGGGCGAGGGCCTGAACGCCCTGGATTTCATCGACTTCTCGATCTATGTCGATGCTCCCGAAGCGACCATCAAGACCTGGTACCTGGAGCGGTTCGTCTACCTGAAGAACACTGCCTTCCAGTCGGGGGATTCCTACTTCAACAAGTACAAGGGCCTGTCCGATTCCGAGGCGCTGTCAGTGGCCTCCGATACCTGGGACCGGGTCAACCTGAAGAACCTGGTTGAAAACATCCTGCCGACTCGGGAGCGAGCCAACCTGATCATCCACAAGTCGGCGGACCACAGCATCGACCGGTTGCTGCTGCGTCAGGCCTGAGCTGGCGTTCAGAGCGGGGTGGGGCGCTTGGCTAGGTAGGGCGGCAGGTACAGGCCCAGGTAGGCATCGAAGACGCGCATGCCTTCCTCGGCCATGCGCGGGGTGATCTGCCCGTGCTGCTGCACGGAGCGGGCGTACACCCGATCTCCCAGCTCCATGGCCAGGGCGAACACGTCGACATCGACGGGCAGCGGCGGCAACTCGAAATGATGATCGAACAGCTTGTGCATCAGGTCCCCCAGCTCGATGTCGTGCTGGCGGTCGGCCTGGGTGACTTCGGTCAGGCCGTGCTGGGCGAGGATCAGTTGGCGGGCCGCCGCGTCCTCGCCGTAGATGTCGAGCATGCGTTGCTCCACCAGGCGCGACAGGTCGCGCCAGCTGCTGAGCCGCTCATGGTCGATAGGTTCCAGCAGGCAGGCGCGGAACGCCGCGTGGACATCGGCGGTAAGGGCTTCCAACAGGGCCGGGACGCTGGCAAAGAAGTGATAGACCGAGGATGGCGGGATCTGCGCCTTGTCGGCCACGCTGTAGATCGACAGGCTGGCCACGCCCTCGGCCGCCAGCAGGGTCCGTGCGGCGTCGAGTATGGAGTCGATCCGGGCCTGGCTGCGTGCACGGGGTTTGCGAAGCGGGGCGGTGCGCGTCATCAGTCTCTCCTACAGGGCAGCGGGCATTGTACGCGAGTGGGCCGTTGTCCCTGTAGCCGCAGCCTGGGCGCATCCGAATCACGGGCATAAAAAAACGCCGCCGGGATAAACCCTGCGGCGTTCTTCAATGCAGCTGGCGCTTACACGGTGTGCAGGTACCAGTTGTACTCGAGGTCGGAGATGGAGTGTTCGAACTCCTCCAGCTCACTTTCCTTACAGGCGACGAAGATATCGATGTATTTCGGATCGATGTACTTGGCCATCACTTCACTGTCGTCCAACTCGCGCAGGGCATCACGCAGGTTGTTCGGCAGGCTCTGCTCGTTCTGCTCGTAGGAGTTGCCTTCGGTAGGCGCCCCCGGCTCGATCTTGTTGGTCAGGCCGTGGTGCACGCCCGCCAGGACCGAAGCCATCAGCAGGTAGGGGTTGGCGTCGGCGCCGGCGACCCGGTGTTCGATGCGCACTGCATCGGCCGAGCCGGTGGGGACGCGAATGGCCACGGTACGGTTGTCCAGGCCCCAGCTCGGCGAGTTCGGCACATAGAACTGCGCGCCGAAACGGCGATAGGAGTTGACGTTCGGGCAGAGGAAGGCCATCTGCGCCGGTAGGGTCTCGAGCACACCGCCGATCGCGTGACGCAGTGCGGCGTTCTGCTCGGGATCCTCGCTGGCGAAGATGTTCTTGCCATCTTTGTCCAGAACCGAAATGTGAACGTGCAGACCGTTGCCCGCCTGGCCCGGGTAAGGCTTGGCCATGAAGGTGGTGTCCATCTCATGGTCGTAGGCGATGTTCTTGATCAGGCGCTTGAGCAGGACCGCGTAGTCGCAGGCCTTGATCGGGTCGGCCACGTGGTGCAGGTTGACTTCGAATTGTGCCGGGGCACTTTCCTTGACGATGGCGTCGGCTGGGATGCCTTGTTCCTTGGCACCTTCCAGGATGTCCTGGAGGCAGTCCACGTATTCGTCGAGGTCGTCGATCAGATAGACCTGGGTGGAGTGCGGGCGCTTGCCGGAAATCGGCGAGCGTGGTGGCTGTGGCCGGCCGTTCACGTTCTCCTGGTCGATCAGGTAGAACTCCAGCTCGAAAGCGGCGCAGATGGTCAGGCCCAGTTCGTCGAACTTGGTCACCACCTGGCGCAGGACTTCCCGTGGATCGGCAAAGAAGGGGTCGCCTTCGAGTTCGTGCATGGTCATCAGCAATTGCGCGGTAGGGCGCTTCTGCCAGGGCTCGTTGCACAGGGTATCGGGGATTGGATAGCAGATCCGGTCGGCGTCGCCGATGTCCAGACCCAGGCCGGTGCTTTCCACCGTAGAGCCATTGATATCCAGGGCAAACAGGGAGGCCGGCAGGTTGATGCCTTTCTCGTAAACCTTGTGGAGGCTGGTGCGTTCGATGCGCTTGCCGCGCACCACACCATTCATATCCGCAATCAGAAGGTCAACGTACAGAACCTCAGGATGTTCCTTAAGGAACGCGTTCGCTTCGTTGAGCTGAACGGCACGCGGGGGTACCGACATGATGCAACACCTTTGTTGTTAAAAATATCAATCATTGATCTTTTCTGGTTTCAGTCAACCCGAACGGCATGCCGAAGTCAAGTAAGGCCTTTTATGCCCTAATAAAGGGCTGGCAAGGCTCTTTTGGGGCAAAACAGGGCGTTTTTTGGGGCTCGGCCGCCTTGGGTACCGCAGGCTTGAGCAGGCCGTGTTGTATTTTTTACGGGGGTGTTGTGTAAAAAAATGAACAAGGCTAAGCTCGAATCAAACCCATAACAGCAATAATACCGGGGTGTTTCATGTCTCGCCTGCCGTTAATCGGCGTCACCGCCTGCTCCAGGCAGATCGGTCTGCATGCTTATCACATCAGTGGCGACGAGTATGTCCACGCAGTAGCCAGCGCAGCCCAGGGCGTGCCGGTGATTATCCCGTCCATGGCGGAACTGCTTTCCCCGTCCGATATTCTGGACGGTCTGGACGGCATTCTCTTTACCGGCTCTCCCTCCAATATCGAGCCTTTCCATTACCAGGGTCCTGCCAGCGCGCCGGGCACTGCTCATGATTCTGCACGGGATGCTGCCACCCTGCCGCTGCTGAGCGCCGCCGTCGCAAGTGGTGTTCCGGTGCTGGGCATCTGCCGCGGCTTCCAGGAAATGAACGTGGCCCTGGGCGGCAGCCTGCATCAGAACGTGCAGCAGGTGCAGCCTTTCATGGACCACCGGCACACCGAACAGCCCGGCCAGCCCCTGGACGCCTGGTACGCGCCGGCCCACGACCTGCATATCAAGGCCGGTGGTGTTCTGGCGGAGCTGGGCCTGCCGGAGCGGATTCAAGTCAACTCGATCCATGCCCAGGGCGTCGAGCGTCTGGCCCCGGGGCTGCGGGTCGAGGCGCTGGCTCCCGACGGGTTGGTGGAGGCGGTCTCGGTAGAAGCCAGCAAGGCTTTTGCACTAGGGGTGCAATGGCACCCCGAATGGCAGGTAAGCTGCAACCCTCACTACCTGGCCATCTTCCAGGCTTTTGGTGATGCCTGCCGCAAGCGGGCAAGACAACGCGACGCCGAAGCGTCACACAAGGCCTGACTTAATAGAGAGTCAGGAAACTCAGCCTAGAGGCATTTATGAGTAACAACCTCGACCAGCTCACCGATTGGTTGAAAGACCACAAGATCACAGAAGTCGAATGCATGATCGGCGATTTGACCGGGATCACCCGGGGCAAGATCTCGCCGACCAACAAGTTCATTGCCGAAAAAGGCATGCGCCTGCCCGAGAGCGTGCTGCTGCAGACCGTGACCGGCGACTATGTCGAAGACGACATCTATTACGAACTGCTGGACCCGGCCGACATCGACATGGTCTGCCGCCCGGACCAGAACGCGGTTTACCTTGTGCCCTGGGCCATCGAGCCTACTGCCCAGGTGATCCATGACACCTACGACAAGCAGGGCAACCCCATCGAGCTGTCGCCGCGCAACGTCCTGAAGAAGGTCCTGAAACTCTATGCCGACCACGGCTGGCAGCCCATCGTGGCGCCGGAGATGGAGTTCTACCTGACCAAACGCAGTGACGACCCGGACTACCCGCTGCAGCCGCCGATCGGCCGCTCCGGCCGCCCGGAAACCGGGCGCCAGTCGTTCTCCATTGAAGCTGCGAACGAATTCGACCCGCTGTTCGAAGATGTCTACGACTGGTGCGAACTGCAGGAGCTGGACCTGGACACGCTGATCCACGAGGACGGCACGGCGCAGATGGAGATCAACTTCCGTCACGGCGATGCCCTGTCCCTGGCCGACCAGATCCTGGTGTTCAAGCGCACCATGCGCGAAGCCGCGCTCAAGCACGACGTGGCCGCCACCTTCATGGCCAAGCCCATGACCGGCGAGCCCGGCAGCGCCATGCACCTGCACCAGAGCATCATCGACATCAACACCGGCAAGAACGTCTTCTCCAATGAAGACGGGACCATGAGCCAGCTGTTCCTCAACCACATCGGTGGTTTGCAGAAGTTCATTCCCGAGCTGCTGCCGCTGTTCGCCCCCAACGTCAACTCGTTCCGTCGTTTCCTGCCCGATACCTCGGCGCCGGTGAACGTCGAGTGGGGCGAAGAGAACCGCACCGTGGGCCTGCGGGTGCCAGATGCCGGGCCACAGAACCGTCGCGTGGAAAACCGCCTGCCGGGCGCCGACGCCAACCCGTACCTGGCCATCGCCGCCAGCCTGCTGTGTGGCTACATCGGCATGGTCGAAGGCCACAACCCGAGCGCGCCCGTGGTGGGCCGTGGCTACGAGCGCCGCAACCTGCGCCTGCCACTGACCATCGAAGACGCGCTGGAGCGTATGGAAAACAGCAAGACCATCGAGAAGTACCTGGGCCAGAAGTTCATCACCGGCTATGTCGCGGTGAAGCGGGCCGAGCACGAAAACTTCAAGCGCGTGATCAGTTCGTGGGAGCGGGAGTTCCTGTTGTTCGCCGTCTGATCCGCCGGGCGCCACTGCCCGCCAGTGGCGCCTTCACTGACACTAAGGAGAGATTGATGACTCATAAAAACCCGCAAACCCGCGAGTGGCAAACCCTCAGCAGTGATCACCACCTGGCACCGTTCAGTGACTTCAAGCAACTGAAGGAAAAGGGCCCGCGGATCATCACCCACGCCAAGGGTGTGTACCTCTGGGACAGTGAAGGCAATCAGATTCTCGACGGCATGGCCGGCCTGTGGTGCGTAGCCATCGGCTATGGCCGTGACGAACTGGCGGAAGCCGCCAGCAAGCAAATGCGCGAACTGCCCTACTACAACCTGTTCTTCCAGACTGCCCACCCCCCGGTGCTGGAGCTGTCCAAGGCGATCGCCGATATCGCGCCAGAAGGCATGAACCACGTGTTCTTCACCGGTTCCGGCTCCGAAGGCAACGACACCATGCTGCGCATGGTCCGCCACTACTGGGCGATCAAGGGCCAGCCGAACAAGAAAACCATCATCAGCCGGGTCAATGGCTACCACGGTTCCACTGTGGCCGGTGCCAGCCTCGGTGGCATGACCTACATGCACGAGCAGGGCGATTTGCCGATCCCGGGTATCGTCCACATCCCGCAGCCTTACTGGTTCGCCGAAGGCGGCGACATGAGCCCCGAAGAGTTCGGTATCTGGGCCGCCAACCAGCTCGAAGAGAAGATCCTCGAACTGGGCGTGGACAATGTCGGGGCCTTTATCGCCGAACCGATCCAGGGCGCCGGTGGCGTGATCGTGCCGCCGGACAGCTACTGGCCGCGGATCAAGGAAATCCTTGCCAAGTACGACATCCTGTTCGTTGCCGATGAAGTGATCTGTGGCTTCGGGCGCACCGGTGAGTGGTTCGGTAGCGATTTCTACGATCTCAAGCCGGACATGATGACCATCGCCAAGGGCCTGACCTCCGGCTACATCCCCATGGGTGGGCTGATCGTGCGCGACGAAGTGGTGGCGGTGCTCAACGAGGGCGGCGACTTCAACCACGGTTTCACCTATTCCGGGCACCCGGTAGCCGCTGCCGTGGCCCTGGAAAACATCCGCATCATGCGCGAAGAGAAAATTATCCAGCGCGCCCATGAAAAAGCGGCACCGTATTTGCAGAAACGTCTGCGCGAGTTGAGCGACCACCCGCTGGTGGGCGAGGTTCGCGGAGTAGGGCTGCTGGGGGCCATCGAACTGGTCAAGGACAAGGCCACCCGGGCGCGTTACGAAGGCCGAGGCGTGGGCATGATCTGCCGGCAGTTCTGCTTCGACAACGGCCTGATCATGCGCGCGGTGGGTGACACCATGATCATTGCGCCGCCCCTGGTGATCAGCGAGGCGGAGATCGACGAGCTGGTGGCCAAGGCGCGCAAGTGTCTGGACCTGACCTTGAGTGTGCTCGAGGGCTGAGTGCTAGGCTTTGAGCGCGGTGCTTGCGGGCACTGCGTTCAAAGCAGATGTAAAAGCCTGGTCTTTTCTTGAAAGCCGGCCTTGGATCTTGCCAGACTACCCGCCGTTTTGGTTGCCCGGATATTGGCCGCTGAGCGAGTGGTTAAAAAGAATAATTGGAGCATTACGCATGAAGGCATTAGGTATGAAGTTAGCTGGCAAGACCCTCCTCGCCATGTCCCTGATGGGCGTGATGGCGGCGGCGGCACAAGCGGACGATAAAGTGCTGCACGTTTACAACTGGTCCGATTACATCGCGCCGGACACTATCAAGAAGTTTGAAGCCGAGTCGGGCATCAAGGTTGTCTACGACGTGTTCGACAGCAATGAAACCCTGGAAGCCAAGTTGCTCGCCGGCAAGTCCGGTTATGACGTTGTGGTGCCTTCCAACAACTTCCTGGCCAAGCAGATCAAGGCCGGTGTCTACCAGGAACTGGACCGCTCCAAGTTGCCGAACTGGAAGAACCTCAACGAATCGCTGCTCAAGGCGGTTTCGGTGAGCGACCCGGGCAACAAGCATGCCTTCCCTTACATGTGGGGCTCGATCGGTATCGGCTTCAACGCCGAGAAGGTCAAGGCCGCACTGGGTGCCGATGCACCGACCAACTCCTGGGACCTGCTGTTCAAGCCTGAGAACGCTGAGAAGCTGAAGGCCTGCGGCGTCAGCTTCCTCGATTCGCCAACCGAGATGATTCCGGTGGCGCTGCACTACCTGGGCTACCCGACCGACAGCCAGGACAAGAAGCAACTGGCTGAAGCCGAAGCGCTGTTCCTCAAGATCCGTCCTTCGATCGCCTACTTCCACTCCTCCAAGTACATCTCCGACCTGGCCAACGGCAACATCTGCGTCGCCGTGGGTTACTCGGGCGACATCTACCAGGCCAAGGCCCGTGCCGCCGAAGCCGGTGACAAGGTCAAGGTCAGCTACAACATCCCCAAGGAAGGTGCTGGCAGCTTCTATGACATGGTGGCCATCCCCAAAGACGCGGAAAACGTCGAAGGCGCCTACAAGTTCATGACCTTCCTGCAAAAGCCTGAAGTCATGGCCGAAATCACCAACGCCGTGCGTTTCCCCAACGGTAACGCGGCTGCAACCCCATTGGTCGATAAAGACATCACCAGCGACCCGGGCGTCTACCCGCCAGCTGAGGTGCAGGCCAAGCTGTACGCGATCGCCGACCTGCCGGCCGCGACCCAGCGCATCCTGACCCGCAGCTGGACCAAGATCAAATCTGGTAAATAAGCCGATTTGCAGCACTCCCTGTTGCCGTCGTCGTGGCGAGGGCGGCAACAGGAAACAATTAAATGACAGAAAGTTTTGCTGGATTGGTTTATCGAGGGTAAGTTGCGCGCCGGTTTTGTTGCTGGGCAGCTTGGAGGCTGTCAGGTAGCGCGGGGCAACTTGGGCCCAACTATTTAAGAGGACCTCCACTTGCCTATTTCTTTATTTCGCAAAGCCATGCTGGCCGCCGCCGGCCTGACGCTGATGGCTGGCGTCCAGGCTGCACCGACCGTGCATATTTATAACTGGTCCGATTACATCGGTCAGAACACCCTGGCCGAGTTTGAAAAGGCCACCGGTATCAAGCCGGTGTATGACGTATTCGATTCCAATGAAACCCTGGAAGGCAAGTTGCTGGCCGGCCGTACCGGTTATGACGTGGTGGTGCCGTCCAACCACTTCCTGGGCAAGCAGATCAAGGCCGGGGCTTTCCAGAAGCTCGACAAGAGCCTGCTGACCCACTATTCGAACCTTGACCCGGTACTGCTCAAGCGTCTGGAAATGAACGATCCGGGCAACCAGTACGCGGTGCCGTACCTGTGGGGTACCAACGGCATCGGCTACAACGTCGACAAGGTCAAGGCGGTCCTGGGGGTGGACAAGATCGACTCCTGGAGTGTGTTGTTCGAGCCGGAGAACATCAAAAAGCTCAACAGCTGCGGCGTGGCCTTCCTCGACTCCGCCGACGAGATGATGCCCACGGTCCTCAACTACCTGGGCCTGAACGCCAACAGCACCAACCCCCAGGACTACAAGAAGGCCGAGGCCACGTTGCTGGCAGTGCGTCCTTACGTGACCTACTTCCATTCGTCCAAGTACATCTCGGACCTGGCCAACGGCAATATCTGCGTGGCCATCGGGTTTTCCGGCGATGTGTTCCAGGCCAAGGCCCGGGCCGCCGATGCCGGCAAGGGTGTGAACATCGCCTATGCGATTCCGAAGGAGGGCGGTGCCCTGTGGTTCGACATGCTGGCGATCCCCAAGGATTCGACCAACGTCAAGCAAGCCCACGCCTTCATCAACTATTTGCTGCAACCTGAAGTGATCGCTCAGGTCAGTGACTATGTCGGTTATGCCAACCCCAACCCCGGGTCGGACAAGCTGATGGAGCAGTCCATCCGCACCGACGAAGCGGTCTACCCACCGCAGGAAGTACTCGACAAGACCTACGTGTCCACCGAGTTGCCACCCAATATCCAACGCTTGATGACCCGCAGCTGGACCAAGGTCAAGACGGGTAAATAGTTCCACAGGCTCAAACTATCCAAGGTCCGCCCGCATGGGGCGGGCTGCAAATTTTGTTGGGAGTTTCGCAAATGGCAGTTGCCTCCGGCGCCTATAAGAAAGCCCTCGAGGGCGACCAGACACCTAAGCAGGTGCTGGTCAAAATCGACCGGGTCACGAAGAAGTTCGACGAGACGGTTGCCGTGGACGATGTGTCCCTGGAAATCAAGAAGGGCGAGATCTTCGCCCTGCTCGGCGGTTCGGGTTCAGGCAAGTCCACCTTGCTGCGGATGCTGGCCGGCTTCGAACGGCCAACGGAGGGGCGAATCTTCCTCGATGGTGTAGACATCACTGACATGCCGCCCTACGAGCGGCCGATCAACATGATGTTCCAGTCCTACGCCTTGTTCCCCCACATGACCGTGGCCCAGAACATCGCCTTCGGCCTCAAGCAGGACAAGATCCCTGCCGCCGAGATCGACGCCCGGGTGGCAGAGATGCTCAAGCTGGTGCAGATGAGCCAGTACGCCAAGCGCAAGCCGCACCAGCTCTCCGGTGGCCAGCGCCAGCGCGTGGCCCTGGCCCGCTCCCTGGCCAAGCGCCCCAAGCTGCTCTTGCTGGACGAACCCATGGGCGCCCTGGACAAGAAGCTGCGCTCGCAGATGCAGTTGGAGCTGGTGGAGATCATCGAGCGCGTGGGCGTGACCTGCGTAATGGTGACCCACGACCAGGAAGAGGCCATGACCATGGCCGAACGCATCGCCATCATGCACCTGGGCTGGATCGCCCAGATCGGCAGCCCGATCGACATCTACGAGACCCCGGTCAGCCGCCTGGTCTGCGAGTTCATCGGCAACGTCAACATCTTCGAGGGTGAAGTGGTGGACGATGCCGAGGGCCACGCCCTGATCACCTGCAAGGACCTGGACCGCAGCATCTATGTCGGCCACGGCATCAGCACTTCGGTGCAGGACAAATCGGTGACCTACGCGATCCGCCCGGAAAAGCTCCTGGTGACTGCCGAGATGCCGACCTGCGAGTACAACTGGTCCAGCGGCAAGGTCCACGACATTGCCTACCTGGGCGGCCACTCGGTGTTCTACGTCGAGCTGCCGAGCGGCAAACTGGTGCAATCCTTCGTCGCCAACGCCGAGCGCCGTGGTGCGCGGCCGACCTGGGGTGACCAGGTCTACGTCTGGTGGGAAGACGACAGCGGCGTGGTACTGCGCTCATGAACATGCGAAAGCTCAAGCGCCGACTCAATCGAATAATTCCCGGTGGCCGTCAGCTGGTCATCGGGGTTCCGTTCATCTGGCTGTTCCTGTTCTTCATGCTGCCGTTCTTCATCGTCCTGAAGATCAGCTTCGCCGAATCGGACGTGGCCATTCCGCCGTACACCGAGATCTACAGCTACGTCGACCAGAAGCTGCAGTTGCTGCTCAACCTGGGCAACTACGCGATGCTCGGCGACGACGAACTCTATATCGCCGCCTACCTCGGTTCGCTGAAGATGGCGTTCTTCAGCACCATCCTCTGCCTGCTGATCGGCTACCCGATGGCCTACGCCATCGCCAGTGCCCGCAAGGAATTGCAGACGGTGCTGGTGCTGCTGATCATGATGCCGACCTGGACCGCGATCCTGATCCGCGTCTACGCCTGGATGGGCATCCTCAGCAACAACGGCCTGCTCAATGGCTTTCTGATGTCCATGGGCTGGATCAACGAGCCGCTGCAGATCCTCAACACCAACATCGCGGTGTATATCGGTGTGGTCTATTCCTACCTGCCGTTCATGATCCTGCCGCTGTACGCGAACCTGGTGAAGCACGACACCAGCCTGCTGGAGGCCGCGGCCGACCTGGGTTCGAGTACCTTCAACAGCTTCTGGAAAATCACCGTGCCGCTGTCCAAGAACGGCATCATCGCCGGCTGCATGCTGGTGTTCATCCCGGTGGTGGGTGAGTTCGTGATTCCGGAACTGCTGGGCGGTCCGGAAACCCTGATGATCGGCAAGGTGCTGTGGCAAGAGTTCTTCAACAACCGTGACTGGCCGGTGGCATCCGCCCTGGCGGTGGTGATGCTGGCGATCCTGATTGTGCCGATCATCCTGTTCAACCGCAGTCAGGCCAAGGAAATGGAGGGCAAGGAATGAAGCGCTTCAGTTTCTCCAGCTTGATGCTGGTGCTCGGCCTGTTGTTCATCTACCTGCCGATGCTGATCCTGGTGATCTACTCGTTCAACGCCTCCAAGCTGGTGACGGTGTGGGGCGGCTGGTCGATCAAGTGGTACATCGGCCTGCTGGATAACCAGCAACTGATGGGCTCGGTGATGCGCTCCCTGGAAATCGCCTGCTACACCGCTGTAGCGGCGGTGGCACTGGGCACCCTGGCGGCGTTCGTGCTGACCCGGATCACCCGCTTCAAGGGCCGTACCCTGTTCGGTGGCCTGGTCACCGCGCCGTTGGTGATGCCGGAAGTGATCACCGGTCTTTCCTTGTTGCTGCTGTTCGTGGCCATGGCCCAGGCGGTCGGCTGGCCTCAGGAGCGCGGCATCGTCACCATCTGGATCGCCCACACCACGTTCTGCGCCGCCTATGTGGCTGTGGTGGTGTCGGCTCGCCTGCGTGAGCTGGACCTGTCCATTGAAGAGGCGGCCATGGACCTGGGCGCGCGGCCGTGGAAGGTGTTCTTCTTGATCACCATCCCGATGATCGCACCCTCGCTGGCGGCGGGCGGCATGATGTCCTTCGCCCTGTCCCTGGATGACCTGGTACTGGCCAGCTTCGTCTCCGGCCCGGGTTCCACCACCTTGCCGATGGAAGTGTTCTCGGCGGTGCGCCTGGGGGTGAAGCCGGAGATCAATGCCGTGGCCAGCCTGATCCTGCTGGCGGTGTCCCTGGTGACCTTCCTGGTCTGGTTCTTCAGCCGGCGCGCCGAAGAAGCCCGCAAGCGGGCGATCCAGCAGGCCATCGAGGAAAGCGCCGCCGATTCCTGGAAGCAGCCGGACGTGCGTCGGGCCCAGGCGCCGGAAACCGCCTGAGTTGCGGTTGTGTCATCCAAAAACCTCGCCCCGGGTTCCGGGAGCGAGGTTTTTTATTGGCCCTTGCCGGGGCAAGCGTCCTTCAGAAGGGGATTGGGCTTGCGGGTCTCTTCGCTGGCCAGCCAGCTCCTGCAGCGCTGGTGATGGGTCAGGATTGCCAGGGTGAACGGCGAATCACCTCGACGAAATTCAACGCCTTGAACCCTGGCTGCTGGTCGGCCAGGACGTCGGTCTTGACGTTGCCGAAGGTGGTTTGCGGGCGATGGCGCAGGCCGTCGGCGAAGGCGCAGATGATGCATTCCTTGAAGCCTTCACCGCGCGGGTGGGCGTGGACCACGGCTTCACGCTGGGCCGCGGGGAACGCGGCGTAGTCGATGCCCAGCACATCCATCTCGACCCCGGCGGTGACCAGGGCCACGGTAGGGCGCAGGTGCTGGGGGATGCCTGGGGTGGTGTGCAAGGCGATGGACAGCCAGACCTGCTCGATATCGTCGGCGCTGAGGCCGTAGGGCTGGAGAAAGTCGCGTGCGGCGTTGGCGCCGTCGACTTCGAAGCGCTGGTCGGCGCTGCGCAGGCCCTCCACCAACCCCAGGTCGTGGAACATGGCGCCGACGTAGAGCAACTGCGGGTCGTAAGCCAGCTGCCGGCGTTCGCCGCTCAGGGCGCCGAACAGGAACACCCGGCGCGAGTGGTGATAAAGCAGGTCGGATTCGACATCGCGGATGTACTCGGTGGTGGCCCGGGCCAGGGCGCTGTCGGGTATCCGGATCCCGGCGATGGTGGAGCTCATGGGGCGTTCCTCGTGGCGGGCGCCGTGCTGGCGCTGGAGCCTTCAGTCTGTTACCGGGCCTTTCGGCCCACAATCGCACCGGGGCTGTGATCCCGGCCAACCTGCGCGCATTTCCTGCCAGTGCTATGTTCCCCCGAGCTTTGCTTGCGACAATTGCCCGCCGCTCGGGGTTGCCGGGCGCGGGTCATAGAGGGCTGTTTGCACCATGGGTAGAAGCGTTGCCGTGCTGGTTTTTCCGGGTGTCCAGGCCCTCGATGTCACCGGGCCCATGGATGTGTTTTGCGAAGCCAACCGGTTTCTGCCGGCCGAGGATCATTACCGCTTGCGGGTGATTGGCGTCGAGGCTGGGGCGCAGGCCTGTTCCAATGGCCTGCTGTTGCAGGCCCATTGTTCCTTCACCCAGGCCCTGGAGCCCTTTGACCTGTTGCTGGTGGCGGGCGGCCCACAGGTGCCTGGCAGCCAGTTCAGCCCGGCCTTCTACGCCTGGCTGCGCGAGGCCTGCGCCCGGGCCAAGGGCTTCGGCTCGATCTGCAACGGCGCGTTCATCCTGGCCCGGGCCGGGTTGCTGGAAGGGCGCACGGTGACCACCCACTGGAGCGATGCACCGGCGCTGGCTGCGCTGTGCCCTGGCACCCGGGTCGAGGCTGATCGCCTGTACGTCCGGGACGGCAGGCTGTTCACTTCGGCGGGGGTCACCGCCGGCATCGACCTGTCGCTGTACCTGCTGGCCCAGGATCATGGTGCGGGGGTGGCCCTGAGCGTGGCCAAGCGTCTGGTGGTGTTCACCCAGCGCACGGGGGGGCAGTCGCAGTTCAGCCCGTTTCTGCTGCCCCAGGCCGAGACCACCTCCACCGTGGCTCGGGTCCAGCAGCATGTGCAGGACCGGTTGCAGGCGGACCTGAGCATTGCCGAGCTGGCCCGGGCGGTGAACATGAGCCCGCGCAACTTTGCCCGAGTGTTCGTTCGAGAAGCGGGGGTGACTCCGGCGGAATTTGTCGAAGGCGCGCGGATGGATGCGGCGCGGGGGATGCTCGAACGCAGCGCGGCGCCGCTCAAGACCGTGGCCTACGCCTGCGGTTTTCGCGATGCCCAGCACATGCGCAGCGTGTTCAACCGGCGCCTGGGGCTGACCCCGCAACAGTTCCGCCTGAACTTCAGCACCGTACCCTTGTAGGAGCCGGCTTGCCGGCGAAGGCGTCCTTCAGCGGAGTGCAGGGCTTGCGGGCCTCTTCGCTGGCCAGCTCGCTTCTACACCCGCCGCTGGTCAAGGCGCGGGGACCCGGGGGCGTGCCGGCAGCAGCTTCAGGGTGCTGCGGGTGTTGGCGGTGACTTCCTCGTCGCTGAAGTGCGCCTGCTGGTAGACCCCTTCGATATAGGCTTCGGCCTGATCGTCGTAGTGTTTGTCGAACAGCACGCCACTCTGGCCCACCGGGTTGATGGTCAGGCTGTGGGCCGGGTCGGCGAAGTCGATGATGCGCCGGGTCGAGGGCCCGTAGACCACTGACCAGGGCGCCGGGCCGATCTTGGCGGTGAGGTTGTTCGGCACTTCGTGGCTGCCGGGGGCGTCCAGGGGGCCGACGTTGAACAGCCGGTCCAGGGGTTTCTGCATGCCCAGCGGGTGGCCGTGGGTCAGCGTGTGGGCCTGGCCCCAGCGCCATTGCGCCGGGTTGGCGCCCAGGGTCAGGCGCAGGTGGTCGATACTGGCGCGCCAGGCCAGCTTGACCGTGTCGGCGCGGCTTTCGCGCTGGGGCGTGGTGCGGTTGTCCCACCAGGGCGAGTCGGGGTCCGCCGCCAGCCGGGGCAGGGCGGCGTCCACCACCCGGGCCTGGATCAGGGCGTCGAAATAGGCGTCGCCGAGTTTTTCATGGAAAGTGGCATCGGCCAGGTTGAACAGGAACTGGTTGAACAGCGTCGCGCTGGTGGATTCCAGTGGATAGTCGCCCTGCCATTTCGCCAGTTGCTCCACCAGCTTCAGTTCCTCGGGGTCGCTGACCACTTCACGCAACACCGGCAACAGCGGCGCCAGCAGGCGCGGCCCGTAGGCGGTGGTGGTGCCCAACTGCAGTTTCTGGGTGTTCTCCAGGTCCCATTTCTGACTCTTGTCGCTGAGCTGCCGATCCAGTTGCTGACCACGGTCGGCCAGGTTGTAGTAGCCGGGGATCTCCATGCCGGTGGGGGATACCGGCTGGAAGTTGGCCGAGACGATATAGCCCCGGGCCGGGTTCTCTTCCTGGGGGTTGGCGCTGAAGGGGTAGAAGCCTTCCTTGTCCGCCAGGCTGGTGCTGCCATCGAGGATGAAGGCCGGCTTGGCCCCCGCCGGGCGCTTGGGCAGGAGCGCCGCCGCCCACCAGCCGATGTCGCCCTTGGCGTTGGCCCAGACGATGTTCAGGCCCGGTGCATGGACCTTGGCGGCCGCAGCGCGGACCTTGGCCAGGGTGTCTGCGCGGTTGAGCTGGTAGAAGCCGTCGAGGATCGGGTTCGGGGTTTCCAGGAAACCCCACCACATGGCGATCAGCGCCTTGCCCACGGTGGTGCCGAGCATGTCGTTGATGATCGGGCCGTGGGGCGACTGGCGCAGGGTCAGGGTCACCGGGGCCTGGCCCTTGACGGCGATCTGCTGCTCGCTGGTGATCAGGTCCACCCACTTGTCGTGGAACCAGACCTGATTGGGGTTCTCCGGGTTGACCTTTTCGGCGATCAGGTCGAGGTCATCGTTCTGGAACATGGTCAGGCTCCAGCCGAAGTCCAGGTTGTGGCCGAGGAAGGCGAAGGGCACCAGCGCCTGGTGATGACCGTAGAGTTCAAAGCCAGGGGCCGAGAGCTGGGCCTCGTACCACACCGACGGCAGCGAGTAGCGGATATGCGGGTCGCCGGCCAGCAGCGCGCGGCCGCTCTTGGTCCGCGAGCCGGAAACCACCCAGGCATTGCTGCCCTCGAATTGCGGCAGCCCGGCTTCTTCCAGGGCTTGCAGGCTCAGGCGGGCGATCCGGCCCAGGCCCTGCCAGTCGACGGTGGCCAGTGGCGCTGAAGGTGGGGTCTTGCCCTTGGCCAGCACGCCCTTGGGCTGCCAGTCGAGGTCGAACACCTTTAGGTAGTCATTGCCCAGTTCGTCGCGGATGTAGGTCAGCAGCGGCTCGGTGCGAAAGGCCATGGCAAAGCTGTAGGCCATGAAACCGGCGACGCTGACGGTGTCTTCTGCGGTGAAAGGCCGCTTGCGGATACCCAGGACGTCGAACTCGATGGGGCTGGCGTGGCTGTCCTGATACTGGTTGATGCCGTCCAGATAGGCTTCCAGGGCCTTCCAGGCGGGTGACTGATGGTCGAGCCCGGCGATATAGCTGTCGGCCCGTTCGCGAATCCGCAGGCTGCGGAACAGTTTGTCGGTGTCCACCAGCTTGGGCCCCAGCACCTCTGCTAGCTCGCCCCGGGACAGGCGCCGCAGCACTTCCATCTGGAACAGCCGGTCCTGGGCGTGCACGTAGCCCAGGGCGCGGTACAGGTCGGCTTCGTTTTCGGCGCGAATGTGCGGCACCCCGCGTTCGTCGTAACGCACGGTGACCGAGCCTTGCAGGCCATTGAGCTCGACCTGGCCCTGACGCGTCGGCTGCTTGCTGTACAGGTAGCCGGCAAGCCCTGCCAGCAGGGCGAGGATCAGTACGGCGACGACGGTCAGGCTGCGTTTCATGCGGGCTCCTTGCTGTTGTTGTATTCAATGCCGCCTTGGGAGAGCTGCAGAGATTTAGCACAAGTCAGGGGCCCCGCGCAGGAGGCAGTCCTTGATTAGTCGCGAATGCCTTGTTCGGTCGGCCAGGGGCAGTAGCAGCCGATGGCCAGGGTGTGGGTGGCGCTGACCGGGCGATTGTCCTCAAGGGCCTGGAGGATGGGCTCGATGAAGCTGTTGCTGGAATTGCAGGTCAGGCCTTCGCTGTAGGGGCCGAAGTAGGCCAGCTTGCCGTTGCGGTCCCAGATCGCCACTGCCGGGCTGGCGGGGATCTGTTCCGCTCCGGGCAGGCTGTCGAGGTGCTTCAGGCGGCTCAGGGTGGTGGGTAGCTGGCCGTGGCTGCCGGGCTTCTGTACGGCATAGAACTCCACGCCCCGCGGGCCATAGGTTTCGATCAGCTCGGCCAGGTGCTGCTGATTACCGACATTGCAGGGGCAGGCCGGGTCCCAGAAATGCACCAAGCGGATCGCCCCGGGGCCGGCCAGTTCGGCGGGCAGTTGCAACGGGTCGCCGGAGAACATCGCGGTGTGCTCGCTGAACGCCCGCAGATAGCGGCCCTGGAACCATTCGTAGGCGTTCCACAGCACCACGGCGCAGATCAGGACGAGCAGGCTGGCAAGCAGGGGCGTGCGGTAAGACTGGCGCATTAAGATCGGTCCTCGAAGGTCGCGTAGCTTGCCATGCTTGCCGCGACAGATGAATATCGCAGGCCCAGAAAGCCCGTTTTGTCGCCGGTACCCCCGCTTTGGAATTCTCTATGCCCGCCACTTTCGACCCCGACCACCTGCGTGCCAGCCTGCAACCTCTGGTCGCCGGGCAGCCTTTGTCGGTGGAGGGGCAGGCCTACCAGCGCTTCTATGGGCTGGATTTCGCCGGGCGGGCGCTGGTGCCGCGCAGCCGCCTGGGGCGTTTCCAGGTGGACGGCTACGACGTGGTGAGCCAGGTCTGGTGGCCGGAGCAGCCACGGGCCACGCTGTTTCTGTTCCACGGCTTCTACGACCACATGGGCTTGTACCGGCATGTGATCGAGTGGGCGCTGCAACGGCGTTTCGTGGTGATTTCCTGCGACCTGCCCGGGCACGGCCTTTCCAGTGGCGAGCGGGCCAGTATCGATGATTTCGCGGTGTACCAGCGGGTGCTGCAGGGCCTGTTCGCCGAGGCCCGGTCCCTGGAACTCCCCGAGCCCTGGCACCTGTTCGGGCAAAGCACCGGCGGCGCGATCATCATGGACCACCTGCTCAACCAGGGTGCCGAGAGCCCGGCCCAGGGCCAGGTGATGCTGCTCTCGCCGCTGGTGCGGCCGCGGGCCTGGGGCTGGTCGATGCTCAGTTATTACGCGCTGCGGCCCTTCGTCACCGGCATTGCCCGGCGCTTCAGCGAAAACTCCAACGACCCGGATTTCCTTGCGTTCCTGCAGGTCGACCCGTTGCAGCCGCAACGCTTGCCGACGGCCTGGGTGGGAGCGCTGTCGCGCTGGATCAAGCGTCTGGAGGCGGCGCCCCGCAGTTCCAGGCAGCCGTTGATCGTTCAGGGGGATGCGGACATGACCGTGGACTGGCAGCACAATCTGCAGGTGATTCGCGGCAAGTTCGCCGCGCCCGAGCTATTGATGCTGCCCGATGCGCGGCACCACCTGGCCAATGAAATCCCGTTGTATCGCGATCAGTGCTTCGCCTTTCTGACCCAGCACCTCTAGAGATTGGTGCAGCCGCTGCCGCAGGCTGCGAACAGCCCTGAGGGACGCAAGAGCCCCAGGCTACTGCAGGCTCGTCAGGCGATTGCCAGGCAAGGGCCTGCGGGCTCGGCAGCGGTCACAGGCGAGTTGCCGGGTCAGGGGGCGAGGCTGGAAGTGCTCTGGCCGACCGCCAGGCCGGCACGAATCGCCGCCAGGGCGGCCTGGTAGTAGGCCTTGCCTTCGCTGGACTCGGCGAAGGTGGCGAACTCTTCCAGCTCGGTGTCGGACAGATCCCGATAGACGTACAGCAAGGTGTTGTTCAGGTCGTTGCCGATCTGCTGCATCAGCCGCTGGCGCTGGCCGTTGAGCATGCCCTGGGCCTGGCCGCCCCCCAGCAGGCCGGGAATCATCTGGCTCAGGCTGTCGGCGGCGACACCGGCAATCGCCAGGCTCACCTCTGCACCCGCTTCCCGGGCCGGCAGGGCCTGGGCCAAGTGGCCGATGATCAATTGGCGGTTGTCGCTGGCCTGCATCTTCGGCAGGCCCTGGGCGTTCTTGGCCAGCTGGTCGCGGCGGGTCGCCAGCAGTTCGGCGGCAACGATCTTGCGGCCCAGGGGCGACTGGAAGAAGGCCAGGGCCGGTGCGGGGTCCGCCAGGTTCTGCCGCAGTTGGGCCTCGGCGCGACGGTCAACGGCCTGGGGTGCGAAGCGCTGGTTGCTGTTGTCCACCAGGGCTTGATAGACCGCCGGCGGCAGGCTGCTCTGGTAGCGCTGCTGGGCGGCGCTGAGAGCATCGTTGAAATGCGCGCGCTGTTGCGCCCAACCGGCGACCTGGTACAACTGGTCGTGGCTGTCTGCCCAGGCAGGCAAGGCGCAGAAGATCAACAGTGAGAAAAGCAAACGGCGCATAAGGACTCCTGTCAGCAGGCGACTATTCTCCGGGGCAAGAGGGTGGTTGTCGAGAATTCGTATCAGCATCCCTCGGCAAACCGATGATGTGTAAGCCCATTGAAAAAAATGCTTCATCCTCCGCTCTGCGGCTCTGTCAGATTTTTCTGAGGCTGGATACTATGCGCGCCATGCAAATACCCTCTGATCATCCGCTGTTGTTGAACATTGTCGACGACCTGGCCGCCTGTGGCTGGTCGCAGCAGAATGTCTTCCTGTCCGAGGCTCTGACCCTCGAACTGGCGGCTGAGTGCCGTAAACGTGCGGCTGAAGGTGAACTGGCGCCGGCGGCGGTAGGGCGCGGGCCGGCCCAGGAGATCCGCGAGGGTATTCGCGGCGACCATATCCAGTGGCTCGAACCCGGTCAGGCCCAGGCCTGTGATAGCTACCTGGAACTGATGGACAGCCTGCGCGAGGCTCTGAACCGAGGCCTGTTCCTGGGGCTTGAAGATTTCGAATGCCATTTCGCGATGTACCCGCCGGGAGCCTTCTACAAGCGCCACGTGGATCGCTTTCGCGATGACGACCGGCGCATGGTCTCGGCGGTGGTCTACCTCAACGAGGAGTGGCTGCCCGAGCAGGGCGGGCAATTGCGCATGTACCTCAATGACCGGGGGCAATACGATGTAGTCCCTGTCGGGGGGCGGCTGGTGGTGTTTCTTTCCGGCGAAGTCCCCCATGAAGTCATGCCCGCGACCCGGGAACGCCTGTCCCTGACCGGCTGGTTCCGGCGCCGTGGTAACGAGCCGTTCTGAATATGCACAAGATCCTGGTCAGCCGCTGCCTGTTGGGCCACCGCGTACGCTACGACGGCGGTGCCAGCGGCCCGTTCGATCAACTGGCCGCCTGGCAGCAAGAGGGACGAGTGGTTGCCTTGTGTCCGGAGGTTGCTGGTGGTTTGCCCACACCACGGGCGCCGGCGGAGATCCCCGGCGGGCAGGGTGTCGATGTGCTTGAGGGGCGGGCACCGGTGATGACCTGCGAAGGTGAAGATGTCAGCGCCCAGTTCCTGGCTGGCGCCCGCCAGGCCCTGGAACTGGTGGAAAAGCACCGGATCCGCGTTGCCGTGCTCAAGGCCCACAGCCCATCCTGCGGCAACCTGCTGACCTATGACGGTAGCTTCAGCGGGGTCAAGGTTTCGGGGGAGGGCGTCACCGCTGCGTTGCTCAAGCAGCACGGGGTGCAAGTCTTCAGCGAGCTGCAACTGCCCGAGGCCGCCAGCGCCCTGGCCGCATTGTCCTCGTAGCCGCTGCCGAGCTTTAGCGAGGCAGCGAAAAGGCCCTAAGGGCCTTGCTTGACGATTTCCCGCCGACCTCTGACGGCCATGAAGCCCCTGGGGCCGTTCGCAGGCTGCGGCTACAGGTCAATCCAGGCAGCTTGTGTCGTTTACTGCCCGGCTTCGGCCTTCGGCGGTTTGCTCGCGTCCATGCCGAACCATTTCTCCGACAGGGCCATCAGGCGCCCGTCGGCCTTGATCCGCTGCAAGGCGCTGTCCAGGCTCGCGCGAAACGCCGGGTTACCTTTCTGGAAGGGGATCGCCAGGCTCAGGGTCGGGCCGACCTTGGCGCCTTCTTTCACCGGCAGGCGGCTGTCGCGAATAGCGTAGGGAATCAGCAGGCGATCGCTGATGGCAGCGTCGATCTGCTTGTCCGCCACGTCCTTGATCGGCTGCTGGGCATCGGCGTAGCTGCGCAGGTTGATCCCTTCCACAGTCCGCGCCTGATCGACGAACTGGCTGCCCTGGGCCACGCCCAGTGCCTGGCCGCGCAGGGCCTGTAGGGAAAACAGCGGACGCTGCTCTTCCTTGCGCACAATCAACTGCGCACTGGAATAGCTGTAGGGTTCGCTGAAATCGAAACGATCCTTGAGTTCCGGGGTCATTGCTATGTGGTTGATCGCCACGTCGAACTTGCCGCTTTCCACTCCCGGGAGCAGTTCGGCGGCCTCGGTCACCACGAAGTCCGCGCGTACGTCCAGTTCACTGGCCAGCAGTTGCCCCAACTCCACCTCGAAACCGGTGAGTTTGCCGTCGTCCTTGAAATTGAAGGGCGGCGTATCGGCTTCCAGGGCGATGCGCAGCTCGCCGCGGTCATTGATATCGTCCATCAGTTCGGCTTGAGCGCAAGTGCTCGCAAGGGGCAGCAAAAGTAACAGGCCAGGCAGGAAACGCATGGTCACTCCTTGAATTTATATGAGCGATGCGCCGTTCAGGCTCGCTTTGCTAAGGTGTTGAGTGCCTTCGACAACGAATTGCCACGAAGTTGTTATAACCGTAAAAGATTTGCGGAAAAACTGGAGAAGATAATGAAAATTTTTATGTCGCGTGCTGCTTTGGCCGGTCTGTTGCTGGGAACCTCGATGCTGGCCGGCGCAGCGGAAATTCCGCGTACCGAAGCACCTGCTGGCGCCAAGGTGACTATCGTTTCCCCGGCCGACGGGGCCACCGTGGACAAGACCTTCAAGGTCAAGTTCGGCGTTGAAGGCATCGCCCTGGCTCCGGCGGGCGATCAGACCGCCAACACCGGCCACCATCACCTGCTGATCGATGTCGATCAGTTGCCTGCCGAGAACCTGCCGATCCCGATGGACGCCAACCACCTGCACTTCGGCAAGGCCCAGACTGAAACCGAAGTGACCCTGACACCCGGCAAGCACACCCTGCAACTGGAACTGGGGGACAAGAACCACGTGCCTTTCAACCCGGTGATCGTTTCCAAGAAAATCACAGTAACAGTGAAATAATCGTAAACACGATAAAAAAGGGAGCCCAGAGGGCTCCCTTTTTTGTGCCGCAGTCGAGGCTTAGAACAGCACGCGGCAACGGATGGTGCCGTTGATGTGCTGCAGCTTCTCTTGCGCCAGGTCCGAGTACTCGGCGTCGACGTCGATCACCACGTAGCCGACCTTCTCGTTGGTCTGCAGGAACTGACCGGAGATGTTGATGCCGTTTTCGGCGAAGACCTTGTTGATCTCGCTCATCACGCCCGGAATGTTCTCGTGGATGTGCAGCAGACGGTGCTTGCCCGGGTGGGCCGGCAGCGCCACTTCGGGGAAGTTGACCGAGGACACCGAGGTACCGTTGTCGCTGTACTTGACCAGTTTTTCTGCCACTTCCAGGCCGATGTTGGCCTGGGCTTCAGCGGTGGAACCGCCGATGTGCGGGGTCAGGATCACGTTGTCCAGGCCGCGCAGCGGGCTTTCGAACTCTTCGTCGTTGGAGCGCGGCTCCACCGGGAATACGTCGATGGCCGCGCCGATCAGGTGCTTGTCCTTGATCGCGTCCGCCAGGGCGTCCAGCTCGACCACGGTGCCGCGGGCGGCGTTGATCAGGATGCCGCCCTTCTTGATGGCGCGGATTTCCTTCTCGCCGATCATCCACTGGGTGGCCGCGGTTTCCGGCACGTGCAGGGTGACGATGTCGGACATGCCCAGCAGTTCGTGCAAGTTGCCCACCTGGGTGGCGTTGCCCAGTGGCAGCTTGGTCACGGTGTCGTAGAAAAACACCTGCATGCCCAGGCCTTCAGCCAGGACCGACAACTGCGTACCAATGGAGCCGTAGCCGACGATACCCAGCTTCTTGCCACGGATTTCGAAGGAGTTGGCCGCGCTCTTGATCCAGCCGCCACGGTGGCAGGAAGCGTTTTTCTCGGGGATGCCGCGCAGCAGCAGGATGGCCTCGGCCAGTACCAGCTCGGCAACCGAACGGGTGTTGGAGTACGGCGCGTTGAACACCGCGATGCCGCGCTCGCGAGCGGCGGACAGGTCAACCTGGTTGGTACCGATGCAGAAGCAGCCCACTGCGACCAGTTTCTTCGCGTGGTCGAAAATCTCTTCGGTCAGTTGAGTGCGGGAGCGAATGCCGATGAAGTGTGCATCGGCGATCTTTTCCTTGAGCTGGGCTTCCGGCAGAGAACCGGTGAGGTACTCGATGCTGGTGTAGCCGGCGGCCTTGAGGACGTCGACAGCGGATTGGTGGACGCCTTCGAGGAGAAGGAACTTGATCTTGCTCTTATCGAGAGAAGTCTTGCTCATCTGCGTAAACCTGTGTCCCGGAGAAAAATGGCAGGGAAGTGGACAGCTTGAGCTGACCTGGGCGGCACTGGGCCGACACCGCAGAAAGGCCCTTGGGCACTCTCCTGCGGGGGCGGTATGCTAGCATACGCGCCCCGCTAAACACTCATTCCTGCGACGTGAAGCGTTCTCAGGATGACCATGAATTGTTCGAGAGTTCTGTCGATGACCAATCCTGCCCTGATTGATGAGCTGAAGACCCTGGTTGAGCCTGGCAAGGTGCTGACCGACGCTGACTCCCTGAATGCTTACGGCAAGGATTGGACCAAGCATTTCGCCCCGGCCCCGACAGCCATTGTGTTTCCGAAAACCATCGAGCAGGTCCAGGCCATTGTGCGCTGGGCCAATCAGCACAAGGTTGCGCTGGTGCCTTCGGGCGGTCGCACCGGGCTTTCGGCGGCAGCGGTGGCAGCCAACGGCGAAGTGGTGGTGTCCTTCGACTATATGAACCAGATCCTCGACCTGAACCTGACTGACCGCACCGCAGTGTGCCAGCCGGGCGTGGTCACCGAGCAGTTGCAGAACCTGGCGCAAGAAAACGGCCTGTACTACCCGGTGGATTTCGCTTCTGCAGGTTCCAGCCAGATTGGCGGAAATATCGGTACCAATGCCGGCGGGATCAAGGTCATTCGCTACGGCATGACCCGCAATTGGGTGGCCGGCATGAAGGTGGTCACCGGCAAGGGCGACCTGCTGGAGTTGAACAAGGACCTGATCAAGAACGCCACCGGCTATGACCTGCGCCAACTGTTCATCGGCGCCGAGGGCACCCTGGGCTTCGTGGTCGAGGCCACCATGCGCCTGGATCGGGCGCCGAAGAACCTCACCGCGATGGTGCTCGGCACCGCCGACTTCGATTCCATCATGCCGGTGCTGCACGCCTTCCAGAGCAAGCTTGATCTGACCGCCTTCGAGTTCTTCTCCGACAAGGCCCTGGCCAAGGTCCTGGCCCGTGGCGACGTGCCGGCGCCATTCGAATCCGAATGCCCGTTCTATGCGCTGCTGGAATTCGAAGCCACCACCGAGGAAGTGGCCAACCACGCCCTGGAAACCTTCGAGCACTGTGTCGAGCAGGGCTGGGTCCTGGACGGCGTGATGAGCCAGAGCGAAACCCAGTTGCACAACCTGTGGAAGCTGCGCGAATACATCTCCGAGACCATTTCCCACTGGACGCCGTACAAGAACGACATTTCGGTCACTGTGTCGAAAGTCCCGGCCTTCCTTCAGGAAATCGACGCCATCGTCGGCAAGCATTACCCGGACTTCGAAATCGTCTGGTTCGGCCACATCGGCGACGGCAACCTGCACCTGAACATCCTCAAGCCGGACAACCTGAGCAAGGACGAGTTCTTTGCCAAGTGCGCGACGGTCAACAAGTGGGTGTTCGAGACGGTCGAGAAGTACAACGGCTCGATTTCCGCGGAACACGGCGTGGGCATGACCAAGCGTGATTACCTGACCTACAGCCGCTCGCCGGTGGAGATCGAGTACATGAAGGCGGTCAAGGCCGCGTTCGACCCGAACGGCATCATGAATCCGGGCAAGATCTTCGCGATCTGAAGCCGGGTAGTGTCCAGATAAAGCACACAAGCAGGAGTCGGTAATGAGCTATCAGCACCAGTATGTCGACGGTACCCGGATCCATTTTCCGGTGGGCAAGGTGGTGTGCATCGGTCGCAACTACGCCGAGCACGCCAAGGAGCTGGACAACCCGGTACCTACCGAACCCCTGCTGTTTATCAAGCCGGGCAGTTGTGTGGTACCCCTGGAAGGTGGGTTCGCCATTCCCACCGAGCGTGGTTCGGTGCACTACGAAGCGGAAATCGCGGTGTTGATCGGCAAGCCGCTCTCCACCAAACCCAGCCGTGAAGAAGTGCTGGATGCCATTTCCGGCTTTGCCCCGGCACTGGACCTGACCCTGCGGGACAAGCAGGCCGAACTCAAAGCCAAGGGCCTGCCCTGGGAAATCGCCAAGTCGTTCGACGGCGCGGCGGTGATCGCGCCCTTTGTGGTGGGCAGCACCTTCGCCGACCTGACCGACATCGGCATCCGCCTGACCATCAACGGTGAAGTACGCCAGGACGGCAACAGCGCCATCATGCTCAACCCCATAGTGCCGATGATCCAGTACATGGCCGGTTGTTTCTCCCTGCAGGCCGGCGATGTGATCCTCACGGGCACGCCGGTCGGGGTTGGGCCGCTGAATGTCGGCGATGAGCTGGTGCTGGAGCTTCCCGGTGCCAGCCGTTTCACCAGCAGCGTCCGTTGATCCGAATCTTTCTGCGCTGGGCCCGGTAATCCAGGGCCCGGCGCAGAGAGATCAGCGGCTTTAACCGTTTTTTCACATTTTTCCCGGATAATTCCGAAGTTTATGGTTCGCGGATCTAAAATCCCTGTGCTATTAACTTTGGCCGCGTTTCTGGAATCTGTGTGATGGACGCCCACCCTCTACCTAAACCTCGCCTCATCCGCCACTTGCGATTGCGTATGCGCTGGTATTCCTGGCTGCTGTTGGCGGGCGTGATCTGCTATGGCGTAGCCAGCCTCATGCATTGGGATGACCGTGGGGCTCTCTGGGTCCAGGAAGGTTTTGTCAGTACCGCCGAACGCAGCTCCAGTATCTGGCTGCCCAGCTACCGGGCGGTGATCGATGCCAAGGTCCTGCCAGGCATGGAGCGGGACGAAGCCTCCGATCTTTCCTATAACCCCCAGACCAAGACCCTGTTTTCGGTAATGGGCAAATACCCATTCCTGGTGGAGCTGTCGCTGCAAGGCGACGTCCTGCGCAAGATGCCTCTGGTGGGCTGGAGCAACCCGGAAGGGGTCGCGGTCCTGGAAAATGGCCTGCTGGCGATTGTCGATGAGCGCGAGCATTCGCTGGTGATCGTCAAGGTCGATGGCAGTACCCGGTCGCTGAATGTCGCGGACTTCCCCAAATACGACCTGGGCCCTTCGGCAGACCAGAACAAGGCGTTCGAAGCCATTGCCTGGAACCCGCGCAAGCAACAGTTGCTGCTGGGGGAGGAGCGCCCGCCGGCGTTGTTTACCTGGAGCAGCGACGGTAGCCAGGTACTCAAGGGCAACAAGCAGAAGCTGGCCAGCGACGAACTCGACTTGCGCAACCTGTCGGCCCTGGGTATCGACCCGCGCACCGGGCATACCCTGGTGCTGTCGGCTGATTCCCATCTGCTGCTGGAGCTGGACGAGCAGGGCGAGCAGGTCAGCTTCATGGCCCTGCTCGGTGGCTTCAATGGCCTGGAAAAAACCATTCCCCGGGCCGAAGGCGTGGCCATGGATGAGGCCGGCAACCTGTATATGGTCAGCGAGCCCAACCTGTTCTATCGCTTCGAGAAGCAGTGAACCCCGGCCTGGCACCCGAGCCGGGCCATTCAGGGCATTAAGCTTGAATTCAGGCGGCTGTGATATTTCATCAGCCTGTCCTGATTTCGAGCCTGCCCGCCATGTATCGCCTCACCCGCCTGCAACCCCTTTACCTGATCCTCTGCCTGATGGCCGTGCTGCTGGCGGTGTTTGTCCATAACCACAGGTTGTGGCAGCGCGCCTGGTTCGACTGGCAATCCTACTGGCAGGTGGCGGCCCCCCAATCCCTGGGGTTGGGCGATTATCGTGTCGTGCTGGAGGCGCAGCCCATCGAGGGCCTGGATGAGGTCTCGGCGCTGACCTACGATCCGCTGCGCAACAGCCTGTTCACCGTGACCAACAAGAATTCCGAACTGATCGAGCTATCCCTGGACGGGCAGATCCTGCGCCGCATCGCTCTGGTGGGCTTTGGCGATCCGGAAGCGGTGGAGTTCATCAGTGCCAATACCTATGTGATCAGTGACGAGCGCCAGCACCGGCTGATCAAGATCCAGCTGGACGATGAAACCACGGCGGTGGATGCGACAGAAGCCGAGCAGATCACCCTGGGCGTGCACCTTGCCGGCAACAAAGGCTTCGAGGGGCTGGCCTACGACTCCCAGGGCAAGCGCCTGTTCGTCGCCAAGGAGCGCGACCCGATGCTGATCTATGAAGTGCAGGGCTTCCCCCATCAAGATCCGGAACAGTCCTACGGGATGCATGTGGTGAACAACCCCAAGCGCGATGCCGGCCTGTTCGTGCGTGATCTCTCCAGCCTGCAATACGACGAGCGCAGTGGCCACCTGCTGGCACTGTCGGACGAGTCGCGGCTGGTGGTGGAGCTGGATGTCGAGGGGCGCCCGCTGAGTACCCTGGCCTTGGGCAAGTGGCGCCAGGGTCTGAGCAAGGCGGTGCCTCAGGCGGAAGGGATGGCCATGGATGACGCCGGCACCCTGTACCTGGTGAGCGAACCGAACCTGTTCTACGTCTTCAAGAAACCGATGTAGGAGCCAGCTTGCCAGCGAAGAGGTCTTCAAAACCGCCTTCGCCCGCCAGCCGGCTCCTATCTGTAGGGCAGGCTCAGGCCTTGAGGGTCTTCACCCCTTCGGCGGTACCCAGCAGCAGCACATCAGCGGGGCGTGCAGCGAACAGGCCATTGGTGACCACGCCGACAATGGCATTGATCTGGCTTTCCAGTTCCACCGGATTGGTGATCTGCATGTTGTGCACATCGAGGATGATGTTGCCGTTGTCGGTGATCACGCCTTCGCGGTACACCGGATCGCCGCCCAGTTTCACCAGTTCACGGGCCACGTGGCTGCGGGCCATGGGGATCACTTCCACGGGCAGCGGGAAGTTGCCCAGCACCGGCACCAGCTTGCTGGCGTCGGCGATGCAGATAAACGTCTTGGCCACGGCGGCGACGATCTTTTCCCGAGTCAGGGCGGCGCCGCCGCCCTTGATCAGGTTCAGGTGCTCGTCGCTTTCGTCGGCGCCGTCGATGTAGAACTCCAGGTCGCTCACGGTGTTGAGCTCGTAGACCGCAATCCCGTGGCCCTTGAGGCGCGCGGCGGTGGCTTCGGAGCTGGCCACGGCGCCGTCGAAGGCTCCCTTGTGCAGGGCCAGGGCGTCGATGAAGCAGTTGGCGGTGGAGCCGGTGCCGACCCCGACGATGCTCTTGTCATCGAGTTTCGGGAGGATAAGGTCGACGGCGGCCTGGGCAACGGCCTGTTTGAGTTGATCCTGGGTCATGCGGGCTCCGAAGCGGGCAAGGGGGGCACAAAGGCCGGCATTATAGGCGCCGCAGCAGATCAGGTCATTGCCCGTTTGGCTAATCGGCCGGGCTTCAGAGAAGGCGAGGGGGGCGGCTAAAACCTCTGTATTCGTGTGGTCGCCCGGGCAAACGCTGGGTTAGACTCCCTGGCCCTGCCCAACCCGCTCAGTGATGCTTTCCGATGCTCGAACAGTACGTCAAGAAGATCCTCACCTCGCGCGTTTATGACGTTGCCGTAGAAACCCCATTGCAGACTGCCCGCCAGCTCTCCGAGCGGCTGGGCAATCAGATCTGGCTCAAGCGTGAAGACTTGCAGCCGGTGTTCTCGTTCAAGATCCGTGGTGCCTACAACAAGCTGACCCAGCTCAGCGATGCCGAGCGCGCCCGGGGCGTGGTCACTGCGTCGGCGGGCAACCACGCCCAGGGCCTGGCCCTGGCGGCCAAGGTGCTGGGGGTCAAGGCTACTATCGTGATGCCCAAGACCACCCCCGAGATCAAGGTCGAGGGCGTGCGCTCCCGTGGTGGCAAGGTGGTGCTGCACGGCGATACCTTCCCTGAAGCGCTGGCCTACTCCCTGAAGCTGGTGGACGAGAAGGGCTACGTCTACATCCATCCCTACGATGATCCGCACACCATTGCCGGGCAGGGCACGGTGGCCATGGAGATTCTGCGCCAACACCCCGGCCCGCTGGATGCGATCTTCGTTCCGGTCGGCGGCGGCGGCCTGATCGCCGGCATTGCGGCCTATGTGAAGTACCTGCGCCCGGAGATCAAGGTCATCGGCGTCGAGCCGGACGACTCCAACTGCCTGCAGGCGGCCATGGCTGCCGGTGAGCGCGTGGTGCTGCCGACCGTGGGGATCTTCGCCGACGGCGTGGCGGTGGCGCAGATTGGCCAGCACACCTTCGACATCTGCAAGGATTATGTGGATGAAGTGATTACCGTCAGTACCGACGAGATCTGTGCGGCAATCAAGGATATCTACGACGATACCCGCTCGATCACCGAACCTGCCGGCGCCCTGGGCGTTGCCGGGATCAAGAAGTACGTCGAGCAGCGCGGTATCAGCGGGCAGACCCTGGTAGCCATCGACTCCGGGGCCAACGTCAACTTCGACCGCCTGCGCCACGTCGCCGAGCGCGCCGAACTGGGCGAAGGCCGCGAAGCCATCATCGCCGTGACCATTCCCGAGAAGCCCGGCAGCTTCAAGGCCTTCTGCGAGGCGGTGGGCAAGCGCCAGATCACCGAATTCAACTACCGCTACAACACCGGCAGCGAGGCGCACATCTTCGTCGGCGTGCAGACCCACCCGGAAAACGATCCGCGCAGCGCCCTGATCGCCAGTCTGACCGAGCAGGGCTTTCCGGTGATCGACCTGACCGACAACGAGCTGGCCAAGCTGCACATCCGCTACATGGTCGGCGGCCATGCCGAGAAGGTCAGCGACGAAGTGGTGCTGCGTTTCGAATTTCCGGAGCGTCCGGGGGCGCTGTTCAACTTCCTCAATAAACTGGGCGGGCGCTGGAATATCTCGATGTTCCACTACCGCAACCATGGTGCGGCGGATGGCCGGGTAGTCGCCGGCCTGCAAGTGCCGGCCGATGAACGTCACCTGGTGCCCGCGGCGCTGGAGCAGATCGGCTATCCGTACTGGGATGAAAGCGACAACCCGGCCTACCAGCTGTTCCTCGGCTGAACGACTACGCTGAGGATCGGAGCCTTAAGGAAGCGAAAACATGGAAACACTGACCACGCTGAAGACGCTTCATGTACTGGCCACCGTACTGCTATTGGGCAGTGCGCTGGGACTGGCGATCTGGGTCTGGCGCCTGCGCCGCCAGGGGGATGCCACGGTTTATAGCCGGGTGCTGCACCGTCCGGGCCTGTTCGGCTGGTTGTTGCTGGCGCTGGGCATGCTGACATTGCCGTTCAGCGGTTGGTGGCTGGTGCATCTGGTGGGTTGGCCGCTGGGGCAGACCTGGGTCCTGGGTTCCAGTGTGCTCTACACCCTGGGGGCTCTGGCCTGGCTGTGGCTGATGGTGCGCCTCAACCGCCTGCGGGTGGCCAAGGTTGCCAGCGGCCTGGCGTTCACCCTGGTGCTGGCGGTGTTCAGCGCCGCATGTTTCGTGACCATTGCCGGTCTTATGGGCGCCAAGCCAGTCTAACTCTCAAGGATTGCCATGAAGGTCGTTCTGGTGGGGGCCACAGGGTTTGTCGGCCGTCATCTGCTGGCGGCATTGCACGCTGCCGGCCATCAACTGATTGCCACCAGCCGTCGCCCTCAGCCCCAGGGGTTGCCCGGGGTGGAGTGGCGCCAGCTGGATCTCGATTGCCTGGGCCGCGAGCCCCAGCCCTTTGCCCTGCCTGCCGACACCGACCTGCTGATCAACGCCGCGGGGCTGTTGAGCACTGATGCGCGGGCGTTGAGCCTGACCCAGGACCTGGGTACCCGCGCGCTGTTCGATCTGGCGGCGGCCCGGGGCGTGCGGGTACTGCAGATTTCCGCATTGGGGGCCGGGATCCTGCCTCAAGTGCCGTTCCTTGCCAGCAAGGCGGCGGCGGATGATTACCTGCTGCAGTTGGGGGTACCGGCGGTGGTGCTGCGGCCCTCGCTGGTGCTCGGCGCTGGCGGTGCCAGCAGTGGCTGGCTGACGAGGCTGTCGCCCTGGCCGCTGATTCCCTTGCTGTCCGCCAAGGCGCAGATGCAGCCCTTGCATATAGAGGACTTGAGTGCCGCGGTGCTGGCGCTGCTCAGGCAGTGGCCGCAGGAATCCATGGTTCTGCCCTTGGTCGGCCCGGAACGCATGACCATGGCGCAACTGCTCGATCGCCTGCGGTCGGCCCAGGGCTGGGCCCCGGCGCGCTATTTCAAGCTGCCAGCGGTCTTGCTGCGGCTGGTGGCCGCTGCTGGCGATCGCCTGGGCTGGCGAGCCTTGAACCGGCAGAGCCTGGCCATGGCCCGCCACGACAACCTGGCGGATCCGCAGGTGCTGGCCTCGGTCTGCGGGTATCACGCGGCGCCGCTGGCGGCCCGCTTGCAGGACTGGCCGCAGGCGGCGCAAAGCACCCAACTGGCCCTGCGCCCCCTGTTGCTGGCAGTGATGGTGCTGATCTGGCTGGGTACCGCGCTGGTGTGCATTGGCCCGGGTTACGACTGGGGCCTGCGGATCATGGCCGAGGCTGGCGTGCAGGGCGTCTGGGCGGCCCTGGCGGTGATCGGCGGTTCACTCTGTGATGCGCTGCTGGGTGTCGGCCTGCTGCTGCGGCGCTGGCGCCGGCGGGCCTTGCAGGCGCAGTTGGGGCTGATGCTCGGCTACACCCTGATCATCAGCCTGATCCTGCCGCACTTCTGGTTTGACCCTTATGCCGCCGTCGCCAAGAACCTGGTGCTGATGGTGGCGACCCTATGGCTGCTGTGGACCGAACCCCGCCAATGAGCGCTTACCTGCTGTTGAAAACCCTGCATATCCTGTCCTCCACCGTGCTGTTCGGCCTCGGCGCGGGGTCGGCCTATTACGCCCTGCGGGCCTGGCGCAGTGGCCGGGTGGAAGTGATTGCCGTGACCTTCAAGCACCTGGTGTTCGCCGACTGGGCCTTTACCGCCACCACGGCGGTGTTCCAGCCGTTGAGCGGGCTGGGGCTGGTGCACCTGGCAGGCTGGTCGCTGCAGCAGGCGTGGCTGATGTGGAGCCTGGGGCTGTATGTGGTGGCGGGGCTGTGCTGGCTGCCGGTGGTCTGGTTGCAGATCCGAGTGCACAAGATAGCCGAGCAGGCCCTGCAGGACGGGACGCCGATGCCGCTGCGGGCAACCCTTTATATGCGCTGGTGGTTTGCCCTGGGCTGGCCGGCGTTCCTGGCCTTCATGGCGATTTTCTATCTGATGGTGGCCAAGCCGGCGTAGGTTTTTTCGCTGGCAAGCCAGCGCCTACAGCCGGCCCGCCGGCGAGCTGTCTAGTCGCGCAGGCTGATGACCTGCCAGCCACGTTTCTCGGCCTCGGCCCGCAGGTTCGGGTCCGGGTCAACGGCCACGGCGGTGGTCACTTGCTCCAGCAGGGGCAGGTCGTTCATCGAATCGCTGTAGAAGTAGCTGTCTTCCAGGCTATGGCCGGTCTCTTCCAGCCAGCGGTTGAGGCGGGTGACCTTGCCTTCACGGAAACACGGTACATCGGTACTGCGCCCGGTGTAGCGGCCATCCTGCATTTCGCATTCGGTGGCGATCAGGGTTTCCACGCCCAGGCGTTCGGCGATCGGCGCGGTCACGAAACGGTTGGTCGCGGTGATGATCACCAGCTTGTCGCCGGCAGCGCGATGCTTGTCCAGCAGGGCCTGGGCCTTGGGCAGGAGGATCGGCTCGATGCAGTCGCGCATGAAGTCGCGGTGCCACTCTTCAAGCACGGCCATGTCGGTGCGGCCGAGGATTTCCAGGCAGAAGTTCAGGTAGGCGGCATTGTCGAGCTTGCCGGCCAGATAATCCTGATAGAACTCGTCGTTGCGGGTCTTGTAGGCGACGGCGTCGAGGAAGCCCCGCTCGCACAGATAGTCGCCCCAGGCGTGGTCGCTGTCGCCGCCCAAAAGCGTGTTGTCCAAGTCGAATAAAGCCAGGCGCATTGCAGTTACTCGCTGAAAAGTCGCGGAAAAAGGTGCCCAGAATACGGTCTTTTCACAAGAGTGCACATAAGGTAAGCAGCCTCGTTGCTGCATTCCCAAGCTTTGTGGAACAATGCGGCGACATGCGTTTGCGAGGTTGTAGCCGTGATCGACCCCGATGGTTTCCGCCCCAATGTCGGGATCATTCTGACCAATGATGCCGGACAGGTGCTATGGGCTCGCCGTATCAATCAAGATGCCTGGCAGTTTCCTCAAGGGGGAATCAACCCCGATGAGACGCCGGAAGACGCCTTGTATCGCGAGCTGAACGAAGAAGTGGGGCTGGAGCGCGAAGATGTGCAAATTCTCGCCTGCACCCGGGGCTGGTTGCGCTATCGTTTGCCGCAGCGTCTGGTCCGGACCCACAGCCAACCGCTGTGCATCGGCCAGAAGCAGAAATGGTTTCTCCTGCGCCTGATCTCCAACGAGCAGCGGGTGCGGATGGATTTGACCGGTAAACCGGAGTTCGATGGCTGGCGCTGGGTCAGTTATTGGTATCCGTTGGGCCAGGTGGTGACATTCAAGCGCGAAGTGTATCGCCGCGCTCTCAAAGAGCTTGCCCCGCGCCTGCTAGTGCGCGACTGACGACGGAGTTCGACCCCGAGCCATGCTCAATACGCTGCGCAAGATCGTCCAGGAAGTTAACTCCGCCAAGGATCTCAAGGCGGCGTTGGGGATTATTGTATTGCGCGTCAAAGAGGCCATGGGCAGCCAGGTCTGCTCGGTCTATCTGCTGGACCCGGAAACCAACCGTTTCGTCCTGATGGCCACCGAGGGCTTGAACAAGCGCTCCATCGGCAAGGTCAGCATGGCGCCCAACGAAGGCCTGGTAGGCCTGGTGGGCACTCGCGAAGAACCCCTCAACCTGGAAAACGCCGCCGACCACCCGCGCTATCGCTACTTCGCCGAAACCGGTGAGGAGCGTTACGCCTCGTTCCTCGGTGCGCCGATCATTCACCACCGCCGGGTGGTGGGCGTGCTGGTTATCCAGCAAAAGGAGCGCCGCCAGTTCGACGAAGGCGAAGAAGCCTTTCTGGTGACCATGAGCGCCCAACTGGCCGGGGTTATCGCCCATGCCGAGGCCACCGGTTCGATCCGTGGCCTGGGTCGCCAGGGCAAGGGCATTCAGGAAGCCAAGTTCGTCGGCGTACCGGGCTCGCCCGGCGCGGCGGTGGGCAGCGCGGTGGTGATGCTGCCGCCAGCCGACCTGGATGTGGTGCCGGACAAGCACGTCACCGACATCGATGCCGAACTGGCCCTGTTCAAGAGCGCCCTGGAAGGGGTGCGGGCCGATATGCGCGCGCTGTCGGAAAAGCTCGCCACCCAATTGCGCCCTGAAGAGCGCGCGCTGTTCGACGTCTACCTGATGATGCTTGACGACGCCTCCCTGGGCAGTGAAGTGAAGGCCGTGATCAAGACCGGGCAATGGGCCCAGGGCGCGTTGCGCCAGGTGGTCACCGATCACGTCAACCGTTTTGAACTGATGGACGATGCCTACCTGCGCGAGCGGGCCTCGGACGTCAAGGACCTAGGCCGCCGGCTCCTGGCCTACCTGCAGGAAGAGCGCCAGCAGACCCTGGTCTATCCCGACAACACCATCCTGGTCAGTGAAGAACTGACCCCGGCCATGCTCGGCGAAGTGCCGGAAGGCAAGCTGGTGGGCCTGGTCTCGGTGCTGGGTTCGGGCAACTCCCACGTGGCGATCCTGGCCCGGGCCATGGGCATCCCGACGGTGATGGGCCTGGTGGACCTGCCGTACTCCAAGGTCGACGGCATCCAGATGATCGTCGACGGCTACCACGGCGAGGTCTACACCAACCCCAGCGACGTGCTGCGCAAGCAGTTCGCCGATGTGGTGGAAGAAGAACGGCAACTGGCCCAGGGCCTGGATGCCCTGCGCGACCTGCCTTGCATTACCCCCGATGGCCATCGCATGCCGCTGTGGGTCAACACCGGCCTGCTGGCCGATGTAGCCCGGGCGCAGAAGCGCGGGGCCGAAGGCGTGGGCCTGTATCGCACCGAAGTGCCGTTCATGATCAACCAGCGTTTCCCCAGCGAGAAGGAACAGCTGGCGATCTATCGCGAACAACTGGCGGCCTTCCACCCGCAACCGGTGACCATGCGCAGCCTGGACATCGGCGGCGACAAGTCGCTGTCGTACTTCCCGATCAAGGAAGACAACCCCTTCCTTGGCTGGCGCGGGATCCGCGTGACCCTCGACCACCCGGAGATCTTCCTGGTACAGGCCCGGGCGATGCTCAAGGCCAGCGAAGGCCTGAACAATTTGCGCATCCTGCTGCCGATGATTTCCGGCATCCACGAGCTGGAAGAAGCCTTGCACTTGATACACAGGGCCTGGGGCGAAGTGCGCGATGAAGGCACTGACGTACCGATGCCGCCAGTGGGGGTGATGATCGAAATCCCTGCCGCGGTGTACCAGACCAAGGAACTGGCGCGCCAGGTGGACTTCCTCTCGGTGGGCTCCAACGACCTGACCCAGTACCTGCTGGCGGTGGACCGCAACAACCCACGGGTGGCCGATCTCTACGACTACCTGCACCCGGCAGTGCTGCAAGCGCTGCAGAACGTGGTGCGTGATGCCCATGCCGAAGGCAAGCCAGTGAGCATCTGCGGCGAGATGGCCGGTGATCCGGCGGCGGCGGTGCTGTTGATGGCGATGGGCTTCGACAGCTTGTCGATGAACGCCACCAACCTGCCGAAGGTGAAGTGGATGCTGCGTCAGGTCAGCATGACCAAGGCCAAGGAACTGCTGGCGGAAATGATGACCATCGACAACCCGCAAGTTATCCACAGTTCGCTGCAACTGGCGCTGAAGAAACTCGGGCTGGCGCGGATGATCAATCCGGCTTCGAGCAAGACCCTGTAACCGGGTTGTTTTCTTCGCCGGCAAGCCGGCTCCTACAGAAGCGTTCGTGGGAGTCGGCGTGCCGGGGAACGCTTCAGACCTTCAGTTCGACCTCTCCCAGATGCCCGCCATAGGGGCCAAAGCTGCGCTCCAGCAGATGCCGCGAGCCATCGGCGTGGACGATCAGGGCCGTGCTGGCTCGTGTGCCGTAGCTGGGGCTGGCGATGAACACGCTGGACAGCAGGCTTTCGGTGGCCAAGCCCACGCCGGTGTCCGGCAGGTCGGCGAAGGGTGCTGTCTGCGGGTCGCTCAATAGCGCCAGCAGTGCCTGGGGCTGTGGATCATGCAACACCTCCTGCAATGCCGCCCTGGCCTTGAGCAGCTTGGGCCAGGGCGTATCCAGCCCGGCATTGGAAAGGCCGTAGACCCCAGGCTCCAGCTGTTGCGGCTGCGGGTCCCGAGCGTTGTAGTGCCACAGTTGCTCGGCATTGCCCAACAGCAGGTTGAACCCGGCGTACTCCACCGAGCGCCCGACTACATCGCGCAAATAATCATCCAGGGGCACGTCGCCGGCGAGAAAGCGCGCCACCAGTTCACCCCGCGAGCGCCGCGCCGGAGGCTGGTGCGGGTTGCGGATATTGGTCAGGGCGGCAAAGCGGCCCTCGGCGCCGACCCCGAGCCAGGTGCCGCCGGCTTCCAGGTCGCGACCGGCGTGGATCTGCGGCAGTTCCGGCCACTGCCCCAGGGGCAGGCTCGGCCGCGCGTAGAATTCATCACGGTTGGCCGCGACGATCAGTGGCTGAGCATGACCCGGCCGCCAGGCGAAAACGATCAAGCACATTAAGGTGGCCCCCTGTGTGTTTTGCCCACTTTACGCACAGATCCGGCGGGTATCCATCGCCATTCAGTGGAGTCCGGGGCGGCGCTTCCGTTACCATGCCGATCTATTTTTCGGATGCTCCCATGGAATTTCTGCTCTATCTGCTGCTGGGCGCCTGTGCGGGCGTGCTGGCCGGGCTGTTCGGCGTGGGCGGCGGGATCATCATAGTCCCGGTGCTGGTGTTCAGCTTCACCCTGCAAGGCTTCGATGTCTCGGTGCTGACTCATCTGGCGGTCGGCACCTCCCTGGCCAGCATCATCTTTACCTCGGTCAATGCGGTGCGCGAGCACCATCGGCGTGGCGCTGTGCGCTGGCCTATCTTCGCCTGGATGACCGTGGGTATCCTTCTGGGCGCCGGTTTCGGCGCACTGACCGCCGAGGCGATCTCCGGCCCGCACCTGCAGAAAATCATCGGTGTGTTTGCCCTCGTGGTGGCCCTGCAGATGACCCTGGAGCTCAAGCCCAAGGCCAGCCGTCAGGTGCCCGGCAAGCTGGGCCTGACGGCCGCCGGCGGTGTGATTGGCTGGGCCTCGGCGATCTTCGGCATTGGCGGGGGCTCCCTCACCGTGCCTTTTCTCACCTGGCGCAGCGTGCCCATGCAGCAGGCGGTGGCTACCTCATCGGCCTGCGGTTTGCCCATTGCCCTGGCCAGTGCCTCAAGTTTCATTATTCTGGGCTGGCATGATCCGCAGCTCCCGGCCCATAGTCTCGGTTTCGTTTATTTGCCGGCCCTGTTGGGCATTGCCCTGACCAGCATGGTGTTCGCCCGCATCGGCGCGCGCCTGGCCCACAAACTGTCGCCACGCCTGTTGAAACGCATGTTCGCCGCGCTACTGTTCTGCGTGGGGCTCAGCTTCCTGTTCTGAGTGGTGACGCAATCCTGGCTTAATCCTGGGCTGGCAGTTTGCCCCGGGAATCTGAAGTTCTAACCCTTACGAGGAGTCGCAATGCTGCCTTACCCGCAGATTGATCCGGTGGCCCTGGCCATCGGCCCGCTGAAAATCCACTGGTACGGCCTGATGTACCTGATCGGCATTGGCGGTGCCTGGTTGCTGGCGTCGCGTCGCCTGAACCGTTTCGATCCGACCTGGAGCAAGGAGAAGCTCTCGGACATGGTGTTTTGGATGTCCATGGGGGTGATAGTCGGTGGTCGCCTGGGTTATGTGCTGTTCTATGACCTGAGTGCCTACCTGGCCAACCCGACCCTGATCTTCGAAGTGTGGAAGGGCGGCATGTCGTTCCACGGTGGTTTCATCGGGGTGATGCTGGCGGCCTGGTGGTTCGGCAAGCGCAACAACAAGACCTTCTTCGAGCTGATGGATTTCGTCGCGCCGATGGTGCCGATCGGCCTGGGTGCCGGGCGCATCGGCAACTTCATCAACGCTGAATTGTGGGGCAAGCCCACCGATCTGCCCTGGGCCATGGTGTTCCCGCCGTTCAGCGATCCGGCGCAATTGCCGCGCCATCCCTCGCAGCTGTATCAGTTCGCCCTGGAAGGCGTGGCGCTGTTCCTGATCCTCTGGCTGTTCTCGCGCAAACCACGGCCGACCATGGCGGTTTCCGGTATGTTCGCCCTGTTCTACGGGATCTTCCGTTTCATCGTCGAGTTCGTCCGGGTGCCGGACGCCCAGTTGGGCTACCTGGCCTGGAACTGGCTGACCATGGGTCAGGTCCTGTGCGTGCCGATGATTCTCGGTGGCCTGGGGTTGATCTGGCTGGCTTATCATCGCGCTTCGGCCAAGAGCGCGGCGCAATAAATTCGAACCCCGGGGCGTGCCCCGGGTTCAAGGATGCAGGTAATTCATGAAGCAATATCTTGATCTGGTGGCCCACGTCATCAACAACGGCACCAAGCAGGCCAACCGCACCGGTGTGAACACCATCAGCTTCCCCGGGGCCATGCTGCGCTACGACCTCAAGGAAGGTTTCCCGGCCATCACCACCCGCAAGATGGCCTTCAAGTCGGCCATCGGCGAGATGGTCGGCTTCCTGCGCGGGGTGAACAACGCCGCCGAGTTTCGTGCGCTGGGCTGCAAGGTTTGGGACCAGAACGCCAACGAAAACGCCCAGTGGCTGGCCAACCCGTTCCGTCAGGGCGACGACGACCTGGGCGAGATCTACGGCGTGCAGTGGCGCAAGTGGCCGGCCTACAAACAGATCAAGACCAGCAACCAGGCGGCCATCGACCTGGCGCTGAGCCAGGGCTACCGGCAGATCGCCGCGGGCGAGGAAGACGGCCAGGGCTACGTGGTGCTGTACAAGGCCATCGACCAGGTGCGCCAGTGCGTCGACACCATCATCAACGACCCGGGCAGCCGGCGGATCCTGTTCCACGGCTGGAACTGCGCCCAGCTGGATGAAATGGCCTTGCCGCCGTGCCACCTGCTGTACCAGTTCCACCCCAATGTCGAGACCCGGGAAATCTCCCTGACCCTCTACATCCGCTCCAACGACCTGGGCCTGGGCACGCCGTTCAACCTCACCGAGGGTGCTGCGCTGCTGAGCCTGATCGGTCGCCTGACCGGCTACACGCCGCGCTGGTTCACCTATTTCATCGGTGATGCCCACGTCTATGAAAACCATCTGGACATGCTCAACGAACAGCTCAAGCGCGAGCCGTTCCCGATGCCCAAGCTGGTGATTTCCGAGCGTGTGCCGGAGTTCGCCAAGACCGGCGTCTACCAGCCGGAGTGGCTGGAGCTGATCGAACCGAGCGACTTCTCCCTGGAAGGCTATGAGCACCACGCGCCCATGACGGCGCCGATGGCGGTCTGAGCATCCAGCTACTGCAGCAAGGGCCGCGCGGCCCTTGTCGATTGATCCTGTTGCCATTATCGACCTGTGCCCGGAGCCGTTCCGGGCATGGCTGTGCCCGGCGGCCAGCTACGCTCTGAGTAGCGGTCCTGCCAGGTGCGGGGTGTGGTCCTTGTGGCATTCAACGTGAGCCCCGAATGGAAGAACTCAATCACAGCCTGTTCCTGGCCATCAACGCCAGTGCCGGGGCGTCCATGCCAATACGTGCACTGGCGGTTTTCCTCGCGCAATGGGTGGTACTCAGCGTGCCGCTGCTGCTGGTGGTGTTCTGGGTTTTCGGCGAGCGCCGCCAGCGCATGATCGTGTTGCTCACCGGCCTGAGCATTGTCCTGGCCCTGGTCTGCAACCTGCTGGTCCGTGAGCTGTGGTTCCATCCGCGGCCGTTCATGATCGGCCTGGGTCAGAACTTCCTCGCCCACGCGCCCGGGGCGTCTTTCCCCAGCGACCACGCCAGTGGCATGTTCGCCATGGCTTTCGCGCTGATCCTGGCCAGCCTGCGTAAGACCGGGTTGGTGATGTTGGGCCTGGCGCTCCTGGTGAGTTGGGCACGGGTCTACCTGGGCGTGCATTTCCCTTTCGACATTCTGGGTGGCTGCCTGGTGGGAGGGCTCAGCGCCTGGCTGGTGCGCCAGGGGCTGGCCTGGCAGCAACTGGACCAGCGGCTGCTGGCAATCCTCGAAGGGGCTTATCTGCGGCTGACGGCCAGCGTTCGGCGCGGCGCCTGAAACCGCGCCAGGGGTTCAGTGCCCGTGGCTGCGCCCGACATGGGAGGGCTCGCTCTCATTGGGGGCCACCGAGCCGCTGACTTCCAGGCGCTGGAGAATTCCGCAGTGCTCAAGGTCCGGGCCCTCGCTGCAGCGCTGGCGCAGGTCCAGCAGTTGTTCCTGCAGGGCCAGCAAGCCGTCGATGCGTGCCTTGACGTGATGGATATGTTCGTCGATCAGGGCGTTGACGCTGGCGCACTGGTCCTGGGGGCTGTCGCGCAGGTTGAGCAGGCTGCGGATCTCCTCGAGGGTCATGTCCAGGCTGCGGCAATTGCGGATAAAGGTCAGGCGCTCGGTGTGGGCCTGGGTGTAGAGGCGATAGTTGCCTTCACTGCGGGCCGGTTCCGGCAGCAGCCCTTCGCGCTCGTAGTAACGGATGGTCTCGACCTGACAGTCGGTGAGTTTCGCCAGTTCGCCAATCTTCATTGCCGTCGTCTCCGAATGGGTGCTTGACCCTATAGTGGCTACAGGGTGTTCACTTGGCAACAAGCACCTTAATTCGGAAGGGACCCTAATGAGCGATTCTCTCCACAGCCCGCGCAAAACCGCGGATCAGCAGCCCCAGGCTGATCACGATCACGATCACGATCACGATCACGATCACAGCCATGGCCACAGCCATTCCCATGCGCCCGCGGGCAAGTTGCAGCCGGTCAAGGCACACGATCATGCCGCCCACGGCGCATCCTGCTGCGGTTCCGCCGACCTGGCGCCGTCCAGGGTCACCCTGAGCGAGACCCCGACCGCCGGCGCGCGCTTGAGCAGCTTTCGCATCGAAGCCATGGACTGCCCCACCGAACAGACCCTGATCCAGAACAAGCTGGGCAAGCTGGCCGGGGTCCAGGCGCTGGAGTTCAACCTGATGAACCGCGTGCTGGGGGTGACCCACGACCTGCCGAGCACCGCGCCTATCATCGAGGCGGTCAAGTCACTGGGCATGCACGCCGAACCCCTGGAACAGGAGGGTGACCAAGCCGCGCCTGCCGCAGCGCCCGTGAAGAAGCCCTGGTGGCCGCTGGCCCTGTCCGGTATCGGCGCGCTGGCTGCCGAGGTCATCCATTTCACCAATGCCGCGCCCGACTGGGTGATTGCCCTGGTGGCCCTGGTGTCGATCCTCAGTGGTGGCCTGACCACCTACAAGAAGGGCTGGATCGCCCTGAAGAACCGCAACCTCAACATCAATGCCCTGATGAGCATCGCCGTGACCGGCGCCGTGCTGATCGGCCAATGGCCGGAAGCGGCGATGGTGATGTTCCTGTTCACTGTGGCGGAATTGATCGAGGCCCGTTCCCTGGATCGGGCGCGCAACGCCATCAGCGGCCTGATGCAGATGACCCCGGAACGGGTTACGGTGCAGCAGGCAGACGGCAACTGGAGCGAACAGGAAGCGAAAAGCGTCGAACTGGGCGCACTGGTGCGGGTGCGTCCCGGCGAGCGCATCGGCCTCGACGGCGAGGTCGTGTCCGGCAACTCCACCATCGACCAGGCGCCGATCACCGGTGAAAGCCTGCCGGTGGAAAAGACTGTAGGCGACAAGGTTTTCGCCGGCACCATCAACCAGGCCGGCTCCCTGGAATACCGAGTGACTGCCGCCGCCAACAATTCGACCCTGGCGCGGATCATCCACGCTGTGGAACAGGCCCAGGGCGCCCGGGCTCCGACCCAGCGCTTCGTTGACAGCTTCTCGAAAATCTACACCCCGGCGGTATTCGCCTTCGCCCTGGCGGTGGCGCTGATTCCGCCGCTATTCATGGGCGGCGTCTGGTTCGACTGGATCTACCGCGCCCTGGTGCTGCTGGTAGTGGCTTGCCCCTGCGCCCTGGTGATCTCCACCCCGGTAAGCATTGTCAGCGGCCTGGCGGCTGCCGCGCGCAAGGGCATCCTGGTCAAGGGCGGGGTCTACCTGGAGGGCGGCTACAAGCTCGACTACCTGGCCCTGGACAAGACCGGCACCATCACCCACGGCAAGCCGGTACAGACCGACTTCCTGTCCCTGGACCCGCTGGCCCAGGACACCGCCCCGGCCCTGGCCGCAAGCCTGGCGGGGCGTTCCGACCACCCGGTGTCCCTGGCCATTGCCCAGGCGGCTGTGGATAAGCAGTTGGCCATGCACCCTGTGGATAACTTCGAGGCCCTGACCGGCCGAGGCGTACGCGGCGAGATCAACGGCGAGCTGTACCACCTGGGCAACCATCGTCTGGTGGAAGAGCTGGGCCTGTGCTCCCCGGCTTTGGAAGAAAAACTCTTCGCCCTGGAGAAGCAGGGCAAGACCGTGGTCCTGCTGCTGGACCGCAATGGCCCGCTGGCGCTGTTCGCCGTGGCCGATACGGTGAAGGAATCCAGCCGCGAAGCCATCCAGCAATTGCATGAGCTGGGGATCAAGACCCTGATGCTCACCGGCGACAACCCGCATACCGCCCAGGCCATCGCGGCCCAGGTGGGTATCGACCAGGCCCGGGGCGACCTGCTGCCCACCGACAAGCTGCAGGCCATCGAAGACCTGTACGCCCAGGGCCACCGGGTGGGCATGGTGGGCGACGGGATCAACGACGCACCGGCCCTGGCCCGCGCCGAAATCGGTTTCGCCATGGCTGCGGCGGGCACCGACACTGCCATCGAGACCGCGGATGTGGCCCTGATGGACGATGATCTGCGCAAGATCCCGGCGTTTATCCGCCTGTCGCGCCAGACCTCGGTGGTGCTCAAGCAAAATATCGTCCTGGCCCTGGTCATCAAGGCGATCTTTCTTGGGGTAACCTTTGCCGGGCTGGCCACCATGTGGATGGCAGTGTTCGCCGACATGGGCGTGAGCCTGTTGGTGGTGTTCAACGGTCTGCGCCTGCTGCGCAAATAAGCAACGAGAGAACCCTGTGCTGAGTGCCGAGCTGAAGGCTTTTTACATGGTCGCCCGCCTGGGCAGCATTACCCAGGCGGCGAAGAAGCTCGGCCTCAGCCAGCCCACGGTGACTACCCAGGTCCGCAACCTGGAGAGCCAGTACGCGGTGGAGCTGTTCTACCGAGGCGGTCGCCGCCTGAGCCTGAGCGATGAGGGCGCGCGCTTGCTGCCGATGGTCAAGGAGCTGCTGCAGAAAGAGTCGGACATCGAATTCTTCCTGCGCAACTGCGGGCAGGTGCAGGGCACATTGCGCATCGCCGCCACCGCGCCGTACTACATCCTCGATCTGGTGAAGACTTTTCGCCAGCGTCTGCCCCAGGTGGAGGTCTCGGTGGAAATCGGCAACTCCCAGCAGGTCCTGGAGGCGCTGGAAGACTATCGGGTGGATGTGGCCGCTTCCTCGCAACTGCTGGAGGATTCGCGGTTGGTCCGTCGGGTGCTGGGCAGCGACCCGCTGGTGCTGGCGGTACACCGCAACCACCCCCTGGCAGCGCTGGATCACGTGCCCCTCAACGCCCTGGCCGGGCATACGCTGCTGATGCGCGAACCCGGCTCCACCACCCGCAGCCTCACCGAAGGTCTGCTGAAGAACGCCAACGTCAGTTTTGGTCCGCTGCTGGAGATCGGCAGCCGTGAATCGATCCGCGAGGCGGTGCTGCGCAATATCGGCATCAGCATCATTGCCCGCCAGGAAGTGCCCCACGACCCGCAGCTGCGGGTACTGACCATCGAAAACGCGCCGCAGATCGCCGAGTACCTGTATTGCCTCAAGGAGCGCAAGAACGCGCGCCTGCCCGCCGCCTTTCTCGGCCTGGCCCAGGAAATGGCTCCCGCCTGAAAGATCTGCATCGGCCATGCCGATGCCTTCGTGAGCACATGATTCACAAGTGAACCCAAATCCCTGAATACCACTATCGGTCGTTTTTGCCTTACTGCCATATGACCGACGCATTGCAACTCTAGGATTTGCCTCATCTGCTAGATGAGGTGCGTCCATGAACAACTGTGCTGCAACTGCCCTGAGCAACCCCGGTGCGCCGATGAAGGTGCGCGGTATCCACAAGCGCTTCGGTGCCTTCAACGCGCTGGATAACGTGTCCCTGGACGTCGCCGCCGGGGAGCTGGTGTGCCTGTTGGGGCCGTCCGGCTGCGGCAAGACCACCTTGCTGCGCTGCATCGCCGGCCTGGAGCGCCAGGACCAGGGCGAGTTGTACCTCGGGGATCGGGACGTGTCGCTGCTCGCGCCCCAGGCCCGGGACTACGGGATCCTGTTCCAGTCCTACGCGCTGTTCCCCAACCTCACGGTAGAAGCCAACATCGCCTACGGCCTGTCCGGCAGTGGCCGCGAAGAAGCGCGCAAGCGCGTGGCGCAGATGCTGGAACTGGTGGGGCTGACCGGCAGCGAGAAGAAGTACCCCGGCCAGCTGTCCGGCGGCCAGCAGCAGCGCGTGGCCCTGGCCCGTGCCTTGGCACCGGCGCCGTCGTTGCTGCTGCTGGACGAGCCGATGTCGGCCCTGGACGCCCGGGTCCGCGAGCACCTGTGCACCGAGCTGCGCCAGCTGCAGCGGCGCCTGGGGATCACCACCCTGATGGTTACCCACAACCAGGACGAAGCCATGCTGATGGCCGACCGCATTGCCGTGATGAACAACGGCAAGGTCGAGCAGTACGCCACGCCCCAGGAAATCTACGACCGTCCGGCCACGCCGTTCGTCGCCGAATTCGTCGGCCAGGGCAACTGGCTACCCTTCAGTCGCAACAGCGACAGCCATGCCCAGGTTGGCGGCATGAATGTGCGCCTGGCCGACGGCTCGGCCAAGACCGCCTCGGGCCGGCTGTTCTGCCGTCCGGAAGCCATCAGCGTGAATCCGCTGGTGCACGAGGAAAACCTGTTCCCGGCCAAGGTCCGCGAGATCACTTTCCTCGGCAATCGCTGCCGCATGAGCTTCGAACTCAACGAGCTGCCGGGGCATGCGCTGCTGGCCGAGCTGGCCCCGGAAGCCATGCCGCGTCTGGGCGCCCAGGACATCTGGGTCGCCTTGCCGCCGCGCAGCCTTCAGGTGTTTGCCTAAGATGAGCGTGCCAATGTCCCTGCCGCTACCTGCCAAGCTGGCGCGCCAGGCTTCTCGTGCCGAGATCGGCGACCGTATTTTTGTCGTCGGCGGCAAGGTCCTGCTTCTGGTCCTGTTGGGTGTAGCGGTGCTGTTGCCCCTGCTGGCGATCTTCTGGCGCGGCTTCAGCGCCGAGGCCGGGCAGGGTGGAGGCTGGCTGGCGGCTCGCGAGCTGGTGGCCAGCGAAAACTTCCACTGGTTGCTGGGCAACAGCCTGAAAGTCTCCCTCAGTGTGGCCGCTATCGTCGTGCCCCTGGCCTACCTGTTCGCCTACGCCCTGCAACGCACGCTGATTCCCGGCAAGGGCATCTGGCGCGGCCTGTCGCTGTTGCCGCTGATGGCGCCGTCGATGCTCCCGGGCATTGCCCTGGTCTATCTGTTTGGCAATCAGGGGATGCTGCGTGGCCTGTTCGCCGAGAACATCTACGGCTTCTGGGGCATCGTCCTCGGCGAGGTCATCTACACCTTTCCCCATGCCCTGATGATCCTGCTCTCGGCGCTGTCCCTGGCGGACGCGCGGCTGTTCGACGCCGCGTCGAGCATGGGCGCCAGCCCCGCCAAGGCCTTTCGCAGTATCACCTGGCCGGCCACTCGGCAGGCGGTGTTCGCCGCCTTCTGCCTGGTGTTCACCCTGACCATCACCGACTTCGGCGTGCCAGTGGTAGTGGGTGGCGACTATCAGGTGCTGGCCCTGGAAGCCTACAAGGCGGTGGTGGGGCAGCAGCAGTTCGGCCGCGGCGCGTTGATCGGCATGGTCCTGCTGTTGCCGGCCCTGTTCAGCTTCGGTGTCGACGCCTGGCTGCGCCGGCGCCATGGCGACTCCATGAGCGGCCGTGCCCAGGTATTCAAGCCAGCGCCGTCGCGGCTGCGCGATGGCTGCTACCTGGCCATTGTGTTGCTGATCTGCGCGGCCCTGCTGCTGGTGTTCGGCATGGCGGTGTTTTCGTCGCTGGTGAAATTCTGGCCCTACAACCTGTCGCTGTCGCTGAACCACTACCAGTTCAACGACACCGCCGGCGGTGGCTGGCTGGCCTACCGCAACAGCTTGACCATGGCCCTGTGCACGGCGCTGATCGGCAGCGTGGTGATCTTTACCGGCGCCTACCTGATGGAGAAGACCAACGGCCAGCGCGGCTTGAACCTGGCGCTGCGCATGCTCAGTTTCGTGCCCATGGCGGTGCCCGGGCTGGTGCTGGGCCTGGGCTACGTCTTCTTCTTCAACCTCAATGGCAACCCGCTGCATGTGTTCTACGGCACCATGACCCTGCTGGTGGTGTGCGCCATCGCCCACTACCTGACCACCGCGCAGATGACCGCCACCACCGCCCTGCGTCAGTTGGATGCCGAATTCGAGGCGGCCGCGCTGTCGCTCAAGGCGCCGCTGTACCGGCATTACCTGCGGGTTACCGTGCCGATCTGCCTGCCGGCGCTGCTGGATATCGTGCGCTACCTGTTCGTTTCGGCCATGACCACGGTGTCGGCGGCGATCTTCCTCTACAGCCCGGACACCATCCTTGCCGCCGTCGCCGTGCTGAACATGGACGACGCCGGCAACGTCGGCGGTGCCGCGGCGATGTCGACTCTGATCCTGTTCACTTCGGCCGGCGTCTCGCTGCTCCTGGCCTGGGCTTCGCGCGGCCTGCTGCGCCGTTCCCAGGCCTGGCGCCAGGGCACGCCGGGCCACTGATGCGCTTCACCCACCCCCACTCTGATCTGCACTCACTAAGGAACCGCACCATGTTCAAGCCCCTGGCTCTTGCCGCTGCCGTCCTCTCTGCTGTCAGCCTGAACGCCTTTGCTGCGAAAACCGAGCTGACGGTCTACACGGCCCTTGAAGCCGAGCAACTGAAGTCCTACAAGCAAGCCTTCGAAAAGGCCAACCCGGACGTGGAGATCAAGTGGGTGCGTGACTCCACCGGGATCATCACCGCCAAACTGCTGGCGGAAAAAGCCCGCCCGCAGGCCGATGCGGTCTGGGGCCTGGCCGCGTCCAGCCTGGCGATCCTCGACCAGCAGGGCATGCTGCAAAGCTACGCGCCCAAGGATCTGGGCAAGATCGGCCCGAACTACCGCGACGCCGCCAACCCACCGGCCTGGGTCGGCATGGACGTCTGGGCCGCCACCATCTGCTTCAACACCGTGGAGGCCGAAAAGCAGGGCCTGACCAAGCCGGTGAGCTGGCAGGACCTGACCAAGCCCGAGTACAAGGGCAAGATCGTCATGCCCAACCCGGCCTCCTCGGGCACCGGCTTCCTCGACGTCAGCGCCTGGCTGCAGACCTTCGGCGAGAAGCAGGGCTGGCAGTACATGGATGAGCTGCACCAGAACATCGGCCAGTACGTCCACTCCGGTTCCAAGCCCTGCAAGCTGGCCGCCGCCGGTGAATTCCCGATTGGCATCTCCTTCGAGTACCCGGCCGTGCAGCTCAAGCGCCAGGGCGCGCCGCTGGACATCGTCCTGCCGAAGGAAGGCCTGGGCTGGGAAATCGAAGCCACCGCGGTGATCAAGGGCACGCCTCATGAAGAGGCGGCGAAGAAACTCGCCGACTTCTCCGCCAGCCCCGAGGCCATGGAGCTGTACAAGGAAAACTTCGCCGTGCTGGCCCAGCCGGGCATCGCCAAGCCGCAGACCGAACTGCCGGCCGACTACGAGCAGCGCTTGATCAAGAACGACTTTGCCTGGGCCTCGAAGAACCGCGACGAGATCCTCGCCGAATGGCGCAAGCGCTATGACGGCAAGTCGGAAAAGGTTGCCAAGCAGTAGCCGATCAATCGCCTTCGCCGGCTTGCCGGCGAAGGCGCTCCCCATCCAGGAAACAACTCATGACCAATCACAGCGATCTGCTGATCGTCGGCGCCGGCATCCTGGGCCTGTCCCATGCCTATGCCGCCGCCAAACGCGGTCTGCGGGTGCACGTTTTCGAGCGCAGCGCCACGCCCCTGGGCGCTTCGGTGCGCAACTTCGGTCAGGCCCTGGTCACCGGCCAGCCGCCGGGCACCATGCTGGAGCTGGCCAGGGCCAGCCGCGAGATCTGGTCCGACTGGCAGCAGTTGGCGGGCCTGCAACTCAAGCGCAACGGCTCTTTCCTGTTCGCCCGCAGTGAAGCCGAGGAGCAGTTGCTCGAAGCCTTCTGCGCCGGGCGTGCGCTGGAGCACGGCTACCGCGTCGAGCTGCTCCAGGGCGCGGCGCTGAATGATCTGTACGGCGGCCAGTTCCGCCATCACCGGGCGGCCTTGCACGGCCTGGACGACCAGCAGCTGTATTCCCGTGAAGCGATCCCGCAGTTGATCGACTACCTGCGCCGGGACCTGGGGGTGCAGTTTCACTTCTCGACCCTGGTGCGGGATATCCAGCCGGGCCAGTTGCGCAGCACCGCCGGCAACTTCCACGCGCCGCGGATCGTGCTGTGTTCGGGGCACGATTATCAGACCCTACTGGCGGATCAGATCGCTGCCTTGCAGCCACAGATCTGCCGCTTGCAGATGCTCCGGGCGCGGCCCGAGGCCAATCTCAACCTGCAACATGCCTTGCTGACCGGTCTGAGTTGCGTGCACTACGGGGCCTTCGCCGACCTGCCGGAAGCCGCCGCGGTGCAAACGCAGATTCTGCGCGAGGCGCCCCATCTGCACGAGCATGGTATCCACTTGTTGATAAGCCCGACTCCCTACGGTGAGCTGATCATCGGCGATTCCCACGATTACGGTAGCGATCCTTCACCGTTCAATGCTGAACAGGTGGACAACTGGCTGCTCGAACTGGCCGAGCAGACCCTGGGTTGCAGGGTCCGGGTGGTGGAGCGCTGGCAGGGTGTCTACGGCGCGCGCGGCCCGGCGCCGTTCTCCTTCCTGGAGGCGGCCCCCGGGGTCCATGTGGCCCTGATGCACACCGGGGTCGGCATGAGCGTTGGCCCGGCCATGGCCGAGGGCAATATCGCCCGACTGCTGGAGGAAGCGTGATGGAGCGGCGACAGCAGGTGGTCGACGAGGTCTTCGGCCTGTACGAGCGTTTCGGCGACTGCGACTACATCGGCGAGCCGGTGTCGCAGATCGAGCACATGTCCCAGGCTGCTCAGTTGGCCCTGGCGGAAGGTTATGACGACGAGGTGGTGCTGGCGGCGTTCTTCCACGATATCGGGCATATCTGCCAGCAGGATGCCGAGAACATGGGCGGCTTCGGCGTGGTCAGCCATGAGCGCCTGGGGGCGGACTACCTGCGCCGGGCGGGTTTCAGCGAACGCCTGGCGCGGCTGGTGGAATACCACGTCCAGGCCAAGCGCTACCTGACCTTCAAGGACCCCGGTTATTACCAGCGGCTGAGCGAAGCCAGCCGGCGCACCCTGGAATACCAGGGTGGGGTGATGAGCGCGGCAGAGGCGGCAGCCTTCGAACTCGACCCGTTGTGGGCGGTGAGTTTGCGCATGCGCCACTGGGACGAGCAGGCCAAGGAAATGTGGGTGCCGGTGATGGATTTGCAGGTGCTCAAGGACAAGGCGCTGGCATTGCTTTAGCGGGTACAGGCTTGGTTTTTGTAGCCGCTGCCGTAGGCTGCGAGCGGCTCCGCAGCAGGTGCCGCTTTTGGGGTTGTTGAAGGTCCTGCGGCCCTTTGCGCAGCCTCGCGGGCTCGGCAGCGGCTACAGCAGATGTTGAGCCAGCGCCTCGATCTGCTCCTGGCGCTCGGCCTGGCTCAGGCGCTTCTGCGGGTTGAGCGATGACCACTGCGGGTGCGCCCGGGCCTTGTTCAGGGCCTCTGGCAACTTGCCTTCGCGCCAGCTCTTGTCCTCCGGCGTGGCCAGGCGAATGCTGTCCATGGCCGCATGCCCGCGCAGGTTCAGGGCCTGTACCAGCTGGCGCTGACGCAGGGCCAGCAGGCGCAGCACGCTGTCGTCCACGGTCAGCTCGCGCTGGCCCTTGAGTTTGCCCAGCAGGCGGCTGCCGTAGCTGCGGGCGGTTTGCAGGGCGCCGCCGGCAATAGCCCCGGCCAGCGCCGCGGCCCCCAGGGTCAAGCCACCCACCAGCAAATCCACCCCAGCGCCGGCCGCGGCTCCGGCGGCGATGCCACTGCCCACCCGCACCCCCAGTTGCTTGAGGGTTTCCGGGTTGAACAGGTCGTCGCCCCAGCGCCCGTCCAGTAGCGGCAGGTCGCTGGCCGACGCATCCTCGGGGCGGAAGGCGTAGAGCTTGAGCAAGGCCTCGACGCAGCGCTGCTCGCGCTGGCGGATGGCCTGGCGCAGTTCGCCTATGGCCTGTTGTTCCTGTTGGGCGTCGCTGGCTACGCTGCGGCGGCAGGCGGCGCAGTCCACCAGCAGCTCGGCAATCAGCCGCGCTGCGCTGTGCTGGCGGGCCAGGCGCTGGGCCTCTTGGTCGTCGATCAAGCGTTGCAGGGCCGGGCGTGCGTGCTCCAGCAGCAGCGCCAGGCTTTCATACAGGCGCCGTTCGCCGTCCTCCGGTGGCGCCACGCTGTCGAAGCGCACCAGGGCGTGCAGCCCCAGGCGGGCCAGGGCATCGCGCCAGTCGCCTTCGCGCTGGTCGGCGCTGCTGACGAAGTTCAGCACTGGCAGCAGCGGCTTGCCGCAACCGGTGAGCACTTCAAGCTCATCGCGATACTTGGCCAGCACCGGCTCGCGGGCGTCGATCACATACAGGCCGGCGTCCGAGGCCAGCAGCTGGCGCAGGACCTTGGCTTCCTGTTCGAAGCGCTGGCGAGCCTCGCTACCGTCGAGAAACCGCGCCATCCGCGCCGGGCCGTCCAGGCGTTCGCCCGGGCGCTCCAGGCGCTCCAGGTAATCCAGCAGGGCGATGGCATCTTCCAGGCCGGGGGTGTCGTAGAGCTCCAGCAGGGCTTGGCCATCCACCGAAAGGCGGGCGCCTTCCACATGCCGGGTGGTGCTGGGGCGATGGGAAACCTCGCCAAAACCCACGTCCCGGGTCAGGGTGCGCAGCAGCGAGGTCTTGCCGACGTTGGTGTGGCCGACCACGGCGAGTTTCAGTGGCTTGTGGCGGGTATCAGTCATGACCGTTCTCCAGCCAGTCGAGGGGGGCGCAATCGGCGAAGGGCAGCTGCAGCTGGTGCAGGGCGCTGTGCCAGTCGCCCAGGCGATCGGCGTCCAGGGCCTGGCCGGGCGGGGCTTGCAGCAGCCAGACCCGGGTGGCGCTGGCGTTGCGCGCCAGTTCGGCGATCAGCCCCAGGCTGCCTCGGTCCGGCGAGCGCCGCGGGTCGCAGGCGATCACCAGGCGCGCCGGGGGGAAACGGCTCATCTGCTCCAGCAGGCGGCTGCGCGACTCGCGGCTGTCGAGGATGCCGGCGTCCTTGACGCTCTCGGGCAGTTGCGGCGGCCAGGGGCGCTGGTTGTCCAGTTCGATGGCCACCAGCAGGGCGCCGCTGCTGTCCTGGGCACTGACGCCGCCTTCGACCCGGTGCAACTGCTCGGGGGCCGCATCGTTGACCCCCAGGCGCTCGCTGCTGGGCATCAGGCGCTCACGCAATTGGGCGTAGCCCGGCAGGTTGAGGTCCAGTTGCAGGCGCGCCTGCCCGTGTTTCCAGCGCCAGCGGCAGAACAGCATCAGCAGCAGGCGCGGCAGCACGCCGTAGATCGTCACCAGCACCACCAGCCAGATGGCCCAGGACTGGCGGATCAGTTCGGTGTTGTAGACATCCCGGGTGCTGGCCTGGATGCTCGCCACGCTCGGCGCGCCAAAGCCCAGGCCACGGGGCAGGGCACTCAAGGTGTTGGTAATGGCCACGAAGGCATCGCTGCCCAGCAGGGTGCTTTCCCAGACAAAACTGTAGCGGTGGGTGGTCAGCAGCAACAGCAACATGACCACGGCGCTGAACAGGGCCAGGCACCACAGGCCGTTGATCAGGCTGCCCAGGGCCCAGCGGTTGAGCTTGCGCCGTTGCAGCAACAGCAGCAGGGCCGGCGGCAACTGCGCGGCCTTGGCATCGCGGGAGAATTTCTCGCTGAGCCACAGCCACAGGCGGCCCAGGCTGGCGCCGTGCTCGCCGGCGAACAGCAGGCCTGCCAGCCAGCTCAGCAGCAGGATCAGGTTGATTCCCAGCAGGCTGCCCAGGGCCCAGAACACGTTCACCGGTTGCTGGGTGCTGCCCAGGGCGCTGAAGGCCAGGCCGGCACCGCTGATCACCGCCAGAACCGAGAGCGCCAGCAGGGCCAGGCGTGCGCCCTGGTGCCAGTGCAGCAGGGCGCTGTGCAGGCCGTCACGCTGGGCCAGCCACAGGGCGCGGTTCTGGATCCGGGTCGCCAGGTCGCCGCCCTGGTTGCGGGCCAGGCGATTGGCTTCCTGATCTTCCAGCGGGCCGGCGTGTTCCTCGCGCAGGCGCACGGTTTCGGTCAGCCACAGGCGTTGCAGGGGAGTCAGTGCAGTCACGCGTCATTCCATCGCTCAAAAGTGCGCTGAGCATAACTGCTGCAGCGCGGATCGGGGTACGTTGCCAGGTCCTGGTCCTCTGGTATCCTCGTCGGCATGAAAAAATCTCTCCCTCTCAGCCTGATCGCGGCCCTCGCACAAAACCGCGTGATCGGCGTCGACAACAGCATGCCCTGGCATTTGCCGGGGGATTTCAAATTCTTCAAGGCCACCACCCTGGGCAAGCCCATCATCATGGGGCGCAAGACCTGGGATTCTCTCGGCCGGCCGTTGCCGGGGCGGTTGAATATCGTGGTCAGTCGTCAGACCGGCCTGGTGCTCGAAGGTGCCGAGGTCTACCCCTCCCTGGAGGCGGCAGTGGCCCGGGCCGAGGAGTGGGCACTGGAGCAGGGCGCCAGCGAGCTGATGCTGATCGGTGGCGCACAGCTTTACAGCCAGGGGCTGGAGCAGGCGGATCGCCTGTACCTGACGCGGGTAGCGCTGAATCCGCAGGGCGATGCCTGGTTTCCGGAATTCGATGAGCAACAGTGGAAGCGGGTGTCAGAGGTGCCGAACCCGGCGGAAGGGGACAAGCCGGCGTACAGCTTCGAGGTGTGGGAGAAGCGCTGAGCGCTCCGCCAGCCAGCCGGGCTCCCGAAGGAACCGGCGGGCCGGCGAAGAGATCAATCAGGCCTGAGCCAGTTCTTCGTGCTCATCGGCGTCCAGCAGCGCCTTGTCGGTCTGCTGCATCACCTGGCTGGTGATCGCGCCTGCGGTCATCGAACCGCTGACGTTGAGCGCGGTGCGGCCCATGTCGATCAGCGGCTCCACGGAAATCAGCAGCGCCACCAGAGACACCGGCAGGCCCATGGCCGGCAGTACGATCAGCGCGGCGAAGGTCGCGCCGCCGCCCACGCCTGCAACGCCGGCGGAACTCAGGGTGACGATGGCCACCAGGGTGGCGATCCACAGCGGGTCCAGCGGGTTGATGCCCACGGTCGGGGCAACCATCACAGCCAGCATGGCCGGGTACAGGCCGGCGCAGCCGTTCTGGCCGATGGTGGCGCCGAACGAGGCGGCAAAGCTGGCGATGGACTGGGGAATGCCCAGGCGCCGGGTCTGGGCCTCGATGCTCAGGGGAATGCTGGCGGCGCTGGAGCGGCTGGTGAAGGCGAAGGTCAGCACTGGCCAGACCTTGCGGAAGAAGCGCAGCGGGTTGATCCCGGCCAGTGCCACCAGCAGGCCATGGACCACGAACATCAGCCCCAGGCCGATGTAGGACACCACCACGAAACTGCCCAGCTTGATGATGTCCTGCAGGTTGGAACCGGCCACCACCTTGGTCATCAGCGCCAGCACACCGTAGGGCGTGAGCTTCATCACCAGGCGCACCAGGCGCATCACCCAGGCTTGCAGGGTGTCGATGGCGTTGAGCACTTTCTGGCCCTTGTCGGCATCGTCCTTGAGCAGCTGCAGCGCCGCGACGCCGAGGAAGGCGGCGAAGATCACCACACTGATGATCGAGGTCGGCTTGGCCCGGGCCAGGTCGGCGAAGGGGTTCTGCGGGATGAACGACAGCAGCAGCTGCGGCACGTTGAGGTCGGCCACCTTGCCTGCGTAATCGCTCTGGATCACTTGCAGGCGGGCCATTTCCTGGGTGCCGGCCACCAGCCCTTCGGCGGTCAGGCCGAACAGGTTGGTCAGGCCGATGCCCACCAGCGCGGCAATGGCAGTGGTGAACAGCAGGGTGCCGATGGTCAGGAAGCTGATCTTGCCCAGGGACGAAGCATTGTGCAGGCGGGCCACGGCGCTGAGGATCGAGGCGAACACCAGGGGGATGACGATCATCTGCAGCAATTGCACGTAGCCGTTGCCCACCAGGTCGAACCAGGCGATGGAGGCTTTGAGCACCGGGTTGCCGGCGCCGTAGATACTGTGCAGGGCGATGCCGAAGACCACGCCCAGCACCAGGGCCAGCAGGACTTTCTTGGCCAGGCTCCAGGTGGTATGGCGGGTTTGTGCCAGGCCCAGCAGCAAGGCCAGGAACACCAGCAGGTTGAGGAACAGCGGCAGATTCATTGGGGCTCCGATAAGGCTTGTGCCAATCGCGGCTCAGGGCGATTGCGAACCGGCAAGCCTAACAGCTTGAAATCTATTGAATTAATAACGATATCGCATGGCAACTGTCGTTTTTGGAATAAGCGATTGACGTTCAGGCGCATGTGGCTGGCGCTTACGGGACGCAAGCGGTCGCGTGGAGACGAGAACTGTCACAGGGATTTGTTAGCGTCGAAGGCTTTCACTCAGGGAGAAAACCGCCGATGAAACTCGCTCCGAAATTGCTCGCAGTCGCACTCTGCCTGGGCCTCGCCGGCCAGGCCCTGGCCACCGAGTTGAAGCACTGGCCCGCGGAACAGGCCAAGCAGCTGGACGCTATGATCGCGGCCAATGCCAACAAGGGTAACTACGCGGTGTTCGACATGGACAACACCAGTTACCGCTACGACCTGGAAGAATCCCTGCTGCCCTTCATGGAAAACAAGGGCCTGATTACCCGCGACACGCTTGACCCGTCGCTCAAGCTGATCCCGTTCAAGGACACCGCCGAGCACAAGGAAAGCCTGTTCAGCTACTACTACCGCCTCTGTGAAATCGACGACATGGTCTGCTACCCCTGGGTCGCCCAGGTGTTCTCCGGCTTTACCCTCAAGGAGCTCAAGGGCTATGTCGATGAGCTGATGGCTTCCGGCAAGCCGGTGCCGAGCACCTATTACGACGGTGATGTGGTCAAGACCATCGAGGTCAACCCGCCCAAGGTCTTCACCGGCCAGGTCGAGCTGTACAACAAGCTGATGGAGAACGGTATCGAGGTCTATGTGATGACCGCCGCCTCCGAAGAGCTGGTGCGCATGGTCGCCGCCGATCCCAAGTACGGCTACAACGTCAAGCCGCAGAACGTCATCGGCGTGACCACCCTGCTCAAGGATCGCAAGACTGGCGCCCTGACCACCGCGCGCAAGCAGATCAGCGAAGGCAAATATGACGAGAAGGCCAACCTCGGCCTTGAACTGACCCCCTACCTGTGGACCCCGGCCACCTGGATGGCGGGCAAGCATGCGGCGATCCTGACCTACATCGACGAGTGGAAGAAACCGGTGCTGGTGGGCGGCGACACCCCCACCAGCGACGGCTACATGCTGTTCCACGATGTTGACGTGGCCAAGGGCGGCATTCACCTGTGGATCAACCGCAAGGACAAGTACATGACCCAGCTCAACGGCATGATCGCCAAGCACGCCGCGGCCCAGGCCAAGGAAGGGTTGCCGGTGACTGCCGACAAGAACTGGGTGATCGTCAAGCCCGAAGACATCCAGTAAGCCTGCCCGCTACACCGCCCCTCTGTAGGAGCCGGCTGCCGGCGAAGAGGCCATTGGGCCGGGCGTCGCTCTCGCGGACGCCTTCGCTGGCAAGCCAGCTCCTACGGTAGGCCGGCGATCTATTTGTAGGAGCCGGCTTGCCGGCGAAGAGGCCATTGGGCCGGGCGTCGCCCTCGCGGACGCCTTCGCTGGCAAGCCAGCTCCTGCAAGGGGTGTCTGTCGTTCGGTGCGGAGCCGGCGTCCGTTATAGGCGGAGAATGTTTCAACTTGTGACTGCCAAACCCCCTCTGCCATAATCGCGTCCGTTTCCCATCCCCCCGCCTGCTCTCCCTTGTGCCGGGTTTGTCCCCGACTGCACGTAATGGACTACGTTGTGAGCTATCTCTCGATCGAATTCGGCCTCTGCTTCATCCTGTTCTTCGTTCTGTACTGGGGCCTGGGCTTCAGCCTGCGCTTGCAGAACGTCCTGCTGCTGGTCGCCAGTTACGCGATCCTTGCCAGCTTCAGCCTGAACTTCCTCTACATCCTGCTGGGCTACACGGCCCTGGTGTACCTGCTCGGCCTGTTGAGCCAGCGTTACCCCGGGCGCGGCTGGGTCAACGGACTGATGCTGCTGCTGGTGCTCGGAGCGTTCTACCTGTTCAAGTACCAGGATTTCTTCACCAGTACGGTGCAGAACGCCTTCGCCCAGTTCGGTGTCGAGGTGTCGCTGCCGCTGCTGGAGGTGCTGCTGCCGGTGGGGCTGTCGTTCTATGCCTTCCACTCGGTCAGTTACCTGGTGTCGATCAACCGCCGTGAGCTGACCCCGGGCTCGCCCTTCGACCTGGCGCTTTACCTGGCCTTCTTCCCCAGCCTGATCGCCGGTCCGGTGAACCGGGCGATTCCCATGCTGGCGCAGATCAACCCGCCGCAGTTGCGCCAGGTGCTGGAGCCGCAGCGCGCCCTGGGCCTGATCGCGGTGGCGGTGGTCAAGCTGTTCTTCCTCAGTTCCTGGCTGGCCAACGAATGGGTCGACCCGGTATTCGACAGCCCGGTGGCCTATTCTGCCGAGCAGATCCTGCGTGCGGTCTACGGTTATTCGTTCCTGATCTACTTCAACTTCAGCGGCTACACCGACCTGGTGACGGGCATCGCCCTGCTGCTGGGCTTCCGCCTGCCACAGAACTTCAACTACCCCTACGCGGCGCGCAACCTCAAGGAATTCTGGGGCCGCTGGCACATCAGCCTGTCGACCTTCATCCGTGACTATGTGTACATCCCCTTGGGGGGCAACCGTGGCCCGGTGTGGCGCGGCAACCTGAACATGCTGCTGGCGATGCTGATTTCCGGCCTGTGGCACGGCGCCAGCGCCAACTTCATTATCTGGGGCGCGCTGCACGGTATCGGCCTGGCCCTGTACAAGCTGTGCAGCCCGCTGCTGGCCCGGGGGCCGAGCTGGATCGGCGCCGACCTCATGGCGCGGCTGTTGACGTTCCACTATGTGGCGTTCGCCTGGATCTTCTTCCGCTGCGCGACCCTGTCCGATGCCATGGACATGCTCAAGGGCCTGGGCGAGCTGTCCTTGGGCGGCCTGCTCGGCGGCGGCGCCAGCCTGCTGGGCTGCCTGCTGTTCGTTGCGTTCTACCCACGGATCGTGGCGCTGCTGCGCCGCCTGTTCGATGCCGCCACCGGTTTGCCGTGGCTGTTCTATCCAGTGCCGCTGGGGCTGTTTATCTGCGTGGTCATCTTCGCCTCTCCGTCGGGCGTGCCGGGGTTCATCTATGCCAGTTTCTAACCGTTCGCCCTTGTCGATCAGCCTCGGTAGCGCGGCCAAGGTCTTCTACGCCCTGGTGGTCACCAGCCTGCTGCTGGTGTGGTTCAACCAGCAGTCGATCCGCCTCTACTGCCAGCAGAAGTACCACGACGACTGCGAGGTCCCGGGGTTGTCGCAGAACCCGCAGTGGCGCTTTGGCGCGCAACTCAACCAGGCCCTGGAAAATGCCCGGGTGGCCTTTGTCGGCAGCTTTACCGGCCAGGTGATGGTGGCCGAGGCCGCCGCGGAGCAAGAGCTGCCTCCTTTGCCTACGCTGGCCGAGGTGTCTGCGCCCGTACCTGCGCCGGTTGCGACCGACCATGCTGCGCCGGTGCATCCGGCCCCCGTGCATCCCGCTCCGCAGGCGCCGGCTGCAGTGCACCCGCAGCCGGTGGCCGTGGCCCCGGTGGTCAGCCATCCGCCCAAGGTCGAGCCGGGGGCAACCACGCCTCTGAAGGCCAGCCTGGCCACCGGGGATGAAGTGTTCTTCGTCGGTGATTCCCTGATGCAGGGCGTGGCGCCACACATGGCCAACACCTTGCGCAAACGCTACAACGTCAAGAGCCTGAACCTCAGCAAGCAGAGCACCGGCCTTGCCTACCCGAGCTTTTTCAACTGGCCCAAGACGGTTGAAAGCACCCTGGCCAGCAACCCCAACATTCGCCTGATGGTGATTTTCCTCGGCCCCAACGACCCCTGGGACATGCCGGTGGTCAAGGGCAAGCCGTTCCTGCGCTTCAAGACCCCGGACTGGGAAGAAGCCTATCGCCAGCGCATCGATTCGATCCTCGACACCGCCCAGGCGCATAATGTGCAGGTGATCTGGGTCGGGCCGCCGAACATGGAGAAGCCCAAGCTGTCTACAGCCATGGCCTACCTGAGCCAGCTGTACAAGGGCCAGATCGAGCAGTACCACCAGCACTACGTCTCGGCCAACGAGATTCTCGGTTACCAGAGCGACGAATTCTCCTATTACCGCACCACCGGCGATGGCAAGAAGGTCAAGACCCGGGTCGACGACGGTATCCATTTCACCACCACTGGGCAGAAGCTGATCGCTGAGCGTGTGATCTCGCTGATCAACTTTCCCAGCCAACAATTGACGGAGCACTGACTATGGGGCGACTGCAAGGCATTGCGCTGTTGCTGGGCATCACCTTGCTGAGCAGTTGCAGCCCGACCACCGAGGTCCAGGCCACTCCCGCTTCGGCGCTGGCCAAGTCCGGGATGAAGGCGAAAAAAGTCCTGACCACCGGGACCGACCCGAACCTGGCGCTGCTGGCACGCAAATTCAGCACTTCCAACCGCACCCCCATCACCATTGTGCAACTGGGCGACTCCCACACCGCCGCCGACTTGTTCAGCGGTGAGGTGCGGCGCCTGCTGCAGGCGCAATACGGCGATGGCGGCATCGGTTTCGTGGCAGCCACGCCGGTGCCCGGCACCCGCTATGAGCGGGTGATTCTCGGCGCCGCCAAGCGCCAGTGGTCCTTGGTATCGGCACGCAACCAGCAGAGCAACCAGTTTCCCCTGGGCGGCTACCTGTCGCTGCCCCTGACCCCAGGCGCGCGGGTGCATATCGCCGAACGCCAGCCGAGCAACCAGCAGTACCGGATTTCCGCGCTGTACCAGGCGTCCAGCAACAGCACCCTGACCGCCCGGGACAACCTCAACAAAAGCAGCCGCATGCTGGCCGCTACGGGGGGGCAATGGCGCTTCAGCCCGCCGTTCAACAACCTGACCCTGCCCCTGGACCTGAACGTGGCCAGCAACCAGGGACTGGCCCTGGGCGGCTGGAACATCCTCGGGCAGAAGAGCGCCGGGGTGATCTATTCCGCCCTGGGGATCAACGGTGCACGCCTGGACGTGCTGGACAAGTGGCAGCCCGGCTGGCTGGAAGCCCTCAAGGCCCTGCGCCCGGACATGGTGGTGCTGGCCTACGGCACCAACGAAGCCTTCGACGACGACCTGGATCTGCAGCTGTACCGCAGCCAGTTGCAGGAGAAGGTCGCGCTGTTGCGCAAGAACCTGCCCAAGACCGTGATTTTGCTGGTGGGGCCGCCGGATTCCATCAAGCGTCGCAATGCTGGCAGTTGCGCGGCCTCCCAGCCCCAGCCGTTGCGGCAGATCATCCAGATCCAGAAGGACGTGGCGAAGAACAGTCGCACCCTGTTCTGGGACTGGCAGGCGTTCATGGGGGGGGACTGCTCCATCAGCAAATGGCAGGGCAGCGACCTGGCCCGCAACGACCTGATCCACCTGACCGCCGATGGTTATCGCAAGAGCGCCGATGGCTTGTATCGCTTCCTGCGCGGGCAATTGGGCGAACGCATGCCTTGAGCTCCCGGCACCGCTTCAGCGGCGGCGCCACCACCTTGAATGCTGCTGCAGGAACTGGCTTGCCAGCGAAGGCGCGGTCAAGGGCGATGCAAGGTTCAACGCTGCCTTCGCCGGCAAGCCGGCTCCTACGGGGCCAGGCTGCCAGCGCAAGCGCCGGCTAGGTCAAAAAAAATGCCCCGCACTTGGCGGGGCATTTTCATTGGCGGGCTACGATCACAGGCCGTCGAGCATGGCCTTGTTGCGCACCGCACCCTTGTCGGCGCTGGTGGCCAGCAGGGCGTAGGCCTTCAGCGCGGTGGTCACCTTGCGCGGGCGCGCTTCCACCGGTTTCCAGCCTTTCTTGTCCTGCTCGACACGGCGGGCCGCCAGTTCCTCGTCGCTGACCAACAGGTTGATCGAGCGGTTGGGAATGTCGATCAGTACCTTGTCGCCGTCCTGCACCAGGCCGATGGCGCCGCCGGCTGCCGCTTCGGGCGAGGCGTGGCCGATGGACAGGCCCGAGGTGCCGCCGGAGAAGCGGCCGTCGGTGAGCAGGGCGCAGGCTTTGCCCAGGCCCTTGGACTTCAGGTAGGAGGTCGGATAGAGCATTTCCTGCATGCCCGGGCCGCCTTTCGGACCTTCGTAACGGATGATCACGATGTCGCCTTCCTTCACCTCGTCGGCGAGGATGCCGCGCACCGCGCTGTCCTGGCTCTCGAAGATCTTGGCGTTGCCTTCGAAGACATGGATCGACTCGTCGACACCGGCGGTCTTCACCACGCAGCCGTCCAGGGCAATGTTGCCGTAGAGCACGGCCAGGCCGCCTTCTTTCGAGTAGGCATGCTCGACACTGCGGATGCAGCCGTTTTCACGGTCATCGTCGAGGCTGTCCCAACGGGTCGACTGGCTGAACGCCGTCTGGGTCGGGATGCCCGCCGGGCCGGCCTTGAAGAAGTGATGCACGGCTTCGTCGCTGGTCTGGGTGATGTCCCACTGGGCGATGCCTTCGGCCATGCTCTTGCTGTGCACGGTGGGCAGGTCGGTGTGCAGCAGGCCGCCACGGGCCAGTTCGCCGAGGATGCTGAAGATGCCGCCGGCGCGGTGCACGTCTTCCATGTGGTACTTCTGGATGTTCGGCGCCACTTTGCACAGCTGCGGCACGTGGCGCGACAGGCGATCGATGTCCCGCAGGTCGAAGTCGATCTCGGCTTCCTGGGCGGCGGCCAGCAGGTGCAGGATGGTGTTGGTGGAACCGCCCATGGCGATGTCCAGGGTCATGGCGTTCTCGAACGCCTTGAAGTTGGCGATGTTGCGCGGCAGGACCGACTCGTCGTTGTCGCCGTAGTAGCGCTGGCACAGCTCGACGATGGTGCGCCCGGCCCGCAGGAACAGCTCTTCGCGATCGCTGTGGGTGGCCAGGGTCGAACCGTTGCCCGGCAGGGCGAGCCCCAGGGCTTCGGTCAGGCAGTTCATGGAGTTGGCGGTGAACATGCCGGAGCACGAACCGCAGGTCGGGCAGGCGCTGCGCTCGTACTCGGCAACCTTCTCGTCAGAAGCGCTGGAGTCGGCGGCGATGACCATGGCGTCCACCAGGTCCAGGCCATGGCTGGCGAGCTTGGTCTTGCCGGCTTCCATCGGGCCGCCGGAGACGAAGATCACCGGGATGTTCAGGCGCAGGGCGGCCATCAGCATGCCGGGGGTGATCTTGTCGCAGTTGGAAATGCACACGATGGCGTCGGCGCAATGGGCGTTGACCATGTATTCCACGGAGTCGGCGATGATCTCGCGGCTCGGCAGGGAATACAGCATGCCGTCGTGGCCCATGGCGATGCCGTCGTCCACGGCGATGGTGTTGAATTCCTTGGCCACGCCACCGGCGCGTTCGATCTCACGGGCCACCAACTGGCCCAGGTCCTTCAGGTGCACGTGCCCCGGGACGAACTGGGTGAAGGAGTTGGCAATGGCGATGATCGGCTTCTTGAAGTCGGCATCTTTCATCCCCGTGGCGCGCCACAGGGCGCGGGCGCCGGCCATGTTGCGGCCATGGGTGGATGTTTTCGAGCGGTAATCAGGCATGGAGCACTCCGGGCGGCTAATCAGGTAACAAATGGGGAGTGAGCTTCTATTGACCTTGGGAACACTCAGAAATGGCCGTGTGTCCGAAAGCTGCCGATGACGCCGCGGGATCGCCGCGCGCCTCAGCCTGAGCTCATAAACCCGCCGGGGGATGACTGGCGATGAATTCGCCGATTCTACACCGCTGGCGTCAGGAAGGAATGCCGGGGCCGCTCTGTGGCATTGATTGCCTGGATATCACCGGACGCTGCCATCCTGGTTTAGACTCGCCGCCCTTCGATTACCTTCCAATGGAGCTGGAATGTCCGCGACTCTGCAATCCTTCAAGTTCTGCCTGGGCGTCGGCCTGCTGCAGGGGCTGTTGCTGATGTGGCTGGTGTTGTACAGCGATTGGTCCGGCCTGGGCATTGTCGCAACGGGCGCTGCGCTACTGGTGGGCGGCGGGGGGGTGCAAATGTTGGCCGGGCAGCAGCACCAGTGGCGCACCTGGGGGCTCATGTTGCTGCTGGGCCTGGGGGCGGCGGGGCTGGTACGGCTGTATGACGAGCTACCCTCCAGCCCACGGATGGAGTACTGCGTGGCGGCCGGGCTGCTGGTCGCCGTGGCTGTGGTGAGCCGGGTGCAAGGGCGGGCACGATTGGGCCGGCGCCTGCTGGGCAATGTCCTCTGGCTGGTGCTGGCCTTGCCATGGCCCTGGCTGGTGCTGAAGCTGTTCGAGCTGTGGCTCGCTTACCGTCATCTCGACCCTTTCAAGAGCGGGTGGATGTCCCTGCTGTTCTTTGCCGGCCCGACCCTGGCCTTCTCCCTTGGCCTGTGCCTGACTGGCCGCGGGCTGGCCCGTTTCAGCGAGGGAGCTGCCACAACCGCCTGATGGCCACCAGGACCCGGGCCAATCCGGGCTTCAGGCCAGGCGCAGGTTCCGGGCGCGGCGGCTGATGCGCTGGTTGACCAGCAGGCCGACGCTGCTCAGGGCGATGAAACTCAGGGCCAGGGTGGTCTGCAGGTCGCTGTCGCTGAGGTTGATCACGGCGCTGATCAGCCCGCCCATGACGAAAATCAGCGTGTTGCCGGCCGAGGCCGAGGCGCCGGCATTGTCCGGGAACAGTTCCATGGCCCTGGACGTGGCGGCGGGCCGGGTGATGGTGGTGCCGGCGGTACAGATGATCATCGGCACCAGCACCGTGCTGATGGACAGGCCGAACTGGCTGGCCAACAACAGCATGACCAGCCCGGCGAGGAAGATCAGGCACAACCCGGTAATGATCTGGGTGCCGGGCTCCAGGTATTTGTTGAGCACCCCGGCTACCACCCCGCCAATCACGTAGGCCGCGCCGTAGAGCAGCAGGGTCAGGGAAAACTCGTAGCTGCTGAGCTGCAGTTGCTCCAGGAAGATCAGCGGCGAGACCACGATGAACGAGAAGTGGCAAGCGAAGACGATGGCCGAGATCAGCCAGTAGGCGACGAAACTGAAGTTGCTGCAGACCCGTCGGTAGGCCTGGAGGATGCCGGTGCGCGGGCCGCTCCTGACGATCGGCGGGTTTTCCAGGGTGACCAGCGCCTTGAGAAACACCAGGACGGCAATCGCGCTGAACACATAGAAGCTACCTGGCCAGCCCATCAGGCTTTGCAGCAGGGTCCCGGCCAGGGGCGAGAGGGAAATGCACAGGCCGCTGGCGGTGACCATGAGGATCCGCAGGCGGTCGCGCTCCTGGCCGACGAACAGGTCCTGGACCAGCGCCTGGGACAGCACGAAGCAGCCACAGCCCAGTGCCTGGACCACGCGAAACACCAGAAACCAGTTGTAGTCCCTGGCCCAGACGCAGCCCAGAGCGCCGCCGACCGAGACGGCCATGCCGGCCAGCAGCAGGGTCTTGCGGCCCAGGGCATCCGACAGCGGGCCGATCAGCAACTGGGACATCGAGATGCCGATGGCGAACAGGCTGACGGACAGGGCGATGTCGGCGGCGCTGGTAGCAAAGTGTTGGGACAGTGCAGGAAAAGAAGGCAAGAGCACGTCGATCGGGAACACCCCGAGCATGACCATGGCCATGAGCAAGACGATGGCGCCGACCTTCCTGGTCGTGGAGGCAGAGTCATCCCTGATTTCAGGCATCGATCAGTCCCGTCTGGGTGAAGAGTCGGCGGTTGTCATCGTGCTCGAAGAAACCTGCGCGCCTCATGGCTTGCAGGGTGGCGCCGGCGATCGAGCGGGCGCGCAGCACTTCTGCACTCGGCTGAATCAGGCTGTGGATGGCGGCATGTGCCGCGGCGAGGGGAATGCCGGCCTCGTTCAGGCTTGCGCTCAGCCACTCCTGGTCCACGGCAGCGAAGATGAAAATGATATCGATCAGTTGGCTGGCGGAAAAAACCTGCTGCTGCGGCGACAGTCGTGCCCAGACATAGTCGAACACTTCGCTGAAATAACGACTGTGCCGGGCCTCGTCTTCCAGGTGCTCCCTGAACATCTGGTAGACCGTGGACACCAGCCCGTCATCGGTGATGCTCAGCAACTCCTTGGCAATGATGGTTTCGGAGACGAAACCCAGCAGGAACCAGGCCAGGGGCCGTTGAGAATCGGCGCAGCGGGCCAGCAGGTCGTGCATCAGGCGGATGCGCCTGGGCAGTGGCTGCCAGGCTGGCATGGCGTAACCATTCGCCACCTGCTCCGCCAGCTTGAAGGAGAACAGGGCGTGATAGCCCTCGTCGGTATACAACTGCAGGGCCGCGATTTTCATCGTCTCCGGCAGCTCGATCGCCAGTTCCCCGTGGATCAGGGTTTCCACCGAGCGGTTGACGATCTTGTGCTCCAGGATCGTCGTGTAGTGCAGGAAGTACACCAGGTGGTTGGCCGCCAGGCGCTGCTGTACCGTCCTCCCGGCGTGCTGGACGGCCGGGTCGGCGAAGTAGGGGATGAAGGCCGGCGGAAACCAGTCACGGGTCTGCAGTTCCTGTGCGAGCTCGCTGTGGGGCGGTAGCTGGTAGCTGCTCTTGCGCGAGCGCACCGCGGAGCGGTTGTCCCAGTCGCCGAGGGAGTAGGGACGCCGGCCTGCCGGGGCCTCTTTGGACGATGCGGCGGGGTGCATTACTGTTCGCGCTCCCGCTGTTCGATCAGGGCCTTGAGTTCCTTGCATTGCACCTGGCCATCACCTTGGCCGCAGCCGACAAAGAACAGCGGCTGCTCCGCGGCGTCCTGCAGCCCCAGCAATTGCTCCACGCGCTCGTCGCTCAGGGCTCCCGTCAGCCAGGTGTCCAGGCCCAGGGCAGTGGCCGCGAGCTGGAAGGTTTGCGAGATATGCCCGGCCTCGACATAGGCCATGCGGTAGGCCCGGGAGTGTTCGTATTTCCACCACAGCTTGTCGAAGCGGCAGGTCAGGAACAGGCCCAGGGGCAGTTCGTTGACGAAGTGCTGGCCAGCCAGCAGCAGGCCCAGGGGCTCTTCGGGAAGCGGGTGCACGGGCCGCAAGGCGTGCAGCTCCGGGTGGTAGTAATAGAGGCCCGGCTCCAGGCCGCGGACCCTGGCGGCATAGACGTAACCCTCGCAGGCGTTCAGGCCACCGCCGGAAGGGCTGCTGCGCCTTGGCCGCAGGGCTTTGGGGACGGTCTCGTCCGTGTCGGCTTCCCGTTCCTTGAGGTAGCCCAGGGACAGGTAGAGCAGGGTGCTGAGCTCTTCCAGGGCCACGGCCTGCTGGGAAAAGGAGCGTGAAGTCTTGCGCTGCAGCAGCACCTGGTTCAGGGAGCTGGCGGTTTCCAGTACCGGCGCGGGCAGGCGGATCAGACCATTGTGGGAGGTTTCGGCAAAGCGGGCTGAGGGGGCCGGGGTGTCCAGTACCTGATCGCAATGCTCGAGGTATTGGGCGGACCACTCATGAATATCCTGGGGCACTTGCTCGAAGGGCAGGTTCTTGGTGCCGATGTGGAAGATCCGCGACAGTTCATCCCAGCCCCATTCAAGCGGCTCGAAAGTCTCGTTGGACAGGAGCCCGGCGGCGGCGAATGCACTATCTATTTCATTCTTGTCGTCATACTGCGAAGGGTCTTCGACAAGTTGTATGAGGCGTGTGGAATAGATCGAGTCCAGTTCGAACTGAGTGTGATCTTTATAGTTCCAGATAACAGTGAAGGGCGGGCGGGCAAGTATGAAAAAGTTCGGGTTTATTTGCATGTTCTTTTAAAGCTCTGAACTTGACCAAAGATGAAGCTGGGTAGCCGGCACTCCCCAGTTCATCAATTACTTAGCGGGATTTAGCCGCTGCGAGGCAAGCCAGGTTGGCGATCTTTTTCGATTCGAGGGAGATAGCTTTCATTGTTATTGCTCCTAAACGATTTGAATGAATGTCGCTTCCTAAGCGACTTCCGAAGAGTAGACAGCAATAGAGAGGAATCAAGTAGCTATTAGGTAAGTGATTGCCTAGAGCACTGTAGGATATTGGCTAGTTACTTTGATGGATCATAGATATATGGGCGCGGGTTTCCCTGTGTTATCCAATGGCCCGGGCGGCGAGAGGCGAGAGGGGAGCGAGGCGCTCGAGCGGTTGCCCAGGGATGCTGTGGCGTCCCTGGGCAGGCAGTGGCTCAGCTGTTGGGCAGCAGGCGGCAGGTGATGCTCTTGATGTAGCGGGTTTCCGGAATGGCCGGGTGTACCGGGTGGTCCGGGCCCTGGCCGCCGCGCTCCAGCAGCTGGATGTTGCGGTCCAGGTGGCGGGCGCTGGTCAGGAGGATGTTCTGCAGGTCGTCTTCGGGCAGGTGCATCGAGCACGAAGCGCTGACCAGGATGCCGTCCTTGTTGAGCAGGCGCATGGCTTGCTCGTTAAGGCGGCGGTAGGCGCCTTCGCCGTTCTTCAGGTCTTTCTTGCGCTTGATGAAGGCGGGCGGGTCGGCAACGATCACGTCGAAGCGCTCTTCGCTGGCCTTGAGTTCCTTCAGGGCTTCGAAGACGTCGCCTTCGATGCAGGTCATTTTCTCGGCAAAGCCGTTCAGCGCGGCGTTGCGCTCCACGCCGTCGAGGGCGAAGGCCGAGGCGTCGACGCAGAACACTTCGCTGGCGCCGAAGGCCGCGGCCTGCACGCCCCAGCCGCCGATGTAGCTGTACAGGTCCAGCACGCGCTTGCCCTTGGCATAAGGCGCCAGGCGGGCACGGTTCATGCGGTGGTCGTAGAACCAGCCGGTTTTCTGGCCCTGGATCACCGGGGCTTCGAACTTCACGCCGTTCTCTTCCAGGGCGACCCACTCCGGCACCAGGCCGAACACGGTTTCGACGTAGCGTCCCAGGCCTTCGGCGTCACGGGCGGCGGAGTCGTTCTTGAACAGGATGCCGCTGGGCTTGAGCACCTGGGTCAGGGCGGCAATGATGTCGTCCTTGTGGGTTTCCATGGTCGCGGAGGCGATCTGTACCACCAGGATGTCGCCGAAACGATCGACCACCAGGCCCGGCAGCAGGTCGGAGTCGCCGTACACCAGGCGGTAGAACGGTTTGTCGAACAGGCGCTCGCGCAGGGACAGGGCCACGTTCAGGCGGTGCACCAGCAGCGACTTGTCCAGGGCCAGCTTGGCATCGCGCGACAGCAGGCGGGCGCAGATCAGGTTGTTCGGGCTCATGGCGACCACGCCCAGGGGCTTGCCGCCGGCGGCTTCCAGCACTGCCTGGTCGCCTGCCTTGAAGCCGTGCAGAGGGGTGGCGGCTACATCGATTTCGTTGCTGTAGACCCACAGGTGGCCGGCGCGCAGGCGGCGATCGGCGTTGGCTTTGAGGCGCAGGCTTGGCAGGGACATGACGTCGCTCCGGAAAAAAGGGCGCGATTATACCCCGTCGCGGGGCGCAAGCGATGGCCAATGGACCTGCGGCGGGAGCCCTTTGCCGCAACCATTGGGTAAAGTTCCTGTCCGGTCGCCCAACATTCCCGTGTTAGAGGTTAGAATCCCCGGCTCACCCAGAGCGTGTACTTATGTCCCAAGAGCTATCAGCCGAACAGATTCAACAGGCCCTGCAAGGCATCAGCGTGCCGCCCCAACCGCAAATCATGGTGGATTTGCAGATGGAGCAGTACATGCCCGATCCCGATCTGGAGGTGATCGCCAAGCTGATCTCCCAGGACCCGGGCCTGTCCGGCGCGTTGCTGAAGATCGTCAATTCACCGTATTACGGGCTGAGCAACAAGATTGCTTCGATCCAGCGGGCGGTGAATCTCCTGGGTAGCCGTTCGATCATCAACCTGATCAATGCGCAGTCGATCAAGGGCGAGATGAGCGATGAAACCATCGTCACCCTCAACCGCTTCTGGGACACCGCCCAGGATGTGGCCATGACCTGCCTGACCCTGGCCAAGCGCACCGGCTCCCAGGCCGTGGACGAGGCCTATGCCCTGGGCCTGTTCCATGACTGCGGCGTGCCGCTGATGCTCAAGCGCTTCCCCGACTACATGACTGTGCTGGAAGAGGCCTACGGCAGCGCCGGCCCGGAGCAGCGGGTGGTGGACACGGAAAACCGTGCCTTCAATACCAACCACGCGGTGGTCGGCTACTACACGGCCAAGTCCTGGCGCCTGCCAGAGCACGTGACCAACGCCATTGCCAACCACCACAACGCCCTGGCGATCTTCAGCGACGAGTCCTCGCGCAACAGCCAGCTGAAGAACCTGCTGGCGATCCTCAAGATGGCCGAGCACATCTGCGCGTCCTACCGGGTGCTGGGCAACCAGGTGGAAGACCACGAGTGGAACAGCATCGGCCACCTGATTCTCGATTATGTCGGCCTGTCGGACTACGACTTCGAGAACCTCAAGGAAACCGTGCGCGAGCTGGGCGCGCACTGATCGTTCATTTCGCGATGAGTACCAGGGGCGCATATGCCTGAATTACCGGAAGTCGAAACCACCCGGCGTGGAATCGCGCCGCATCTGGAAGGCCAGAAGGTCAGCCGGGTCATTGTCCGTGACCGGCGCTTGCGCTGGCCGATCCCCGAAGATCTGGACGTGCGCCTGTCCGGGCAGCGCATTGTGCTGGTGGAGCGGCGGGCCAAATACCTTTTGATCAATGCCGAAGTCGGCACCCTGATCAGCCACCTGGGAATGTCCGGCAACCTGCGTCTGGTGGAGGTTGGGCTGCCGGCGGCCAAGCACGAACATGTGGATATCGAGCTGGAGTCCGGCCTGGCCCTGCGCTACACCGATCCGCGGCGCTTTGGCGCCATGCTCTGGAGCCACGACCCGCTGAATCACGAATTGCTGGTGCGCCTGGGGCCCGAGCCGCTGACCGACCTGTTCGACGGCGAGCGCCTGTATCAGCTGTCCCGCGGACGTTCCATGGCGGTCAAGCCGTTCATCATGGACAACGCGGTGGTGGTGGGGGTGGGCAATATCTATGCGACCGAGGCGCTGTTCGCCGCGGGCATCGACCCGCGCCGCGAAGCCAAGGGGATTTCCCGGGCGCGCTACCTGAAGCTGGCGATCGAGATCAAACGCATCCTGGCGGCCGCTATCGAGCGCGGCGGCACCACCTTGCGCGACTTTATCGGTGGCGATGGTCAGCCGGGCTACTTCCAGCAGGAACTGTTCGTCTACGGGCGTGGCGGGGAGAACTGCAAGGTCTGCGGCACCGGGCTGCGGGAAATCAAGCTGGGCCAGCGGGCCAGTGTCTATTGCCCGCGTTGCCAGAGCTGAGAAGCTTCGCCGGCAAGCCGGCTCCTACAGGTGTTTGTGGGAGCCTAAAGGGCGCCATATCACTCAAGCCTTGCCGGTGATCTTCCGGTACTTGGCCATCAACTCTTCTTCGGTTTCCGGGCGGGCTTCGTCCAGCGGAATGCAATCCACCGGGCACACCTGCTGGCACTGCGGCTCGTCGTAGTGGCCGACGCACTGGGTGCACAGGTTCGGATCGATGACGTAGATCTCTTCGCCTTGGGAAATCGCCGCGTTAGGGCACTCGGGTTCGCAGACGTCGCAGTTGATGCAATCGTCGGTGATGATCAGGGACATGGGGTACTCCGGCCTGGGCGGCAGGCCCGGGCATGTAAAAACGAATGCGCGCAATTGTGCCGTATTGACGCCCACAGTGCACGCGGGCGCGATGGCTGACGTCAGGCGAGGGCCCCGGTGCGGGGCCGCGCGGCTTATTTCTTGAAGCGCAGGGTCAGCGCGTCGGCGACCGCCGGGTGCACGAACTTGGTGATATCACCGCCCAGAGCAGCGATTTCACGGACCAGGGTCGAGGAAATGAACGAGTAGCGCTCCGACGGAGTGAGAAACAGGCTTTCCACGTCCGGGGCCAACTGGCGGTTCATGTTGGCCAGCTGGAATTCGTATTCGAAGTCCGAAACCGCCCGCAGGCCGCGCAGGAAGACATTGGCGTTCTGCTCCTTGGCAAAATGCGCCAGCAGGGTGGAGAAACCGACGACTTCAACGTTGGGCAGATGCTTGGTCACCTCGCGCGCCAGTTCCACGCGCTGCTCCAGGGGGAACAGCGGGTTTTTCTTGGGGCTGGCGGCAACGGCGATGATCACATGGTCGAACAGGCGCGAAGCGCGTTCGACCAGATCGCCATGGCCCTTGGTAATAGGGTCGAAGGTACCTGGGTACAACACTCGGTTCATCGCGTCGTCCTGGCGGGAATCCGTTGGGGAGTCGGATGGTATCGCAGCCTTCCCGGTCGGCCAAGTCGCCTTTTAGGGAAGAAAGCACTATAGACGACGAGAATATCCCACTTTTTCACACTGCTTTCAGGCGCTCCGCCAAGGCGCTGGCCAATTGCGCCGTGAGCCCATAGACCGACAGCTGCGGGTTGGCGCCGATGCTGGTGGGAAACAGCGAGCCGTCGTGGACCGACAGGTTGTGCAGTTGATGGTGGCGCCCGAGGCTGTCGGTGACCGCGGTTTTCGGATCTTCGCCCATGGCGCAACCGCCCATCACGTGGGCACTGCCCAGGCGGGTGCGGTACAGGGCCAGGTCCAGGCCGTCGATCTGCGCCCGCACTTCGTCGAGGCTCTTGGCGAAGCGTGCATCGCTGTGCAGCGGCTTGACCGCCTTGGCGCCGCCAGCGAACTGGATCTCGGCCATGCTGTGGAAGGCCCGGCGCAGTCCGTCCCAGGCGTAGGGTGAAACCTGATAGTCGAGGACCGGGGTGCCGTCACCCCGCAGTTCGACGTTGCCGCCGGTGCTGTCGGGGTGAAAGCCGTCCCGCAGCAGGGCAAGCATGGCGTGGGTGTGGGGCAGTTGCTCCATGGACAGCCCGCTCTGCGGCCCGAAGCCGCCCAGCAGGGTGCTGGCCAGGGCCGGCTGCAGGGGCGGCACTTCAAGTTTGTAGGACATCTTGCCGGTGGTGCCGTCCTGCCACTGGAAGTGGTCGGAATAGATCGACTGCGGCGCGCCGTAGAACGGGTTGATCACCTCGTCGAACTGCCCGGCGGAGAAGTTGACCAGGTGCAGGAAGGTGCGTTTGCCCAGCCGCGAATGCGGGTCCGGCGCATCGGAACGCAACAGCAGGGCCGGGCTGTTGATGCCGCCACCGGCCAGCACGTAATGCTTGGCCTTGACCGTGATGGTGCGCCCGGTGGGGGCCACGCAGCGGGCGTCCATGGCCTGGCATTGCAGGCTGGTGACCTTGTCGTCCTTTATTTGCAGGCGCTCGGCCCGGGCCAGGTACAGCAGCTCGCCACCTTTCTCCAGGGTCGCCGGAATGGTGGTCACCAGCATCGACTGCTTGGCGTTGGTCGGGCAGCCCAGGCCGCAGTAGCCCAGGTTCCAGCAGCCGCGCACGTTGCGCGGAATCACATGCCAGCTGTAGCCCAGGGCTTCGCAGCCCTTGCGGATCACGTCGTTGTTGGCGTTGGGCGGCATGACCCAGGGCGCGACGCCCAGGCGCTGTTCCATTTTCTCGAACCAGGGCGCCATTTCGGCCGAGCTGTGGCCCACCACCCCGTGCTCACGGGCCCAGTGCTCCAGGGTCGGGTCAGGCGTGCGGAAGCTGGACGTCCAGTTGATCAAGGTAGTGCCGCCCACGGCGCGGCCCTGGAGGATGGTGATGGCGCCATCCTTGCTCATGCGCCCGATGCCTTCCTGATAGAGGCTGGTGTAGGCCTGGTCTTCGAGCATCTTGAAGTCGTCGCTGGTCTTGAGCGGGCCTTCTTCGATCAGCAGCACCTTGTAGCCGGCGGCGCTGAGGATCTCGGCAGTGGTGCCGCCCCCGGCGCCGCTGCCGATGATGGCGACATCGGCTTCCAGGGTCAGGTCCTGCTCCAACTGCGAGCCGTTGTAGGTTTTCCAGCCACGATTCAGGCCTTCGCGGAACAGATCAGGTACAGGCATATCGGGTGCTCTCTTATTATTGATGGCTCGGCGCGTATCCACTTTAGCCGCTGCTGAGCCTGCGAAGCTGCGAAAAGGCCCCCAGGGCCTTGCTTGACGATCTGCAGCCGAACCCCCAGTGCCACGCGAGCGTCCCGCTCGTTCGCAGCCTGTGGCAGCGGCTACAAAGGCCGGTCAGACCTTCGGTGGCCCTGGATAACCGCAATGGGCCCAGGACTCGGGCCGGGTGTACCAAGCCATCATCACCAGTTGCAGCAACGAGGCATGGCCCATGCGCAGCAGGGCCAGGAAGCTGTTTTCCCAGCGGCTGAGGAAATTGCGGATGTCATCCGCGCTGGCGTTTTCCCAACTGCCCCAGATCCCCGTCAGCGGGCCGCGGGTGACCGCCATGCCCAGTACATCGAACAGCTGCTGGGTGAGCTTGAACATCTCGGTCGACAGGTGATTGAGAGCGTTGTCCAGATTGGCCAGGGTGCCCTCGATGGCGGCGGGCATCTTGTCCGCCGGTACGGCGCCTTCGAGCATCACCGGGATCAGCGCCCGCAGGAACGGCAGGTCATTGCTGCGCAGCATGGTGAAACCGCTGGCGGGCGTGCTGGCGGAGCAACCGCTGAGGCTGGCGCCGAGCCCGGCAGTGGCCAGGAAAGCGCTGGCGCAGAGGCCGATTTTCAGCAGGCCGCGCCGTGACAGCGCGGGTGTTTCAGACAGGCTAGGGGTCATTGTTGTTATTACCCGGCGTTGTACTGGTTAACGAATGAACAGCTTCTGGATGAGCTTCTGGATCGATTTGCCATACGGCGGGTAGATCAGGCGGGCGGCGTTGAACCGCTGCTTGATGAACACCCCCTTGGCCTTGCTGAAGGTCAGGAAGCCTTCATGCCCGTGGTAGTGGCCCATGCCGGAAGGGCCGATGCCGCCGAACGGCAGGTCGTCCTGGGCCACATGCAGCAGGGTGTCGTTGAGGCACACGCCGCCGGAGTGGGTTTCGTTGAGCACCCGTTGCTGCTCGGCCTTGTCGTAGCCGAAGTAGTACAGCGCCAGCGGGCGCGGACGCTGGGTGATATAGGCGAAGGCCTGGTCCAGGGTCCGGTAGGGCACGATGGGCAGGATCGGGCCGAAGATCTCGTCCTGCATCACGGTCATGTCATCGCTGACATTGAGCAGCAGGCTGTGGCCCAGGCGTCGTTCCTGGTTCTGCTCGAACAGTGGCACTAGCAGCGCGCCCTTACTGGTGGCGTCGCTCAGGTAACCGTTGAGCCGCGCCAGCTGGCGCTGGTTGATGATGGCGGTGTAGTCGGGGTTGTCTGCCAGGGTCGGGAAGAAACCGCGCACCACCTGGCGATAGGCTTCGACAAAGGCGCCGACGCGCTCTTCCGGTACCAGTACGTAGTCCGGGGCGACGCAGGTCTGCCCGGCATTGAGGGTCTTGCCGAAGGCGATGCGTTCGGCAGCGTCCTTGAGGGGCACGGTGCTGGAGACGATGGCCGGGGATTTGCCGCCCAGTTCCAGGGTCACCGGGGTCAGGTTTTCCGCGGCGGCGCGCATCACGTGCTTGCCGATGCTGGTGGCGCCGGTGAACAGCAGGTGGTCGAAGCGCAGCTTGGAAAACGCCATGCCCACCTCGGCCTCGCCCAGCACCACGCACACCAGGTCCTCGGGGAAGACCCGGGCCAGCAGTTGCTTGAGCAGTTGCCCGGTGGCGGGGGTGGACTCACTGAGCTTGAGCATCACTCGGTTGCCGGCGGCCAGCGCCCCCACCAGCGGGCCCATGCACAGGTACAGCGGGTAGTTCCACGGCACTATGATCCCGACCACCCCCAGGGGCTGGTAGACCACCTTGGCCGAGGCCGGCTGGAAGGCCAGGCCCACGGCGCGGCGGGACGGCTTCATCCATTTCTTCAGGTGTTTGCTGGCGTAGTGGATGCCGTGCAGGCTGGGCATCAGCTCGGCCAGCAGGGTTTCGTCGGCGCTGCGGTTGCTGAAGTCCTGGCTGATGGCATCGATCAGGGCCTGGCGCTCGTTGTTAAGCAGTTCCTGCAGTGCCTTCAGCCATTGCTGGCGCTGCGCTGCGGGGGGCATCGGGTTGGCGGCAAAGGCCCGGCGCTGGGCTTCGAACAGCTCAAGCAGCTCGTCCTGTTGCTGAAGGGAATCCTGCAGGTAAGCGATTTCGGCAGACATGGACGGGCTCCGTCTTTGTAAGGTGGCTAGTTTTTTAGAGCTTATGCTCTAAAATGTCAATTGCCCTCCTGCGCCAGTGGCGATTTATCCCCGGGGGGATAGAACGTAAGATGCACGCCAGCCTTCTGAATTAAAGCCCACGCCCATGGCCCCACGCATAAAAACCCGCGAACGCATCGTCCAGTTCAGCCTCGAACTCTTCAACCAGCAGGGCGAGCGTAACGTCAGCACCAACCATATTGCGGCGCACATGGAGATTTCCCCGGGTAACCTGTACTACCACTTCCCCAACAAGCAGGCGATCATCGCCGTGCTGTTTGCCGAGTACGAAAGCCTGGTGGACAGCTTCCTTCGACCGCCCCCCGGGCGCGCGGTCACCGTGCAAGACAAGCGCTACTACCTGCAGGCTCTGCTGGCGGCCATGTGGCGCTATCGCTTCCTGCACCGCGATCTGGAACACCTGCTGGACAGCGACCCCGAGCTGGCAGCGCGCTACCGACGCTTTTCCCAGCGCTGCCTGATCCAGGGCATGGCCATCTACGGGCGTTTCGTCGACGCCGGGATCGTCGCCATGGACAAGGTGCAGATCGAATCCCTGACCCTCAATGCCTGGATCATCCTCACCTCCTGGGTGCGCTTTCTGTGCACGACCCGGGAAAACTCCACGCACCTGAGCGAAGAAGCCATCAAGCGCGGGGTGTACCAGGTGCTGGTGCTGGAGGCCGGTTTCGTCACCGACCAGGCCCGGGAAGCGGTCAACGGCCTGTTCGAAGAGTTTTATGTGCCCTTGGCCCAAGCCCTGGAAGAAGTGCAGTAGGATCAACCTCCAACTTATTCACTGGAGCCCGCCATGCCCCTCGCGCAGTTGATCAGCCCGCTTGCCCTGGACCAGAAGAAACAGCAGCCTGGCCTGGTGATTCTGGATTGTCGCTTTGCTCTGGAAGACCCGGACTACGGGCAGCGCAGCTATGCCGAAGGGCATATCGCCGGGGCGCATTTCGCGGACCTGAACCGGGATCTGAGCGGGCCGGTGGTCAAGGGCGTGACCGGTCGCCACCCCTTGCCGGAGCCGGCGCAACTGCTGACGCGCCTGCAGGCCTGGGGCATCAGCGGCGACAGCGACATCGTGCTGTACGACGACGGCCCGGGTGCCTTCGCCGCCCGCGCCTGGTGGTTGCTGGCCTGGCTGGGCAAGCGTGACGGGGTGTTCATTCTCGATGGTGGCCTGAAAGCCTGGCACGCCGCTGGCCTGCCGCTGAGCCTGGATGCCCCGGAAAACGCGCCGGGGCAGTTCGTCGGGCACCCTGATCACAGCCTGCTGCTGGATGCCGAGCATCTGGGCAAGCGCCTGGGCCAGGCGGACCTGACGCTGCTGGATGCCCGTGGCCTGCCGCGCTTTCGTGGCGAAGTGGAACCCATCGACCCGGTGGCCGGGCATATTCCCGGGGCGCAATGCGCGGCGTTCACCGACAACCTGGGGGAGGATGGGCGCTTTCTACCGGCCGATCAGCTCAAGCAGCGTTTCGCGCAGAAACTGGCCGGGCGTGACCCGCAGCAACTGGTGGCCTATTGCGGTTCTGGTGTCACCGCCTGCCACAACCTGTTTGCCCTGAGCCTGGCCGGCTACCCCCTGGGGCGGCTGTATGCCGGTTCGTGGAGCGAGTGGATCACCGATGCGCAGCGGCCTGTCGCCACCGGTGACTGACGGCCTTTACCCGTAGCCCCTTCGCTGGCAAGGCAGCTCTTACGGCCCGCAGGCCTCCGCGAACCTGTAGGAGCGAGCTTGCTCGCGAAAGCCGCACCGCCCTACTGCAGAACTGCACTGCGATAAGCCGCCGGCGCTACCCCATACACCTGCTTGAACTGCCGACTGAGGTGACTCTGGTCGGCAAACCCCAGTTGTGTCGCCACTTCCAGGGGCAGGCAGCCATCACGCAGCAAGGCCCGGGCCTTGGCGATGCGCTGTTGCATCAACCAGGTGTGGGGCGGAATCCCCGTAGCCCGGCGAAACACCCGGGCGAAATGGAACGGTGACAGGTTCACCGCTGCTGCCAGTTCCTCCAGTGAAGGCGGCGCCGCCAACTGCGAGCGCAGCAACTCCTTGGCCTGGACGATGGCCCGGTGTTCCTGCCCGGGTTTACCTGGTGCCCGCACTCCGGCGTGCCGTTGCAACAGCAACAGCAGCATTTCTCGCCATTGGGTCTGTTGTTGCAGGGCCGTGGCCGGGCTTTCCAGCAGGTGGTGCAGGCGGGCAAAACCCTGTACCAGGTCCGGATCGCGGTACAAGGTGGCGCCAAAGGCCGGAAGGCTGCCGCTGGGCAGTTCCAGTTCATCCAGCAGGCCGAATATCTGCTGGTTCTCCGGGTAGAAGGCGCGGTACAGCCAGCCGTCTTCCACGCCCTTGGCCCCGGTGTGCAGCTCATCCGGGTTGATCAGCACCAGGGTGCCGCTGCCCGCCAGATGCTCGGCTCCACGATAGCGGTAGCGCTGGGCACCGGCCATGATCATGCCGATCACATAACCCTCGTGCACATGGGGCACGAAACGCTGCTCGATGTAACGCGCGGCCAGCAACTCGACCCCGGCCAGGGGCGCACTCTGCCAGAATCGGATCGATTCCCGGGCTGGCTTATCCATGGCGATCCAGGCCTGCCAACCATTGTGGGATCCGCCGCTCCAGGTAATAGCCGGGGTGTTTCAGGCTGCCGTCGACAAAACCCACATGGCCACCCTTGGCCTGCAGCTCGAACTGGGTACTGGCGGATAGCTCGCTGGCTTCGGGCAGGCTGTGACGGAATACGAAGGGGTCGTCCGCGGCCTGGATGATCAGGGTCGGGGTCCGGATTTGCCCCAGGAAATAGCGGCTGGAGGCGCGGCGGTAATAGTCCTGGGCATCGGCAAAGCCGTGCAGCGGTGCGGTGACCCGGTCGTCGAAGTCCCAGAAGGTGCGCATCTTGGTCAGCGGCCCCAGTTGCGCCAGGGTGGCCAGGCCTTCGTGGCGGCCGTCGTGCTGGAACTGGCGCTGCTTGTCCTTGATGTAGGCCAGCATCTCGCGCATGAAGTGCGCCTGGTAGACCTTGGAAAAGCCCTGGCCTATGCGATCGGCGCACTGGTCCAGGCGAAACGGCACCGACACCGCCGTGGCGCCTTGCAACGGGCTGTCGCTGCCGCTTTCGCCTAGGTATTTGAGCAGCACATTGCCCCCCAGGGAGTAGCCCACCGCATAGAGCGGCGCCTGGGGGCGCTTGGCCCGCAGGTGAGCGATGGCGGCAGCCAGGTCTTCGCTGGCCCCGGAGTGGTAGCTGCGGGGCAGCAGGTTGGGCTCGCCGGAACAGCCGCGCCAGTTCAGCGCCGCGCTGGCCCAGCCCCGGGTTGCCAGGGCCTGCTGCAGGCCGGCCACGTAAGGCGAGTTGGAGGAACCGGTCAAACCATGCAGCACCAGCACCAGGGGCGCGTCGGCGCTATGGGGGCCGTGCCAGTCCAGGTCGAGAAAGTCGCCGTCGTCCAGCCACAAGCGTTCGCGCTGGCGCTCAAGATGAGTGCTCGGGCGCCACAGCGGGCCCCACAGGGTCTGCAGGTGCGGGTTGCCAAGGCCGAAGGCGGGGGTGAAGCGATCAGGCGAGTCGGGCACGGGGAGGGTCTCGATGCAGCGGCGCGCAGCCCGGGCGGGCTGCGTACCTTGTTCCGGTCGGCTTGAGAGCCTGTCTACGATCTGCTGCGCGGCTCGGGCCTGAGCATTGCTCGCGAGGTCGTGATCAGGTTCTAGGCGACGTTGTCTGCCATACGTTGCCACAACGAGTAATACACCTGCCCGGATTTTTGTTCACGGTGCAGGCGCCAGCTTCCGGGTAGCCCCAGGGTCGATGGCGCGGTTTCGCTTTCGGTGTAGATCCAGGCGTCGTCCGCCAGCCAGCCGCGCTCTTCCAGCAGGGCGCAGGCGGCGGGCAGCAGGTTCTGATTGAACGGCGGGTCGAGGAAGGCCAGGTCGAACGGCGTGGCCGGCTGGGTTTCCAGGTAGCGCAGGGCGTCGGCGGTCTGGGCCTGGCCGACGGTGCAACGCAGAGTGCCCAGGTGCTCGCGCAGGCTGGAAATGGCCACGCTGCTGCTGTCCAGGGCCAGGCCCGTGGCGGCGCCACGGGACAGGGCTTCGAGAAACACCGCGCCGCTGCCGGCGAACAGGTCGATGACCTTGGCCCCGGCCACATAGGGCGCCAACCAGTTGAACAGGGTTTCACGCACCCGGTCCGGGGTCGGTCGCAGCCCCGGCAGGTCGGGGAAGCTCAGCTTGCGGCTGCGCCATTCGCCGCCAATGATGCGCAACTGGCCCACGCCATTGTGCTGGTTGTGGACGGGTTTCTTGCTGGGACGGGCTGGACGGGCCATTAATGCTCCGGAACCCCGAGCGGCTGCTCGGCGGGTTTGTCAGTGGGGGGCGGCAACGGCTTTTGCGCGACGGTGGGGCCGGCGCTGACGATGACCATCTTGTCGACATTCAGGTGCTTGTTCATGGCGGCCTTGACCTGCTCCACCGTCAGCTCCTGGGATTGACGCATGAAGTCTTCCAGGTAGCTCAACGGCAGGTTGTAGAAACCCATGGCGCCCAGCTGGCCGACGATATCGGCGTTGCTGGCGGTGGACAGCGGGAAGCTGCCAGCCAGTTCACGCTTGGCGTCGTCCAGTTCTTTCTGGGTCGGGCCGTTCTTCAGGTACTCGGCGAACACGTCCTGCACCAGCTTCAGGGTGCCCTCGCTCATTTCCGCGCGGGTCTGCAGGTTGATCATGAACGGGCCGCGGGCCTGCATCGGGGTGAAGCCCGAGTAGACGCCGTAGGTCAGGCCGCGCTTCTCGCGGACTTCGCTCATCAGCCGGGTGCCGAAACCGCCACCGCCGAGAATCTGGTTGCCCAGGGACACGGCGGCGTAGTCCGGGTCGTCACGGTCGATGCCCAGTTGCGCCAGCATCAGGCTGGTCTGGCTCGACGGGAACTCGATATGGCCGATGCTGGCCTTGGGTTCAGTGGGTTGCTCGATTTTCGCCAGGGCCGGGCCTTTTGGCAGGGCGGCGGAGACTTGCGCGGCAATCGCCTCGGCGTCGCTGCGGGACAGGTCGCCGACCAGTGCGATCACCACGTTGCCTGCGGCATAGGCCTTGGCGTGGAAAGCCTTGAGCTGGGCCAGGGTGATCGGCGGGATGCTCTTGGCATCGCCGTCGCTGGCATGGGCGTAAGGGTGGGTGCCATACAGGCGCTTCATCAGCTCCAGGCTGGCCAGCTTGCCGGGGTTCTGCTTCTGGTATTCGAAGCCGGCGAGCATCTGGTTCTTGATCCGCGCCAGGGAGTCGGCGGGGAAGGTCGGCTTGCCCACCACCTCGGCGAACAGCTTCAGCGCCGGTTCGCGCTTATCCACAGCGCTCAGGCTGCGCAGCGAGGCCACGGCCATGTCCTTGTAGGCGCCGTTGCCGAAATCCGCACCCAGGCCTTCGAAGCCCTGGGCGATGGCGCCTACATCCTTGCCGGCCACGCCTTCGTTGAGCATGGCGTTGGTCAGCAGGGCCACGCCCGGCGCGTTACCGTCCTGGCTGCTGCCGGCGGCGAAGATCAGGCGCAGGTCGAACATCGGCAGCTCGCGGGCTTCGACGAACAGCACCTTGGCGCCTTCGGCGGTGCTCCAGGTCTGCACATTGAGGTTGCGGTGGCTGGGGGCCTTGCCATCCAGCTCGGCCAGGGATTGCAGTTTCTGGCTGGTCTTGGCGTTGTCCAGGGCCTGGCTGGCATTGGATTCGCCGGAACGCGACAGGTACAGGCCGCCGGCGGTGAGCAGGGCCACCAGGGCCAGGCCCAGCAGGACCGGCGAGGCATTCTTGCGCTTACTCATGAGCGGACTCCTCAGGCAGTACATGGGCCACGCTCATACGTTCCCGGGTGAAATAGGTGCGGGCGGCCTTCTGGATGTCTTCCGGGGTCACGCTTTGCAGTTCCGCAAGCTCGGTGTCCATCAGCTTCCACGACAGGCCGACGGTTTCCAGCTGGCCGATGGCGGTGGCCTGGCTGGTGATGGAATCACGTTCGTAGACCAGCCCGGCGATCACCTGGGCTCGCACCCGCTCCAGTTCCTCGGCGGATGGCGGGGTGGTCTTCAACTGGTCCAGCAGGCGCCACAGCCCGGCTTCGGCCTGGGCGATGGTTTTCTTCTTCTGGCTGTTGGGGGTGGCCGAAAGCATGAACAGGCTGTCGCCCCGGGTGTAGGCGTCGTAGCTGGTGGAGCCGCCGGACAGCAGCTCTTCGCCGCGCTCCAGCTGGGTCGGGATGCGGGCGCTGTAGCCGCCGTCCAGCAGGGCCGCGGCCAGGCGCAGGGCGTTCACCGCGCGTTTGTCCTCGGAGGTGGCGATGCTCGGCACGTTGAAGGCCAGCATCAGGCTCGGCAGTTGGGTCTTGACGTGCAAGGTGATCAGGCGCTCGCCGGGCTCGGCCAGCTCCATGGGGATCTTCGCCGGTGGCACGTCACGCTTGGGGATCGCGCCGAAGTAGCGTTGGGCCAGGGTTTTCACCTCGTCCGGGGTGACGTCGCCGACTACCACCAGGGTGGCATTGTTCGGCACGTACCAGGCCTGGTACCAGTGGCGCAGTTCCTCGACCTTCATCCGGTTCAGGTCGGCCATCCAGCCGATGGTCGGCGTGTGGTAGCCGCTGGCCGGGTAGGCCATGGCCTTGAAGCGCTCGTAGGCCTTGGACATCGGCTTGTCGTCGGTGCGCAGGCGGCGCTCTTCCTTGATGACCTCGATTTCGCGGCTGAACTCGTCGGCCGGCAGGCGCAAGCTGGCCATGCGGTCGGCTTCCAGCTCCAGGGCCACGCCCAGGCGGTCGCGGGCCAGGACCTGGTAATAGGCCGTGAAGTCGTCGCTGGTGAAGGCGTTCTCTTCGGCGCCCAGGTCCCGCAGGATCAGGGAGGCCTCGCCGGGGCCGACTTTCTCGCTGCCCTTGAACATCATGTGTTCCAGGGCGTGGGACAAACCGGTCTGGCCCGGGGTTTCGTAGCTGGAGCCGACCTTGTACCAGACCTGGGACACCACCACCGGCGCGCGATGATCTTCGCGGACCACGACCTTGAGGCCGTTGTTGAGGGTGAATTCATGGGTGGGTTGAGGGTCGGCAGCCAGGGCTGCAAGGGGCAGACAAACTGTGCTGAGCAGCAGGCCTGCGGCGCGGCGGGCTAGAGCATTCATTCGTTTTTAAACCTGTTGGACTGCCCGCTTGGTCTTAGCCTGTGCGGGCGAGGAGGTGCTAGGATACTGATCCGTTTTACTGGCGGCCACGCCTATCAGGTCTTCGCGGATCAGCATGTACTTGAGCAGGTTGTATGAGTTACCGGCAAGAAGCCCTGATTTACCAGCTAGACTTCGACTTTTCGCCGATTTTGCCGTTCCAGTCCTTTAGTAAAATCGCTCCTTGAAGTGCTTTTGGGCATTTCGACAACATGTTGCGCGTGAACAAGCTGGATGAAACACAGTCTGTTCTGCATCGAATATTTATTTACCGAGGCGCCCAGTGGCGCATCGCTACCTTGAGATAGCCGTCTCCATGTTTGGTTCCAACGACGACAAAAAGACCCCAGCCGCGGCTGGCGAGAAGAAAGGCCTGTTCGGATGGCTGCGCAAAAAGCCGCAGGAACCCGTCGTCGAACAGCCGCAAGTGCCTGCCGAGCCGGCACCGACCCCGGTCATCGAACCTGCCGCCAGCGTAGCCCCGGCCGAGCCGGTGGTGCTGCCAATGGCCGAGCCGGTGCTGCAACCGCACATCGCGCCTGAACCGGCGGCGCCCGACCTGCCGCTGGCGCCAAGCGCCGAGCACAAGCCCTGGTTGACCCTGCCGGTGGCGGAAGAGCCGGTGGCCCTGGTGGAAGACGCCCAGGTCGAGCATGTGGCTCCGCCGATTCCGGCTGTTGCCGTGCACCCTGAGCCGGTGGTCGAAGCCCCGGTGGTTAGCCCGGCCCCCGTGGTCGAGGTGCAAGCCCCGGTTGCCCCGGTATTCGTCGGCGCTGAACCTGTTGCTCCTGCTCCTGCTCCTGCTCCTGCTCCTGCTCCTGCTCCTGCTCCTGCTCCTGCTCCTGTAGCCGAGCCGGTTGTGGCGGCGGCAGAGCCCGAGCCTGTGACCGAGCCCGTCCGTCCCGCCGAAGAGAGCAAGATCGGCTTCTTCGCTCGCCTCAAGCAGGGCCTGTCCAAGACCAGCGCCAGCATTGGCGAAGGCATGGCCAGCCTGTTCCTCGGCAAGAAGGCCATCGATGACGAATTGCTGGAAGACCTGGAAACCCGCCTGCTGACCGCAGACGTCGGGGTCGAGGCGACTTCGGTGATCATCCAGAACCTGACCCAGAAGGTGGCACGCAAGCAGCTCACCGACTCCGATGCGCTGTATGCCTCGCTGCAGGCCGAACTCACCAGCATGCTCAAGCCAGTGGAACAACCACTGCAGATCGTCGCCCAGAACAAGCCGTTCGTGATCCTGGTGGTGGGCGTCAACGGCGCCGGCAAGACCACCACCATCGGCAAGCTGGCGAAGAAGCTGCAGTTGGAAGGCAAGAAAGTCATGCTGGCCGCTGGCGATACTTTCCGCGCCGCGGCAGTGGAGCAGCTGCAAGTCTGGGGCGAGCGCAACAAGATCCCGGTCATCGCCCAGCACACCGGTGCCGATTCGGCCTCGGTGATCTTCGATGCGGTGCAAGCGGCCAAGGCCCGTGGCATTGACGTGCTGATCGCCGACACGGCGGGGCGCCTGCACACCAAAGACAACCTGATGGAAGAGCTGAAGAAAGTCCGTCGGGTCATCGGCAAGCTCGATGCCGACGCGCCCCACGAGGTGCTGCTGGTGCTGGACGCCGGTACCGGCCAGAACGCCATCAACCAGGCCAAGCAGTTCAACCAGACGGTGCAGTTGTCCGGCCTGGCCCTGACCAAGCTCGACGGTACCGCCAAGGGTGGAGTGATCTTCGCCCTGGCCAAGCAGTTCGGCCTGCCGATCCGTTATATCGGCGTCGGTGAAGGCATCGACGACTTGCGTACCTTTGAAGCCGAACCCTTTGTCCAGGCACTGTTTGCCGAGCGGGAGCGTTCATGATTCGTTTCGAACAGGTCGGTAAGCGCTACCCCAACGGTCACGTTGGCCTGCATGAGCTGAGCTTTCGCGTGCGTCGCGGCGAATTCCTGTTTGTCACCGGCCATTCCGGCGCCGGTAAGAGCACCTTGCTGCGCCTGCTGCTGGCCATGGAGCGTCCCACCACCGGCAAGCTGCTGCTGGCCGGGCAGGACCTGGGGCAGATCAGCAACGCGCAGATCCCGTTCCTGCGGCGGCAGATCGGCGTGGTGTTCCAGAACCACCAGTTGCTGTTCGACCGCACCGTATTCAACAACGTCGCCCTGCCGCTGCAGATCCTCGGCCTGTCCAAGGCGGAAATCGCCAAGCGGGTGGACTCGGCCCTGGAGCGCGTAGCGCTGTCGGACAAGACCGATCTGTACCCCGGCGACCTGTCCACCGGTCAGCAGCAGCGCGTGGGCATCGCCCGGGCCATTGTCCACCGCCCGGCTCTGCTGCTGGCGGACGAACCCACCGGTAACCTCGACCCGCGTCTTGCGGCGGAAATCATGGGCGTGTTCGAAGACATCAACCGCCTGGGCACCAGCGTACTGATCGCCAGCCACGACCTGGCACTGATCGCCCGCATGCGCCACCGCATGCTGACCTTGCAACGCGGACGCTTGATCGGCGACGGGGAGGCCGGCGTATGAGTGCTACACGTACCCCTAAAGTGGCGGAGCGCGTAGCGCCCAAGGCCTCCGAAGCACCGCCGCCGAAGAAAAAACGCGACGAGGATGACGGTCCGGATTTCGGCACCCTGCTGCACGCCTGGATCGAAAGCCATCGTGCCAGCTTGCTGGACAGCTTGCGGCGCCTGGGCAAACAGCCCATCGGCAGCTTCTTTACCTGCCTGGTGATGGCCGTGGCCTTGAGCCTGCCCATGGGCTTGTCGCTGTTGCTCAATAATGTCGAGCGCCTGGGCGGTTCCTGGCAGCGCGCGGCGCAGATCTCGCTGTACCTGGATCTGGGGGCTTCTGCTACCGAGGGCGAGAAGCTCAGTGAAGAGATCAAGGGCCTGCCCGGTGTGGCGGATGCCGAGTTCATCAGCAAGGAAAAGGCCCTGGAGGAGTTCCAGCAGCAGTCCGGGCTAGGTGAGGCCTTGCGCGAACTGCCCCATAACCCGCTGCCGGGTGTCGTGCTGGTCACGCCGAACGAAGTGGACAAGGCGACCCTGGAAGCCCTGCGCCAGCGGTTGTCGGAAATGCCCAAGGTGCAACTGGCGCAACTGGACCTGGTATGGGTCGAGCGGCTGGCGGCGATCCTCAAGCTGGGGGACCGCTTTGTCTTCGGCCTGACGGTGCTGCTGGTTTCTGCATTACTTTTGGTGATAGGCAATACCATTCGTCTTCATATTGAAAACCGCCGCACCGAGATAGAAGTGATTAAACTCGTCGGCGGAACGGACAGTTATGTTCGTCGGCCCTTCCTCTATATGGGGGCGCTGTATGGTTTCGGCGCGGGGATCCTGTCCTGGGGTGTATTGGCGTTTGGCCTGAACTGGCTGAATGATGCGGTAATCGGTCTGGCTGGCTTGTATGGCAGCGATTTTGCCCTCGCGGGGGTGCCGGTTGCCGATGGTCTGTCGCTCTTGCTAGGGGCGGTGCTGTTGGGTTATATCGGTGCGTGGATTGCGGTGGCCCGTCACCTGAGGGAACTGGCACCGAAGTGATATCTTTTTGCTTGTATTGACCTTTCAGCATTTTTGGGAACTTGTTTCGCGGTTTCCGGTCAATTTTCGCAGTGCTGAACGGCACGAGTTATGTGAGTCGGAGGTTTTTTCGTATGACCACTTCTTTGCAACCTGCTTACGCATTGGTTCCAGGCGCAAACCTGGAGGCTTATGTGCACACGGTGAACAGCATTCCATTGCTGACACCCGAGCAGGAGCGTGAACTGGCCGAGAGTCTCTACTATGAGCAGGATCTTGAGGCGGCTCGGCAGATGGTGCTCGCCCACCTGCGTTTTGTCGTACATATCGCCCGTAGCTATTCCGGCTACGGGTTGGCCCAGGCTGACCTGATCCAGGAAGGCAACGTTGGCCTGATGAAAGCCGTGAAGCGCTTCAACCCTGAAATGGGTGTGCGCCTGGTGTCCTTTGCGGTGCACTGGATCAAGGCGGAAATTCACGAGTTCATCCTGCGTAACTGGCGGATTGTGAAGGTTGCTACCACCAAGGCGCAGCGCAAGCTGTTTTTCAACCTGCGCAGCCAGAAGAAGCGTCTGGCCTGGCTGAACAACGAAGAAGTTCACCGCGTGGCGGAAAGCCTGGGCGTGGAGCCTCGTGAAGTGCGGGAAATGGAGAGCCGGCTGACCGGCCAGGACATGGCGTTCGATCCGGCTGCGGAAGCGGACGACGACAGCGCCTTCCAGTCTCCAGCCAACTACCTGGAAGACCACCGCTACGACCCGGCGCTGCAACTTGAGGATGCCGACTGGAGCGACAACTCCACCAGCAACCTGCACGAAGCCCTGGAAGTGCTGGACGAACGCAGCCGTGACATCCTCTACCAGCGCTGGCTGGCCGAAGAGAAAGCCACGCTGCACGACCTGGCGCAGAAGTACAACGTTTCGGCCGAGCGGATTCGCCAGCTGGAAAAAAGCGCGATGAACAAGCTGAAACTGTCCATCGCCGCTTAAGCCTGAAGCGTCATGCAAAACGCCCCGATTACCTCGGGGCGTTTTTGTTTGTGCGGTTGGCGTAGGAGCCGGCTTGCCGGCGAATCCCCAGCCCAGCCCCCATCTCGAACATGCTCAAGAAGAACCGGCGCAAAGCCAAATCCGGGTTACTCCGCCCAGGGCGCCCTGCGCGACTCGTTTAGCCGATTCAAGTAATCGGCTCCACCCAACTGGCTCATCTGCCGTCGAACCCAGCCCGCCCGCTGCATCACATAAGTGCTGGGACGTGCTGCGCTCCACACCCTTGGATTGGGCAGAACAGCGGCTAGCAGGCTGGCTTGCTGGCGTGACAGATTGGCCGCGCTGACGCCGAAGTGATGGCGCGCCGCGGCTTCTGCCCCGAACACCCCTTCATCCCATTCGACACTGTTGAGGTAGACCTCAAGAATCCGCTGCTTGGGCCAGAACACCTCGATCAGCGCGGTGAACCAGGCTTCCAGTCCCTTGCGCAGGTAGCTGCGGCCGGACCACAGGAACAGGTTTTTCGACACTTGCTGGCTCAGGGTACTGGCGCCACGGATCGAGCCGCCCCTTTCGTTGTGGATCAACGCTGCCTGGATTGCATCGATATCGAAGCCCCAGTGCTCGGGGAATTTCTGGTCCTCGCCGGCAATCACCGCCACCTTGAGGTTGTCGGAGATTTCATCCCAAGGCTTCCAGGTGCGCTGCAGGTCGATGGGGTCGTTGTCGACCCAGGACTCGATCTTGCGCTCTACCATCAGGGCGGTGCCCGGTGGCGGTACGAAACGCAACAGCAGCACTAGCAGGACGCTGCCGACCATGAACCACATCAAGGCTTTTACAAGACGACGAAACAGATAACGCAGCATAGAGATGGCTTGGCCGAACCCGTTGAGCGCGCCATTATACAGACCCTTTGTGCTGAATCTGACTGGAGTTCCTCATGTTGCGTGGCTTCCTGATGCTGGCCGCCTTCTTCGGTTTCACCGGGGTTGCCCTTGGCGCTTTCGCCGCCCACGGTCTTAAAAACCGCCTGAGCACGGACTACCTGGCTATTTTTCATACAGGTGTTACCTATCAACTGGTGCATGCCCTGGCGTTGTTCGGCGTCGCCTTGCTGGCGGCTCATATTCCCGGGCGGCTGGTGACCTGGGCCGGCGCTGCCTTCACCCTGGGCATCCTGCTGTTTTCCGGTAGCCTGTACCTGCTGACCCTGACTGGCACCAGCAAGCTGGGGATCATCACCCCCTTCGGCGGTGTGGCCTTCCTGGTCGGCTGGTTCCTGCTGGGGCTTGCCGCCTGGCGCCTGCAAGTCGCCGGCTGACGCTTGTAGCTGACCTTTAGGTCATGATCGGGCTAGAATGCTGGCCCCTAAAAATGATGGCGGCCTTGGCATGCGCATTCAGTTGAACGGTGAATCCTTTGAACTGCCCGACGGCTCGACCGTTGCGGCCCTGCTGAGCCATCTGGAACTCACCGGACGGCGGATCGCGGTGGAGCTCAACCTGGATATCGTTCCGCGCAGCCAGCACGCCGAAACCGCCCTCAACGAAGGTGACCAGGTTGAAGTGGTCCACGCCATCGGCGGCGGCTAGTCACTGGCTTCAACCGCGCTGCTGCTCATCTGCGCAGCGCCCTGGCCCGATTCCGGGCCCTTTCATGGACGACATGCTTTCACCGGCCCCGGATCGAGGGTCACCAGCGCCCCGGGCCTGATAAAGAATTCTGCAAGAACCTCACCCCAACAGAGGATTTCCGATGAGCAACGTTCGTAGTGACAAGCCTTTCGTCCTGGCCGGTCGGACGTACCAGTCGCGTTTGCTGGTAGGCACCGGCAAGTACCGCGACATGGAAGAAACCCGCCTGGCCATCGAGGCCTCGGGTGCCGAGATCGTGACCGTTGCCGTGCGCCGGACCAATATCGGCCAGAACCCGGGCGAACCGAACCTGCTGGATATCCTGCCGCCGGATCGCTACACCATCCTGCCCAACACCGCCGGCTGCTATGACGCGGTCGAGGCCGTGCGCACCTGCCGCCTGGCCCGTGAGCTGCTCGATGGCCACAACCTGGTGAAGCTGGAAGTCCTGGCCGACCAGAAGACCCTGTTCCCCAACGTGCTGGAAACCCTCAAGGCCGCCGAAGTGCTGGTCAAGGAAGGTTTCGACGTGATGGTCTACACCAGCGACGACCCGATCATCGCCCGCCAGCTGGCGGAAATGGGCTGCATCGCGGTCATGCCGCTGGCCGGCCTGATTGGCACCGGGCTGGGGATCTGCAACCCGTACAACCTGCAGATCATCCTTGAAGAAACCAAGGTTCCGGTACTGGTGGATGCCGGTGTCGGTACCGCTTCCGACGCCACCATCGCCATGGAGCTGGGGTGTGAGGCGGTGCTGATGAACTCGGCCATTGCCCACGCGCAGCAGCCGGTGATGATGGCCGAAGCCATGAAACACGCAATTGTCGCGGGCCGCCTGGCGTACCTCGCCGGTCGCATGCCGAAGAAACTCTATGCCAGCGCCTCTTCGCCGCTGGATGGTCTGATCAAGTAAGAGCCATTGATGACTGAATCAAACGACACGCCAATCCAGCCGGAAGCCGGCGACGAGCGCCAACACCGCCGCATCAAGAGTTTCGTGATGCGCGCCGGGCGCATGACCGAGGGCCAGCAGCGCGGCCTGGATCAGGGCGCGCCGCTGTACGTGCTGCCCTTGGCCGACGCCCCGGTGGATTACGACCAGGTATTCGGCCGCTCGGCGCCACGCTCCCTGGAAATCGGCTTCGGCATGGGCCACTCGCTGCTGGAAATGGCCGCAGCGGCTCCGGAGCAGGATTTCATCGGCGTTGAGGTTCACCGCCCGGGTGTCGGCGCGCTGCTCAATGGCGTGCTGACCCAGGGCCTGACCAACCTGCGGGTCTACGATTGCGACGCCATCGAGGTGCTCAACCGCTGCATCGCCGACAACAGCCTGGACCGGCTGATGCTGTTTTTCCCTGATCCGTGGCACAAGAGCCGGCACCACAAGCGCCGCATCGTCCAGGCCTCCTTCGCCGAGCTGGTGCGCAGCAAACTCAAGGTTGGCGGCATTCTGCATATGGCTACCGACTGGGAGCCCTATGCCGAATACATGCTGGAGGTGATGAACGTCGCCCCGGGGTATCGCAACCTGGCCGAAGACGGCAAGTGTGTGCCGCGCCCGGCCGAACGCCCGATCACCAAGTTCGAGCGTCGCGGCGAGCGCCTGGGCCACGGCGTGTGGGATTTGAAGTTCGAAAAGCTCGCCTGAGCCCCGCGGACACGCTGCTGTAGGAGCTGCCGGGCGGCGTTCCGCTTGCCAGCGAAGAGGCCTTCAAGGTCGCCTTCGCCAGCCAGCTGGCTCCTACAGGGCTTTGATGAAGCCGACCGGCACCTGGTCGGTCAGCCACACCCCATTCTCTGCCTGATAGAAGGTGAAACCCTGGGCCTGCATGGCCTGGGCGTCGATCTGCAGGATCACCACCTTGCCATAGCGCTGGCCCACGGCCCGGGCGGTGTCGATTTCCTGGGACAGGTGCACGTGGTGCCGTGAACCCGGGATCAGCCCCTTCTCGTTGATCGAATCCATGAAGCGCGTGGCGGTGCCGTGGAAGAGCACGGCGGGCGGTTGCTTTGCCTCAAGCTGCAATTGCACGGCCTTGTTGGAATGCCCCTGAACGGCACGAATCCGCTGGCTATCAGCCGAGAGGGCGAAGCGTTTCTTGTCGTTGCCTTCGACCACCAGCTCGATCAATTCCCGGCTCAGTCGCCGGCCGTTCTTGGCCGCACCGCTGATCAGCGCGTCGATATCGCCCCAGCCTTCGCTGTCCAGTTCCAGGCCGATGGCCTGGGGCTCGTGGCGCAGCACATAGCTGAGGAACTTACTGGTGTCTTCGATGACTTTCTTGCTCATGTTCTTCCTTGAATAGCGGGCTGCAGGTCAGCGGCGGTCGGCGACCACGCCAATCAGCACCAGCACCACCAACAGCACTGGCGCCAGGCTGTAGTTGTTGAACTGGCTCAGGCCGCGGACGATCCACGGCGTGGCGTAGATCAGCGCCAGGCCGCTGCCCACCATGCACAGCAGGGCCATCAGCGGCACCCGCAGGGCGCCGGCGATGCCGCCCAGGCGCTGTTCGACCCAGCCCTTGATGTCCGCGCCGAACAGCACCAGCAGGCAGCCCACCAGTGCCAGGGCGATTTCCGAGAGGTTGCTGCGACTCCAGCGGGACACGGTGGCGAGCAGGTCGAGTACCAGATCCATGTGATTTCCTTAGATCAGAAAGTATTGCAGCAGGTCATTGAGAAAAAGTTGCCCGCGGGCCGTGGCCGCCAGGCGTGACGGTTCGACCTGCAACAAGCCGCTTTGTTCGGCCTGGCGCCGGCCTTCGGCGAGGCTGCCCAGGTCCAGGCCGGTGCGTTGGGCGAACAGCGCAGCGTCCACGCCATCGGTGAGGCGCAGGGCGTTCATCAGGAACTCGAACGGCAGCTCTTCGTTGCCCAGGGCCTTCTCGCCCGCCTTGAACTGCTTGGCCGGGTTCAGGTAGTCCTTGGGCAGGCGGGTCTTCCAGGTGCGCAGGATGCGCCCGTCCGGGTGGCTGAGTTTGCCGTGGGCACCGGCGCCGATCCCGATGAAGTCGCCAAAGCTCCAGTAGTTCAGGTTGTGCCGCGCCGCGCGCCCGGGCTGGGCGTAGGCCGAGACTTCGTACTGGGCATAGCCGTGTTCGGCCAGCAGGGCCTGTCCGGCTTCCTGGATGTCCCACAGGGTGTCGTCTTCCGGCAGTACTGGTGGCTGGTTCCAGAACACCGTGTTGGGCTCCAGGGTCAGCTGGTACCAGGACAGGTGGGTCGGCTTCATCGCAATGGCCTGGCGCAGGTCGCCCAGGGCATCGTCCAGGGACTGGTCCGGCAGGCCGTGCATCAGGTCCAGGTTGAAGTTTTCGAACCCGGCCTGGCGCGCCATGCCAGCGGCGCGAATCGCTTCATCGCCGTTGTGGATGCGGCCCAGGGCCTTGAGCTTCTGTTCCTGGAAACTCTGGATGCCGATGGACAGGCGGTTGATGCCCAAGGCGCGGTAGGCGGTGAATTTTTCCTGCTCGAAGGTCCCGGGGTTGGCTTCCAGGGTGATCTCGATGTCGGGGGCAAACCGGATGCGCTGTTCCACGCCCTTGAGCAGCCGACCCAGGGCCTGGGCGCTGAACAGGCTGGGGGTGCCGCCGCCGAAGAAGATCGAGCTCAGCTCGCGACCGTGCACGGCGTGCAGGTCCTGGTCGAGGTCGGCCAGCAGGGCGTCGACGTACTCCTCTTCCGGTAGCGTCGGGCTGGCCGCGTGGGAGTTGAAGTCGCAGTAGGGGCATTTGCGTACACACCACGGGATGTGGATGTACAGCGCCAGGGGCGGCAACTGGGGCAGCGCCGCCCGGGGCGTATGCGCGCCGCCGAGAATCAGCGGCGACGCGGAGGGCTCGTGGCTCATTTCAGGCCCAGGCGTTGCCGCAGAATGGTCATGGCGCGGGCGCGGTGGCTGAGCTGGTTTTTCTCCTCGGGGCCCAGTTCGGCGCTGGAGCAGTTGCGTTCCGGCACCCAGAACAGCGGGTCGTAGCCGAAGCCGTGCTCGCCGCTGGCGGCGGTAAGGATGCGTCCGTGCCACAGGCCTTCGCAGAGGATCGGCAGCGGATCGTCGGCGTGCCGCACCAGGGCCAGGACGCAGACGAACTGCGCGCCGCGTTGCTCTTCGGGCACATCCTTGAGGGCTTCGAGCAGCTTGGCGTTGTTCGCCGCGTCGCCCTGGCCGTCGGCGTAGCGGGCCGAGTAGATGCCCGGGGCGCCACCGAGGAAGTCCACTGCCAGGCCGGAGTCGTCGGCCAGTGCCGGCAAGCCGGAAATGCGTGCGGCATTACGCGCCTTGAGGATGGCGTTTTCGACGAACGACAGGCCGGTTTCTTCCGGCTCGACGCTGCTGAACTCGCCGATCGAGCGCAATTGCACCGAAGCGCCGAGCATGGCCTGGAGTTCTTTGAGTTTGCCGGCGTTATGGCTGGCCAGTACGAGTTGCGTGAGGTTCATTATTCGCCCGGGAATAGCTCTTGGTTGAAGCTGAAGCTGTTGGTGTCACCGCCAGTCTGCACATTGATGGTGAATGTACGGTTTTCCTGCTGCTCCACCGGGAACTGGGCGATGTAGTAGATCGCGCCCTGCTCGGTGATCTGGCGGAATTTCAGCGGGATGCTCTTGCTGGTCAGGTCCTTGACCGTACCACTGACCTGGCCGACCAGCGGCTTGCCGTCCTTGATCAGGGAAACGTTGATCACGCCCTGGTTCTTGCTGCGGACCAGCTCCGCCGCCCTGGCGATATCAGGCTGCAGGTAGGTGGAGTTGAAGGTGTTGTAGTGCACGGTGATGTCACCGAACACTTCCTGGCGTTCGCCCTTGATCGGGTCCGCCGCCAGGGCGCTGACGCTCAGGCAGGCAGCCAGTAGAAATGTAACCAGACGTCCCATGATGGTTCTCCTCGATGCAACGTGGTTTATACCGCGACCTTGTGATCTTGCAGGCCGGGACTGCTGACGCGGTAGATGCCGATCTCTCCTAAGAGATTAGGCCATAGCTTACTGGCCCACCCATGGCGGTGTTGTTGATCGACGGCAAGGCGGTTGATCACCCGGGCTTGCCGCTCGCGGCACAGTTCTTCGAAGTCCTCGAAGGTGCAGAAGTGGATGTTCGGCGTGTTGTACCAGGTGTACGGGAGGAACTCCGAAACCGGCATCCGCCCCTTGCTGGCCAGGTACCAGCGGCAGCGCCAGTGACCGAAATTGGGGAAGGTGATGATGCACTGGCGGCCGACCCGGAGCATTTCGTCGAGGATCTTGTCCGGGTAGTGCACGGCTTGCAGGGCCTGGGTCATGACCACGATGTCGAAGCTGTTGCTGGCAAAGTTGCCCAGGCCCTTGTCCAGGTCCTGCTCGATCACGTTGATGCCCTTGGCCACGCACTCGGCGATGTTGTCCGGGTCGTTTTCCAGGCCATAGCCGGTGACCTGCTTGTGCTCCTGCAGCCAGCTCAGCAGCTCGCCGTTACCGCAGCCCAGGTCGAGGACGCGGCTGCCGGCGGGGATCCATTCCTGGATGATTTCCAGATCGGCTCTCATCGTGTCCTCACAAGGTAATGCGGTTCATGTAGTGGCTGAACGCCTGCAGGTAGCGCGGGATCGGGATCAGGAAGGCGTCATGCCCCTGCGGTGCGTCGATCTCCAGGTAGCAGACGTCCTTGCGCGCGGCCATCAATGCATCCACCAGTTCCCGGGAGCGGGCCGGGGAGAAGCGCCAGTCGGTGGTGAAGGACATCACGCAGAACTTGGCGGTGGCATGGGCAAAGGTCTTGGCCAGGTCGTCGTCGCAGTTGGCCGCCGGGTCGAAGTAGTCCAGGGCCTTGGTCATCAGCAGGTAGGTGTTGGCATCGAAACGCCCGGAGAACTCCTCGCCCTGGTAGCGCAGGTAGCTTTCCACCTGGAACTCGACGCTGTGGAAGTCGTAGTTGAGCTTCTCGCTCTTGAGCCCACGGCCGAATTTCTCGCCCATGGAGTCGTCGGACAGGTAAGTGATATGGCCCACCATTCGCGCCAGCATCAGCCCGCGCTTGGGGATCACCCCCTGTTCCTGGAACGAGCCGCCGTGGAATTCCGGGTCGGTGAGGATCGCCTGGCGCGCCACTTCGTTGAAGGCGATGTTCTGCGCCGAGAGCTTGGGCGCCGAGGCGATAGCCAGGCAGTGCCGTACACGGTCCGGGTAGGTGATGGTCCATTGCAGGGCCTGCATGCCGCCCAGACTGCCGCCGATCACCGCTGCCCACTGGTCGATGCCCAGGCGGTCTGCCAGGCGCGCCTGGCTGTGTACCCAGTCTTCCACGGTAAGCACCGGGAAGTCGGCGCCGAACGGCTTGCCGGTGTCCGGGTTGAGGCTGCTGGGGCCGGTGGAGCCGTTGCAACCGCCGAGGTTGTTGAGGCTGACCACGAAGAACCTGTTGGTGTCGATCGGCTTGCCCGGGCCGATGCAGCTGTCCCACCAACCGGGCTTGCGGTCGTCGACGCTGTGGTAGCCGGCGGCATGATGATGGCCGGACAGGGCGTGGCAGATCAGCACCGCGTTGCTGGCGCTGGCGTTGAGCTGACCGTAGGTTTCGTAGATCAGGTCGTAGGCCGGCAGCGCGCGCCCGCAGGCCAGGGCCAGGGGTTCGCTGAAGTGCGCTATTTGTGGCGTGACCAGACCAACAGAATCGGGGGGAAAGGCAGTTGGCATCGACCCTGCTCTCATTTAAATGAGGCGTAAGTCTAAAGACCGCTGCCCCCAGCGGCAAGCAAAGCCCGGGGCTGTGTTTCGTTGCGGGAATGATGTGGGAGGTTCGCTGGCAAGCCAGCTCCTGCAGTGAACATGGGGCGCAGGAGCCGGCTTGCCGACGAATCAGGCGGGGCGAGCCAGCCCCGGCAGGTCCGGCAGCTTCTTCGGCGCTTGCAGGCGCACCCGTTTCTGCCGGTTCAGCTCGCCGCTGACCAGGCTGACGTTGCTCTTGGGAATGCCAAAGGCCTTGGCCAGGAACGCCATCAGGTGCGCATTGGCCTTGCCTTCCACCGGTGGCGCGGTGAGGCGGATCTTCAACCGCTCGCCGTGCAGGCCAGCGAACTCGTCGCTGCTGGCCTTGGGTTGCAGGTGGCAATCGAGGATCAGATCGTCACCGTCCCAGCGGTAATAACTCATGCAGGCCGCCCGGGTCAGATCAGCAGGCGCAGGATGTCCGGCATCATGGTCATGGCCGCCAGGTTGTTGATCACCAGCATGTCCAGCAGCTTGAGCACCATGAATGCCAGGATCGGCGAGATATCCAGGCCGCCCATGCTCGGCAGGATGCGACGGAACGGGGCCAGGGCGGGTTCGCAGATCTGGTTCACCAGTTCGGCGCCGGGGTTGTGGCTACCAGGGGCGACCCAGGACAGGATCACGCTGATGATCAGGGCGAAGAAGAAGATCTTCAGGAACAGCGCGGTGACGCCGATGATCGACCAGATCAGCAGTTGCAGCGGGTTGCCGGTGGTGCCGTAGGTCAGCAGCAGGGTCAGGGCCATCAGTGCCAGTTGCACCAGGATCGCCAGCAGCAGCGAGGACATGTCCAGGCCGCCGATGCTCGGGATGACCCGGCGCATCGGCTTGAGCAGCGGCTGGGTGGCCCGCACGATGAACTGGCACAGCGGGTTGTAGAAGTTGGCGCGCACCAGTTGCAGGACGAAACGCATCAGCACGATCAGCAGGTACAGGCTGCCCAGGGTTTGCAGCACATACACCGCAGCGGTGTTCAATCCAATCATCATTGGCTCCTTATTGGCCCAGTTGTTCGGCCATTTCGGCCGAGCGGTGCGCAGCGGCACCCAATGCTTTTTCCACCAGGGCTTCAAAGCCACCGGCCTGGAACGACTTGATGGCCGCTTCCGTGGTGCCTGCCGGTGAAGTCACGCGGCGGCGCAGCTCGGCGGCGTCAACGTCACTGGAGACCGCCATGTGGGCGGCGCCCAGGGCGGTCTGCAGAGTCAGCTGGGCGGCGGTTTCCCGGGGCAGGCCGAGCTTCTCGCCAGCAGCGGTCATGGCTTCGATCAGCAGGAAGAAATACGCCGGGCCACTGCCGGAGACGGCAGTCACTGCGTCCAGTTGCTGCTCCTGGTCCAGCCACAGGGCGATACCCACGGCGGACAGCAGCTCCTCGGCCTGCTGGCGTTGCTGGGCGCTGACTTCGGCGGTGGCGTACAGGCCGCTCACACCCTGGCGCAGCAGTGCCGGGGTATTGGGCATGCAGCGCACGATGGGCTGGGCGCCGAGCCAATTGTTCATGCTCGAACAGGTGATACCGGCGGCGATGGACACCACCAGCTGTTGCGGCTTCAGGCTCGGGCGCAGGGCTTGGCACACGGCTTTCATGGCCTGGGGCTTGACCGCCAGGACGATCACGTCGACGCCTTCGATGGCCTCGGCGTTATCGGCAAATACCTGGATGCCATGTTCGGCCGCTACTTTCGCGCGGGTCTGCTCGCCCGGGTCGCTGGCGCGGATCTGCGAGGCCTCCAGGCCTTTGGCCCGCAGGCCGCCGATGAGACTGGCCGCCATGTTGCCGGCACCGATAAAAGCGATACGAGTCGTGTTCATGACAGGTCCTTACAAGAGGTCGGGGTCAGTCGCATCAGGACTGACTGTAGTCGCGGGCACCAAACAGCGCGGTACCGATCCGCACCCAGGTGGCGCCTTGGGCAATGGCCGCTTCGAGGTCGTGGCTCATGCCCATGGAAAGGGTATCCAGGGGCAGGTTGAGGCTGTCCCGCAGGTCGTTGTTCAGGCGTTGTACCGCGGCGAAGGCGGCGTCCTGGGCAGCGCGGTCCTCGGTAGGCTCGGGAATCGCCATCAACCCCCGCAGTTGCAGGCGTGGCAAGGCACCGATGGCGCTGGCCAGGGCCGGCAGGTCGGCCGGGGCGCAGCCGGACTTGCTGGCTTCGCCACTGACGTTCACCTGGATGCAGATGTTCAGTGGCGGCAACTCGGCCGGGCGTTGTTCGGACAGGCGTTGGGCGATTTTCAAGCGATCCACGGAGTGCACCCAGTCAAAATGCTCGGCAATGGCACGAGTCTTGTTCGACTGAATGGGGCCGATGAAGTGCCAACTCAAGGGCAGGTCGGCCAGTTCCTGCTGTTTGCCCAGGGCTTCCTGCAGGTAGTTCTCGCCGAAATCCCGCAGGCCGGCGGCATGGGCCTCGCGCAGGGCGGCGGCGGGCTTGGTCTTGCTCACGGCCAGCAGCTGGACGCTGTGCGGGTCGCGCTGTACGGCCTGGCAGGCGTTGCGGATGCGCTCGGCTACCTGGGCAATGTTGTCTGCTATCGTGGACATTCGATTTCGTCTCAAAAGTACCGGCGGCCCTGGCCACCGGCTGCCGCGTGAATCCACCAGACCTCGATTCTCCGCCGGCCCGAGCCACGCTCAAGGGTCGCGTCGGGCATCGTCCGCGGCCTGGCCATTGAATCTGCCAGGCGCGGGCGGGTCTGAAGCTCGCGGCATTCTACTGGAATTGGGGGGCACTATGGACATCACCGAACTCTTGCGCTTGAGCGCTTCCCGGGGCGCTTCGGACCTGCATCTGTCCGCCGGGCTGGCGCCGATGTTGCGCATCGATGGCGATATTCGCCCGCTGCCGGGCCCGGCCCTGGAAGGGCCAGAGGTGCTGGCGCTGATCCATGAACTGATGAGCGAAGCTCAGCGCCAGGCATTCGCCGCCTGCAATGACCTGGATTTCGCCCATGAACTGCCAGGTGTGGCGCGGTTTCGGGTCAATGCCTTCCGGCACGCCCGGGGCGCCGGTGCGGTGCTGCGCCTGATTCCCGCGCGGGTACAGAGCCTGGAGGAGCTGGGGCTGGGGGAAGTGTTTCGGCAGATTACCGAGGCGCCCCGCGGGCTGGTGCTGGTGACCGGGCCCACCGGCAGCGGCAAGTCCACCACACTGGCGGCGATGATCGACCACCTGAACCAGCGCCGCCAGCAGCACATCCTGACCATCGAAGACCCTATCGAATTCGTGCATCCGCAGAAAAACTGCCTGGTGCACCAGCGCGAAGTGCAGCGCGATACCCAGAGCTTCGCCACGGCCTTGCGTGCGGCGCTGCGGGAAGATCCCGACGTGATCCTGCTGGGCGAACTGCGGGACCTGGAAACCATCCGCCTGGCCCTGACCGCCGCGGAAACCGGGCACTTGGTACTGGCCACCTTGCACACCTCGTCGGCGGCCAAGACCATCGACCGGCTGGTGGACGTGTTTCCGGGGGAGGAAAAAGCCCTGGTGCGCTCGATGCTGGCCGAGTCGCTGCAGGCAGTGGTCGCGCAAGTGCTGGTGAAGAAGGTGGGCGGTGGCCGGGTAGCGGCGCACGAGATCATGCTGGGCAGCCCGGCGATCCGTAACCTGATCCGCGAGGACAAGGTGGCGCAGATGTATTCGGCGATCCAGACGGGCGGCGCCCAGGGCATGCGCACCCTGGACATGAGCCTCAAGGCATTGCTCGGGCAGGGGCTGATCAGCCGCGATCAGGCGCGGGAGCAGGCGCGGATGCCGGAGAGCTTTTGACTGGGCTGGAAATGCATTCGCCGGCAAGCCGGCTCCTACAGTTGGGTGCAGGAGCCGGCTTGCCGGCGAAGCGGCGTATCAGCGTTGCACGACCCGCAGGGGCGCGTGCTCCTTGGGCAGGACCCGCTTGGCAACCACGTAGTGGCTCTGCCAGTAGGGCTTCTTCAGGGTATCGATGGTCACTGCCTTGCCGCGCCGCGGGGCGTGGATGAAGCGGTCTTCGCCCAGGTAGATGGCGACGTGGTTGACCTTGCGGCTCTTGATGTTGAAGAACAATAGGTCGCCCGGCTTCAGGTCCTTGCGTTCGACCTTCTGCCCGTGGCCGCTGGCCATGGCGTTGGAGGTGCGTGGCAGGTCCACGGCGGCGACATCATTGAAGGCGTAGCGCACCAGGCCGCTGCAGTCGAAGCCTTTGCTTGGGCTGCTGCCGCCCCAACGATAGGGTGTACCGAGGACATTGACCGCGCGGCTGAGAACCGTGGTGCTCGGCCGGCCGGCGTTGTTGGCCACCAGCTTGCTGTCGGCCTTGCTCAGGCGGGTGGGGTGCTTGATGGTGCTCTTGTTCTTGGCGGCGACCGTCGAAACGTGAGGTTTCGGAGTGTAGCCATTAACGTTGGGAAGTCGTTGCTCACGGTTGGTGGCGTGGGCGGCCAGTGGCATTAATAGGCAAATGGTTAGCCATGTCTTGAAAAATGGACGCATTAGGCAAGGCTCTTATTTGGTTAGCGCGCAACTTTATAACAGCTTTCAGGTCACTTCCGTGGCCGTTTGTCGATTCAACCTTGGGGTCAACTTCGGCAAAGAGGTGGCAACTTGACGCAGAAAACCGTCAGAAGTCAGGCAGTACAAGGCTTTGGCGGAACAGAAGGTAACATTGCCCGCACGTCGAATGCCTGTAAAAAAGTCACAAAGTTTTTAAGAATATTTATCTATCACCTGCAAAGAGGCACTTAATGAACACCTATCGTCAGGATGCATCCACCCATGACACCCACAGCAAGGTGATCGGTTACCTGTTGTGGATTTTCGGTTTTACCGGGGCCCACCGCTTCTATTACGGCAAGCCGGTGACCGGGACTCTCTGGTTCTTCACCTTCGGTCTGCTGGGCATTGGCTGGCTGATCGACTTGTTCCTGATCCCGTCCATGGACCGGGAAGCGGACCTTCGCTTTACCGCAGGTCCGGTGGAATACAGCGTGGCCTGGATTCTGCTGACCTTCCTCGGGGTTTTCGGCGTGCACCGCATGTACCAGGGTAAATGGCTGAGCGGGGTGATCTACCTGTTCACCGGCGGCCTGTTTTTCCTGGGGGTGCTGTACGACTTCTGGACCCTGAACGATCAGGTATCGCTGGAGAACGCCAAGCGCCGTTGATCCTGTCATCGGCGCAGGCGGTGATGGCGCAGCCTGTAGCCACTGCCGCAGGGCGCCATCAGGAGCGGCGGCTCCTTCGGAGCCGTTCGCAGCCTGCGGCAGCGGCTACAGGGTGTTTGCCAGGCGATCAGCCCTGATAGCTGATATGGCCGTCCACCAGGGTGTAGCGCACCGCGCCCGGCAGGCTATGGCCGAGGAACGGGCAGTTTTCGCCCTTGGACAGCCAGCGCTCGCCGGCCACGGTGGAACTGGCCGGGTCGAACAGCACCAGGTCCGCCGCACCACCGGCTGCCAGCTTGCCTGCCGGCAGGCGCAAGGCCGCGGCGGGGCCGGCACTCAGGCGTGCCAGCAGGGTCGGCAGGTCCAGCAGGCCGTCCTGCACCAGGGTCAGGGCCAGGGGCAGCAACAGCTCGACGCTGCTGATGCCCGGCTCGGTGGCGCCGAACGGCGCCAGCTTGGCGTCCCGCTCATGGGGCTGGTGATGGCTGGAAATGGCTTGCACCACCCCGGACTTCACCGCTTCGCGCAGGGCATCGCGGTCGGCCCGCGAGCGCAGCGGCGGCTGCACGTGGTACAGGCTGGAGAAGTCGATCAGCGCCTCGTCGGTCAGGATCAGCTGGTACAAGGCAACATCGGCGGTGACCGGCAGGCCGCGGGCCTGGGCCTGGGCAATCAGTTCCACGCCGCGGGCGCTGGTCAATTGGCTGAAGTGGGCGCGCACGCCGCTCTGTTCCACCAGCAGCAGGTCCCGGGCCAGGGCCACGGTCTCCGCGCTTTCCGGGATACCCGGCAGGCCGAGGAAGCTGGCGGTGGCGCCTTCGTGGGCCAGGCCGCCTTCGGCCAGGTCGCGGTCCTGGGAGTGGAAGATCACCGTCAGGTCGAAGGTGGCGGCGTATTCCAGGGCGCGGCACAGGGTGCGGGTGCTGCGGAAACCTTCCAGGCCGTTGCCGAAGGCCACGCAGCCGGCGTCACGCAATGCGATCAGCTCCGCAAGCTGCTCGCCTTCCAGGCCCTTGCTCAAGGCGCCAATGGGGAACACTTTGCTGTTGCCGGCCTCGCGGGCGCGGTCGAGGATCAGTTCGGCCACCGCCGAGGTGTCCAGTACCGGCTTGGTGCGCGGCGGGCAGCACAGGCTGGTGACGCCCCCGGCGGCTGCGGCGCGGGTTTCGCTGGCAATGCTGCCCTTGCGGCTGTAGCCCGGCTCGCGCAGGGCGACGCTCAGGTCCACCAGGCCGGGGGCGGCCACCAGGCCCTTGGCGTCGATGGTGGTAACGGCATTGAAGCCGCCAGGCGCGGCGCCGATGGCGACGATCTTGCCGGCTTCCAGGTGCAGATCGGTGGTTTGATCCAGGCCGCTGCTTGGATCGATGACGCGGGCGCCGAGAATGCTGAGCTTCACTGGGCGTTCTCCTGCTCGAATTGTCGCTGGGCAGTTTGCCCGCTCATGGCCATGGACAGTACCGCCATGCGCACTGCAATGCCGTAGGTCACCTGGTTGAGGATCACCGAGTGCGGGCCGTCGGCTACCGCCGATTCGATCTCCACGCCGCGGTTGATCGGGCCCGGGTGCATGACGATGGCGTCGGGCTTGGCCCCGGCCAGGCGCGCGGTGGTCAGGCCGAACAGGCGGTAGAACTCGCCTTCGCTGGGCAGCAGGCCGCCCTGCATGCGTTCACGCTGCAGGCGCAGCATGATCACCACGTCCACGTCCTTCAGGCCTTCGGTCATGTCGGTGTAGACCTTGACCCCGTACTGCTCGATGCCGATGGGCAGCAGGGTTTTCGGTGCGATCACGCGGATGTCCGGGCAGCCGAGGGTTTTCAGCGCCAGCATGTTCGAACGCGCCACTCGCGAGTGCAGGATGTCGCCGACGATGGCCACCGAGAGGTTCTCGAAGCCGCCCTTGTGCCGGCGGATGGTCAGCATGTCGAGCATGCCCTGGGTCGGGTGGGCGTGACGGCCGTCGCCGCCGTTGATGATCGCCACTTGCGGGCACACGTGTTCGGCGATGAAGTGCGCGGCGCCGGAATCGCCGTGGCGCACCACGAACATGTCGGCGGCCATGGCTTCCAGGTTGCGCAGGGTGTCCAGCAGGGTTTCACCCTTGCTCGCCGAAGAGGTCGAGACATTCAGGGTGATCACGTCCGCCGACAGCCGCTGGGCCGCCAGTTCGAAGGTGGTGCGGGTTCGGGTGGAGTTCTCGAAGAACACATTGCACACGGTCTTGCCGCGCAGCAGCGGGACTTTCTTCACCGCCCGGGCGCCGACTTCGAGGAACGAGTCGGCGGTGTCGAGGATTTCCGTCAGCAGCTCGCGGTTCAGGCCGTCGAGGGACAGGAAGTGGCGCAGCTGGCCCTGATCGTTGAGCTGCAGCGGGCGCTTGGCGTCTAGAGGCGTCATCGCAATGGACTCTTAAAAGGGCGAGTTAGAGGGCGAGGTCTTGGAGCTCGAGTTGAAGCGGCGCAGGACCGGACAATTTTACCCGCTCGTGGGCGGCCAGCGACAGGGTCGCGCCCACCACATTCGGACGGATCGGCAGTTCAGCGGCGTTCAGGTCCAGCAGGCAGACCAGGGTCACGCTGGCCGGGCGTCCGTAGTCGAACAGTTCGTTGAGGGCGGCGCGGATGGTCCGGCCGCTCATCAGCACGTCGTCGATCAGCACCAGGTGCTGGCCTTCGATCTCGAACGGCAGCTCCGAAGGGCGCACCTGCGGGTGCAGGCCGTTCTGGCTGAAGTCGTCGCGGTAGAAGGACACGTCCAGGGCACCCAGGGGCGAATCGCTGCCCAGGGCTTCCAGCAGGGCCTGGGCCACCCAGACGCCGCCGGTACGGATACCGATGAAACGTGGCTCGCTGATGGCGCGCTGGGCCAGGTGGGCGTTGAGATCAGCGGCCATCTGGCTGATCAGGGCGGCGGGATTGGGCAGGCTCATGGTGGCTCCTTCGTGGGCTCGCGCCTGCTGCCGGGCAGCTGGGCGCGGGAACTTACGGCTGGTGTTGGGCCAGGAGGCGCGCAGCCCCGGGGCCGCGCATCTTCAGGATGTGGTCTCAGGTGTTCAACAGACCGGCGTTTTCATCGAGCCAGCCTTGTAGCAGCAGGGCGGCGGCGATGGCGTCCACCGGGTTGTCGCGGTAACTGCCTTTCTGGCCGCCCCGGGCCAGGCGTTCACCCTTGGCCTCGAAGGTGGTCAGGCGTTCGTCGTGGGTATAGAAAGGCACATTGAAGCGGCCGTTCAGGCGCCGGGCGAACTTTTCGGCGCGCACGCACATGTCGCTGGGGCTGCCGTCCATGTTCAGGGGCAGGCCCACCACCACGGCGTCGGGCTTCCATTCCTTGATCAGGGCTTCTACCTGGTTCCAGTCGGGCACCCCGTTTTGCGCCTTGAGGGTGCACAGCTCCCGGGCCTGGCCGGTGATGGCCTGGCCCACGGCAACGCCGATCTGCTTGGTGCCGTAGTCGAAGCCGAGGATCAGTCGCAGGGTCATCAGGCGTGGCCCGCCTGGCTGGTGAGCAGGCTGAGGTTGACCCCCAGGTGCCGGGCGGCGGCTTCCAGGCGCAGTTCGCTGCTGGTGTTGAACAGGATGTCGGCGTCGAAGGGGCAGGTCAGCCAGGCGTTGTCCGCCAGTTCGGCTTCCAGCTGCCCGGCTTCCCAGCCGGCATAGCCCAGGGCGATCAGGCTCTTGGCCGGGCCCACGCCATCGGCGATGGCGAACAGCACGTCCTGGGACGTGGACAGGGACAGCCCCTCGAGTTCCACCGTGGCCTGGTAGACCGGGCCGTTGGGGTGCAGGACGAAGCCACGATCGGTCTGCACCGGGCCACCGCTGAAAATGGGCACGTGCTGGCACAGCAGGGACGGTTCTTGGTCAGGGCGCAATTGTTCGAGGATATCGGCCAGGTTCAGGTCCTGGGGGCGGTTGATCACCAGGCCCATGGCGCCACTGGCGTTGTGCTCGACGATGTAGGTCAAGGTCTGCGCAAAGTTCGGGTCGGCCATATGGGGCATGGCGATCAGGAAATGATGCTTGAGATAGCTTGGGCTGACATTTTTCATGAGCGCTAGTGTGGCGGTGGCGGGCCCGGCTGACAAGCTGGCGATGTGCAGCCATGGCGCTGTCGCACGGACGATTGCCGGCCGATCAGTTGCTGGAAAGCTTGTCGCCCCGGGCGAAGCGCCAGGTGCGGATGATTTCCAGGCGATCGATGTCCGACAGGTCGCCGGTAAAGGGGGCGAACGGCGCCGCCAGGCGCACGATGCGCTGCGCCGCCTGGTCCAGCAGCGGTTGCCCGGAGGACTCCAGCACCAGCACTTCATACAGCGAGCCGTCACGGTTGATCGAGACCATCAACCGCAAGTTGCCGTAGATCTGCTTGCGCCGGGCTTCCTCGGGGTAGTTGAGGTTGCCGATGCGCTCGACCTTCTTGCGCCATTCGTCCTTATACCAGGCGCCCTTGTCGCGCATGGTGGAGGCGGCGCTGAGGCGGTGGATGCGCGGGCGTTTGGCATACAACTGCTGTTCATTGGCCAGCTCGGCTTCCAGGCTGGAAATCTCGCTGGACAGTTGCGAGCTGTCGAACGTCGGAGTGGGGGCCTTGGGAGTCGGGTCTTTCTTGACCTCTTCACGCTGGGTGACGGTCTTTTTCGGCTTGGGCGCGGTGGTGGCCACGGCGGCCTTGGGGGCGGTGTCCTTGACCTCGGGCTTGACCGAGGGCGGCGGCGTGACCTTCTTCACCGAGTTGTCCTGGAACGGTGCGACTTCGGTGGTTTTCGGAATGGCCTTCTTGTCCAGGGTGCCGCTGCCCTGCTGGTTGTCCTGGGCGAGGAAGTCGGCCTTCTTCGGCTTGGTCTCACTCTTGAAGGTGGCCAGGGTGATTTCCAGGGTCTTGCTGATGGCCTTGGGCTCGGCGAAGGAAAAGCCCAGGCCGAGGATCAGTGCCAGGTGCAGGAGCGCCGCGAGGAAAAGGGTAAAACCCAGGCGATCGGCCGCACGCACGCCGCTATGGGCAAGCTCGGGGGGCAGATCGGACGGGAGGCTCATCGGCAGTTCGACATCACAGGAGGCATCACAAAACCAACATCACGGTTTCACAGGCGGCGCATGATAACGCAATGTTGGTTTGTGCTTGGTTGTTCTACATCACTTGGCCTTGAGCTTCTGATCGATGGCATCCATCAGCATCGCGCCGATGTTGGTGCCGAAGGCGTTGTCGATTTCACGGATGCAGGTGGGGCTGGTGACGTTGATTTCCGTCAGATGTTCGCCGATCACGTCGAGGCCGACGAACAGCAGGCCCTTGGCCCGCAGGGTCGGGCCGACCTGGGCGGCGATCCAGCGGTCCTTGTCGCTCAGCGGGCGGGCTTCGCCACGACCGCCGGCCGCCAGGTTGCCGCGGGTTTCACCGGCAGCCGGGATGCGCGCCAGGCAGTAATCCACCGGTTCGCCGTCGATCATCAGGATGCGCTTGTCACCGTCCTTGATCGCCGGCAGGTAGGCCTGGGCCATGATCTGCTGGCTGCCGAGCACGGTCAGGGTTTCCAGGATCACCGACAGGTTCGGATCACCCGCGCGGTGGCGGAAGATCGAGGTGCCGCCCATGCCATCCAGGGGCTTGAGGATCACATCGCCATGCTGGGCCGCGAACTCGCGCAGCACGTCGGCGCGGCGGCTGACCACGGTGGGCGGGGTGCACTGGGGGAACAGCGTGGCAAACAGCTTTTCGTTGCAGTCACGCAGGCTCTGGGGCTTGTTGACCACCAGCACGCCAGCGCTTTCGGCCTGTTCCAGCAGGTAGGTGGAGTAGACGAACTCCATGTCGAAGGGCGGGTCCTTGCGCATCAGGATCACGTCCAGATCGCTCAGCGGGCAGTCGATCTCGGCGTCCAGCTCGAACCACTTCTGCGGGTTGGCGAACACCTGCAGCGGGCGCATGCGGGCCCGGGCCACGCCGGCGCCCTGGTACAGGTCGCGCTGTTCCATATAGAAGAGGGTCCAGCCGCGCTCCTGGGCGGCCAGCAGCATGGCCAGCGAGCTGTCCTTCTTGTAGGAGATGCTGGCGATAGGGTCCATGACAATCCCGACGCGAACGCTCATGGGTGGATTCCTTTAAGAAAATGAGTGGGAGCGAGGCAAAAAAAGTGGCGTCAGAGTGGCGCTGACAGGGGCCTGGGTCAAGGAAAAACCACTGCCTGGCGTGGTCCATAGATTGCAGGGGGGAGAGTGTGCTAAAAAGGCTCGCAGGCCGGGCCCAAGCCTTGAAGTTCAAGGGTTTCACCCATTGCCCGGCGGTACCGGACCAAATCATTCGCTGGGGCGATGGCAGAGCAGATATGGAACAGCATTCCAACGCCTTGAAGGTGATGGTGATCGACGATTCGAAGACGATTCGCCGCACGGCCGAAATGCTGCTGAAGAACGTCGGTTGCGAGGTCATCACCGCAGTGGACGGCTTCGAAGCCCTGTCCAAGATCGTCGACCATCACCCCGGCATCATCTTCGTCGACATCATGATGCCGCGGCTCGACGGCTATCAGACCTGTGCGCTGGTGAAGAACAACAGCGCGTTCAAGTCCATCCCGGTGATCATGCTGTCTTCCAAGGATGGCCTGTTCGACAAGGCCAAGGGGCGCATCGTCGGCTCCGACCAGTTTTTGACCAAACCCTTCAGCAAGGAAGAACTGCTGAGCGCGATCAAGGCCCATGTCCCGGACTTTGTCGCGCTTGCGCCACAGTAGACACGCACAGCGACGCCCGGCCAGCAGGCCGCGCGCCTATACCGTATGGGGAAGACCATGGCTCGTATTCTGATCGTCGATGACTCGCCGACTGAAATGTACAAACTCACCGGCATGCTGGAAAAGCACGGCCATGAAGTGCTCAAGGCCGAGAACGGTGCCGACGGCGTGGCCCTGGCCCGGGAAGAAAAGCCCGACGCGGTGCTGATGGACATCGTCATGCCCGGCCTCAACGGTTTCCAGGCGACCCGCCAGTTGACCAAGGATGCCGAGACCAGCCATATCCCGGTGATCATCATCACCACCAAGGATCAGGAAACCGACAAGGTCTGGGGCACCCGCCAGGGCGCCAAGGACTACCTGACCAAACCGGTGGACGAAGAGACCCTGATCAAGACCCTGAACAACGTCCTGGCCGGCTGACAGCCGCGCCATGAGCCAATCCCAGACCGCCTTCGAGCTGCTGCTGGAGATCGACCAGCGCTGCCGCTTGCTGGCCGCCGACCTGCCGTCCCAGGAAACCCGCCAGCACAGCTGGAGCGGCATCGGCTTTCGCCTGGGCGAGCATTGGTACGTGGCCGCCATGGGCGAGATCAGCGAAGTCCTGCACGAGCCGCGCTACACCCTGCTGCCCGGGGTCAAGCCCTGGGTCAAGGGCGTAGCCAACCTGCGCGGGCGGCTGCTGCCGATCATGGACCTGTGCGGTTTCTTCGGCCATGAGCTGTCGCCCCTGCGCAAGCAGCGGCGGGTCCTGGTGGTGGAGTACAAGGAGCTGTTCGCCGGCCTGCTGGTGGACGAGGTGGCCGGGCTGCAGCACTTTGCCCAGGACAGCCTGGAGCCCGGCATCACCGACTTTGCCGACGCCGCGGTCAACCCCTACCTGCAGGGCCAGTTCCGCCGCGATCAGGTCTGGCAGGTCTTCAGCCCCTTCGCCCTGGCCCGTTCGCCGGGGTTCCTGGAGGTGGCAGCGTGAAGGGCGCCCCGGCGCCTGGGCAACCCGTTGGCCGTGCCACGGGAAGCGCGTGTTTCCCTGGATCAACCCATGCTGCCCCGGCGTTGCGCGCGCCCCGGGCACCCGAATGCGGGACCGCCCGCTCGCCACAGGCCTGATCGATGACCAAAGCCAAAACCGGCAAGCCCCTGGAAGGCTCCCGCAGTCGCTCGCAGATCATCGTGCTGTTCATCGCACTGATCGTGTTCATCATGCTGTTGTTCGCCAACTTCGCTTACCTCAATACCCAGGCCACCTACGACAAACAGTACATCGGCCATGCTGGCGAGCTGCGGGTGCTGTCCCAGCGCATTGCCAAGAACGCCACCGAAGCGGCGGCGGGCAAGGCTGCGGCGTTCAAGCTGCTGGGGGATGCGCGCAACGATTTCGCCCGGCGCTGGGGCTACCTGAAAAAGGGTGACCCGGACACCGGGCTGCCCGGGGCCCCGGTGGCCTTGCGCCAGGAAATGCGCGCGGTGCAGCTGGACTGGGAAAAACTGCTGAAAAACACCGACGCGATTCTCGCCAGCGAGCAGACCGTGCTGTCCCTGCACCAGGTGGCGGCAACCCTGGCGGAAACCGTGCCGCAATTGCAGGTGGAGTATGAAAAGGTCGTCGAGATCCTGCTCCAGCGTGGCGCCCCGGCGGCCCAGGTGGCCATGGCCCAGCGCCAGTCGCTGCTTGCCGAGCGGATTCTCGGTGCGGTCAACACGGTGCTGGCCGGGGACGAAAACGCGGTCCAGGCCGCCGATGCCTTCGGTCGCGATGCCGCGCGCTTCGGCCAGGTGCTCAACGGCATGTTGCAGGGCAACCCGGGGCTGAAGATCAGCCAGGTGGAAGACCCGGATGCCCGGGGGCGGCTGGCGGAGATTTCCGAGTTGTTCGAGTTCGTCTCCGGCTCCGTGGACGAGATCCTCGAAACCTCCCCCGAGCTGTTCCAGGTCCGCGAGTCGGCGAGCAACATCTTCAGCCTGTCCCAGACCCTGCTGGACGAAGCTTCGCTGCTGGCCAGTGGCTTCGAGAACCTGGCCGGCAGCCGCAAGCTGGACACCATCGGCGGCTACGTCCTGGGCTTGCTGGCCCTGGCTTCGATCATCCTCATCGGCCTGGTGATGGTGCGCGAGACCAACCGCCAGTTGCGCGAGACCGCAGAGAAGAACGAGCGCAACCAGAACGCGATCATGCGTTTGCTGGACGAGATCGAGGACCTGGCCGACGGCGACCTCACGGTCACCGCTTCGGTGACCGAGGACTTCACCGGCACCATTGCCGACTCCATCAATTATTCCGTCGACCAGCTGCGCGACCTGGTGGCCACCATCAACCTCACCGCCGGCCAGGTGGCCGGCGCAGTGCAGGAAACCCAGGCCACCGCCATGCAGCTGGCCGAAGCCTCGGAGCATCAGGCCCAGCAGATTTCCGAAGCCTCCACGGCGATCAACGAAATGGCCCAGTCCATCGACCAGGTATCGGCCAACGCCGCGGAATCCTCGGCGGTGGCCGAGCGCTCGGTGGAAATCGCCAACAAGGGCAACGAGGTGGTGCACAACACCATTCACGGCATGGACAACATCCGTGAGCAGATCCAGGACACCGCCAAGCGGATCAAGCGTCTGGGCGAGTCTTCCCAGGAGATCGGCGATATCGTTAGCCTGATCGACGACATTGCCGACCAGACCAACATCCTCGCCCTCAACGCGGCGATCCAGGCCTCCATGGCCGGTGACGCCGGGCGCGGCTTTGCCGTGGTGGCCGACGAGGTGCAGCGGCTGGCGGAGCGTTCCTCGGCGGCCACGCGGCAGATCGAGACCCTGGTGCGGGCGATCCAGACCGACACCAACGAGGCGGTGATCTCCATGGAGCAGACCACCACCGAAGTGGTGCGCGGCGCGCGCCTGGCCCAGGACGCCGGGGTGGCCCTGGAAGAGATCGAAGGCGTGTCCAAGACCCTGGCGGCGCTGATCCAGAGCATCTCCAACGCGGCCCAGCAGCAGACCTCTTCGGCCGGGCAGATTTCCCTGACCATGAACGTGATCCAGCAGATCACCTCGCAGACTTCGTCCGGTTCCACCGCCACCGCCGAGAGCATCGGCAACCTGGCGAAGATGGCCAGCCAGCTGCGCCGCTCGGTGTCCGGCTTCACCCTGCCGGCCACCCGGGGCCCGGCCCCGAATGACAACCGCTGACACAAGGCTTTGACTGGAGTGGTTATGGTTGATCGGCACGACTATGTAGCCCTGGAGTGGGTCAAGGGCGAAATTGCCGAGACCCTGAAGCAGGCGCATCAGGCGCTGGAGCATCTGGCGGACGATCCCCAGGCCCTGGAGGCCATCGACCAGTGCCTGGAAGGCATTCATCTGGTCCATGGCAGCCTGCAGATGGTGGAGTTCTACGGCGCCGCGCTGCTGGCTGAAGAAATGGAAAAGCTCGCCCTGGCCCTGCAGCAGGGGCGCGTGGCCCAGCGCGACGAAGCCCTGCGCCTGCTGCGCCAGGCCATCGGCCAGTTGCCCCAGTACCTGGACCGGGTGCAGAGCGCGCGGCGCGACCTGCCGCTGGTGGTGCTGCCGCTGCTCAACGACCTGCGCAGTGCCCGGGGCGAGAGCCTGCTCTCGGAAACCAGCCTGTTCAGCCCGCAACTGCCCAGCCTGCCGCCCCTGAGCGACAAGGCCCTGGCGGCTTTGGAACCCCTGGAGTTGCCCAACCAGTTGCGCAAGCTGCGACACATGTTGCAGACCGCCCTGGTGGACCTGCTGCGCGAGCAGGATGACGAGCAGAGCCTGGGCTACATGGCCAAGGTCTTCGAACGCCTGGAAGCCTTGTGCCAGGACGCCCCGCTGGCGCCCTTGTGGCATATCGCCTCGGCCCTGGTGGAGGGCATGCGCCACGACGAGATCGCCAACAGCCCGGCGGTGCGCAGCCTGCTCAAGGATGCCGACAAGGAGCTCAAGCGCCTGCTGGAACAGGGCATGGCCGGGATCAACCGGCCGGCCCCCGATGAATTGCTCAAGAGCCTGCTGTTCTATATCGCCAAGGCGCGCCATCCCACCCCATTGATGCTGACCATGAAAGAACGTTACGGACTGGATGACGCCTTGCCCGACAGCGCGGTGGTGGACGAGGAGCGGGCCCGCCTGGCCGGCCCCGACCGGGATGCCATGCGCTCGGTGCTGACCGCGGTGTGCGATGGCCTGGTGCGGGTCAAGGAACGCCTCGACCTGTTCGTGCGCAGCGACCGCCAGCACACCGACGACCTCGAAGGGCTGCTGTCGCCCCTGCGGCAGATCGCCGACACCCTGGCGGTGCTGGGCTTCGGCCAGCCGCGCAAGGTCATCATCGATCAGTTGGCGGTGGTCCAGAGCCTGGCCCAGGGCCAGCGCGCGCCGGACGACGCGGTGCTGATGGATGTGGCGGGGGCCCTGTTATACGTGGAAGCGACCCTGGCCGGCATGGCCGGCACCGTGGAGCCCGAAAGCCGTGAGGAAAGCCGCCTGCCCACCACCGACCTGACCCAGATCCACCAGTTGGTGATCCAGGAGGCGCGGGTTTGCCTGCACCAGGCCAAGGACCTGATCGCCGAGTGCATCGAGGCCGACTGGGACGCCGAACACCTGCAGGCGCTGCCCGAGCTGCTGACCCAGGTGCGCGGCGCCCTGGCGATGATCCCGCTGCCCCGCGCGGCGGGGCTGATGCAGGCCTGCCAGCAGTTTGTCGTCGAACACCTGTTAGCGGCCCGTTCCCGGCCCGACTGGCAGCAACTGGACCACCTGGCGGATGTGCTCACCAGCCTGGAGTACTACCTGGAGCGCCTGAGCGAGGACCACGAGGCGCCGGGGGAGAAGATCCTCGATGTGGCCCAGCAGGGTCTGCTCGCCCTGGGCTATGTGCCGGTGGAGCAGGTGCCGTTGCTCGATCAGCCCCTGAGCCCCAGCGAAGCCCTGGTGATGCAGGACCTGCAAGAGCTGGACGATCCCCGGGTGGCGCAGTCCCTGGCGGATGTCCTGGCGGTGCCGGTCTCGGCCCTCAACCCGCCGGCCCTGATTACCCCGGGCAGCCTGTTGCCGCCGCCAGGGGACGAGGAGCCGGTGGACGATGAACTGCGGGAAGTCTTCCTCGAAGAAACCGAGGAAGTGCTGGAGATGCTGCGCGAGTACCTGCCGCGCTGGGCCGCGGACCCCCATGGCACATCTGCCCTGAGCGAACTGCGCCGGGCCTTCCACACTCTCAAGGGCAGCGGGCGCATGGTGCGCGCGCTGGTGCTGGGGGAACTGGCCTGGGCGGTGGAAAACCTCCTCAACCGGGTGCTGGAGCACAGCGTGGAGCCCGGTGTCGAGGCCCGGAAACTGGTGGCCGACACCCTGCAACTGTTGCCGGAACTGATCGCCGAGTTCGCCCAGCAGGCCCAGCGCCAGCGCGACGATGTCGACCGCCTGGCCGCCCGGGCCCATGCCTTGGCCAATGGCGCGCAAGGCTCGGCGCCAGTGCCGGCCGAGGCCTTGGACCCGCAGTTGCTGGAGATCTTCCGCACCGAGGCCCAGACCCATCTGGACAGCATCAACCGCTTTCTCGAGCAGGCCGCCGAACACGTACCGCTGCAGGCCAGCGACGAACTGCAACGGGCCCTGCACACCCTCAAGGGCAGCGCCTCCATGGCCGGAGTGCTGTCGATTGCCGAGCTGGCCGGCCCTCTGGACCAATTGGCCCGGGAATACCGGGCGCACTTGATCCCCCTGGACCTGGACGAGGTGGAGCTGCTGCTGGAAGCCGAAGGCCTGCTGCGCCGGGGCCTGCGGCAGCTGGACAGCGACCCGCTGGCGCCTATCGATGGCGCCCGCTCCCTGGTGGGCCGCGCCCTGGCCCTGCTGGGGGAGCGCCTGGAAACCCTGCTCAGCGCCCCGGACAGCGCGCCCCGGGCCAAGCGCGACCCGCAGTTGATCAACAACTTCCTGGCCCAGGGCATGGACATCCTGCTGGATGCCGAAAGCCTGCTGCGCCGTTGGCAGCAGCACCCTGGCGAGCGCCAGGAACTCAGCGCCCTGCTGGATGAGTTGACCACCCTGGGCGAGGGCGCGCACCTGGCCGACCTGCACCCGGTGGACGAGCTGTGCGAAGCCTTGCTCGATCTCTATGGCGCGGTTGAAGAGAGCAGCCTGGCCGTCAGCGAGCGTTTCTTCCACGAAGCCGAAAGCGCCCATGATGCCTTGATCAACATGCTCGACGAGCTGGCCGCAGGCCAGGAAGTCAGCCCGCGCCCGGAACGGGTGCAGGCCTTGCGCGAGCTGCTGGATGAAGGTCTGGACCCTTCTGCCACGGGCCTGATCAAGAGCGATGGCGGCCGCGCCCTGAGCATCAGCGAACTGGGCGCGGCCACGGCCCGCCTGGAGCAGGCCGTGGCCCCGATGCAGGCGGACGACGAGATTGTCGAGATCTTCCTCGAAGAAGCGGTGGATATCCTCGAAAGCGCCGACCAGGCCCTGCAGCGCTGGCTGGCCGACCCGGACAATGGCGCGCCACTGTCTTCCCTTCAGCGAGACCTGCACACCCTCAAGGGCGGCGCACGGATGGCCGAAGTGGCACCGGTGGCGGAACTGGCCCAGGAGCTGGAGTCGCTGTACGAGGGGCTGGTGGATCGGCGCTACAGCCACAGCCAGCACCTGGGCCTGCTGTTGCGCAGCAGCCACGAACAACTGGCACTGCTGCTGGAACAGTTGCAGGGGCAGCATCCCCTGGACGAATCCCGGGCGCAGATCGAGGCCGTGCGGTCGTACCGGCAGCAGGCCGCCAGCACCGCCGAAGTGGCCCAGGGCACGGTCGAGGAAGACCGTGCGGCCCAGGACCCGGAGCTGCTGGAAATCTTCCTCGAAGAAGGTTTCGACATCATCGACAGCTCTGCCGCGGCCCTGGCCCGCTGGCAGACCGAGCCCCAGGGCCGCCAGGAAGTGGAAACCCTGCTGCGCGACCTGCACACCCTCAAGGGCGGTGCGCGCATGGTGGAAATCGCCCCCATCGGCGATCTGGCCCATGAACTGGAATTTCTCTTCGAAGGCCTGTCCGCCGGCCTGCTGCAACCTAGCCCGGTGCTGTTCACCCTGTTGCAGAAGAGCCACGACCGCCTGGCCCAGATGCTCGATGCGGCCCGTGCCGGCCAGCCCATCAAGCCGGCCCAGAAGCTCATCGATGCAATCCACGACCTGAGCCATCCGCGGGTAGCGACCGGCGTTGCCGCGCAAGCTGCACTGCCCAGCACCAAGCCCGAGCCCGTTGCGCCCGTGACGGAAGCGGCAGTGGTGGGGGACATGGTCAAAGTCTCGGCAGAGCTGCTGGACGACCTGGTGAACCTGGCCGGGGAAACCTCGATCTTCCGTGGCCGTATCGAACAACAGGTCAACGATGCGCGCACGGCATTGGGCGAGATGGAAACCACCATCGAGCGCATGCGCGACCAGTTGCGCCGCCTGGACACCGAAACCCAGGGGCGGATTCTCAGCCGCCAGCAGGTGGAGGCCGAGCGCCTGGGCTACGAAGAATTCGACCCCCTGGAAATGGACCGCCACTCGCAGTTGCAGCAGCTGTCCCGGGCCCTGTTCGAATCGGCTTCGGACCTGCTGGACCTCAAGGAAACCCTGGACCGGCGCAATCACGACGCCGAGAATCTGTTGCAGCAGCAGGGCCGGATCAACACCGAATTGCAGGAAGGCCTGATGCGCACGCGCATGGTGCCGTTCGAGCGCATGGTGCCCAGACTCAAGCGCATCGTCCGCCAGGTGGCCGAAGAGCTGGGCAAGGATGTGGAGTTCGTGGTCGGTAACGCCGAAGGGGAAATGGACCGCAACGTTCTGGAACGCATGGTCGCGCCCCTGGAACACATGCTGCGCAACGCCGTGGACCACGGTCTGGAATCGGCCGAGGCGCGCCTTGCGGCAGGCAAGCCGGCACAGGGGCGGATCAGCCTGGACCTGTCCCGCGAGGGCGGCGACATGATTTTCGACATGCGCGACGACGGCGCCGGGGTGCCCCTGGAAGCCGTGCGCAAAAAAGCCATCAAGCGCGGCCTGCTGGACCCCGAGGCGCAGCTCAGCGACCGCGAAGTGCTGCAATTCATCATGCAGCCGGGGTTTTCCACTGCCGAGAAGATCACCCAGATTTCCGGGCGCGGGGTGGGCATGGACGTGGTCCATGAAGAGGTGCGCCAGTTGGGCGGCAGCATGAGCATCGACTCGGTTGCCGGCCAGGGCGTGCATTTTCGCATTCGCCTGCCGTTCACCGTGTCGGTCAACCGCGCGCTGATGGTGCAGTGCGCCGACGAGCAGTACGCGATTCCGCTGAATACCGTGGAGGGCATTGTCCGGGTGCTGCCCGGCGAGCTGGACGGCTACTACCAGCTCGACCCACCGCGCTATGAGTACGCCGGCCAGTCTTATCAGCTGTGCTACCTGGGGGAGCTGCTGCACACCGTGCCCCGGCCGAAGCTGCTGGGCCAGGTGCAGCCGCTGCCTGTGCTGCTGGTGCACTGCAACGAGCAGCGCATCGCGGTGCAGGTGGATGCCACCGCCGGCACCCGGGAAATCGTGGTCAAGAGCCTGGGGCCGCAGTTCGCCGCGGTCCAGGGGCTGTCCGGGGCGACGATTCTGGGCGATGGTCGGGTGGTGCTGATTCTCGATTTGCTGGCGCATATCCGCGCCTTGCAGGCCCAGGCACCGCTGCCGCGCCTGGCGGGCGACGAGCCGGCCAGCGAGGTGCAACCGCCGCGGCCGATGCTGGTGCTGGTGGTGGACGACTCGGTCACGGTGCGCAAGGTCACAAGCCGCCTGCTGGAACGCCACGGCATGAATGTGCTCACCGCCAAGGACGGGGTCGACGCCATGGCGCTGCTGGCCGAGCACACCCCGGACCTGATGCTGCTGGACATCGAAATGCCGCGCATGGATGGCTTCGAGGTAGCGATCCAGGTACGCAACGACCCGCGCCTGCAACACCTGCCGATCATCATGATCACCTCCCGCACCGGCCAGAAACACCGCGACCGGGCCATGGCCATCGGCGTCAACGACTACCTCGGCAAGCCCTATCAAGAGTCGGTGCTGCTGGAAAGCATCGCCCTGTGGAGCAAGACCCATGCTTGATCACCGCGCCAGCACTCTCACCGGGCTGCTGCTGCCCCTGGCCGACCGTACCCTGATCCTGCCCAACGTGGCCGTGGCCGAGCTGATCGACTATCAGCAGGGCACCTTCGACCTGGATTCACCGCCCTGGTACCTGGGCCGGGTGCTGTGGCGCGAGCGGTGGATTGCGCTGATCAGCTTCGAGTCGGCCTGCGGTGGCAGGACCGTGATTGGCGAGCGGGCGCGGATCGTCGTGCTCAATGCCCTGGGCGGGCGCCCGGAGCTGAAGTTCATGGCCCTGCTGGTGCAGGGCATTCCCCGCTCCTGCAAGCTCGACAGCCAGTTGAGCTATGTCGACGTGCCCCTGGCTGCGCTGGAAAAGGCCGCGGTGCAGGTGGCCGAGCAGGTGGCCAAGGTGCCGGACCTGCTGGCCCTGGAAGAGTTGCTGGTGGCGGGGCTCTAGGCCTCTTGGCCGGCAAGCCGGCCGCTACACAACATCGCCGGTAGGAGCTGGCTTGCCAGCGAAGGCAGCCCCTCAGCCAATGCGCAACCTGTCCCGCACCTCCATCAGCGCATAGCCCAGCAGATTCAGGCCGCGCCACTGTTCCGGCCGGCTGGCCCTGGCGTCCTCTGCCGCCAGGCCGATGCCCCAGATCCGGTCCACCGGGCTGGCTTCCACCAGTACCTGGTCGCCTGTGGACAGCAGGTATTCACCCAGCGCCTGATGTTGGCTGAACTTGGCCAGGTTGCCCTGCACCACGATATCCAGGCGTGCTTCGGTCCAGCGGGCGTCATCGAAGCCGCGCACCTCGCGACCCAGTTGCTTCACGTCGGCGGGCGTCACGGCCTTGAGGATCCGCCCGTGGGTTTCCTGGTCGCCGAACAGCAGGGCCTTGCCGGCCATCATGAAATGCTCGGCGCTGGGGTATTGAATGCCATCGAGTTCCAGACCTGCGTCGAACCACTGGCTGAAACAGCTCTGGGAGATGCGTCCGTCCCGGGTGGGCTGGTGCCCCCAGAACATCAGGTAGTCAGGCTTCAGGCCATGCTTGAGCTGCTCCAGCAGCGCCTGGTTCGAGCGAATCGGTGTGTCCATGCTGACTCTCATCTTGGTCTGCCCAGGCCGCTCATGGGCCGGTACGGCGGGCATTGTGTACCGAGAGAGCATGAGAGTGCCATGGCTCCCAAATCATTACGCTGAGCGTAACGATCCAACGCCGTGCTTGATTGATGCTCCTTGTTTTCACTCCTAAGGTGACTGCCACGACAGCGAACCCGTGGAGTGAGCATGACAACAATAATTTCCCCCGACGCGCGCTGGTCGCGGCGGCGCAGCGAAAAGCAGCGGCGCCTCGAGCAGGTGCGGGCCATCGCCGATGGCGTGGTGTTGCCGACCGACAAGATCGTCGCGGCCCTGGAAGCGCTGATCCTGCCCGGCGACCGGGTGGTGCTGGAAGGCAACAACCAGAAACAGGCGGACTTTCTCTCTCGCTCCCTGGCCAAGGCCGACCCGGCCAGGCTGCATGACCTGCACATGATCATGCCCAGCGTCGGCCGCTCCGAGCACCTGGACCTGTTCGAGCGCGGCATCGCCCGCAAGCTGGACTTTTCCTTTGCCGGCACCCAGAGCCTGCGCATCAGCCAGTTGCTGGAAGACGGGCTGCTGGAAATCGGCGCCATCCATACCTACATCGAACTCTATGCGCGGCTGGTGGTGGACCTGATCCCCAATGTGGTGCTCTCTGCCGGGTTCATGGCCGACCGCGCCGGCAACATCTACACCGGCCCCAGTACCGAGGACACGCCCGCGCTGATCGAGCCGGCGGCCTTCAGCGACGGCATTGTCATCGTCCAGGTCAACCAGCTGGTGGACGATGTCAGCGAGCTGCCCCGGGTCGACATTCCCGCGTCCTGGGTGGATTTCGTGGTGGTGGCCGACAAGCCGTTCTATATCGAGCCGCTGTTCACCCGCGACCCGCGCCATATCAAGCCGGTGCACGTGCTGATGGCGATGATGGCGATTCGCGGCATCTACGAAAAACACAACGTGCAGTCGCTGAACCATGGCATCGGTTTCAACACCGCGGCCATCGAGCTGATCCTGCCCACCTACGGCCAATCCCTGGGGCTCAAGGGCAAGATCTGCCGCAACTGGACCCTCAATCCTCACCCAACCCTGATTCCGGCCATTGAAAGTGGCTGGGTGGACAGCGTGCATTGCTTCGGCACCGAACTGGGCATGGAAAACTACATCGCCGCGCGTCCGGACGTGTTCTTCACCGGTCGCGACGGTTCCCTGCGTTCCAACCGGATGTTCTGCCAGTTGGCCGGGCAGTACGCGGTGGACCTGTTTATCGGCGCCACCTTGCAGGTGGATGGCGACGGCCATTCCTCCACCGTGACCCGTGGCCGCCTGGCCGGTTTCGGCGGGGCGCCGAACATGGGTCACGACCCCCGCGGGCGCCGCCACGGCACCCCGGCCTGGCTCGATATGCGCCAGGATCAGAGCGATGCACCCCAGGCCATGCTCGAACGCGGCAAGAAGCTGGTGGTGCAGATGGTGGAAACCTTCCAGGAAGGCGGCAAACCGACCTTCGTCGAAACCCTCGACGCGGTGGACGTAGCGCGCAAGAGCGGCATGCCCCTGGCGCCGATCATGATCTACGGCGACGACGTCACCCACCTGCTGACCGAGGAAGGCATCGCCTACCTGTACAAGGCCCGTTCCCTGGAAGAGCGCCAGGCGATGATCGCCGCCGTGGCCGGGGTTACTGCCATCGGCTTGCGCCACAACCCCAAGGACACCGCGCGCATGCGCCGTGAAGGCCTGATTGCCCTGCCGGAAGACCTGGGCATCCGCCGCACCGACGCCAGCCGCGAGCTGCTGGCGGCGAAAAGCGTGGCCGACCTGGTGGAGTGGTCCGGTGGCCTGTACAACCCGCCCGCCAAGTTCAGGAGCTGGTAATGCACGCATTCAACCTGCAATCACCCACCCCGAGCCTGGCCGAGCGCCTGGCGGACCTGGCGGTGGACGCGCTGATCGACGAGGCCGACCTGTCGCCCAAGCCGGCCCTGGTGGACCGCCGTGGCAATGGCGCCCACACCGACCTGCACCTGGGCCTGATGCATGCCTCGGCGCTGTCGCTGTGGCCGGCCTTCAAGGAAATGGCCGACGCTGCCCTGCTGCTCGGGGAAGTGGGCCTGCCCCTGCGTGAAGCCCTGGGGCGCATTGGCCGAGAAGGCGAGCAGGCCATGCTCGCCACCACTGGTGGGGTGAATACCCATCGCGGGGCGATCTGGGCCCTGGGGCTGCTGGTGGCCGCCGCCGCGCTGGAACCTCAAGCCACGAGTGCCGGCAGTGTCGCGCTGCGGGCCGCGCGCCTGGCCTTGCTCGAAGACCGTTATGCACCACGCCCCTTGAGCCATGGCGCCCAGGTGGCGCTGCGCTTCGGCGTGCGCGGTGCCCGCGAAGAAGCCCAGCAAGGCTTTCCCGCGGTGCTGCAACTGGGGCTGCCGCAGCTCAAGCGCAGCCGCGCCCAGGGCCATGGCGAACAGAATGCCCGGCTCGATGCCTTGCTGGCGATCATGAGCCGGCTGGCGGACACCTGCGTGCTCTATCGCGCCGGTGAGCTTGGCCTGCAGGCCATGCAGCAGGGGGCCCGGGCGGTGCTCGATGCTGGTGGCAGCGCCACCCTGGCCGGGCGTCGCCGCCTGCATGAACTGGATGTGCAACTACTGACCTTGAATGCCTCGCCCGGCGGCGCTGCCGACTTGCTGGCGGCCAGCCTGCTGCTGGACCGGATCGAATCCGGCGATGCTGTTAACCAGGGAGCGAACTGATGGAAACCTTGTCCTTTGAATTCCCCGCCGGCCAGCCCGGCCGTGGCCGCGCCCTGGTGGGTTGTGTCGGCTCCGGCGACCTGGAAGTGCTGCTGGAGCCGGGGCAGCCCGGCAAATTGAGCATCCAGGTACAGACCTCGGTAAACGGCAGCGCATCGCGCTGGCAGCACCTGTTCGAGCGCATGTTCGACGGCCAGACGCCGCCGGCGCTGTTGATCGACATCCATGATTTCGGTGCCACCCCCGGGGTGGTGCGCCTGCGCCTGGAACAGGGCTTCGAGGAGATCGGCCATGACTGACAGCGCACGCTTGTTGAACAAGCACAGCTTCGTCGAGCTGGGTGCTCGGCAGCGGGCCCGGGCCTTGCTGGATGCCGGCAGCTTTCGTGAGTTGCTGGACCCGTTCCAGCGGGTCATGTCGCCCTGGCTGGAGCGCCAGGGCGTAGTGCCCCAGGCTGATGACGGGGTGGTGATCGCCAAGGGCAGCATCGCGGGTTCGCCGGTGGTGATTGCTGCCATCGAAGGCGCTTTCCAGGGCGGCAGCCTCGGTGAAGTGGGCGGGGCGAAGATTGCCGGCGCCCTGGAGCTGGCCGCCGAGGACAACCGTAACGGCATCCCGACCCGCGCCGTGTTGCTGCTGGAAACCGGCGGCGTGCGCTTGCAGGAAGCCAACCTCGGGCTGGCGGCGATTGCCGACATTCATGCGGCGATTGTCGACCTGCGCCAGTACCAGCCGGTGGTCGGCGTGGTGGCCGGCAGCGTCGGCTGCTTTGGCGGCATGTCGATTGCCGCCGGTTTGTGCAGTTATCTGCTGGTCACCCAGGAAGCGCGCCTGGGGCTCAACGGCCCGCAGGTGATCGAGCAGGAAGCGGGCCTTGAGGAATACGACTCCCGGGACCGTCCTTTCATCTGGAGCCTGACCGGCGGCGAGCAGCGTTTCGCCACTGGCCTGGTGGACCGCTACGTGGCTGACGACGTGGCACAGATCCAGGCCCGGGTCCGTGAGCTGCTGGCCCTGGGCTTGCCGTCGCGGCAACGCAGCCGCGAGGCCGAGCTGTACCTGCAACGTCTGTCCCGCCTGGACACGACGCCGCAAATCGATGCGGCGACGGTTCGCGACCTGTATCAAGGAGACCGCCCATGACTGCTAGTTCCCTGCGGGGCCTGAACTGGTTCGACGCCTTGAGTGGCGATGCGACCCCCGTGAGCGGCCTGCCACCTTCCTTGAAAGTGGCCGACGGCCAGTTGGACGGGCAGCCGGCGCGTTTCATTGCTGTAGTGCCTGACCCCGACAACCGTTTTCCCCGCGCCCGCCAGGGCGAGGTCGGCCTGTTGGAAGGCTGGGGGCTGGCCAAGGCAGTGGATGAGGTGATCCGCGCCGATCAGGACCAGGAGCGCAAGCGGGCGCTGATCGCCATTGTCGATGTGCCGAGCCAGGCCTATGGCCGGCGCGAAGAGGCGCTGGGCATTCATCAGGCCCTGGCGGGCGCCGCCGACAGCTATGCCCGGGCCCGCCTGGCCGGGCACCCGGTGATTGCCCTGCTGGTGGGCAAGGCCATGTCCGGGGCCTTTCTGGCCCATGGGTATCAGGCCAACCGCTTGATCGCCCTGCGTGACCCAGGGGTGATGGTGCACGCCATGGGCAAGGCCTCGGCGGCGCGGGTCACCCTGCGCAGCGTCGAGGAGCTGGAAGCCCTGGCCGCCAGCGTGCCGCCCATGGCCTATGACATCGACAGCTACGCGGGCCTGGGCCTGCTGTGGGAAACCCTGTCGGTGCGGCAGATTGAGCAGCCGACGGCGGAGGATCTGGCCCGGGTCAATCAATGCCTGTTGGCGGCGATTGCCGATGTGCGGGCCAAGGGCGTCGACCTCGGCAGCCGTCTGGGCGCGGTGAACCGGGCGGCGTCGAGCCGAGTCCGGCAGTTGCTGCGGGAGCAGTGGTGAGCGGGTGCGGCCCCTGGCTGCCCCACGACCTGCTGTGGGGCATGACCCCGGCGCAGTTGCCGGGCGATGCGCCGGCCTGGGCCCATGCGGTGCTGGAGGCCGGGCAGCCGGTGGTGGTGCGCCGGGCCCTGACTGCACCGGGGCAGGTTGCGGTGGGTTTGCGCGGTGTTTCCCGGGAACAGCGCTATCCGGCGCTGCTGGATCTGCAAGCCGTGCAGCGCGGGGTGCGCCCCGAGCAGCTGTGTCATGTGCCGCCCCGGCGCCCATGGCCGGCGTTGCAGGTGTTGCAGCACTTGCGCGATGAGCTGGATGCCCTGGAGTGGATCTGGGGCGTGAGTGGCAGTGCCGGTTTCGAGCTGGCCAGCGGCGTGGCTGCCTTGCATCAGCACAGCGACCTGGACCTGATCCTGCGTACCCCGGAGCCTCTGCCACGGGCCCGGGCCCGTGAATTGCTGGCGCTGCTGGACGGCGCCGGTTGCCCGGTGGATATGCAGTTACAGGTGCCCGGCGGCGCCCTGGCCCTGCGCGAATGGGCCGGGCCGGCTGCCCGGGTTCTGCTCAAGAGCGCCAGTGGCGCGCGCCTGGTCAGCGACCCCTGGAACCCTCAGGAGCAGGCGGCATGAGCAGCCTGCTGGTGTTTCCGGGCCAGGGCGCGCAGCAGCCGGGGATGCTCCAGCGTCTGGCGCAAAGCCCGCAAGCGCGGGCCTGCCTGCAAGAGGCCAGCGATGTGTTGGGGCAGGACGTACTGACGCTGGATTCACCCCAAGCCCTGGCCAGCACCCGGGCGGTGCAGCTGTGCCTGCTGATCGCCGGTGTGGCGGCGGCGCGCACTCTGTTGCAGCCCGATACTCGGGTGAACTACGTGGCGGGCCTGTCCATCGGCGCCTATCCGGCGGCGGTGGTGGCCGGGGCCCTGCAGTTTGCCGACGCCTTGCGCCTGGTGAGCCTGCGGGGTGAGTTGATGCAGCAGGCTTATCCACAGGGCTATGGCATGACCGCATTGATCGGCCTGGAACTGGCGGCGGTGGAAGGGCTGCTGGCCCAGGTCCACAGCCCGCAGAGGCCGGTGTACCTGGCCAATATCAACGCTGACAACCAGGTGGTGATCGCCGGCAGCGATGCCGCGATGCATGCCGTGGCCGAGTTGGCCCGGGGGTGCGGGGTCGGCGTGGCCAAGCGCCTGGCGGTCAGCGTGCCGTCCCATTGCCCACTGCTGGAGCAACCGGCCCAAGCCCTGGCTGCCGCCTTTGCCGAGGTACCCCTGCAACTGCCGAAGCTGGGCTACCTGAGTGGCAGCCGGGCGCGCCTCATGCGCTCCGTGGAAGCGTTGCGTGACGACCTGGCCTTCAACATGTGCCGCGTCGTCGACTGGCGCGGCACGGTGCAAAGCGCCTACGAGCGCGGGGTGCGCCTGCAGGTCGAATTGCCTCCCGGCGCGGTACTGACCGGGCTGGCCCGCCGGGTGTTTGCCCAAGGGACGGTGATCGCCTTCGACGGCGCGCGCCTGGACACCCTGCAAGCCCTGTTGAGTGAGGAGGGAAGCCGCGACCGATAGAGCACCGACTCAGGCTGACGAAGCACAAGAACAACAACTTCGACGATGCACTTTGAGGACAACAACAATGATTATCTACGGTGTGGCCTTCCTGGCCTTTTGTACCCTGGTGGGTATTTTCATCGGTGAGCTGCTGGGCAAATTGATCGGCGTACCGGCCAATGTCGGCGGCGTCGGTATTGCCATGCTGCTGTTGATCGGCCTGGGCAGCTACCTGCACAAGCGCGGGTTGTTCGCCGGCAAGTCCGAGCAGGGTGTGGAGTTCTGGGGCGCTGTGTACATCCCCATCGTGGTGGCCATGGCCGCCCAGCAGAACGTCTATGGCGCGCTCAAGGGCGGGCCGATGGCGATTCTCGCCGGTACCCTGGCGGTAGTGATCGCCTTCGCCTTGGTACCGGTGCTGGTACGCATCGGCAACAAGGCGCCGGATGCGGCCGTTGCTCAGAAAACAGTGGGGTAAGGGCCATGTACGAATCGATGATGAAGGTCATTACCGGCTACGGGCTGATCAGCGGCTTCGCGGTGATCGGGATCACCATGTGGGTGTCCTACTGGATCTCCAACACCTTTACCAAGGGCCGCCTGCACGGCTCGGCCATCGCCATTCTTTTGGGGCTGGTGCTGTCTTACGTGGGCGGCGCCTTCACCGGCGGGCAGAAGGGCGTAGTAGATATTCCGCTGCTGTCGGGCATCGGCCTGCTGGGCGGGGCCATGCTGCGGGACTTCGCGATTGTCGCCACGGCCTTCGGGGTCAGTGTCGAGGAGCTCAAGCGCGCCGGGTTCGTGGGCGTGCTGGCGCTGTTCGTCGGGGTTGGCTCGTCCTTTGTCGCCGGGGTCGGCGTGGCCATGGCCTTTGGCTACACCGATGCGGTGAGCCTGACCACCATCGGCGCCGGGGCGGTGACCTACATCGTCGGCCCGGTGACCGGTGCGGCGATTGGCGCCAGCTCCGAAGTCATGGCGCTGTCGATTGCCGCGGGGTTGATCAAGGCGATCCTGGTGATGGTGATGACGCCGTTCGTGGCGCCGTTGATCGGCCTGAACAACCCGCGTAGCGCGGTGATCTTCGGCGGCTTGATGGGCACCTCCAGCGGCGTCGCCGGGGGCCTGGCGGCCACCGATCCGAAGCTGGTGCCCTACGGTTGCCTGACGGCGGCGTTCTACACCGCCCTGGGTTGCCTGCTCGGGCCGTCGTTGCTGTTCCTGTTGATGCGCGGCCTGCTGGGCGCGTAGGCGCCGGCCGGCTTCTAGGGGGTTTGGCGGTTGGCGTACATCCGGCATTCGGCCAGTAGCGCCAACAGGTTCGGGTCGCGCTCCTTGGCCTTGAGAAACACCACGCCGATATGCTGCTGCAGGCGGTAGCGCGCCTGCAGCGGTATCAGTTTCACGCGGTTTTCATACACCGCGGCAATCCTTCCCGGTAGCAACGCATAACCCACCCCGGAGCTGACCATGCTCAGCAGGGTGAAGATGTCGTTGACCTGCATCGCCACCTTGGGTTCGAAGCCCGCCTGCTTGAACACTCGCACCCCGTCCTGATGGGTGGCAAAGCCCTGGGTCAGGGTGATGAAGGTGGCGTCGCGCACGTCGGCCAGGTCCACTTCGCTCTGCTGGGCAAAGGGCGAATCGGCGGGGGTGGCGAGAAAAATGTCATCGGAAAACAACGGCAGTTGCTCGCAGTCCGGGTCATGGGCGCTGTCGTCCAGGGAAATCAGGATGGCGTCCACTTCCATGTTCTTGAGCTTGTACAGCAGGTCGATGTTGGAGCCCAGGATCAGGTCGATGTTCAGCTCGCTGCGGCGCAGCTTGAGGCCCATGATCAACTGCGGCACGGTTTTCACCGTCAGCGAGTAAAGTGCGCCGAGCTTGAAGCGTTCTGCTGAAAAGCCCGCCGCTTCGCGGGTCAGACGCACGCTCTCGACCACGTCCTGCACCAGCTTCTGTGCCCGTTCCTCTAGGACGAAGGCGCTTTCCAGGGGCGTCAGGTTGCGCCCTTCATGCTTGAATAGCGGGCAGCGCAGGGCATTTTCCAGGGAGTGGATGGCCCGGTGCACGCTGACATTGCTGGTCTGCAACTCGGCGGCGGCGCGGGCCAGGTTGCCGGTGCGCATGAAGGCCAGAAACACTTCGAGCTTTTTCAGGGTCAACTCTTCGTCGATGAGCATGGTCCGGACTCTGCTGAGGAGGGGCTGATGATGCCCGATCGGTCAGGACGTGGCCGCTGGTATTTTCTCGGCCGCGCCCCAATAGACATATTGCGCTTTCAAGCTGCAGGCCTGAGCCTTGCGTGTTTTTTCAATGTTTCAAGGGTGAGCGACTGATGTATCACGGAGAAAGATTCAACGCCTGGACCCACCTGCTGGGGGCAATCGCGGCGTTTATCGGCGGCATCTGGCTGGTGGTGCTGGCCAGCCTGGATGGCAGCCCGTGGAAGATCGTCAGCGTGGCGATCTATTCCTTCACCTTGCTGGTGCTCTACAGCGTGTCCACGGTCTATCACAGCGTGCGCGGACGGGCGAAGAACATCATGCAGAAGGTTGATCATTTTTCGATCTACCTGCTGATTGCCGGCAGTTACACGCCGTTCTGCCTGGTGACCCTGCGCGGGCCCTGGGGCTGGACCCTGTTCGGCATCGTCTGGGGGCTGGCGCTGATCGGCATCCTCCAGGAGATCAAGCCGCGCTCGGAGGCGCGGATTCTCTCCATCGTGATCTACGCGGTGATGGGCTGGATCGTCCTGGTGGCGGTCAAGCCGCTGCTGGCGGCCCTGGGGCCAGCCGGCTTCGCCTGGCTGGCCACGGGCGGGGTGCTGTACACCGTGGGCATCATCTTCTTTGCCCTCGACAGCCGCCTGCGCCATGCCCACGGCATTTGGCACCTGTTCGTGATCGCCGGCAGCCTGCTGCATTTCGTCGCGATCCTGTTCTACGTCCTGTAGGGGCCGGCTGGCCGGCGCAGCGGGCCCTCTGGATTTGCACCGTGCTGGCGGACGTTTTCGCTGGCAAGCCAGCTCCTACAAGGGGCGGTCGAGCTGGGCCCGGGCCTGGCGGGCGAAGATTTCCAGCAGGCTGGCCAGGGTGTGGGGCGGCGGTTCTGCGGCGCGGGTCACGGCGTACAGGGTGATCGGCAGCGGCGGGCTCAAGGGGCGGATAGCGGTGTTGGCCGTTGAGGCGCCCAGGGCGGTGAAGGGGTCGATCAGAGCCAGCCCGGCGCCGGACTCGACCATGGCCCGGGCCAGGGAATAGGTCTGCACGGCAATGCTCACCCGCGGCGGCGGCTCCACCGACTTGAGGTAGCTGTCGAGCCGGGCCGACAACGGGTCGGCGCTGCTCAGGCCAATCAGTGGCGCGTCCGCCAGCTCCTGCAGCGCCAGGGGCTGGCCGCGGCTGTGCTCGGGCCAGAAGCCCAGCGGCGCCAGGGCCACCAGCACACCCTGGGCCAGGGGTTGGGCGCTCAGGCCCGGGTGATCCGGGGGTTGCAGGGTCAGCGCCAGGTCGATTTCGCGCATCAGCAGGTTCTGTACCAGCTCGCGGCTATGGGCGCTGGACAGTTCGCATAGGCTGTCCGGGTAAAGGCGGATCCATTCACTGATGGCGGGCGGCAGCAAGGCCAGGGCCAGGGCCGGTGTGGCGCCGATGCGCAGGCTGTGGCCCGGCGCCCGGCGCAGGTTCTGGGCCAGGCGGCGTACCCCTTGCAGGCTCTCGCTGACCTTGTCCACTTCGCGCTCCAGCTCCAGGGCTTCCGGGGTTGGCTGCAACTTGCCACGCACCCGCAGGAACAACGGGAAACCCAACTGCAGTTCGGCGTGCTGCAAAACCTTGGTCACCGCCGGCTGGGAGACATGCAGCAACTGCGCCGCGCCGCTGATGGAGCCGGTCTGGCGGATGGCCTGGAAAATCTCGATATGACGAAGGCGCATGGGGCAGTCCATAACCTTTGTTTATGGGAGGTCCATCTTTATTCATTGTCCGGCGCCTGTCACCTGCCCCTAACCTTGGGCCATCGACCAACAGGCCAGGGGCAGTCATGAGTCAGCGGGTTTGCATCATTGGAGGGGGCGTTATCGGTTTGGCCAGTGCCTACGCCCTGGTCCGCCAGGGCTTCGAGGTGACGCTGGTGGAGGCGCAGGAGTCCCTGGGCAGCCAGACCAGTTTCGCCAACGGCGGGCAGCTGTCCTATCGCTATGTGGCGCCTCTGGCTGATGCCGGGGTGCCCTGGCAGGCCCTGGGCTGGATGCTCAAGGGCGACTCTCCGCTCAAGCTGCGGCCACGCCTGGACCCGGCGCAGTGGCGCTGGCTGGCGGGGTTCCTCGGTGCTTGCCGGCACTCGGTGAACCGGCGCAATGGCGCGCACCTGCTGCGCCTGGCGCTGCTCAGCCAGAGCACCCTGCAAAGCTGGCGCGAAGAGGATGGCCTACAGGGCTTCGACTGGCGGCGCAACGGCAAGCTGGTGACTTTCCGCGAGCAAAAAAGCTTCGAGCACGCCCGGCACAACCTGGCGGACAGCGGCCAGCAACAGGTGCTTTGCGCCGCCGAATGCACGGCCCTGGAACCGGCCCTGGGGGATACGCCCTTCGTCGGCGGTATCTATACCCCGGATGAAGAAGTGGCCGACTGCCACGCCTTCTGCCAGCAACTGGCCACGCGGCTGCGCGCTTCCGGGCGCTGCGAAATCCTACTGGGCCAGCGGGTGCGGGGCATTCGCCATGGGGGAGATAAGGTCCAGGCCATCGACCTGGGGGAGCGCGTGTTGCCGGTGGACCAACTGGTGCTGGCTGCCGGGCACCGCAGCGCCGAACTGCGCCTGCCCGGGCTCCAGCTGCCGCTGTATCCGCTCAAGGGCTACAGCCTCAGCGTGCCCATCGGCCCGCAGCACCGGGCGCCGGGCATCAGCATCACCGACTACAACCGCAAGATCGTCTATGCGCGTATCGGCCAGCAACTGCGGGTGGCGGCCATGGTCGACATCGTCGGCTTCGACCCGTCCCCGGACCCGGCTCGGCTGGCCTTGATGCGGCGTCAGGCCGAGCAGACCTTCGCCGCCGCCGGTGATTATGCGGCAGCCATCGAATGGGCCGGTATGCGTCCCGCCACTCCCAGCGGCGTGCCGCTGATCGGAGCCACCGCCTATCGCAATCTGTGGCTCAACCTTGGCCACGGCGCGCTGGGATTTACCCTGGCCTGCGGCAGTGGCCAGTTGCTTGGCGAACTGATCGGCCAGCGTTCCACCAGCATCGACATGCAGGGCCTGGCGCCCCGCGTCGCCTGAATGTTCAACAGGAGTCTTCAGATGAGTATCCAGCGTATCCACAGCAACAATCGCCTCAGCGGCGCCGTCACCTTTGCCGAACTGGTGTTCCTTTCCGGCCAGGTGCCGGGCTCTAGCAGCGACATCGGCGGTCAGACCCGGGAGGTCCTGGAGAAGATCGACGCCTTGCTGGTCGAAGCCGGCAGTGACAAGGATCATCTGCTCAGCGCAACGCTCTACCTCAAGGACATCCAGGCGGACTTCGCGGCCATGAACGTGGTCTGGTCGGCCTGGCTGTCTCCGGGCCAGGCACCGGCTCGCACTACCTTGCAGGCGGCCCTGGCACGTCCGGAGATCCTCATCGAAATCAGCGTCATCGCTGTTCGCCGCTGAATCACTTCTACCCACAACGGAGAATAACAATGCATAAGATCACGTTGCTCGGCTGCACCCTGGGACTGTTGTTCAGCGCCATTTCCCACGCCAGCGAAGTGCCCCTGGACGGCACCCTGGCCAAGATCGCCAATAGCTCCACCATTACCTTGGGTTATCGCGATGCATCGGTGCCGTTCTCCTATGTTGGCGACAACAGTGGCCAGCCCATGGGGTATTCGGTGGAACTGGCGGGCAAGGTGGTGGAGCGCATCCAGCAACAGTTGCACCTGCCCAAACTCGCAGTGAAGTACAACCTGGTGACCTCCCAGACGCGCATTCCCCTGGTGCAGAACGGCACCGTGGACCTGGAGTGCGGTTCCACCGGGGTGACGGCCGAGCGGCAGAAGCAGGTGGCGTTTTCCTATGGCTTCATCTACGTCAAAGGCCAGTTGCTGACCGCCAAGGACAGCGGGATCAAGAGCTTCGCCGACCTGCGGGGCAAGAACGTGGTGACCACGGCGGGGACCACCAACGAGCGTTTTCTCAAGAGCTACAACGTCGAGCACAAGATCGACATGTTCGTGATCAGCGCCAAGGACCACGGCGAGGCATTCCAGATGCTGCAGTCGGGGCGTGCGGCGGCGTTCTACATGGACGATGCGTTGCTGTACGGCGAGCGGGCCAAGGCCCGGGATCCGCACAACTGGGTGGTGGTGGGGGAAGAACAGTCGCGGGAGATCTACAGCTGCATGGTGCGCAAGGATGACCCGCAGTTCCTGGCCCTGGTCAATGGCGCCCTGGCGGACCTGTACCGCTCCGGGGAGATCAACGGCATTTACCAGCGCTGGTTTCAGCAGCCGATTCCGCCCAAGGGCCTGAACCTGGAATTCCCCATGACCAGCGAACTCAAAGCGATCATCGCCCAGCCCACCAGCGATCCGGTGCAATAGCCACCAAGGAAGGGTTAGAAGTCACCCCACAGTTGCTGGGCCACGGCCAGGGCCACCACGGGAGCGGTTTCGGTACGCAGCACCCGCGGCCCCAGGCGCGCGGGGAGGAAACCGGCGCTGTGGGACAGCTCCACTTCGGCGTCTGTCAGGCCGCCTTCAGGGCCAATGAGGAACGCCAGGCTGGCAGGCTTGGCGTGGCTTTCCAGGGGCTGGGCCACGGGGTGCAGCACCAGCTTCAGGTCGGCCCGGGCCTGCTTGATCCAGTCCGCCAGCAGCACGGGTGGGTGGATCACCGGGACCTGCGAGCGGCCGCACTGTTCGCAGGCGCTGATGGCCACCTGGCGCCAGTGCAGCAGGCGCTTATCGGCGCGCTCGTCCTTGAGCCGCACTTCGCAGCGCTCGCTGAAGATCGGGGTGATTTCGCTGACCCCCAGTTCGGTGGCCTTCTGGATCGCCCAGTCCATGCGCTCGCCTCGGGACAGGCCCTGGCCCAGGTGAATCCGCAGCGGTGATTCTTCCTGGCCGGCGAAGCTTTCATTCAGCTGGACCCGAACCCGCTTCTTGCCCACTTCCACCAGAGCCCCGCGAAACTCGGTGCCCGAGCCATCGAACACCTGCAGGGCAGCACCTTCGGCCATGCGCAGTACGCGCCCGATGTAGTGTGCCTGGGCTTCCGGCAACTCGTGTTCGCCTAGGCTCAGGGTGGCGTCGATAAAGAAGCGGGACAATCTCATCTGGGTTCTCTGTTGAATGTGAATCGGTGGAAAGCGTTCTGTGGCGAGGGAGCAAGCTCCCTCGCCACAACTAACGACCTGTTCTAGCCCGGATCGCGAAAGCCGGGGTGGAAGTCCTTGGGCACCGCCACGCTGACCTGGTCGCGGGTGGCGATATCGATGCCTTCACTGGCGACTTCGGCGAGGAAGTCGATCTGTTCCGGGGTGATCACGTACGGCGGCAGGAAATACACCACGCTGCCCAGGGGACGCAACAGGGCGCCGCGTTCCAGGGCGTGCTGGAAGACTTTCAGGCCGCGGCGTTCCTGCCAGGGGTAGGCGGTCTTGCTGGCCTTGTCCTGGACCATCTCGATGGCCAGGACCATGCCGGTCTGGCGTACTTCGGCAACGTGGGGGTGGTCCACCAGGTGCGCGGTGGCGCTGGCCATGCGCCGGGCAAGCGCGTGGTTGTTCTCCACCACCTTGTCCTGCTCGAAGATATCCAGGGTCGCCAGGGCCGCGGCACAGGCCAGCGGGTTACCGGTGTAGCTGTGGGAGTGGAGGAAGGCGCGCAGGGTCGGGTAGTCGTCGTAGAAGGCGCTGTAGACCTCATCGGTGGTCATGCACGCGGCCAGGGGCAGGTAGCCGCCGGTCAGGGCCTTGGACAGGCACAGGAAATCCGGGCGGATGCCGGCCTGCTCGCAGGCGAACATCGTGCCGGTGCGGCCGAAACCCACGGCGATCTCGTCATGGATCAGGTGCACGCCATAGCGGTCGCAGGCTTCGCGCAGCAGCTTGAGGTACACCGGGTGATACATGCGCATGCCGCCGGCGCCCTGGATCAGCGGCTCGACTATGACCGCGGCCACTGTTTCGTGGTGTTCGGCCAGGGTCTGTTCCATGGCGGCGAACATGTTTCGCGAATGCTCTTCCCAGCTCATGCCTTCGGGACGCAGGTAGCAGTCCGGGCTGGGCACCTTGAGGGTGTCCAGCAGCAGGGCCTTGTAAGTCTCGGTAAACAGCGGCACATCGCCCACTGACATGGCGGCGATGGTTTCGCCGTGGTAGCTGTTGCTCAGGGTGACGAAGCGCTTCTTGTTCGGTTGGCCGCGGTTGATCCAGTAGTGAAAGCTCATCTTCATCGCCACTTCGATGCATGACGAACCGTTGTCGGCGTAGAAGCAGCGGGTCAGGCCTTCGGGGGTGATCTTGACCAGGCGCTCGGACAACTCGATCACCGGCTGGTGGCTGAAGCCGGCGAGGATCACGTGTTCCAGCTGGTCCACCTGGTCCTTGATACGCTGGTTGATGTGCGGGTTGGCGTGGCCGAACACATTGACCCACCAGGAGCTGACCGCATCCAGGTAGCGTTTGCCTTCGAAGTCTTCCAGCCAGACGCCTTCGCCTCGCTTGATGGGGATCAACGGCAGCTGTTCGTGGTCTTTCATCTGGGTGCAGGGATGCCACAGCACCGCAAGATCGCGTTGCATCCACTGGTTATTCAGGCCCATGTACAGTCTCCTGGAAGCGGCCCGCCAACGGCGCGGGCGAACAATCGGGCAAGCCTATGCAATGCATGGCCGCGGGACAACCTATTGTGCAAGACGCGCCACGGCGTGATGCGACAGGTGCAAAGACGCCGCCTGCAAGACCCAGGGCACGGCACGAGGGAGCAAGGAGGCTGGCTTGGCGGGAGGCTTAATCTTTTCTTAACGCGCTCGGTCCAGACTACTGATCGTATTTCTCGATATTTCAAAGCAAAAAATTCCGCTTTAATTCGATAGGTAAATCGCTAGTCTTGATCTGCGTTTCTTACAGGATGCAACTGATGCAGTTACGTAATTCTTCTTCTCGCTATGGTTGGGTCAGCATTGTTCTGCACTGGGGCGTGGCCCTGGCGGTGTTTGGTCTGTTCGCCCTGGGCCTGTGGATGGTCGGCCTCGACTACTACAGCACTTGGCGCAAAGACGCGCCGGACCTGCACAAGAGTATCGGCCTGACACTGTTTGCAATCATGCTGCTGCGGGTGTTGTGGCGGTGGGTCAGCCCACCGCCGCCGGCCCCGGCCAACCATGGGCCGCTGACCCGCCTGGGGGCCAAGCTGGGGCACGCGTTCCTCTACCTCGGCCTGTTCGCGGTCATGATTGCCGGTTACCTGATCTCCACCGCCGACGGCGTGGGTATCCCGGTGTTCGGCTTGTTTGAAGTTCCTGCCCTGATCTCCGGACTACCGGACCAGGCAGATGTAGCAGGTGTGGTGCATCTGTACCTGGCCTGGGCACTGGTGATCTTTGCCGGTATCCATGGCCTGGCTGCGCTGAAGCACCACTTTATCGATCGTGATGCGACCCTTACCCGTATGCTGGGTCGCAAAGCCTGATGTTCAACCTTGACTCAAAAGGAATAGAAAGCATGTTGAAAAAGACTCTCGCCGCTCTGGCAATCGGATCTGCTGTATTGGCGGCCGGTCAAGTGATGGCAGCGGACTACGTGATCGACAAGGAAGGCCAGCATGCCTTCGTCGACTTCAAGATCAGCCACCTGGGCTACAGCTTCATCACCGGTACCTTCAAGGACCTGGACGGCAAGTTCAGCTTTGACGCGGCCAAGCCGGAAGACGCCAAGATCGAAGTCAACGTGCGCACCGCCAGCGTGTTCACCAACCACGCTGAACGTGACAAGCACATCACCAGCAAGGACTTCCTGGACGCCGGCAAGTTTGCCGACGCCAAGTTCGTCTCCACCAGCGTCAAGCCCACCGGCAAGAACGCCGACGGCAAGCTGACCGCTGACGTGGCCGGCGACCTGACCCTGCATGGCGTGACCAAGCCAGTCGTGGTCAAGGCCACCTTCCTGGGTGAAGGCAAGGACCCATGGGGCGGCTACCGTGCCGGCTTCGAAGGTACCACCAGCATCAATCGCCAGGATTTCGGCAAGATGATGGACCTGGGCCCGGCCTCCAACAATGTTGACCTGTACATCAGCTTCGAAGGCGTGAAAGCGAAGTAATGCTTCGTCTGTAGCCGCTGCCGCAGGCTGCGACAAGGCCCGCAGGGCCTTCGCGATCTCCCCCGCACAGCCCTTATAGGACTGGTCGCAACCTGCGAAGGCAAAAAAACGCCCCCGGCCACAAACCGGGGGCGTTTTTTATTGCCCGTCATGAAACACGGTGAGCCGGTCAGATCCTCGCGCCGGGTTCCCCCTCGTTCGCAACCTGCGGCAGCGGCTACAGAAACGCCCTCGACCAGCCACCATAAAAAACGCCCCGGGCCTTGCGGCCAGGGGCGTTTTTCATTTCAGCGCGAGGCTCAGCGGTTGCGGGTCAGCAGCGCCGGCTTTTCGCCCCGTGGACGGCTTGGCAACTGATCCAGCTGCTCAGGCGTCGGGAAACGATCGGCCTTGGATTCCTTGTGCATGATCTTCGGCTGGTTGCCCCGAGGACTCTGCACGGCCGGTTCCTGGCGTGGCTGATCGTCACGGTTCGGGCGGCGATTGCGCGGCTCGTCGCGACGGCCCTGGCTGTCACGAGGGGCGCCGTTGCGCGGGCCGCCACTGCGCTTGGCCGGCGCGGTGCCGGTGGTGCTGCCGTTGCTGTTGCGCGGGTTGCCGGAACGACCCTGGCCACCACCGGCACCGCCGCGTGGCGGATTGCCAGCGCCCGCACCCTGGGCCGGAGCCCCTGGACGGCGGCCGCGGCCCTGGTTGTTCTTGTTCTGGTACGGGCTGACGTAGTCAGCGCGGTTACCGAAGTTGTCCACGTCGTCGTCGAGGAACTCGTCCGGTGCGCGATCGGCACGGGGCGTCGGTTGACGCTGTTCGCGGGCCGGGGTGCCTTCACGAGGCTTCTGCTCGCGGGCCGGGCGTTCGCCACGGGCGGGTTTTTCCTTGCCGCCCTTGTCCTTGCCCTTGTCCTTGCGACCGCCACCACCGCCACCGCCGTTCGGGCCATCGCCGCGTGGGCCACGGGGATTGCGCGGGTTGCGCACATCCGGACGCTCGCGCACTTCCGGCTTCTCGGCTTCCACTGCGCTGGCATCGAAGCCCATCAGGTCACCGTCGGCGATCTTCTGCTTGGTCATGCGCTCGATGCTTTTCAGCAGTTTCTCTTCGTCCGGAGCCACCAGGGAGATGGCTTCGCCGGAGCGACCGGCACGGCCGGTACGGCCAATACGGTGCACGTAGTCTTCGTCGACGTTAGGCAGTTCGAAGTTGACCACGTGAGGCAGTTGGTCGATATCCAGGCCGCGGGCGGCGATATCGGTGGCGACCAGGATCCGCACTTCGCCGGCCTTGAAGTCGGCCAGCGCTTTGGTACGGGCGTTCTGGCTCTTGTTGCCGTGGATCGCCACAGCGCTCAGGCCGTGCTTGTCCAGGTACTCGGCCAGGCGGTTGGCGCCGTGCTTGGTCCGGGTGAACACCAGGACCTGTTCCCAGGCGCCGGCGGTGATCAGGTGCGCCAGCAGGGCACGCTTGTGGCTGGCCGGCAGGCGGAAGACCCGCTGCTCGATACGCTCCACCGTGGTGTTCGGCGGGGTCACTTCGATGCGCTCGGGGTTGTGCAGCAGCTTGCCGGCCAGGTCCGTGATGTCCTTGGAGAAGGTCGCGGAGAACAGCAGGTTCTGGCGCTTGGCGGGCAGGCGGGCGAGGACTTTCTTGACGTCATGGACGAAGCCCATGTCGAGCATGCGGTCGGCTTCGTCGAGAACCAGGATTTCCACGTGGGACAGGTCGACGCTGCCCTGGCCAGCCAGGTCCAGCAGACGGCCGGGGCACGCCACCAGCACATCGACGCCACGGGCCATGGCCTGAACCTGCGGGTTCATGCCGACGCCGCCGAAGATGCAGGCGCTGACGAACTTCAGGTCGCGGGCGTACAGCTTGAAGCTGTCATGCACTTGCGCGGCCAGCTCGCGAGTGGGGGTCAGGACCAGTACGCGGGGTTGGCGCGGGCCATGACGCTGGGATTTGTCCGGATGACCGTTGGGAAACAACCGTTCCAGGATCGGAAGGGCGAAACCGCCGGTTTTACCAGTACCTGTCTGTGCCGCGACCATCAGATCGCGACCTTGCAACACGGCGGGAATGGCCCGCTGTTGCACCGGAGTAGGCTGGGTGTAGCCGGCGGCTTCGATGGCGCCGACTAAAGCCTCGGAGAGACCGAGGGAAGCAAAGGACATGAGTAATCCTGTTTTAGTGAGGGCTTGGCCCAAAGGGATAATCTTGCCGGGCGTGAATGGCGTTTAAGAGGACGCTATCCCGTCCGGTCCTGCTGGCCTGAAGGGTCATTCACCGGCGGCTCGCGCGGGCCGGTTGGCTGCGCCGTAGCGGGGTGGAGAGGCCTTGAACAGGGTCCAGCGTCCGGGCGTGAGCCTGGCGGGAGGCCGGAGTATAACAGAGCAATCAGTGTGCGCTGCTTTCCTGCTGCTCAACGGTTTTTTCTGACTCGCGGGTTGATGAAGACCTGACCGGCGGCAGAGCAGGTTCAGCACCGTACTTGGCACTAAGTTGGGCGTAGGCCGGTTCGCGCTTGAAGCGCTTCAGTTCGGCGCCGAAGCGCTGTACCAGCAGGTCCATGCCGGCATTGCGGCGCACGGCTAGGTATTGGCTCTGGCGGCTGATGACAGTGGGGTTCTGGCTGACCTGGTCACGCAGCCCCAGACTGTCCAGCAGGTGCTGGCCGACCCGTTTGTCGGTAATCAGCAGGTCGATCCGCCCCAGCAGCAGCTTGCCGAAATTGGCTTCGTGGGTGGGGGCCGGTTCGCGGTTGAACAGGGTCGAGTTGCTGAAATCGTCGCTGTACAGATAGCCGGGGGAAGTGCCGATGGTCAGGCCCTTGAGTTCGTTCAGGCGCTTGAACGGGTATGGGCGCTGGTTGGCATAGAACATCACGAACTCCACGTCCGAGAGCGGTTCGTTGGGGTAGAGCAGGGTGCCGTCGCGCTGGTCGCTGTGGAAGATGTCCAGGGCGCCATCGGCCTGGCCGGTTTCCAGCATCGCCAGGCAGCGTTTCCAGGGCAGGAACTGCCACTGCACCTCTATGCCCAGGCGCTGGAAGACAATGGCGGTGGTTTCGTAGTCCAGGCCCTTGGCCGTGCCATTTTCCTCATAGACATAGGGTGCCCAGGGTTCGGTGACAATGCGCAGCTTCTCGCCATGGGCGGCAAGGCTCAGGCAAGTGCAGAGAAGGGCGGTCAGCAACCGGGCTATGACGGACATTGCTGGAGATTACGACGAGAGATCATGCAATTGCTAGAGGCAGTTCCGGACGCTCTAGCTCAAGGCTGCTGCAAACAAAAAGGCCCCGGTTTTCACCAGGGCCCGGAGCTTGGGTTGCAGCCTGTCAGCGTGGCAGCTGGAGGTTGTTCCAGATCGCCAGGCTCGGGTCGGCCTGGTTCAAGGTATAGAAGTGCAGCCCGGGTGCGCCGCCCTGGAGCAGGCGTTCGCACATGTCACTGATTACCTGTTCACCGAAGGCCTGGATGCTGGCGCTGTCATCGCCATAGGCTTCCAGCTGCTTGCGGATCCAGCGCGGAATCTCTGCGCCGCAGGCGTCGGAGAAGCGCGCCAGCTTGCTGTAGTTGGTGATGGGCATGATGCCCGGCACGATCGGGATGTTCACGCCCATCTTGCGCACGCGCTCGACGAAGTAGAAGTAGCTGTCGGCGTTGAAGAAGTATTGGGTGATCGCACTGTCGGCACCGGCATTGGCCTTGCGCACGAAGTTGACCAGGTCTTCCTCGAAGTTGCGCGCTTGCGGGTGCATTTCCGGGTAGGCGGCGACTTCGATATGGAAGTGGCTGCCGGTTTCCTCGCGGATGAAGCTCACCAGGTCATTGGCGTAGCGCAGTTCACCGCTGGCCATGCCCATGCCCGAAGGCAGGTCGCCACGCAGGGCGACAATGCGCTTGATGCCGGCTGCCTGGTACTGCTGCAGCAGGCCGCGCAGGTCGTCCTTGCTGTCGCCGACGCAGGACAGGTGCGGCGCCGCAGGGACTTTAACTTCGCTCTCCAGTTGCAGCACGGTGTTGACTGTGCGATCACGGGTCGAGCCGCCGGCACCGTAGGTGCAGGAGAAGAAATCGGGGTTGTAGCCGGCCAGCTGACGGGCAGTGGCGAGCAGTTTTTCATGCCCAGCATCGGTCTTGGTGGGGAAGAACTCGAAGCTGTAGCGACGATCTTGGGACATGGAGGGGACCTCCAGTTGCAAGTAACAGGCGGCAAGCGCCAAGAAAAAGCGGAGGTGCGCTGGTTTCTTGTGCCTGCAGCCTGCTGCTTGAAACTGCTATAGCGATTAGGACAAGCACCAGGTCAGTTGCAGCAAGCAGAGCTTTTGGCTCCTTGCTTGCCGCTGATAACTTGCCGCCTGCAGCTGCTCTTAGTAGCGGTAGGCGTCTGGCTTGAACGGGCCTTCGACGGTTACGCCGATGTATTCAGCCTGTTGCTTGGTCAGTTGAGTGACCACGCCGCCGAAGCCGCGAACCATTTCCAGGGCCACTTCTTCGTCGAGTTTCTTCGGCAGTACTTCAACAGTCAGGCGCTCGGCTTTCTGGGCCGGCGACAGGTCGGCGTACTTCTGGCCGAACAGGAAGATCTGTGCCAGGACCTGGTTGGCGAACGAACCGTCCATGATGCGGCTTGGGTGACCGGTGGCGTTGCCCAGGTTCACCAGGCGGCCTTCGGCCAGCAGGATCAGGTAGTCGTCGTTCTGTGCATCGAAATCGCCAGGGCCGGTGCGGTGGATCTTGTGCACCTGTGGCTTCACTTCTTCCCATGCCCAGTTCTTGCGCATGAAAGCGGTGTCGATTTCGTTGTCGAAGTGGCCGATGTTGCAGACCACGGCACGCTTTTTCAGGGCCTTGAGCATGTTTGCGTCGCAAACATTGACGTTACCGGTGGTGGTCACGATCAGGTCGATCTTGCCCAGCAGGGCTTTGTCGATGCTGGCTTCGGTGCCGTGGTTGATACCGTCGATGAACGGCGAAACCAGCTCGAAACCATCCATGCAGGCTTGCATGGCGCAGATCGGGTCCACTTCCGAAACCTTGACGATCATGCCTTCCTGACGCAGGGACTGGGCCGAGCCCTTGCCCACGTCACCGTAGCCGATGACCAGCGCTTGCTTGCCGGACAGCAGGTGGTCGGTGCCGCGCTTGATGGCGTCGTTCAGGCTGTGACGGCAGCCGTACTTGTTGTCGTTCTTGCTCTTGGTCACCGAGTCGTTGACGTTGATCGCAGGAACCTTCAGCTCGCCCTTGGCCAGCATGTCCAGCAGGCGGTGCACGCCGGTGGTGGTTTCTTCGGTCACGCCGTGAACGCGGTCCAGTACCTGTGGGTACTTGTCGTGCAGCAGCTGGGTCAGGTCGCCGCCGTCGTCGAGGATCATGTTGGCGTCCCAAGGCTTGCCATCCTTGAGGATGGTCTGCTCCAGGCACCACTCGTACTCTTCCTCGGTCTCGCCTTTCCAGGCGAACACAGGAATGCCGGCAGCGGCGATGGAGGCTGCGGCCTGGTCTTGAGTCGAGAAAATGTTGCAGGACGACCAGCGTACTTCGGCACCCAGGGCAACCAGGGTTTCGATCAGCACGGCGGTCTGGATGGTCATGTGGATGCAGCCGAGGATCTTGGCGCCCTTGAGTGGCTGTTCAGCCAGGTACTTGCGGCGCAGCCCCATCAGGGCCGGCATTTCCGATTCGGCGATGATGGTTTCGCGACGACCCCAGGCAGCCAGGGAGATGTCGGCGACTTTGTAGTCGGTAAAACCTGCAGGCGTGTTTACAGCGCTCATCAAGAGCCTCCATTCGTAGTGTGCGAATGGGCGCCGTTGTGCGTTTAGTGTCCATACAGGGAGCCCTGTACCAACAACGCCCCATCCGAGCCTGACAGGCCATGCCTGCTGCAGCGCCCCTCGGACAGGTGGCGGGAAAACGGTATCAAGTGCAGATGACCGTTTTGAAACGGTGGCGATTATAGCCGCCTGAGCCAGACTTCCAAAAGTGTTTATGTCACCTGGATGAAGATCGTTAATCGCGACCATAGTCGATGTTGCATAGAGCATGACTGCCCGGTCTGCCATTATGCCGGGCATCAATTGGCAGGACGGTCAGGAGTGCATATGAATTTCCACACCCGCAAGTGGGTAAAACCCGAAGACCTCAACCCCAACGGCACGCTGTTCGGCGGCAGCCTGTTGCGCTGGATCGACGAAGAAGCGGCGATCTACGCCATTGTCCAGCTGGGCAACCAGCGAGTCGTGACCAAGTACATCTCGGAAATCAACTTCGTCAGCGCCTCGCGCCAGGGCGACATCATCGAGCTGGGTATCACCGCCACCGAGTTCGGTCGCACCTCGATCACCCTGACGTGCGAAGTGCGCAACAAGATCACTCGCAAATCCATTCTCACGGTGGAGAAGATGGTCTTCGTCAACCTGGGGGAAGACGGCCTGCCGGCGCCTCACGGCCGCACCGAAATCAAATACGTCAAAGACCAGTTCAAGGATGACGCTTGCGACGCCTGATGCCTTGCGCAGAAAGGAACAGCTCTGAGCCCAGCGTGTCGTAGCTAAATGACCCGCCTGGTTCAGGAGCCTTATGGACGCGCAAAAAGATGGCAAGACCCCCGGCCTCTCTGCTCAAGAGCAGCATGAGGTCGACCATAACCAGCCGCCCCGAGCTGCGGTCCTGCATGAAATCATCCGCACCCAGGGCGACCAGGAACTGGAGCGCAGTGTCGCGGCCCTCTGGTGGTCGGCCCTGGCTGCCGGCCTGACCATGGGCCTGTCGCTGATGGGCATGGGCCTGCTCAACTCCCGCCTGCCCGACGGCGAGGCCTTCAAGGTCATTGCCAGCTTTGGCTACTGCGCGGGCTTTCTGGCGGTGATTCTGGCGCGCCAGCAACTGTTCACGGAAAACACCCTGACTGCCTGCTGCCGGTGATGAGCAAGCCGAGCCTGAACAACTTCGGGCGCTTGCTGCGCTTGTGGGGCGTGGTGCTGGTGGGCAACCTGTGCGGCACCCTGCTGGTGGCCTATGTGATGCTGCACTTACCGATTTTCGACGGCAAGACCGATCAGGCTTTTCTGGAAATCGGCCGCAAGGTCATGGAGAACGACAGAGCGCAGATGTTCGCCAAGGGCATCATCTCCGGCTGGATGATTGCCACCATGGTCTGGATGATCCCGTCCATGGAGAGCGCCAAGCTGTGGATCATCATCCTGATCACCTATCTGATGGCGCTGGGGGATTTCACTCACATCGTAGTGGGCTCGGCGGAAGTGTCCTACCTGGTATTTGCCGGCGAGTTGCCGTGGCGGGATTTCTGGATGGTGTTCGCCGGGCCGACCCTGGCCGGGAATATCATTGGAGGCAGTTTCATCTTCGCCCTGATCAGCCATGCCCAGGTGCGTAGTGAAAGTGGCAAGCCGAACAGGAACGCGGACCGGGCACCGGCGCCCGATCCGCGGCAGATCAAGAAATGATCAGTGGGCCTCGGCCTTGGCCGCCGGGGCATCCTGGGTGACATGGCGCACCAGTTTGCCGATGGTCAGACCCTGCAGCAGGATCGACGACAACACCACGATGTAGGTGATGCTCAGCACCAGGTCACGCTCCGGCCCCAGGGGCAGGGCCAGCGCCAGCGCCACCGAGACGCCACCGCGCAAGCCGCCCCAGGTCAGCACGCGGATAGTGCCCCGGGGCACGCTGCGCCAGCGCCGCAACAGGAGGATTGCCGGGGCCACGGTGAGCACGCGAGAGAGCACGATGGCCACGGCCAGCAGGCTGGCAGCCGCCAGGTGCAGCCAGTTGAATGGCAGCAGCAACAGCTCCAGGCCGATCAGGGCGAACAGCAGGGCATTGAGCATGTCGTCGAGCAACTCCCAGAAACCGTCCAGGTAGCGCCGGGTCATGTCGTTCATCGCCAGGTTGCGTCCCAGGTTGCCGATGATCAGGCCGGCCACCACCATGGCAATCGGCGCCGAGACATGCAGCTCGCTGGCCATCGCCGAACCACCGATGACCAGGGCCAGGGTCAGCATCACTTCGATCTGGTGCTGCTCGATGCTCTTGATCATCAGATACACCAGGTAGCCGATCAGCCCGCCGAACAGTACGCCGCCAATGGCCTCATGCACGAACAGCCAGGCCGTGGCAGCCACGGTCGGGGTTTCCCCCAGTTGAGCGATGCCCAGCAGCACGGTGAACACCACTACCGCGGTGCCGTCGTTGAACAGCGATTCGCCGACGATGGTGGTCTTCAGTGGCTTGGAAGCGTTGGCGGTACGCAGCACACCCAGCACGGCAATCGGGTCGGTGGGGGAAATCAGCGCGCCGAACAGCAGGCAGTAGAGAAAGCTGACGTGCCAGCCGAACAGGCCGAAGATCCAGTAGGCCAGGCTGCCGATGACGAAGGTGGCGATCAGCACGCCAACCGTGGCCAGCAGACCGATGGGCCAGCGGTAGCTGCGCAGGTCGTTGAGGTTGACGTGCAGGGCGCCGGCGAACAGCAGGAACGACAGCATCCAGTTCATCAGCAGATCGCCGAAGTCGATCTTGCCAATCAATTCTTCCACATGTTCTTCCAGGCCGGGGTAGCCCAGGTAGCTCAGGCCTTGCAGCAGCAGCGAGAACAGCAGGGCGGTGACCATCACGCCGATGGTCGGTGGCAAGCCGATAAAGCGGAAGTTGACGTAGGTGAGCAGCGTCGTCAGGCAGATAAAGGCAGCGACAAGTTCAAGCATCCGGACTCCTTTGGATGATTACAGAAAAAGCGACCTGAATGCTTTCAGGCTAAGGGTTTGATGTATCGGCGTCGGCGAGGGACACAGTTTTCGCCATCGTCGCCTGACCGCAGCCATTGACCACAGCCTCGACCCGACGTTGCAGGCACTTGGGGAAAAGTACCTCGAACATGCCCATGTTGCCGAATTGGCTGCTGGCACTGCCAAATGCGCCGGTAGCCCGTGCAAGCAGGGCCGCAGGCATGCGAGGATTCCCGGCTTCTGCCCGGATGTGCGGTATCCGGCTTTTTCAGGCAAGCAGGGAGTGCAAGGTGCTGGCGACAAGTCTGGTTTTGGTGGCGGCGTTGTTGCACGCAGCCTGGAACACCCTGATCAAGTTTAGTGGCGAGCGACTGCTGGTGGTGGCCTGCATGGACACCGTGGCCCTGCTGTTCGTGGCCATCATGCTGTTTTTTCTCGAATCCCCACCACTGGAGATCTGGCCCTGGATCATCGCCTCGGCGGCATTCGAGCTCTTGTATCGATATTTGCTGATCCAGGCCTATCGCGTGGGGGATCTCGGGCTGGTGTACCCGTTGATGCGCGGACTTTCGCCATTGGTGGTGCTGGCGTTGACCCTGGTCTTCGCCGGCGAGGCGCTGAGCACTCAGCAGGTCCTAGGCATTCTGCTGATTCCCTTCGGCATGCTCTGCCTGCTCTGGCAGGGCGGCGGTGGGGCACGGTTGCCCTGGTCGATGCTGCCGGTGGTGGCGCTGATCGGCCTGTGCATCGGTTGCTACACCTATATTGACGGCCAGGCGCTGCGCCGCTGGTCGCACCCGCTGGATTATCTGACCTGGGTCACGCTGCTCAGCGCCTGGCCCTTTCCGCTGGTGGCGGTGGTCTGGAAGCGCCCGGCCTTTGCCCTGTTCTGGCGCGAGCAGTGGCGCCTCGGGCTGAGCGTCGGGTTTTGCGTGTTGTTCAGCTACGCTCTGGTGCTTTGGGCCATGCAACTGGGATCGATCGCCGAAGCGGCTGCGTTGCGTGAAATCAGTGTGATCCTGGTGGTGCTGTTCGGCATGCGCTACCTGAAAGAACCTTTCGGCCGGGCACGGCTCTTAGCCTGTGGACTGGTGCTGATTGGCATGTTGGTGATGAAGTTCTGAAGGCTCCCTAAAAACTCTAAAAAAGGATTTGCTCCATGACTGTCGCTTTCTGGTGTGTGTTGATTGCAATCATCCTGCCCTATCTCTGTACTGCCATCGCCAAGGGCGCCGGCAAATACGGGCTTCGCTACAACCATGACCCACGGGCGTTCCTGAGTACTCTGGAAGGGTTGCCCAAGCGTGCCCACAACGCGCAGCTCAACGGTTTCGAGGTGACCCCGGCATTCGCTGCGGCGGTGATCATCGCCCATGTAGCAGGTAACGCCGAGCTGGTGACGATCAACGTGCTGGCGGTGCTGTTTATCACCAGCCGCCTGCTGTACATGATCTGCTACCTGGCGGACTGGGCGATCCTGCGGTCCCTGGTGTGGTTCGTGGGCATGGGCCTGATCGCCAGTTTCTTCTTCGTTTCAGTCTGAGACACCCTTTTGCAGGAGCCGGCAAGCCGGCTCCTGCAGGGGCTCAAGGGGCGTCGGGCACTTCCGGCACCTTGGGCAGCGCTACGCCCTTGGGCCAGAGCATCCAGATCTGGCCCTGCTGCTTCATGTCTCCGGCCAGTTGCCCCGCCGCATCGCCCGTGCCCCAGAACAGATCGGCGCGCACTTCACCGGTGATTGCGCCGCCCGTGTCCTGGGCGGCTACCGGCCGTACCAGGCTGCTGCCATCCGGGCGGGTGGTGGACAACCACAGCAGGCTGCCCAGGGGGATCACCTTGCGGTCCACGGCCACGCTATAGCCTGACGTCAGCGGTACGTTCAACGAGCCCCGCGGGCCTTCATTGCTATCCGGGTTGCGGTTGAAGAACACGTAGCTGGGGTTGCTGCCCAGCAGCTCGGGAATCCGTGCCGGGTGGGCCTTGGCCCAGGCGGCAATGGTGCCCATGGTCACGTCCTCTTTCTTCAGCTCGCCCTGGTCCACCAGCCAGCGGCCGATGGGACGGTAGGGGTGGCCGTTCTGGTCGGCATAGCCGATCCGCAATTGGCGCCCGTCATCCAGCTGGATTCGCCCGGAACCCTGGATCTGCAGGAATTGCAGGTCCATGGGGTCGGTCAGCCAGGCAATCACCGGGGCCTTGGTTCCCTTGCTTTCGATGGTCGCCGCATCGTCATAGGGCTTGAGTACCCGGCCTTCGAGCCGGCCACGCAGGCGCTTGCCCTTGAGCTCCGGGTAGAGGCTGTCCAGGGCGACGATGATCATGTCCTCCGGCACGCCGTATACCGGCACATTGGCCACCTGGGTCTGGGTCAGGCTGCCGGGATAGACCGGCTCGTAGTAGCCGGTGATCAGGCCGGTACTGCTGCCGTTGCCCGAGCGCAGGCCGTAGACCTGCAGGTGCTCCTTGAGAAAGCCGCGGATGGCCTCGGGGGTTTGCGGCACCGCTGTGGCTGCCGCGCAGGTGGCGCCCCACACCGGGTCGGCCTTGAGGCGGGTGCAGGCGCTGCGCCAGGAGCCGAAACCGGCCAGCAGGTCGTTGTCGGCGACGCTGGGCAGGGCGTCCCAGGTGGCGCTGTTGTAGGTGGCCAGGGCGTGGGTGGGGGCTGGCTTGGTATTGTCGCCGCCGTTGCAGCCAGCGAGCAGCGCCAGGGCCGGCAGGGCCCAGAGCAGATGGCGAGGCCAGCGGAGCGGGCTCGGGTTCATGCTGTATTTCCTTGAGAGGCTGCCCGCCGCATTGGTGATGGGGGACAACCCATATTATTAATAGGGCTATTGGTCTTTGCCGGGGAGGCGAGGATACTGGCCGCCGTTTCCGTGACCAGACCTGAAGCCACCATGACGCTAAAAAGACTTTCTGTTGTATTGCTGGCCTGCCTGACGCTTTCCGCCTGTGGCGGTGTCGATCCCAATTCTCCCCTGGGCCAGCGCAAGGCGATCTTCAAGCAGATGCTCAAGACCGGCGAGGACCTGGGGGGCATGCTGCGTGGGCGGATTCCTTTCGACGGCGCGCGCTTTGCCGAAGGCGCGGTGAAACTCGACAGCCTGTCCCATGAGCCGTGGAAGCACTTCCCCGAGGTCAAGGAAGAGGATCACAGCAGCGCCACCGATGACGTCTGGCGCAAGCAGGCGCGTTTCCAGGAGTTGGCCCGCACCCTGGAAGCCGCCACCGGTGAGCTGGTGACGATCAGCCAGGTCCAGCCCTACAAGGCCAGCAATCTGGGGCCGGCGGTGCAGAAGGTCGAGGATGCTTGCAGCGCCTGCCACAAAGAGTTTCGCAATCACTGATTGGCGGCTCTGCTGAGCAGGGCCGCGGCATCAGGTTGCTTACTTGTCCAGTTCGTCCAGGGCTTGCTGCAGTTCCTTGCGGGACTCGGCAAGCTTGTCCTTGCGCTTGTTGATCTTCTCCGAGTCACCTTTCTTCATGGCTTTTTCCAGGTCGGCCTGGCGCCGGCTGACCTCATGCTTGGCCTCAAGCACTTTGTTTTCCCGCTCTTTCTTCAGCGAGGCGTCGGTGCAGTGGGCGGTCACTTCGCTCAGGGCGCGCTCCAGGCCGGCCTGCTGATTGCTGTTGCCGTGGGCCTTGGCCTGTTCTATCTGGTTCATGATGGCCTGGCGCTTGGCGGCGCAGCCGGTCAACTCGGGGGCCTGCTCGGCGGCCAGCAGTGGCGCGCTCATCAGGCTGCAGAGGGTCAGGGTGGCGAGCGATGGAAAAAGTTTCATTGAAGGCTCCAGGTGAAAAAGATCAAGAAATAACCAATAAAAATACTGACTGTTGTACCGGGAATGGGCTGTTGGAGCGTATTCCGGCTTGGGTGGTTCCACGTGCCATCGGGCTAAAAACCTTCGATACCGGCGCTGTTCAGGGCGCCTTGCAAGGCCAGGACCTCTGGAGCGCGAAAAAACGCCACCAGTTGTGCGGCCCGCTCCGCTCCGATACCGGCTTCATTCTGCCAGTCCAGGCTGCTTTTCATGGCCAGGGCCTGCCATGGCCCGCTCAGGTCGGCCGAGCCACTGGGCGGGATGCCGAGGGCTTTGAGCCAGCGAGGGAAGGGCTGTTGCCTGGCGTTGTGCAGGCTCTCGAGCAAACGCTTGCTGCTGCGATCACCAAAGCCGGCAATGTTAGCAAGCTCTGCCTGATCCAGGGTCAGCCAATCCAGCAGGCCTTTGATACGGCCTGTTTCAACCAGCCGGGCCCAGGTCCGGCTGCCGATATTCTGCAGGTTCAGGCCTTGTTTGCTGCTGAGCCAGGTCAGTCGGGCCAGAAATTGTTCCTCGCAGCCGGGTGATGGCTGCCAGCAACTCAGGAAGTGAAAGTCGGCTTCTCGCGGAGGCTGGATGCTCTGGCGCAGGGTGCTTCTGAGTACCACTTCATCCAGGCGCGGGATGCTCAACCCGGCGAGACTGATGGCTACCTGATCGCCGGGAACGATATCCAGGGATCGCCAGCGTTGCAGTGAGCCGAGACTGACACGGCGGATCTGCCGGTCGTCCAGGGTCACCGGCTCGATCTCCAGCAGGGGCGTGATGCGCCCCGTGCGGCCGATACGAAAATCGACTTGACGAACGCTGGCCAGCACCTGGGCGTAGGGATACTTCCAGGCGGCAATCCAGTATGGGGCCTTGGCCTGCCAGCGTTCGGCGGCGGGACGCCGGCTTTGCCGCAGGATGATGCCGTCACTGGCAAAGGGCAGTGGCGAGCGATACCAGCGGGCCCGCCACTGTTGTGCATCGGCGAAGCCGCCTATGGGTCGGCTGTACTCGCGGGGTTCGGCAAAACCCAGGGCTGCCAGTTGTTCCAGGCGTTCGCTCAATGTAGCCGGGCCCTGGGGCCAGTCCCAGACAAACAGCCCGATCTGCGCGGCCTCCGCCGCTGTCAGCTGTTTGCGAGCCATCCAGCCTGCCACCCGGTTGCGCGCCTTGAGGCTGCCGGAGCGAGCCTGGACATGCTGCTCCAGGCGCAGATAGAGCTCTCCTTGCAGCAACAGGTCGACGGGCCGTGACAGTCGTTTGGGTATGGCCTCGATTTGCCAGGCTGCACGGGTCCAGTCATGGCCATGCACGCCGTCGCCACGGCTGAGTGCTTGCTGGAACTGCCCCTGGTGGTAGATCAGGGTCACCGCTACGCCGTCGACCTTGGGTTGCGCCCAGATGTCGTCGCGGCCCTTGAGCCACCCCGTCACGGCATTGGCATCGGCGAGTTTTTCCACTCCTGTGTGGGGGATGGGGTGGCGGATGCTGCCCCCGGCGCCGAGCAGGGGCTGGTCCATTGCCCGGGGAGCCTGAGGGAAGCACTGGCGCCAGGTGAGCAGGCGCTGGCGGGCCTGATCGTAGAGCTCATCCGCCACCAGTGATCGGCCGTCACGGTAGTAGCTGCTATCCCAGCGCTGCAGTTGCTGCTGCAGGGCGGTGATTTCATCGGTGGCACGGGGAACAGGCCAGTCGGGGCAGGCGGCCTGGGCGAAGAATGGAGTGAGGCTCAGCAGCACAACGGCTCTTGGCAGCATGGGGAGCATCCTTGCTCTATGGGTCATGCGCTAAAGGCTAGAGGGGATTGGCTGACGGCCGGGACGAAGGTGGTTGCGAGGTGTTTCCCCGTCAGGGAACACCTGTGTCCTTGCTCGCTCGGCCCCGTACCAGCAGCGGTTTGCGGGATGAGCAAGAAACCTCAGGCGACAAAAAAGCCCCGCCGGGCGAGCCGGGCGGGGCTTTGGATGTTGCCAGGTGAAGCTTACAGGCCGGCAGCGGCGCGCAGGGTGTCGGCGCGGTCGGTCTTTTCCCAAGTGAAGGTGGTGAAGGTGTCGTCACCCACGGTCTTGGTTTGCGGAGCCCGGCCGAAGTGACCGTAGGCGGCGGTTTCCTGGTACATCGGGTGCAGCAGGTCGAGCATGGTGGTGATTGCGTAGGGGCGCAGGTCGAACACTTCGCGTACCAGCTTGATGATCTTGTCGTCGCTGATCTTGCCGGTGCCGAAGGTGTTCAGCGAGATCGAGGTCGGTTGGGCCACGCCGATGGCGTAGGACACCTGGATCTCGCAGCGCTCGGCCAGGCCGGCGGCAACGATGTTCTTGGCCACGTAGCGACCGGCGTAAGCGGCGGAACGGTCGACCTTGGATGGATCCTTGCCGGAGAACGCGCCACCGCCGTGACGGGCCATGCCGCCGTAGCTGTCGACGATGATCTTGCGGCCGGTCAGGCCGCAGTCACCTACCGGGCCACCGATGATGAACTGGCCGGTCGGGTTGATGTGGAACTGGGTGTCCTTGCTCAGCAACTCGGCAGGCAGCACGTGCTTGACGATCAGCTCCATCACGCCTTCGCGCAGGTCGTTGTAGGACACCTCGGGGTTGTGCTGGGTCGACAGCACCACGGCATCGATACCGACCACCTTGCCGCCTTCGTAGCGGCAGGTGACCTGGGATTTGGCGTCCGGGCGCAGCCAAGGCAGCAGGCCCGATTTGCGGGCTTCGGCCTGGCGCTGGACCAGTTGGTGCGAGAAGGTGATCGGCGCCGGCATCAGCACCTCGGTTTCGTTGCTGGCGTAGCCGAACATCAGGCCCTGGTCGCCAGCGCCCTGATCTTCCGGCTTGGCGCGGTCGACGCCCTGGTTGATGTCGGGGGACTGCTTGCCAATGATGTTCATCACGCCGCAGGTAGCACCGTCGAAGCCGACGTCGGAGCTGGTGTAGCCGATATCGCAGATCACATCGCGAACGATCTGTTCCAGGTCGACCCAGGCGCTGGTGGTGACTTCGCCGGCAACAATGGCCACGCCAGTCTTGACCAGGGTCTCGACCGCTACGCGGGCGTGCTTGTCCTGGGCAATGATGGCGTCCAGCACCGCATCGGAAATCTGGTCAGCGATTTTATCCGGATGCCCTTCAGACACGGACTCGGAGGTGAAAAGGGAGTATTCGCTCATCTTGAAGGTTTCCTAAATTTACCGATGGTGAGTGTCGCCAGCCGGTCGCTGAAAATGGCGAACCTGGATCTGGAAACCATTACGTAAGCCTACATACAGGCTTTCCCCGGGAGTCAGTCCCGCAGCGGTGGCCCAACGGGCCAAATCATCTTGTTCGAACCCTAGCCAGAGATCGCCGCAAGCCTCTTTGGCCCAACTCTGGTTGTGGCTGCACAAGTCTGTCACTAACAGGCTGCCGCCTGGTTGCAGCAATTGGGCCATCTGCTTGAGGGCCTCGGCCGGCGCGGCGAAATGGTGCAGGACCATGTTCAGCACCACGCAATCGGCCTGCAGCTGTACACCGTTCAGTGCATCGGCCAATTGCAGGCTGACGTTAGCCAATGTTTCGCGTTCGCACAGCTGGCGTGCCAGCTCCAGCATCGCCGGGCTGTTGTCCAGCGCGGTAACCCGGGCAAAGCGTCGGGCCAGCTCGGGGAGAAATCCACCGTCGCCGGGGCCGACTTCAATGGCCGTGGCCACTGGGTCGAAACTCAGTTTGTCCAGCAGCGCCAGCACACTGTCGCGATACTGGGGCAGTCCTGCGATCAGGTCCTGCTGGGCGCGGAATTTTTCCGCCACCCGGGAAAAGAAGTCCTGGCTGGCTGCAGCCCGCTGCCGGTGCACCAGGCTGATCCGGGCCTGTACCTCGCCCGGCAGGTTCAGTTGGTCGACCTCTTCCAGCAAGGCTGCGTGCAGTTTGCCGCCCAGGAGCCCGGTATGGGGCAGGGCGCGGCGATAGAAAATCGCATTGCCTTCACGGCGGGTCGCCACCAGGCTGGCCTGGGCCAGGACCTTCAGGTGGTGGCTCATGCCCGACTGGCCGATGGCGAAGATCTGCGCCAGCTCCAGCACACCAAACGAATCGTTGCTCAGCGCGCGCAATACATTCAGCCGCAGGGGGTCGCCGCCGGCCTTGCACAGGGCCGCCAGTTCGTCGCAATCGTCATGGCTGATGGCAGGCGCGGGCAGGTTCATGGGGCAGCAGTCTAGAGATGCCCGCAAATGCTCGCAAGGCCAATATCAAAAAGTTTTGATATTGGTGCCTGTAGGGGCTTTTCCAGAGCCTCTGCTTCTACAGTCAACGAGCGGCGAAGGGGTTTCATCAATGGATTGTGTCTTCAACAGGGGAAAAACATGCCTGAGTGACTATCTGTCATTGCCCCCGCCTGACGCCTGAGGGAAAATGCAGGCCTTTTTTCCGTTTCGTTTTATTCAATCCCCAGGAGATCAGCGATGCCAAGCCGTCGTGAGCGTGCCAACGCCATTCGTGCCCTCAGCATGGATGCCGTGCAAAAAGCCAACAGCGGCCATCCAGGTGCCCCTATGGGTATGGCGGATATCGCCGAAGTACTTTGGCGTGACTACCTGAAGCACAACCCGAGCAACCCATCCTTCGCCGACCGCGACCGCTTCGTGCTGTCCAATGGCCACGGCTCGATGTTGATCTACTCGCTGCTGCACCTGACCGGCTATGACCTGTCGATCGATGACCTGAAGAACTTCCGCCAACTGCACAGCCGCACCCCGGGCCATCCGGAGTTCGGTTACACCCCAGGCGTGGAAACCACCACCGGCCCGCTGGGCCAGGGCCTGGCCAACGCTGTGGGCTTTGCCCTGGCGGAGAAAGTCCTGGCGGCGCAGTTCAACCGTCCAGGCCACAACATCGTCGACCATCACACCTACGTGTTCCTGGGTGATGGCTGCATGATGGAAGGCATTTCCCACGAAGTCGCTTCCCTGGCCGGCACCCTGGGCCTGGGCAAGCTGATCGCCTTCTACGATGACAACGGCATCTCCATCGACGGCGAAGTCGAAGGCTGGTTCACCGACGACACGCCCAAGCGTTTCGAAGCCTATAACTGGCAAGTGATCCGCAACGTCGACGGCCACGATCCGGAAGAGATCAAGACCGCCATCGACACCGCGCGCAAGAGCCCGCTGCCGACCCTGATCTGCTGCAAGACCACCATCGGTTTCGGTTCGCCGAACAAGCAGGGCAAGGAAGATTGCCACGGCGCCCCACTGGGCGACGCGGAAATCGCCCTGACCCGCCAGGCGCTGAACTGGAACTACGGTCCGTTCGAAATCCCGGCCGACATTTATGCCGAGTGGGATGCCAAGGAAAAAGGTCGCGCCGCCGAAGCCGAGTGGGACCAGCGTTTCGCGGCCTATTCCGCTGCCTTCCCAACCGAAGCCAACGAACTGGTACGTCGCCTGAGCGGTGACCTGCCTGCCGACTTCGCCGAGAAGGCCGACGCCTACATCGCCGAAGTGGCCGCCAAGGGCGAAACCATCGCCAGCCGCAAAGCCAGCCAGAACACCCTGAATGCTTTCGGCCCCCTGCTGCCGGAAGTGCTTGGTGGGTCGGCCGACCTGGCCGGTTCCAACCTGACCCTGTGGAAAGGTTGCAAGGGTGTCAGCGCTGAAGATGCCAGCGGCAACTACATGTACTACGGCGTGCGCGAGTTCGGCATGACCGCCATCATGAACGGCGTTGCCCTGCACGGCGGCCTGGTGCCTTACGGCGCGACCTTCCTGATGTTCATGGAATACGCCCGCAACGCAGTGCGCATGTCGGCGCTGATGAAGAAGCGTGTGATCCATGTCTACACCCACGACTCCATCGGTTTGGGCGAAGACGGCCCGACGCACCAGCCGATCGAGCAACTGACCAGCCTGCGTACCACGCCGAACCTGGACACCTGGCGCCCGGCCGATGCCGTTGAATCGGCGGTGGCCTGGAAGAACGCGCTGGAGCGTAAAGACGGCCCTTCGGCGCTGATCTTCTCGCGTCAGAACCTGCAGCACCAAACCCGCGATGCCGGCCAGATCGCCGACATCAGCCGCGGTGGCTATGTGTTGAAGGACTGCGCAGGCGAGCCTGAACTGATCCTGATCTCCACCGGTTCGGAAGTCGGCCTGGCCGTTCAGGCCTACGACAAACTGACCGAGCAAGGCCGCAAGGTGCGCGTGGTTTCCATGCCTTGCACCAGCGTGTTCGATGCTCAGGACGCTGGCTACAAGCAATCGGTTCTGCCGCTGCAGGTCAGCGCACGTATCGCGATCGAAGCGGCTCATGCCGACTTCTGGTTCAAGTACGTGGGTCTGGAAGGTCGCGTGATCGGCATGACCACCTACGGCGAATCGGCTCCGGCTTCGGCACTGTTCGAAGAGTTCGGCTTCACCCTGGACAACATCCTGGGCCAGGCCGAAGAGTTGCTGGAAGACTAAACCCGGAAGCCGGGTTGTCTGTACTGACGCAATCGCGAGCAAGCTCGCTCCTGCAGGGATGTATACCGTCCTTGTGGGGGCGAGCTTGCTCGCGATGACGATGGCGCAGGCAGCACGAAGCTGATGGTTTCACCACCGGTCATTGAGAACCCCATGCCTCAACCGCGTCCCTACAAAGTTGCACTCAACGGCTACGGCCGGATTGGTCGTTGCGTCTTGCGTGCTCTGTTCGAGCGAGGGGCTGCGGCCGGGTTCGAGATCGTTGCCATCAACGATCTGGCCGACATGGCCAGCGTTGAATACCTGACACGCTTCGATTCCACCCACGGGCGTTTTCCCGGTGAGGTGAAGGTCGATGGCGATTGTCTGCATATCAATGGCAACTGCGTGAAAGTGTTGCGCAGTGCCACCCCCGAAGGCATCGATTGGGCGTCCCTGGGCGTCGATCTGGTGCTGGAATGCTCCGGTGCCTACCACACCCGCGAAGACGGCCAGCGTTTCCTCGACGCCGGCGCGCCGCGGGTGCTGTTCTCCCAGCCGATGGCCAGCGAGGCGGATGTCGACGCCACCATCGTCTATGGGGTGAACCAGGACTGCCTGAGCGGCGACGAACGGCTGGTGTCCAACGCCTCCTGCACCACCAACTGTGGCGTGCCGCTGTTGCGCCTGCTGGATCAGGCCATTGGCCTGGAGTACGTATCGATCACCACCATTCACTCGGCAATGAACGACCAGCCGGTGATCGACGCCTATCACCATGAAGACCTGCGGCGTACCCGTTCGGCCTTCCAGTCGGTGATCCCGGTGTCCACCGGTCTGGCGCGGGGTATCGAGCGCCTGTTGCCGGAACTTGCCGGGCGAATTCAGGCCAAAGCAGTGCGGGTGCCGACGGTGAACGTGTCCTGCCTGGACATCACCATGCAGACCGTGAGCGATACCGACGCCCCCGAGGTCAACCGGATCCTGCGCGAGGCCGCCACCAGCGGTCCGCTCAAGGGCCTGCTGGCCTACACCGAGCTGCCGCATGCCAGCTGTGATTTCAATCATGATCCCCATTCGGCGATCGTCGATGCCAGTCAGACCCGTGTTTCCGGCCCCCGGCTGGTGAACATCCTGGCCTGGTTCGACAACGAATGGGGCTTTGCCAACCGAATGCTGGACGTAGCTGGGCACTACCTGCACACAGCCGCTCCACGCACTGACACTCAACTCTCTGTTTCTGAAGAACAGTAACCCAGGAATTGCGACCCATGACCGTGTTGAAGATGACCGACCTCGATCTGCAAGGTAAGCGCGTGCTGATCCGTGAAGACCTCAACGTCCCAGTCAAGGACGGTGTTGTCACCAGCGATGCGCGAATCCTGGCTTCGCTGCCGACCATCAAGCTGGCCCTGGAAAAAGGCGCGGCAGTGATGGTCTGCTCGCACCTGGGCCGCCCGACCGAAGGCGAGTTTTCCGCCGAGAACAGCCTCAAGCCGGTAGCCGACTACCTGAGCCGCGCCCTGGGTCGCGAAGTACCGCTGGTGGCCGACTACCTGGGTGGTGTCGAGGTCAAGGCCGGCGACATCGTGCTGTTCGAGAACGTGCGCTTCAACAAGGGCGAGAAAAAGAACGCCGACGAGCTGGCCCAGCAATACGCTGCCCTGTGCGACGTGTTCGTGATGGACGCCTTCGGCACCGCGCACCGCGCCGAGGGTTCGACCCATGGCGTGGCCAAGTTCGCCAAAGTGGCTGCTGCTGGTCCTTTGCTGGCCGCTGAGCTGGACGCGCTGGGCAAGGCCCTGGGCAACCCGGCCAAGCCGATGGCGGCCATCGTTGCCGGCTCCAAGGTGTCGACCAAGCTGGACGTGCTCAACAGCCTGAGCCAGATCTGCGACCAGTTGATCGTCGGTGGCGGCATCGCCAATACCTTCCTCGCCGCTGCCGGGCATCCGGTGGGCAAGTCGCTGTACGAGCCGGACCTGCTGGACACCGCTCGCGCCATCGCCGCCAAGGTCAGCGTACCGCTGCCGGTGGACGTGGTGGTGGCCAAGGAGTTTGCCGAGAGCGCTGCGGCCACCGTCAAGCTGATCGCCGATGTGGCCGATGACGACATGATTCTCGACATCGGCCCGCAGACTGCCGCGCAGTTCGCCGAACTGCTGAAATCCTCCAGGACTATCCTCTGGAACGGTCCGGTGGGCGTGTTCGAATTCGACCAGTTCGGCAATGGCACCAAGGTCCTGGCCCAGGCCATCGCTGACAGCGCTGCGTTCTCCATTGCCGGCGGCGGCGACACCCTGGCAGCCATCGACAAATATGGCGTAGCCCAGCAGATCTCCTACATTTCTACCGGTGGCGGCGCCTTCCTCGAGTTCGTCGAGGGCAAGGTGCTGCCGGCGGTTGAAGTCCTGGAAGCCCGGGCCAAGGCCTGAGGCCTCGATTGGCCGGGCAAAGGAGTGTTCTGATGGTCAAGACGTTGCCACTGTTGATCGCCGTGGCGTTGCTGGCGGGCTGCTCCAGTGCCCCCAAGGCAACGCCTGCGGAGGATGCCGGCGAGGTGCAGAAAGGCTGCTACCAGGCTGACTGGCAGGCCGAGACGGCTCCGGTGATCAACAAGCGCCTGGGCCCTGAGGGCCTGGAGAAGTACGAGACGCCGTCAAAGGCCAGGGAACAGGGTTGCCCTTGACGGGTCAGATGGGTTAACGCAACGCGCCGGGGCCTGTTGGCCGCCCGCCGAGGAACATTGATGAAAGGTTTGATCGCCGTGGCGATGCTGGGCTTGTTGGCAGGTTGTGCCAACCTGAACCTGCTCCAGTCGCCGACCACTGACAACTGGACTACCTGGACCTGCGACAGCCAGGCCCAGGTGCTCTGGCGCTACACCGACGACAGCCGCAAGGCCGTCGACGTGCGCCTGGGGGGCGACGACCAGGTACGCCGCCTGAAGCTTGAGCCCAGCGGTTCGGGCTCGCTGTACAGCGACGACATGCTGGCGTTTCACGTCAAGGGTGAGGAAGGCCTGGTCTACTGGGTCGCTACCAATGACCTGATCGGCCGCGGCTGCAAGGCCATGTAGGGGCTGGTTTGCCAGCGGAGGCGGCCTCCAGACCTGTGCAAGGTTCAAGGCCCCTTTCACCGGCGAGCCGGCTCCTGCATGGCTGTAGAAATTTGGTTTTAACGGATGGAACAGAGCGGGTTGACCCCCGATCTGCAATCACTTGAATAGCAGTCGCCGCTACGGCAGGCTTGCACGATTAACGACCCTCGACCGGGAGAGATACACACAATGGCACTCATCAGCATGCGCCAGATGCTGGACCACGCAGCCGAGTTCGGCTACGGCGTTCCAGCTTTCAACGTCAACAACCTTGAGCAGATGCGCGCCATCATGGAAGCCGCTGACAAGACTGACTCCCCGGTGATCGTCCAGGCTTCGGCCGGCGCCCGCAAATACGCCGGCGCGCCTTTCCTGCGTCACCTGATTCTGGCTGCCATCGAAGAGTTTCCGCATATCCCGGTGTGCATGCACCAGGACCACGGCACTAGCCCTGACGTCTGCCAGCGCTCCATCCAACTGGGCTTTTCCTCGGTGATGATGGACGGCTCCCTCGGTGAAGACGGCAAGACCCCGACCGACTACGAATACAACGTCCGTGTTACCCAGCAAACCGTAGCCATGGCTCACGCCTGCGGCGTGTCGGTAGAAGGCGAACTGGGCTGCCTGGGTTCGTTGGAAACCGGCATGGCCGGTGAAGAAGACGGTATTGGCGCCGAGGGCGTGCTGGACCACAGCCAGATGCTGACCGACCCGGAAGAAGCCGCGGACTTCGTCAAGAAGACCCAGGTGGATGCCCTGGCCATCGCCATCGGTACCAGCCACGGCGCCTACAAGTTCACCAAGCCGCCTACCGGCGACGTACTGGCCATCGACCGTATCAAGGAAATCCACAAGCGCATCCCCAACACTCACCTGGTGATGCACGGTTCCTCTTCGGTGCCGCAAGAGTGGCTGGCGATCATCAACCAGTACGGTGGCGACATCAAGGAAACCTACGGCGTGCCGGTTGAAGAAATCGTCGAAGGCATCAAGTACGGCGTGCGCAAGGTCAACATCGACACCGACCTGCGCCTGGCGTCCACTGGTGCCATGCGCCGCCTGATGGCCACCAACCCCAGCGAGTTCGACCCGCGCAAGTTCTTCGGCGCCACCGTGACCGCCATGCGCGATGTCTGCATCGCCCGTTACGAAGCCTTCGGCACCGCCGGCAACGCCTCGAAGATCAAGCCGATCTCTCTGGAAGCCATGTTCCAGCGTTACCTCAAGGGTGAGCTGAACGCCAAGGTCAACTGAGCCTAAGCGTCAAACGAAGAAGCCCGCAGCGATGCGGGCTTTTTTGTATCCGGAACTCTTGCCTTCGCCGGCAAGCCGGCTCCTACGCAGGGAGGGGGGTCAGGTCTTGTTGTGGTCGATGTCCAGCTTGGAAAAGGTCACCTTGCCGCCTTCGCTGGTATAGCCGGTGTTGTCCTGCACATAAACCCCGGCCTTGAAGTACAGCGGCTTGTCGCGCCAGGTCGCGCTCAACTGGCTGTCCCACTGATAGCCGGCAGCGCTGACGCCCAGGGCGCCACCCGGGCTCAGGTGGATCAGGTAGGAAAACTCCCGGTCCATGGGCACGTTCTCGGCAATGGTGATGACACGGCCTTCCTCGTCGTCCGGGTGCAGGCGCACCTTGGCCACGATGTTGCCGCTGCCCTTGCTGGTCTTGTACTGGTACTCGACCTTCACCAGCGGCTTGGTGCTGTTGTAGGCGTGGATCTGGCCGATGACGATCTTGCCCGAGGAGGGCACCTGGTTCACCGCCAGGGTCGCGTACAGCAGGTTGTCCGCTTCGGGGTAGGTCCAGTTGCGCAAGGTGCCGTTGGAGTAGGTCTCGCGCAGCTCGGTGCGCGGGTAGATGGCGTTCTCGGTTTTCGAGCCGGTCACCGGCGACCAGAAGAACAGGGTGCCGGTATCGGAGTGGAAATACTGGTCCTTGAACCCCTTGACCAGTGTCGGGGTGTCGATGGTCGCCGGCGGGCTGCCGACGGGAACGCTGAGGTTCCAGGTTGCCAGGTCGATCATGGTGGTTTTCCGCAAGGCATGACTGATGCAGGTGGCCGAAGGCTTTAGCCTGCGCTTCTTAGGGGGTCTTTATAGCGCAGAAGCGGTGCTTGGCGAGGCCCGTATGGCGGATATATGGCGTCAGCAAAATGTCGAAATGCCATCTATCCCGGTTTTTATGCGGCAACTCTGTGACCGTTAGTCGGGAGTCGTGCCCATTGGCGAAGTGATGGCGTGTTGGCAGCTTCTGCTTTTGAGGATCCGGGTCTAGAGTGAAACCTTAGGTTTTACCGGGTTTTTACACCCGTTCAGTCTTATTACAGACAAGAGAAGCAGCATGGAATGCGTGCAACCAGAGCCAGCCGAAGGCCACTCCACTCTTCTGATCGTCGATGACTATCCTGAAAACCTCCTCAGCATGCGTGCTCTGTTGCAGCGCCAGGACTGGCAGGTGATGACCGCCGCCTCGGGGGTCGAGGCCCTGGGCCTGCTGCTCGAACATGAAGTGGACCTGGTGTTGCTGGATGTACAGATGCCCGGCATGGATGGCTTCGAAGTCGCCCGCCTGATGCGTGGCAGCCAACGTACCCGGCTGACCCCGATCATCTTTCTCACCGCCAACGAACAGTCTCAGGACGCTGTGATCAAGGGCTATGCCAGTGGCGCCGTGGACTACCTGTTCAAGCCGTTCGACCCACAGATTCTCAAGCCCAAGGTCCAGGCCCTGCTGGAGCATCAGCGCAACCGCCGGGCCCTGCAGCACCTCAGCCACGACCTGGAGGTGGCACGGGCCTTCAATGCCTCGGTGCTGGACAACGCTGCCGAGGGCATCCTGGTGGTGGACGAGGGCGGGTGCGTGCGTTTCGCCAATCCGGCGGTCTCGCGCCTGCTCAATGCCCAGGTCAAGGAACTGGAAGGCTCGCCCTTTCTCGACTACCTGCAAAAGCCCCACGTTCCCGACTGGAGCGGCTCCGAGCTCTACGCCTGTTATCGCCGGGGCGAAACCTATCGCCTGCACGACGCTCAGATGCGCACCGTGCCCGGCCAGTTGATCAGCGTGGCCTTGTCCTGTGCGCCCTTGCCCAGTGACCAGAAAGCAATGGTGGTCACCCTGCTGGACATGTCCGAAGTGCGTCACCTGCACCAGCAACTGGAATACCAGGCCGTGACCGACCCGCTGACCGGCCTGCTCAACCGCCGCGGTTTCTATCAGACGGTGGAAAACATCCTGCTGCGCAGCGACCGCTCGGGAAAGTCCCTGGTCCTGCTCTACCTGGACCTCGACGGCTTCAAGCGGGTCAACGACTCCCTGGGGCACGACGCCGGCGACCGGGTGCTGCGCTGGGTTTCCGAGCAATTGAAGGACTGCCTGCACTCCTTCGACATTCTCGGGCGCATGGGCGGCGACGAATTCACCGCGCTGCTGGAGCTGAGCTTCCCCGAGCAAGCGGCGAAGATCGCCGAGAAACTGATCGAACGCCTGTCCATCAACCAGCAGATCGATGGCCTGGAGGTGGTGCTGGGGGCGAGTATCGGCATCGCCATCTACCCCGACTGCGGCTCCAACCTGGACGGCCTGTTGCGGGCGGCGGACATTGCCATGTACGAAGCCAAGCGCGCCGGCCGCCAGCAGTACCGCTACTACGATCACGAGATGAATGGCCGCGCCCGTTCGCGGCTGATGCTCGAGGAAAGCGTGCGCAGCGCCGTGGAGCGCAAGGAATTCACCCTGGTGTACCAGCCCCAGGTGGCCATTGCCGACGGGCGCCTGCGCGGTTTCGAAGCCTTGCTGCGCTGGCGTCATCCGAGTGTGGGCGACGTGCCTCCGGGGCTGTTCCTGCCCCTGCTTGAGGAGGCACGGCTGATCAGCCGCCTGGGCAGTTGGATCTATCAACAGGGCGCGGCCCAGCGCAAGGACTGGGAGCAGGTGTTCAGCCCCGACCTGGTGCTGGGCGTCAGCCTCAGTGCCACCCAGTTCAACATGCCCAACCTGGTGGCCGAGCTGCGTCAGGTGCTGTCGCGCCATGGCCTGCAACCGCGCCAACTGGAGGTGGAGGTTACCGAGGCCGCCTTGACCCAGAACCTGGATGACACCCGCAAACAGTTGCAGCTCCTGCGTCAGCTGGGGGTGCGGGTGGCCCTGGACGATTTCGGCTCGGGCAGTTGTTGCCTGGCCTACCTGCGTGACCTGCAACTGGACACCCTCAAGCTCGATCGCCACCTGATTGCCCGCCTGCTGACCTCGCCAAGGGATGCCGCCATTGCCCGCTGCGTGATCGACCTGTGCAAGCAGTTCGACCTGCTGGTGATCGCCGAGGGCGTGGAAACCCTCGAGCAATACCAGTGGCTCAAGGCCAATGGCTGCGAGTATGTGCAAGGTTTCCTGGTGGCTCGGCCGCTGACCGCCAGTATCGCCAGCCAGTTTGCCCAGCCCTTTGACTGGAGCGCGCTACAGGCCTGAATTCGCTACACTGGCGCCTTTTATGCCCTGCGTTGCCCCTTCATGACCGCACTCAAATACCTCCAGGCCTATCCCGTTGCCTTGCAGCAGCAAGTGCGCCAGTTGATCGATGAACAGCGCCTGGGCGACTACCTGAGCCAGCGTTACCCGGGCCGGCACGCTGTACAGAGCGACAAGGCGCTGTACAGCTACGCTCTGGAGCTCAAGCAGGAATACCTGCGCAATGCGCCGGCCATCGACAAGGTGCTGTTCGACAACCGTCTGGACCTGACCCACCGTGCCCTGGGCCTGCATACCACGGTTTCCCGGGTGCAGGGCGGCAAGCTCAAGGCCAAGAAAGAGATCCGCATCGCTTCGCTGTTCAAGGAGGCGGCGCCGGAATTCTTGCGGATGATCGTGGTGCACGAGCTGGCCCACTTCAAGGAGTCGGATCACAACAAGGCGTTCTACAAGCTCTGCGAGCATATGCTGCCGGGCTATCACCAGCTGGAGTTCGACCTGCGGGTCTACCTGACCTGGCGCGACCTGCAAGGCAAGGCGGGAGCGCCGGATTAACCCCTGAAGGCAAGGAGTGGGCGATGGATGTGAGCAAGACCAAGAGCAGTTTCTACCGCCGCCTGTATGTGGCGTACCTGATCGACAGCGGCCTGGCCAGCAGCGTGCCGGCGCTGACCGAGGTCACCGGCATGCCGCGGCGCACCGCCCAGGACACCATCGCGGCCCTGGCGGACCTGGACATCCTCTGCGAGTTCGAGCAGCAGGACGGCGCGCGCAACCATGCCGGGCGTTACCGGATCCACAACTGGGGCGCCATCGACAAGGGCTGGATCGAGCCCAACCTGCGGCAGATCAAGGCCGTGCTGGGCTATCCCTGAGGCTCAGGAGCGACGCATGCCGATGTGAGGAATACCGTCCTCCAGGTATGCTTCGCCCGCCACCACGAAACCGTAGCGGCCGTAATAGGCCTGCAGATGAGCCTGGGCCGAGAGGTAGATCGGCGTTTGCGGCCAGTGTCGCTCGGCCTGCTTCAGCGCCTGCTCCATCAGGGTGTGGCCCAGGCCCTGGCCACGGGCCTGTTCAGCGATGACCACGCGGCCGATGACTACGTCGCCGCCCTGGGAAGTCGGGTCCAGCAGGCGCAGGTAGGCCAGCAACTGGTCGCCGTCCCAGGCCATCAGGTGGCAGGTATCGCCTTCAAGGTCGCGGCCGTCGACTTCCTGATAAGGGCATTTCTGTTCCACCACGAAGACTTCGGTGCGCAATTGCAGAATCGCGTACAACTGTTCCTTGCCCAGGTCGGTGTGGTGTTTGCAGACCCATTCGATGGTCATCTTCATATCCTGTATTGAGTGCTGCGCGAAATAGTAAGCACATCGCCACGGGATGTCTTGCCGGTTGTCACGCAGAGATTGTTTCTGTGAGATGGGTCAAAATGCCACTACTGAGATCACTGGTATTTGTCTTCTTTGTGTAATCTGTTTTCAAGACCTGTGCATGGGTTCTGATGAGCTAATGTTAGGAGCTGGGCCGACCTGTGCCGCACAGGCCGCGACCCTGGGGTATGGGTTGGAACGCGCTGGGCCCAGGGCCCGCTAAGGATCTATTAGCATGCTGCGACTGCATCGAGCTTTGGCTTTGATCGGATTGCTGTTGCTGGGCCAGAGCGCTTTTGCCGAAAGGCTGCGGCTGGTCGCCGATGCCTGGCCACCCTTTACCGACGCGACCCTGGTCAATGGCGGCGTGGCCACCGACATTGTCAGCACCGCCCTGTCCCGCGCCGGCTATTCCAGCGAATTCGAGCAGGTGCCCTGGGCCCGGGCCCTGCTGGGCATCGGCGAGGGGCGCTACGACGTGCTGGTGAATGCCTGGTACAACGAAGAGCGCACCCAGTTGGGGCAGTTCTCCGCGGAATACATGGTCAACCGCGTGCGCTTCATCAAGCGCAAGGACGCGCCGCTGGAATACAGCAACCTCAAGCAGCTGCATGAGTACCCGGTGGCAGTGGTGCGTGGCTACGCCTATTCCCCCGAATTCGACAATGACCCCGACCTGCAGAAGGTGCCGGTGCACAACTTCGCCATGGCGGTGCGCATGCTGGCGGCGGATCGGGTCAAGCTGACCCTGGAGGACGAATACGTGGCCCGCTACTACTTGGCCCGGGAGTCACCGCGGGTACGCAATGCGGTGGAGTTCCTGCCCAAGCCCCTGAGCGAGAACAGCCTGCATATCCTGGTCAGCCTGAAGAACCCCGAGCATGCGCAGATCGTGGCCAGGTTCGACAAGGAAATCGCTGCCATGAAAGCTGACGGCAGCTACGACCGCCTGCTGCGCCAGCACGGCATGTAACCGAAGATGCAGGAGCTGGCTTGCCAGCGAAAGCGACTCCGGACCGTGCATGAGTCTTGCGGCCCCTTTCGCCGGCAAGCCGGCTCCTACGGTTTTGCGTTGTCGCTGGTGTCCTTGATCAGATGCGCCGCCAGGGTCCGCAACGGGCCCAGCTGACGGCAGATCAGCGCCAGTTGGGTCTGCACCAGGCGCTGGCCTTCGTCGACCTCGTCGGGCATCTGCTCCAGCTCATTGGCCAGGGCTTCTTCGGCATCGCTCTGGATATCGATCGGGGTCTTGTTGGCCAGACCCTGGGCAATCTCGTCGATGCTGGCCGCCAGGCTGACCCCGGCGCCTTCGATCAAGTGCTCGCGAACCTCGTCCGGCAGCCGGGTCTCGCGGTGTGCGCCCAGGCCCGAGAGGTAGCTGAGCAAGGTGTGGGACAGCACCAGGAAGCGGAAGCCCACGTCCGCTTCCTTACGGAAATGCCCGGGTTCCATGAGCATGTTGGCCAGGGTGGTGGACAGCGCGGCGTCGGCGTTGTGGGCGTTGCGCCGGGCCAGGCGGTAGGCCAGGTCGTCGCTCTTGCCGGCGGCGTACTGCTGCATGATCTGGCGCAGGTAGATGCTGTTGCAGGTCAGGGTGTTGGCCAGCACCTTGTTCAGGCGCCGGCCCTGCCAGTCCGGCAGGAACAGGAACACCGCCAGCCCGGCGATCAGGCTGCCCAACAGGGTATCGAACAGCCGCGGCAGGAACAGCCCATAACCGTCGCCCACCTGGTTGAAGCAGAACAGCACCATCAGGGTGATGGCCGCCGTGGCCAGGGTGTAGCGGGTGGTGCGGTTGGTGAAGAACACCACCCCGGCGGCAATGGCGAACAGCGACTGCACCAAGGGGCTGGGGAACAGGTCGAACAGCGCCCAGGCAATGGTCAGGCCGATGGCGGTGCCGATGATCCGCTGGCCCAGCTTGCGCCGGGTAGCGCCGTAGTTGGGCTGGCAGACGAACAGGGTGGTGAGGATGATCCAGTAACCCTGGGAAGGGTGGATCAAATGCACCATGCCGTAGCCGATGCTCAGCGCCAGGGGCAGGCGCAGGGCATGGCGGAACAGCAGCGAGGTTGGCGTCAGCTGGGTGCGCAGGCGGGTCCAGACATCCTTGAAGTTGCGTGGCGAACGGTCCAGCAAGCTGCTGTCGGTGGCGTCCGCCAGGGCGTCGGGGTTGCTGGCGTCGCTGAGCAGGCGGTCGAGGGTGCCGAGGTTGGCCGCTAGGGCTCGCAATGAGCGCAACAGCCCGCGCCAGGCCGGGTTGCTCTGGATCCGCAGGTGTTCCAGGGAAGCGTGCAGGTCGCCCAGGGCCTCGGCGAAGGTGGCGTCATAGACGAACGGCTGGCGCAACTGGATGGATTCGGCCAGGGCACGGCAGGCCTTGCCCTGCTGGCGCAGCAGGCGCTGGCAGCGGAACAGCACGTCGCTGTGGAAAAACGCCTCGGTCAGGGCGTTGTACGGGTAGTGGGAAGAGCTGGCGCGCTCGTGAATGTCCTGGGCCAGGAAGTACAGCTTCAGGTAGCGGCTGACCTTCGACCCCGGCCGGCCGTTGCCCACCCGGTGCAGGATGATTTCCTTGGCAACGTTGAGGGCCGCCACCACCTTGCCGTTCTGCTTGGCCAGTTCCAGGCGCCGAGCCTCCACGTCCAGCTGGCGGATGGGCTCGAACAGCGAGGACTTGAGCTTGAGGTAGTAACCCAGTTCGCGAAACAGCCGGGCCAGGCTCTGCTGCACCGGCTGGTTGGAAAACAGCGCCTGCCACAGCACCGACAGCAGGCCGTACCAGGCGGCGCCGGCCACCAGCAGCAGTGGCTCGTGCCAGAAATCGATCACCGCGCCGCCGCGCTGGTCGACGCCGATCATGGTGTAGACCGAGAGGATCAGGGTCGCCGAGGCGATAGCGCCATAGCGTTCGCCCAGCGCCCCCAGCATGGTCAGGCCGAAGCTGGCCAGGGCCAGGGCAATGGCAAAGATCCAGGGGTAGGGGAACAGCAGTTCCACCGACAGCGCGGCGATGCTGAAGCACACCAGGGTCACGGCCAGGGAATTGAGCCGGCCTTGCCAGCTGTCGTCGGTTTCCGCCAGGGCGCTGGCGATGATGCCGAGGAACAGCGGGATCAGCAGGGCCATTTCATCCTGATACCAGCACAGCGCCATGCTGCCGGTCAGGGCGATGAACACCCGCACGCTGTAGCTGAATTTATCCAGCGCCCAGAGACGGCGCAGGGACTGACGAAAAGAGGTCGATGACATGGAGTAGGGCAGGCCTTCCGGGGCGATGCAGCTAAATTGAGCCAGTATTGACGACGGCGCAATGCCGTCGTCACATCCTTGAGCAAAATCTGTTCCTCCTTCCTACGGCGCCCTGGCCACAGGCTCAGACGTACTGCGCCGCCGCGTAGCCCGAGGCCCAGGCCCACTGGAAGTTGAAGCCGCCCAGGTGGCCGGTGACGTCCAGCACTTCACCGATGAAATACAGCCCCGGGCTCTTCAGCGATTCCATGGTCTTGGACGAGACCTCACGGGTGTCGACGCCGCCCAGGGTCACTTCCGCGGTGCGGTAGCCCTCGGTGCCCGCCGGTACCAACTGCCAGCTGCCGAGTTTCTGCGCTACGTCCGCCAGCTCCGCCGGGGTGTACTGCTTCATCGGCTTGGAGACGAACCAGTGGTCGGCCAGCAGGCCGGCCATCTTCTTGGTGAAGATCTCCCCCAAGAGGGTCTTGAGCTCGCTGTTGGGGCGCTCGGCCTGCTGCTGTTGCAGCCAGCCCAGGGCGTCGTGGTCCGGCAGCAGGTTGATCTCGACGCTGTCGCCGGGCTGCCAGTAGGAGGAAATCTGCAGGATCGCCGGGCCGCTGAGGCCGCGGTGGGTGAACAGGATGTTCTCGCGAAAGCTCTGGTCGTTGCAGCTCACCAGGCAATCCACCGAGGTCCCCGACAGCTCGCTGCACAGTTCCTTGAGCTGATCGGTGATGGTGAACGGCACCAGGCCAGCGCGGGTCGGCAGCAGTTCGTGGCCGAACTGTTTGGCCACCTGATAGCCGAATCCGGTGGCGCCCAGCGTCGGGATCGAAAGCCCGCCGGTGGCGATCACCAGCGATTGGCACTGAACCTGGCCGAGGGTGGTGTCGAGCAGGTAGCCGCTTTCGATCTTTTCGATGATCTGGATCGAGGTGTCCAGGCGCAGCTCCACGCCGACCTGATCGCACTCGTCGAGCAGCATGCCGAGGATGTCGCTGGACTTGTTATCGCAGAACAGCTGGCCGAGTTTCTTCTCGTGGTAGGGCACGCCGTGCTTGGCCACCAGGCCGATGAAGTCCCACTGGGTGTAGCGCGCCAGGGCCGATTTGCAGAAGTGCGGGTTCTGCGACAGGAAGTTGGCCGGTTCGGTGTACATGTTGGTGAAATTGCAGCGGCCACCGCCGGACATCAGGATCTTCTTGCCGGCCTTGTTGGCGTGGTCCAGCAACAGCACCTGGCGTCCGCGGCCGGCCGCGGTCAGCGCGCACATCAAGCCTGCGGCGCCAGCGCCAATGATCACGACTTCGGTAGAACGCAAAACGGTGTCCTCTTGGTGGGGCGCGACAAAACAAACTGTGGGAGCGAGCCGGCTCGCTCCCACAGGGGATCTCCTTTGGATGGAAGATCAGTTACAAAACACGCACGCGCAGCGAACGGCCCTTGATCTTGCCGTTGTTCAGGCGCTGCAGCGCCTGCATGACCACGGTGCGTTCAACCGCCACATACGACTGGAAGTCGAAGATCGCGATCTTGCCGACCTGGGCGCCCGGGATGCCGGCGTCGCCGGTCAGTGCGCCGAGAATATCCCCCGGACGTACCTTGTCCTTGCGCCCGCCGGCGATGCACAACGTGCTCATCGGTGGCTGCAGCGGGGCGCCGCCCTGGGACTTGAGGTTATCGACCTGATCCCAGTTCAACGGGGCTTTCTGCAGTTGTTCGATGGCTTGCGCGCGATGTGCTTCGGACGGTGCGACGAGGCTGACCGCGATGCCTTTCTCGCCAGCGCGACCGGTACGGCCAACGCGGTGAATGTGGATTTCCGAATCGCGGGCCAGCTCGACGTTGATCACCATGTCCAGCGCATCGATGTCCAGACCACGGGCGGCGACATCGGTGGCGACCAGTACCGATGTGCTGCGGTTGGCGAACATCGCCAGCACCTGATCGCGGTCACGCTGCTCCAGGTCGCCGTGCAGGCCGACAGCGGAGATGCCTTTGGCGGTCAGGTGATCGACGGTTTCCTGCACTTGCTGCTTGGTGAAGCAGAACGCCACGCAGGAGGCCGGGCGGAAGTGGTGCAGGACTTTGGTCACTGCGCTCATGCGCTCTTCCGGTGAAATCTCGTAGAAGCGCTGCTCGATCTGCGTATCGTCGTGGAACGCTTCGGCTTTCACCGTTTGCGGATCGCGCATGAATTTCGACGCCAGTTGCTTGATGCCCACCGGATACGTGGCGGAGAACAGCAGGGTCTGGCGGCGCGACGGGGTCTTTTCGATGATGTCTTCGATGGCGTCGTAGAAGCCCATGTCGAGCATGCGGTCGGCTTCGTCGAGCACCAGCGTGTTCAGGCCGTCGAGCACCAGCGAACCCTTGCGCAGATGCTGCTGGATACGCCCTGGGGTGCCGACGATGATATGCGCACCGTGCTCCAGGGAGGCGATCTGTGGCCCGAACGACACGCCGCCGCACAGGGTCAGGACCTTGATGTTGTCTTCGGCGCGAGCCAGCCGGCGCACTTCCTTGGCCACCTGGTCGGCCAGCTCGCGAGTCGGGCAGATCACCAGGGCCTGGCAGCCGAAGTAGCGCGGGTTGATCGGGTTCAGCAGGCCGATGCCGAAGGCCGCGGTCTTGCCGCTGCCGGTCTTGGCCTGGGCGATCAGGTCCATGCCCTTGAGGATCACCGGCAAGCTCTGCGCCTGGATCGGCGTCATCTGGGCATAACCGAGGGAGTCGAGGTTAGCCAGCATGGCGGGAGACAGGGGCAAAGTATTAAAAGCGGTGGCAATGGTGGTCACGGGACTGGCCTGCAAAACAAAATGTCGCGCAGTGTATCAGTCCCGCTCCCACAACCTGCAAATTCTGGACGAGCAGCTGTGCAGGGGCGGTTTTGTGTAGGCGCTGGCTTGCTAGCGAAAGCGGCCGCGAGGTTGGCGCAGGGCTCGGGGGCCTCTTCGCCGGCAAGCCGGCTCCTACGGGGGGAGGTGCGTGGGTTCAGTGTTCGATGTGCTGCTCCTCGAGCTTGCGCGTGCGCCGGCCATCGTTGGGCGACAGCTGGAGGAAGATCGCCGCCGCCAGCATCGCCATGATGCCTACCGTGAGGAAGGTCAGTTGGAAGGCGCCGAGCACGGTGTCCACGCCATCGTTGCCCAACTCAGCGGTAAAGCCGCCCAGCAGCGCGCCGGCACAGGCCACCCCAAGGCTCAGGGACAGTTGCGCCACCACCGACAGCAGGCTGTTGCCGCTGCTGGCGGCGGCATCGTCGAGGTCGATCAGGGTCACGGTGTTCATCGCCGTGAACTGCAGCGAGTTGATCGCCCCCAGCACCGCCAGCATGCCCAGCAGCAGCGGGTAGGGCGTCTGTTCGCTGACCAGCCCCATACTGGCCAGCATGATGCCCAGGGCCAGGGTGTTGCCGGTGAGCACGATGCGGTAGCCCAGGCGCTCGATCAGTGGCCGGGCGATGGATTTGGCCAGCATTGCCGCGGCCGCCAGGGGCAGCATGCTCATCCCCGCCTGGGACGGTGAATAGCCCAGGGCCACTTGCAGCAGCAGGGGCACCAGGAACGGCAGGGCGCCGCTGCCCAGGCGGGCGAACAGGTTACCCAGAATGCCCACGGCAAAGGTCCGCACCTTGAACAGTGACGGGGCGAACAGCGGGTTGTCGGTGTGCACGGCCCGCAGCCAGTAGGCCGCCAGGCAGGCCAGCCCGCCGAACAGCAGCAACATCACCCGCAAGTGCGGCAGGTGCAGTTCCCCCAGGCCTTCCATGGCGATGGTGATCAGCACCATCGCCGCGCCGAACAGCACAAAGCCCAGGCTGTCGAAGCGTGTGCGCTCGCTGCCGCGCAGGTCGGGAATGAAACGCCACACCGCATAGCAGCCAACGGCGCCTACCGGCAGGTTGATCAGGAAGATCCAGTGCCAGGTCAGGTACTGCACCATCCAGCCGCCCATGGTCGGGCCGATCAGCGGCCCCAGAAGCCCGGGAATGGTGATGAAGCCCATGATCCGCACCAGTTCCGAACGCGGGTAGGCACGCAGCACCACCAGCCGTCCCACCGGCAGCATCAGCGCACCGCCCAGGCCCTGGATCACCCGGGCGCCAATCAGCTGGGTCAGGGTGTTGGACAGGGCGCAGAGCAGGGAACCGATGCTGAACAGCAAGATGGCGCCGAAGAAGATCCGCTTGGTGCCGAAGCGGTCGGCGATCCAGCCCGAGGCCGGGATCAAGAGGGCCACAGTGAGCATGTAGGCGATGATCACCCCCTGCATGCGCAGCGGGTTTTCCGCCAGGTCCTGGGCCATGGCCGGCAGGGCGGTATTGAGGATGGTGCCGTCCAGGGACTGCATGAAGAAGGCGATGGCCACCACCCAGGGCAGCCAGCGGGCGGTGGTGGCATCGAGTGGCGCGCGTTCGGGCATGGGACCTCTGGGTGAGTTCAGGTTTGAGGGCGGTTTCTACAGGGTCAGGGTCAGGCGGCTGACCAGCGCTCCGGGCAAGTGCATCGAAGCGGTCTGGCGCTGGCCGTAGGTACTGGCCGACAGCAGCAGCTCGCGTTGCTCGGTCAGGGCCTCCAGCTGCGAGCCCAGCAGGCTGTAGACGCTGTCATCGAAGCGCATGGTGCTCACCGGCGCCTGGATCTCGCCGTTCTCCACCCAGAAGGTGGCGAAGCGGGTCATGCCGGTCAGGCGCGCCGCGGGCAGGTCCGAGTAGTTCAGGTACCACAGGTTGCTGATGTACAGCCCGGTGCTCAGCTGCTTGAGGATCTCCTGCTGGGACAACCGCCCCGCGGCCATGTTCAGTGCGCTGGGGTACTCGCCGCTGCCGGCACCATTGGTGGTCAGGCCGTATTCGGCGGCGCTGCGGGAGTTGATCAGTTGGGCATTGGCGCTGCCCGCGGCAATCAGTGACAGGTCGCTGCGCGGATAGCCTTCGTCGGAAAACGCCGGGCTCAGGGAACCGCTGACCTGTTCGTCGAGCGACACCAGCGGGTTCAGCGCGGCATCACCGGCATAGAGCTTCTGCAGCGGGCTGTGCTTGCTGGCGATCGACTGGGCCGAGAAGCCGCCCCAGGCCAGCATGCCCATGATCTCCTCCAGGGCTGCCGGCGCCAGGTAGGCCCGGTACTGCCCGGGCGCCAGCGTGCGCAGTGGCTGGCCAAGGAACTCCAGCTGCTCCCGGGCCTGCTGGAAGCGCAGGGCGAAGGCCTGGCTGTCCCAGGCGTGCCCGGCGTAGCTGGCCTTCACCGCCTCGCCGTTTTCGTGGAACAGGCTGAAATCGAAGTTGAAGCTGTTGGCCTGGTGCCAGCCGAAGGCCCCGCCGGAACTGGCGAAGCCACGGCTGATGGGGCCGGCAGCGTAGATGCCCACCAGGTCCAGGCCGGCGCCGGCGCGACCGATTTCTTCCACCACCTGCTCACTGCCGGGCAGCGGCTGGTCCTGCACGTGATGGCTTTGCCAATGGGTGTGGTTGAGCATCAGGTACGGATCGGCCGGCAGCAGCGGCAGGGTCTCGCGCAGTTGTTGCAGGCCATCGGCCAGGCGCTGGCGATCCACCTCGGGGTCATTGCTCAGGGTGATGCTGAGGTCGGCGTGGCGGCCATTGTCGATCAGCTTGAAATGCACGCTGGCCTGTTGCACCTGCCCGGCCTGGCGCACCTTGGCGTGGTTGAAGCGAATGAACTCCGAGGCCTCGGCGGCGTAGCTCAGGGTGAACTGCTCGGTCTCGCGCAGCGCGTCTTTGAGCCACTGCACCAAGGCCTTGAATGGCTGGGCCTGATCGGCTGTCCTGGTCATCAGGCGTCTCCTCCAAATACATCAATCTTGCTGAATACGCAGGCCGGCGAAGCATGGCCGACGCGAATCACCTGGTTGGGCTCGCCCTTGCCGCAGTTGGGCGTGCCCAGCACCTGGAAGGTGCTGCGGTCGCCGACCGCGCTGAGGTTGCGCCAGAACTGCGCGGAAATCCCCCGGTAATTGGGGTTCTTGACCACGCCGCGGAGTTCGCCGTTCTCGATCAACTGGCCCCATTCGCAGCCGAACTGGAACTTGTTGCGCGCATCGTCGATGGACCAGGAACGGTTGGTGGACATCAGGATACCGTGCTCGATGTGCCCGATCAGTTGCTCCAGGGGCTGGTCGCCGGGCTCGATGTTGAGGTTGGCCATGCGGTCGATCGGTGCACGGTTCCAACTGCTGGCGCGGCTGTTGGCAACGCCGTCGAGGCCGCTGCGGTATTGCGACAGGGCGCTGCCCAGGGGGCGTACCAGCAGGCCCTCGCGAATCAGGAACTGCTTGCTGGCCGCGGTGCCGTCGTCGTCGTGACTGTAGCTGGCCAGTTCCTCGGGGATCTGCGGGTCGAAAGTCACGTTGAGCAGCGAGGAGCCGTATTGCAGGCGGCCGAAATCCTGCTGTTTGACGAAGCTGGTGCCGGCGTAATTGCGCTCGTCGCCGAGAATGCGGTCCAGCTCCAGGGGATGGCCGATGGATTCGTGGATCTGCAGCATCATCTGGTCCGGCATCAGCAGCAGGTCCCGCGGGCCCTGGGGGGTATTGGGCGCCAGCAGCAGTTGCAGGGCCTGGTCGGCGACCCGCGGCGCGGCCCCCAGCAGGCCGCAGCGGCTGATCACATCGCCGGCGCCCTGCTGGCCGAAGTTCTCCCGGCCGAGGCTGCGGGTCTGGCTGTCGCTGCCGTCGTAGGCGGTCACGTCCAGGCCCGGGTAGACGAAACGCTGGGCCTGGCGCAGCTCGGCGCCGGCGCTGTTGAGGTAGATCTGTTCGACCTGGGTCACGCCGATGCCCACCTGCCAGTTCACCAGGCGTTCATCCTTGGGCACCGAGGCCGACTCATCGCCCAGGAGCTGATAGCAGTCGCTGAGGGAGGGGAAGGGCTGCTCCAGGTTGGGCGAGAAATAGTCGGCGCGGTGGCTGGAGACCGGTTGCTCACGCAGGTCCAGCAGGGCATGGGCGGCGATGACCCGGGCCTGCTGCTCGGCGCGCTCCAGGGCGGCCTGCAGGCCGCTTTGCGACAGGTCGTTGGTGGCGGCGTAGGCTTCCACGCCGCGCACCCGCACGGTCAGCATCGCCCCTTCGTCTCGGCCCAGGCTCGGCGGCTCGGCGACGTTCTTGCGCACCGACAGGTACTGGTCCGATTCGCGGACATAACGCAGGGAAAAGAATTCGGCGCCCGCGCGCAAGGCAGCGAAGCGCTGCTTGAGCTGGGGGTGAAAGTCGAACATGGAGGACCTCCTTGTGAGGCGCGATAGCGGGTCGACGCGTTTCGCCAGCAAACGGAACACCGCCCGGCGGTTCCTACAGGTATAGGTGCTGATGGGCGCGGGGGCGAAAGGGGATGTGCAAGTTGCAGAACTGTAGCCGCTGCCGAAGGCTGCGATCAAGGAAGTAGTTCTGAGGGAATGAAGGGAAGAGAAAAAGGGCGCCGACCCTTGCGGTCGGCGCCCGTCAGGCTTACTGCGCGGCGGGAGTCACATCGCGCATCGGCTTGCCACGTACCGGGGCTTCACCGGCTACGTAGTAGGCCGCGGTGCTGCGTGGCAGTGGCTGGCGGCCACGGATCTTGTCGGCGATTTTCTCGGCCATCATGATCGTCGGCGCGTTGAGGTTGCCGGTGGTGATGATCGGCATGATCGAGGCATCCACCACGCGCAGGCCTTGCATGCCATGCACGCGACCCTGGCCATCCACTACAGCCATGTCGTCGGTGCCCATCTTGCACGAGCAGGATGGGTGGAAGGCGGTCTCGGCGTGCTCGCGGACGAACTTGTCCAGTTGCTCGTCGGTCTGCACCTCGATGCCCGGGCTGATCTCGCGGCCGCGGAAAGGATCCAGGGCCGGCTGCTGCATGATTTCACGGGTCAGGCGGATGCCGTCGCGGAATTCCTGCCAGTCCTGCTCGGTGGCCATGTAGTTGAAGAGGATGCTCGGGTGCTGGCGCGGGTCCTTGGACTTGAGCTGCACGCGGCCACGGCTCGGCGAGCGCATGGAGCCCATGTGCGCCTGGAAGCCGTGCTCTTTCACACCATTGCTGCCGTTGTAGTTAATCGCTACCGGCAGGAAGTGGTACTGGATGTTCGGCCATTCGAACTCTTCACGCGTACGGATGAAACCGCCGGCTTCGAACTGGTTGCTGGCGCCGATGCCGGTGCCGTTGAACAGCCACTCGGCACCGATGGCCGGCTGGTTCCACCACAGCAGCGATGGATACAGCGACACCGGCTGGGTGCAGGCGTACTGCAGGTACAGTTCCAGGTGGTCCTGAAGGTTCTCGCCCACGCCCGGCAGGTCGTGAACCACCGGGATGTCCAGGCTTTCCAGGAGGGCGCGGGGGCCTACGCCGGAACGTTGCAGCAATTGCGGCGAGGCGATGGCGCCGGAGCTGACGATGACTTCCTTGCGCGCACGGGCCTCCACGCGCTCTTCAGTGCTGCCTTGCAGGTAGCTCACGCCCACGGCGCGCTTGCCTTCGAAGAGGATCTTGTCGGTCAGGGCGTGGGTGACGATGGTCAGGGTCGAACGCTTTTTCGCGGTGTCCAGGTAACCGCGGGCGGTGCTGGCGCGACGACCTTTGGGGGTCACGGTGCGGTCCATTGGGCCGAAGCCTTCCTGCTGGTAGCCGTTCAAGTCTTCGGTACGCGGGTAACCGGCCTGCACGCCGGCTTCGACCATGGCGTGGAACAGCGGGTTGTTGCCGGCCTTGGGCGTGGTCACGCTGACCGGGCCTTCGCCGCCGTGGTAGTCGTTGGGGCCGATGTCACGGGTTTCCGCCTTGCGGAAATACGGCAGGCAATCCAGGTAGGTCCAGTCTTCCAGGCCTGGCAGCTTGGCCCAGCCGTCGTAGTCCATGGCGTTGCCGCGGATGTAGCACATGCCGTTGATCAGCGACGAGCCGCCCAGGCCCTTGCCGCGACCGCACTCCATGCGACGACCGTTCATGTGTGGCTCTGGATCGGTCTCGTAGGCCCAGTTGTAGCGACGGCCTTGCAGTGGAAAGGCCAGTGCCGCCGGCATCTGGGTACGGAAGTCGAAACGATAGTCCGGGCCGCCGGCTTCCAGCAGCAGGACGGTGACGCCTTCGTCTTCAGTCAGACGGGTCGCCAGGGTGTTACCGGCTGAGCCGGCACCGATGATGATGTAATCGAATTCTTGGGCCATTGGAGCCTCCGTGGAGAGCTGCAAGCCTCAAGCTTCAAGCTGCAAGAGAAGGCAGCGAAGCGGGCTTGGCATTGAATGAGGAGCACGCGGCAAGCCAGGCTGTTGCCTTGGCTTGCCGCTTGTAGCTGGCTGCTAGCGGCTGCTTAGAACACCGAGGCGTAGTCGCCCAGCTCGACCTGCACCGACTTGATGCGGGTGAAGTTGTTCAGCGAGCTGATGCCGTTCTCACGGCCCACGCCCGACTGCTTGTAGCCGCCAACCGGCATCTTGGCGTCGGACTCGCCCCAGGCGTTGATCCAGCAGATACCGGCTTCGAGCTGATGAATCACGCGGTGAGCGCGGTTCAGATCCTTGGTGACCAGGCCGGCAGCCAGGCCGAAGTCGGTGTCGTTGGCGCGGCGGATCACTTCTTCTTCGGTTTCGTAGGTCAGGATCGCCATGACCGGGCCGAAGATTTCTTCACGGACGATGGTCATGTCGTCGGTGCAGTCGGTGAACACGGTCGGTGCAACGAAGGCGCCCTTGGCGAATTCGCCGTCGGTCAGGCGCTCGCCGCCGCACAGTACACGGGCACCTTCTTCTTTACCCTTGGCGATGTAGCCCAGCACGCTTTCCATGTGCGCGAAGCTGACCAGCGGGCCGAAGTTGGTGTTTTCGTCTTCCGGGTTGCCGATGCGGATGCGTGCAACGCGCTCGGCGATCTTGGCTTCGAAAGCGGCTTTCAGGTGGCTCGGCACGAACACGCGAGTGCCGTTGGTGCAGACCTGACCGGAGCTGTAGAAGTTGGCCATCATGGCGGTGTCGGCGGCGCGATCCAGGTCGGCGTCGTCGAAGATGATCAGTGGCGACTTGCCGCCCAGTTCCATGGTCACGTCTTTCAGCGAGGAGCTGGAAGCGCTGGCCATGACCTTCTTGCCAGTGTCGGTGCCGCCGGTGAAGGAGACCTTCTCGATACGCGGGTGCTCGGTCAGCCAGGTGCCGACTTCGCGGCCGCTGCCGGTCAGGACGTTGAACACGCCATCCGGCAGGCCGGCTTCGGTGTAGATCTCGGCCAGTTTCAGGGTGGTCAGCGAGGTCACTTCGCTCGGCTTGAAGATCATCGCGTTACCGGCCGCCAGGGCCGGTGCGGATTTCCACAGGGCGATCTGGATCGGGTAGTTCCACGCGCCGATACCGGCCACTACGCCCAGGGGCTCGCGACGGGTGTAGACGAAGGAAGTGGTGCGCAGCGGGATCTGCTCGCCTTCGATGGCCGGTACCAGGCCTGCGTAGTATTCCAGCACGTCGGCGCCGGTGACGATGTCCACGTACTTGGTTTCGGAGAAGGCCTTGCCGGTGTCCAGGGTTTCCAGGGCGGCCAGTTCGTCGTTGCGCTCGCGGAGGATTTCCACGGCGCGGCGCAGGATGCGCGAACGCTCCATGGCGGTCATGGCGGCCCAGATCTTCTGGCCTTTCTCGGCGCTGACCACGGCGCGTTCCACGTCTTCCTTGGTCGCACGCTGCACTTGTGCGAGAACTTCACCGTTGGCCGGGTTGATGGCATCGAAAGTGGCGTCGCTGCCGGCATCGGTGTAGCCGCCGTCGATGTAGAGTTTTTGCAGTTCGAAACGGGCCATAGTGTCCTCGCAAGTGCATTAAGTAGTGGGCTTGACCACCGGGCATGCCCCTAAGTTCGGGGCGCGCTGATCAGTGGCGGTTCAGGGGCCGAGCGTCTCTTTTGTGCTCTAGCGCTCCTGCTTAGCCAGTTGTAGATCCATGTATTCGTAAGCGATCCGTATCGCCTGGTCGGTGTCGAATGCATCACCCGACAAGGCACCACGCAGCCACAAACCGTCGATCAAGGCCGCCAGGCCGCGGGCTGCCTTGCGCGCATGGTAGAGCGGCAGGGCACGGCGGAACTGGCAACACAGGTTGGAATACAAGCGGTGGTCGTTGATCCGCTGCAACCTGTGCAAATCGGGCTGGTGCATGCTGGAAGCCCAGAAGGCCAACCAGGTTTTCATTGCCGGGCCGTTCACCTGGCTGGCATCGAAGTTGCCCTCGATGATCACTTTCAGATGAGCGCGCGGGCTGTCGTCCGTCAGGGCCTGGCGGCGTGCTCTGACGCCTTCGTTGAGCATGCTCATGATGTAACCCATCGTCGCTGCGATCAGGCCGTTCTTGTCCCGAAAGTAGTGACTGATGATGCCGTTCGAGACACCGGCCAAACGGGCGATCAGCGCAATGCTGGCGTCCCCCATTCCGACCTGATCGACCGCTTGCAGCGTGGCTTCGATCAATTGCTGGCGGCGTATGGGTTGCATACCGACCTTGGGCATCTGATACCTCTCCTTAGGCCTGTCGATTGGCGTATTACGCCCGTCGACTTGTGGGCCAGTCTATTTTGTTTTGATTGAACGTTCAATCAACAAAGAATAAGATCTGCGACAAATCGTCGCTGCCTGGGGAGTTTCTCCTGCTCGCAGATGGCGGAAAAACGACCTCCGAAAATGCCCGAAACTTACACGCGGCATAGCGTGGACCGGCAAGAGAGCACACGTGTTGAAGGGGCAGGACGCTCCGGGTTCCAGGCGACGAACTGCAGGTTCGTCACCGGCCCCGGATGCGGTTGCGCAACGCGGCTTTTGCGGTTTCGGGTGTTTTCGGGGTGTCTTTATAACACCCGATGATCGGCTGCCAACTAACCGATTGGTCGGGTGCCGTGTTGCCTTGTGTCCTTCTCTCGCACTGCCCGGAGCATCTGCGCAATGAGTTCTGCCTCTCTTATAAAGACCCCACCGGAGAAGGTGCGGGTCAACGGTTGGGTGTTCTACACCTCCACCGCGCTGATCCTGTTGTTGACCGCCATTCTGATCATCGCCCCGCAAGAGGCCGGCCGACTGCTGGGCATTGCCCAGGCCTGGTTGTCCCGCAGCTTCGGCTGGTACTACATGGTGGTGATCGCCGCTTACCTGGTGTTCGTGGTGGGCCTGGCGTTCTCCTCCTACGGCAAGCTCAGGCTGGGGACCAAGCAGGACACCCCGGACTTCAGCTACGGCGCCTGGGCGGGGATGCTGTTTTCCTCCGGCATCGGCATCTCGTTGCTGTACTTCGGTGCTTCCGAGCCCCTGGACCACTACTTCAACCCGCCGGAAGGCGTACCGGGCAGCAACCTGGCGGCCCGCCAGGCGCTGCAGCTGACGTTCCTGCACTGGGGCCTGCACGGCTGGGCCATCTATGCCCTGGTGGGCCTGGCGGTGGCGTACTTCGCCTATCGGCATAACCAGCCACTGGCACTGCGTTCGGCGTTGTACCCGCTGGTGGGCGAGCGCTGGGTCAAGGGCGCGGCCGGCCACGCGGTGGACGGTTTCGGCATGTTCGTGACCCTGCTGGGCCTGGTGACCAACCTCGGGATTGGTTCGATGCAGGTGTCTTCCGGCCTGGAAAACCTGTTCGGCATGGAGCACAGCAACACCAACCTGCTGATCGTGATCATCGTCATGAGCACGGTGGCCACCATCGCTGCGGTGTCCGGTGTGGAAAACGGCATCCGCCGCCTGTCCAACCTGAACATCGTGCTGTTCAGCGGCCTGCTGATCTTCGTCCTGCTGTTTGGCCCGACCCTGCACCTGCTCAACGGCTTCGTGCAGAACATCGGCGATTACCTGAACGGTGTAGTGCTCAAGACCTTCGACCTCTATGTGTATGAGGGCGACAGCGCCAAGTCCGATCGCTGGCTGGGCCTGTGGACCCTGTTCTACTGGGCCTGGTGGATTTCCTGGGCGCCATTTGTAGGCATGTTCATCGCGCGTATTTCCCGTGGTCGCACCGTGCGTGAACTGGTGGCCGGCGTATTGCTGATTCCCCTGGGCTTCACCCTGGCCTGGCTGTCGATCTTCGGTAACTCGGCTCTGGATCTGGTGGTCAATCAGGGAGCCGTGGAGTTGGGCAAGACGGCTTTGGAACAGCCGTCCATGGCGATCTACCAACTGCTCGAGCACTACCCGGCCTCGAAGATTGTCATCGGTGTGTCGATCTTCGTCGGCTTCGTGCTGTTCCTGACCCCCGCCGACTCCGGGGCGGTGATGATGGCCAACCTTTCGTGCAAGGGCGGCAACGTCGACGAAGACGCCCCGCACTGGCTGCGGATCTTCTGGTCGGTGGTGATCACCCTGGTGACCATCGGCCTGCTGTTCGCCGGCAACTTCGAAGCCATGCAGACCATGGTGGTGCTGGCCGGCCTGCCGTTCTCGGTGGTGCTGATCTGCTTCATGTTCGGCTTGCACAAGGCCATGCGCCAGGACGTGCAGATCGAACAGGAGCAGGCGCAACTGGCCGAGCGTGGCCGCCGCGGTTTCAGCGAGCGCCTGAGCCAGCTGGACCTGCAACCGACCCAGTCGGTGGTGCAGCGCTACATGGACAAGCACGTCAGCCCGGCCTTGCAGGAAGCGGCGGCGCAGTTGCGCAACCTGAGCCTGGAAGTGCAGACCAACCTGGGCAAGTCGAAGAACCTGCTGGGCCTTCGCGTGGAAATGGATGAAGGCAATCCCTTCGTCTATGAAGTGAGCCTGGACGGCTACCTGGCGACGCCTAGCGAATCGACCCAGCCGGAAGGGGCCGACAGCGAAGTGCGCAGCCGTTTCTACCGCGCCGAGGTGTATCTGCACAACGGCAGCCAGGAATACGACTTGATGGGCTTCACCCAGGAGCAGATCACCCGGGATGTGCTCGATCAGTTCGAAAGCCATCGGCAGCTCCTTGGCCGTGTCTATAGCTGAGTGAAAACGGCCCCATCCTTGTAGGAGCCGGCTTGCCGGCGAAGGCGTCCTCAAGGGCGCTGCAAGGCTTCAGGGCCTGTTCGCTGGCAAGCCAGCTCCTGCAGAAGGTGGTGTGTCGTCAAAGCAAAACGCCGCGATTGCTCGCGGCGTTTTTGTGTCTGCTGCTTAACCCAGGTTCTTGCCGAGCAGCGCGTGGTAGAGCTCGCTGTCGCCAAGGATGCCCACCACTTTCTGGTTGTCGTGGAGCACCAGTTTGTTGCCGGTCTGGTAGCGGATCTGCAGGGCATCGCGCATGCCGATGCTGGAGTCCACCAGGGTCGGGCGTCGGCCCAGTTCTTCCACGGCTTGCCCCGGAACCCAGTTCTGCAGGTCCAGCTGCGAGCCGTTGCGGCGTGCGCCCTTGATGGTGTTGCCTTCGGCCAGGTCGAGCCAGGAATCGCCACCCGGGTCCAGGCATACCGAGCCGTTGACCCGCTTGCAGTTGTCCAGGCTGCGCATCAGGCTGCGCCCGCACAGCACGTTCAGTGGGTTGGTGTGGGCAACGAAAGTCCGTACATAGTCGTCCGCCGGGTTGAGCACGATTTCTTCCGGGTTGCTGTACTGGATGATCCGTCCGTCTTTCATGATGGCGATGCGGCTGCCCAGCTTCAGGGCCTCATCCAGGTCGTGGCTGACGAAGACGATGGTCTTGCTCAGCTTGCGCTGCAGCTCCAGCAGTTCGTCCTGCAGGCCCTGGCGGATCAGCGGGTCGAGGGCCGAGAAGGGTTCGTCCATCAGCAGGATATCGGCGTCCATGGCCAGGGCACGGGCCAGGCCCACGCGCTGCTGCATGCCGCCGGAGAGTTCGTCGGGCTTCTTGTTGCGCCACTGGGTCAGGCCCACCAGCTCAAGCTTCTCGTCCACCAGCTTGCGCCGTTCCTTTTCCGGGCGGCCCTGCATCTCCAGGCCGAAGCTGATGTTTTCGCGCACGGTCAGCCAGGGCATCAGGGCGAACTTCTGGAACACCATGGCGATGCGCTTGGTGCGCATCATCTTCAGCTCGGCGGGGCTGCAGGAGGCGATGTCGATCTGCTTGCCTTCATGCTCGACGAACAGCTTGCCGCGGCTCACGGTGTTCAGGCCGTTGATGCAGCGCAGCAGGCTCGACTTGCCGGAACCGGAGAGGCCCATCAGCACGCAGATTTCGCCTTTCTCGATGTCCAGGCTGGCATTCTCGACGCCGACGATCTGCCCGGTCTTCTTCAGGATCTCGTTGCGGGTCATGCCCTGGTCCAGCAGCTTGAGGGGCTCGCGCGGATCCTTGGAGAAAATCACGTCGACCTTGTCGAAGCGGATAATGCTCATGCGTCACCTCCTACTTTGGCTTCAGGTTGCTTGCAGATGCGGTCGAGCATGATCGCCAGCAGCACAATGGCCAGGCCGGCTTCGAAGCCCAGGGCGATATCCGCGGTATTGAGGGCGTTGACCACCGGCTTGCCCAGGCCATCGGCGCCCACCAGGGCGGCGATCACCACCATCGACAGCGACAGCATGATGCATTGGGTAATGCCGGCGGCGATGCTCGGCATGGCGTGGGGCAGTTCAATGCGCGACAACAACTGACGGCGCGAGCAGCCAAAGGCCTTGCCGGCGTCCATCAACTCTTGTGGAACATCGCGAATGCCCAGGTAGGTCAGGCGGATCGGCGCGGCGATGGCGAACACCACCGTGGAAATCAAGCCGGGCACCACCCCCAGGCCGAACAGGGTCAGGGTCGGGATCAGGTAGACGAAGGTGGGCACGGTCTGCATCAGGTCCAGCACCGGCCGCATCATGGTGTAGAACAGCGGCTTGTGCGCTGCGACTATGCCCAGCGGTACGCCGATGAGCACGCAGACCAGGGTGGCGAACAGCACCTGGGCCAGGGTTTCCATGGTTTCCTGCCAGTACCCCAGGTTGAGGATCAGCAGGAAGGACAGCACGACAAAGGCGGTCAGGCCCCATTTGCGCTGGATCAGGTGCGCCAGCAGGGCAATCAGGCCGATCAGGGCCAGGGGGTTGAACCAGGTCAGCGCGAACGTCACGCCGTGGATCATGGTTTCCAGGGTGGTAGCGATCGCGTCGAAGGTGCTGGCGCCGTGCTTCGTCAACCACTCGACGAAAGCCGCGATGTACTGGCCCAGGGGGATTTTCTGATCAGTGAGCATGGTATTGAACGTCCGCATGCAAGGGAAAAACAGCCCGGGCGGGCGAGCCCGCCCGGCGTAAGCGCACTACTTAATTTGAAGCTTGTGCAAGCTTGGCTTTCACGGCCTCCAGGCCAGGTTTACCGTCAATGGTGGTCACGCCGGCGAGCCAGGTATCGAGCACCTGAGGGTTCTGCTTCAGCCAGGCCTTGGCGGCCGCCTCAGGCTTCATCTTGTCGTCCAGCACGTTGCCCATCAGGGTGCTTTCCATGTTCAGGGTGAACGACAGGTTCTTCAGCAACTGGCCGACGTTGCTGCACTCTTCGGCATAGCCCTTGCGGGTGTTGGTGTAGATGGTGGCCTGGCCGAAGTTGGGGCCGAAGAACTCGTCGCCGCCGGTCAGGTACTTCATCTTGAAACGGGTGTTCATCGGGTGCGGTTCCCAGCCCAGGAACACCACCGCAGTGTCACGGCGCTGTGCGCGCTCGACCTGGGACAGCATGCCTGCCTCGCTGGATTCCACCACCTTGAAACCGGCGTCCTTCAGGCCGAAGGCATTCTTGTCGATCATGGTCTGGATGGTGCGGTTGCCGTCGTTGCCCGGCTCGATGCCGTAGATCTTGCCGTCCAGTTCCTTCTTGAACTTGACGATGTCGGCGAAGTCCTTCAGGCCCTTGTCGTACAGCGACTCGGGCACCGCCAGGGTGTATTTGGCGTTTTCCAGGTTGGCCCGCAGGGTGGCCACGGTCCCGGCGTCGCGGTAGGGCTTGATGTCGTTTTCCATGGTCGGCATCCAGTTGCCGAGGAACACGTCCATGTTCTTGCCGTCGGCCAGGGACTTGTAGGTCACGGGCACGGAAATCATGGTGGTCTTGGTCTTGTAGCCCAGGGCGTTGAGCACGACGCTGGTGGTGGCGGTGGTCACGGTGATATCGGTCCAGCCGACATCGGAGAAGTTTACGGTGCTGCATTGTGCCGGTTCTGCGGCTTGTGCCAGAAGCGGCAGACTCAGCATGGCGGCCAACAACAACGACGGGGAACCTTTCATAGGGGGGACTCCTGGATGTTTTTTTGGCGGCGTTTGGACCGCGCTTATAAGTGTGGCGGTTGGTGTGTCGGGAACAGCTCTACCACCGTGCCTTGCAATCGAGTCGAGACTGATCATGTACCAGTGAAAATCTGTCGCCTACAGGGTGCGTCGTATCCAGTACAGGGAGGGTCGCATCCAGTGTCGGTGAGGTCGCTTACAGTGTTTTCGAGCGATTTTTCCTACAACTGAGCCGCAAAAAACGCCCAAAACCCCTGCGTTGCGCCTGGCGGCGTTAGTGGGCATGAGTGAGTCGGTGTCAGACGTCGCGGGCCTTGGCAAAAGCCTGATGATGCGCCCTTCTCGGCGGATTGCAGCTTGAGCGTAGCAGCTCCGTCAGAGGGCGTTTCCGGCGCCCGGACAGTGCTCAACCAGGAGTTACGCAGCAATGGCTATCAGTGTTTTCGACCTGTTCAAGATCGGCATCGGCCCCTCCAGTTCCCACACGGTCGGGCCCATGCGCGCAGCGGCTTTGTTCGTCCAGGTATTAAAGGAAAGGCAACTGTTGGAGCAGGTACGCCGGGTCGAGGTGCAGCTCTTCGGTTCGCTGTCCGCCACCGGCATCGGCCATGGCAGCGACAACGCGGTGATCATGGGGCTGATGGGGGAGTGGCCGGACGCGATCGACCCGTCGCTGATCGGCACGCGCATTGAGCTGCTGCGGGAAACCGACACCCTGTTGCTGGACGGGCGGCTGCCAGTGCCTTTCATCTGGGCCCGGGACATGCAGCTGGTGGACCGCAACCTGCCATTCCATCCCAACGCCATGACCCTGGTGGCCGCGGGCGAAGAGGGTGAGCTGCACCGCGATACCTACTATTCGGTGGGCGGCGGTTTTGTCGTCGACCAGGCCCAGGCCGACAGCGGTGTGGCGGACCTGGACCGCAGCGAGCTGCCTTACGATTTTTCCAGTGCGGTGGAACTGCTGGGCCTGTGCCAGAAGCACAACCTGCGGGTTGCCGAACTGATGCTGGCCAACGAGAAAGTCTGGCGTTCGGAAGAGGAAATCCGCAGCGGCCTGATGGCGCTCTGGCGTGCCATGCAGGACTGCGTGGAGCAGGGGCTCAAGCACGAGGGCATCCTGCCTGGCGGGCTCAACGTGCGTCGCCGCGCGGCCAAGTTGCACCGTAGCTTGCAGGAACTGAACAAGCCCAATGTGATCGGCTCCACCCTTAGCGCCATGGAGTGGGTCAACCTGTTTGCCCTGGCGGTGAACGAAGAGAACGCTGCCGGTGGGCGCATGGTCACCGCCCCCACCAACGGCGCGGCGGGGATCATTCCGGCGGTGCTGCATTACTTCATGAAATTCAGCGAAGACGTCACCGACGCCAACGTGGTGGATTTCTTTCTCGGCGCGGCGGCCATCGGCATCCTGTGCAAGAAGAACGCCTCCATCTCCGGTGCCGAAGTCGGCTGCCAGGGTGAAGTGGGTTCGGCCTGCGCCATGGCGGCGGCCGGGCTGGCGGAAATTCTCGGGGCGACCCCGGAGCAGTTGTGCAACGCCGCGGAAATCGGCCTGGAGCACAACCTCGGCCTGACCTGTGATCCGGTGGGCGGGCTGGTGCAGGTGCCGTGCATCGAGCGCAATGCGATTGCCGCGGTGAAGGCGATCAATGCCGCGCAAATGGCCTTGCGCGGCGATGGCCAGCATTTCATTTCCCTGGACCGGGTGATTCGCACCATGCGTGATACCGGCGCCGACATGCACGACAAATACAAGGAAACCTCCCGTGGCGGCCTGGCGGTCAGCGCCGTGGAGTGCTGATTGCCGGCGCGCACAAATCGCTCACATGCCCAGGGGCGCGCCACCTTTTAGCGCGTCGTGAATAGACAAGTCGCCAACCGGGCCGGGCAGCCCCCGTGCCCGTGGCCCGGTTGTGCTTTGAGTGACACTCGCCCGCCCCTGTGCGAAGTGCCTGCCGCGCAAGTGCTACCTAACTGCTCACAGCTCTCTGGGCCTGGCCACCGCACGCCGACGGCGGTGCTTCTTATCCGCACATTGACAAGGGCTATGTAGACACGTCGCGACGTCGTTTTCAGGAGTTATTGAATGCCCATTCAACTTTAGGCATGGCAATTGCTCTGTGAATATCAAGCCCGTCTCCCTTGAGGAACAGGGCACATAAAAAGAGCCTCCGCCTGAGGCCATCACCCGCTTTGTGTGAGGAGATATCGCGATGACGTCGTTCAACTCCGGGGCCCAACCCCAGAACCGTGCGCCTCAATCCATCGGCTTTCTGCTGCTGGACAATTTCACGCTGATTTCCCTGGCCTCCGCAGTCGAACCCCTGCGCATGGCCAACCAACTGTCCGGTCGCGAGCTGTATCGCTGGACCACCCTCAGCGTCGATGGTGGCCAGGTCTGGGCCAGTGACGGTCTGCAGATCACCCCCGATGCCGCGATGCACAAAGCCCCCAGCCTCGATACCGTGATTGTCTGCGGCGGTATCGGCATTCAGCGCACCGTCACCCGCGAACATGTGTCCTGGCTGCAGAGCCAGGCCCGCCAGTCGCGCCGTCTGGGCGCGGTGTGTACCGGCAGCTGGGCCCTGGCGTGCGCCGGCCTGCTGGACGGCTTCGATTGCAGCGTGCACTGGGAATGCCTGGCGTCGATGCAGGAAGCCTTTCCCCGGGTGGCCATGAGCACCCGCCTGTTCACCCTCGACCGCAACCGCTTCACCAGCTCCGGCGGCACCGCGCCGCTGGACATGATGCTGCACCTGATCAGCCGCGATCATGGCCGCGAGCTGTCGGCGGCGATCTCGGAAATGTTCGTCTACGAGCGCATCCGCAACGAGCAGGATCACCAGCGCGTACCCCTCAAGCACATGCTGGGCACCAACCAGCCCAAGCTGCAGGAAATCGTCGCCCTGATGGAAGCCAACCTCGAAGAGCCGATCGACCTCGATGAACTGGCGGTGTACGTCGCCGTGTCCCGGCGACAGCTGGAGCGGCTGTTCCAGAAGTACCTGCATTGCTCGCCGTCGCGCTACTACCTCAAGCTGCGGCTGATCCGCGCCCGGCAACTGCTCAAGCAGACTCCCATGTCGATCATCGAAGTGGCGTCGGTCTGTGGTTTCGTCTCCACGCCGCACTTCTCCAAGTGCTACCGCGAGTACTTCGGCATTCCACCGCGTGACGAGCGCATCGGTTCCAACACCACCCAGCAGGTGGCGATGATGCCGTTGCCGCAAGCCATGGTTTTGGCGCCGCTGTCCGGGCCATTGTCGGCCCTGAGCCAGGCACGCAACGAATCGACCTTCGCCAGCGTGCGCCTGTAGTCACAGGCGTTTCTTGAAATACACCACGCGCTCGGTTTCCTCGAAACCCAGCGCGTGGTGCAGATCCTGGCTGGCCAGGTTGTCGAGGCTGGTGTCCGAGGCCATTTCCACGCATCCCCGTTGTTGCCCCCAATAGGCGACCTGCTCGATCAGGCGCTGGGCAATGCCCTGGCGACGATGCCCGGGGGCCACATAGATGCCTTCAAGAAAGACCACGGGGGAGCTGTCGGTGCCGTTGACGTAGTCGTGGCGCAATGCAGCCTCGGCCAGGCCCACGGCCTCACCGTTCTCGGTGCAGGCCAGCCAGCAGCCGTAGCGCTGGGGCTCGGCCAGAATCTGCTGGATTTCGGCCTGGTGTTCATCCTGCGGGCAATCGGGCCATAGGCCCTGGCGCAATTGCAGCCACCCGCCAGCGTTGGCGGATGAACCAGGTTCAATGGGGGTCATGAGCGGGCCTGTGGTTTGTGGAGGAAACCCACTTTAGCAACCCGCCCGGGCCCCGGGGGCGTTCACGCGCGTTTTTGCTGCTGGTACTCGGCCAGGGCCGGCAGTAGTTGGCGGTCGATGGCCTGGCGTACGGCAGGCAGGATGGTCGCATTGCCGGTGAGCATCTGCTCGACCATGCCCTTGAGCGCCTTGGCCCGTGCATCGCTCAAGCCCCTTACCGCACATTCGCAGGCCTGCTCGGCGCTGGCGCCTGCGGGCATTTCGAAACCCAGTGCCCGGAGTTGTCCCAGCAGGTCGTCCTGGTCAATCAGATCCGCGTGCATCATGACTCTTATCCTTGTTCAGGGAGCGTGGTCGTGAGCCGATTCTGGTAGGGCGTCCGGGTGGCGGCAAGGGCAGATTGTCGCGATGGCCCGTTTACCTATGAACAGGTCGTTTTCGGCTAAGTCGATGGCCATGGCCGGTTGCCACAGCGTTGGGAAAAGGCGGCGCAATCAAGTCTTGCGGCGCCTGCTTGTGAGGCCTCGGGCTTGCCTGAAGGGTGGGGTAATGAGCGCTCCTGCCGCGCAAAGACACTCTGTGCAAGCGCTGGGGGTTCGGTAGGATGGCCGCCGAGTGGTAAACCATGGAGCTGGAGTGGATGAAAGTGATGTTCAGAATGGGGTTCGCCTGTTTGTTGTTGATGGTTTCCGGCGCTGCTCTGGCAGCTCCCGAGTGTGGCGATTTTCTGAAGGCCATGACCGATCCACCGAAGTCCCTGGAGTTTTTCCGTTGTGAGTCGAAGCCCCAGGATCAGGGCGCACCGCTGACCGCCAGTTACCGGGTCAAAGGTCAGGATGCCCATGAGGTAGAGCGCTATCTGCAGCGGGAGTTGGGGGTTCAGGAGGGGCTCAGGTTTGTCTGCTGCGGCTGGGAAACGAAGGGTTTCATTTCCTATAGGGATAAAAAGACCGGGCGTAATTACCAGATTGGCATGGGCTCTGAAGAGACGCCCTACAACCAGCGCCAGGATTGGCACAAGATCGGCTATTTCTATGTGACGGTGGTGCTGTATACCGAGGACATCTGAAGGCGTGGCAGTGGCCCTATTACCTATGAGCAGGTCGCTCTCGGCTAACTCGCGGGAAGGCAGAGTGGGCAGACTGAAACCAGCTCGCGTCGTGTCGGTTTGGTCACCTTCTCACCGCAGCTCCTCAGAAGTAGTCCCTGCCTCGATCCTGTCACGGCTTGATCGGGGCTTTTTTTTGCCTGTGCAAAGCTCTCCGGCAAGTTTCGCCGGCAAGCCGGCTCCTACAGGGGAGCCGGGGGCGGGAGGGGTGAGGATCAGCGCTGCAGCACCAGGATTCTGGAGAGCAGTTCGTCGCGGTCGATGTAGCAGCCCTGGAAGTGCCGGGCGCCGCTGGCCGGGTCGAAGGCGTTGCGCGCGTGCAGGGTGCGGCGGTTGTCGAAGCACCAGAGCTGGCCCGGGTCCAGGCGGCGAATGACCCGGAACCGGGCTTCGCGGGTCAGGGCGATAAAGCGCCGGTAGGCGCGGTACAGCCGGGGCATCTGTTCTTCCGTGGTGTCGAAGGGGCCACGCAGGAAATTGGCCATGCGGATTTCCGCGACCTGGCCCCGGGCATCCAGGGCGATGACCGGCGCCAGGCAGCGGTAGTCGCTGTGGCGGTCCTTGTTGCGAAACTCCACGGGGATTTCGCACAGGGCGCGGAACGCCTCGGGGTCTTCCCGGCGCAGGGCGTCGGCAATGGCGAAGCCGTCGACGAAAATGCTTTCGCCGCCTACCGCGTCATTCACCAGGCAATGCAGGAATTGCAGCCCCGGTTGCAGCTCGCGGGTCGGCAGGTCGCTGTGCAGCGGCAGATTGAAGGCGGTGTAGGCGTTGCTGTCGGCATCGGCCTTGGACTGCACGTTGAACAGCACGCCGAAATTGCTTTCGCGGATAAACGAAATACGCCGCGCAATCAGGGCCAGCGAGCCGGGTTCGGTGGGCGCGCCACGGACCTGGGTCAGGCCGGTATCGCGCAGGGCCAGCAGCCATTGCAGCAGCACCTGGGGGTCCTCCATCAGCGCCTGGTACTGGAACTCGGGCAGTTGCAGGCTGGCGTCCCACAGCGAGTGCCGGGCCTTGGCGGCCTGCCGTTCTTCGCGCGACTGTCGATCATAGGCATGGGCCCGCAGCCAGCCGGGGTCGAAGCGGCTGCGGTGGCCGTCCGCCCAGTCGAGGTTCAGGCAGCCGTCGGCATCAATGCGTGCGGCGTTGCACTCGAGGCCTTCGGCAACATCGACGATTTCCAGCACCTGTTCGCGGGTCACGCTGTAGACGCATTGCGGGCAAGGGCAGTTGTCCCGCAGCCATTGATGGTGAAAAGGGCTGAGACGGCCGTCGGCCCAGTGCACCTGGAGCCGGTCCGGCAGGACCTGGACAGTGGCCAGTGCGCTGATCAACGGGTAACTGCGGTAGTCGGCAAGGGCGGCGGTGTTCACGGCGATCTCCTTTTCTTCTGAGGGCTATTTTTCCGCGGGCAGGGCGATCACCCGGCCGAGGCAGGCCGGGCGCGGCAGGTCCGCCTGCTCGGCGGCCAGGGTTTGCAGGCGTTGCAGCACCGGCTCGCTGAACGGCGCCGAACGCGGCCCGGCCAGGTCGACGTGGAGCAGCATTTGCTCGTTGCCTGCCAGCTCCCGGGGATCATCGAGTCTGTGCAGGCTGTGGTAGAGGTGCAGGCGCTTGCGATCGTGGCCGATGACCTGGGTGCGCACTTCGACCTCGGTGTCGAGCTTCACCTCATGCAGGTAGTTCAGATGCAGTTCCAGGGTGAACAGCGAGTGGCCGCTGGCTTCGCGGTTGTCGCTGTCGAGCCCCAGGCGATCCATCAGGGCGTCAGTGGCATAGCTGAAGATCAGCAGGTAGAAGGCATCGCGCAGATGGCCGTTGTAATCGACCCAGTCGCTGATGATGCGGGTGCTGTAGGTGGTCAGGGCAGGCATAAGGTCACCGGATAACGGTAGGAGCCGGCTTGCCGGCGAAGGCGTCCGTTGGGTTTGCGCCTGGCTTGGCGGCCCGTTCGCCGGCAAGCCAGTTCCCACGGGGTTGGGTTAGTCGTGAAAGTGCATGCCGTGCTTGGCCTTGGTGGTTTTCACCGCCTCCAGCACTGCCAGCAGGCAGTCATCACGATAGCGCTCCAGGGCCGCAATGCTGTGGGTGCCCAGTTGCTCGGCGGTGCCTTCGACCACGTCGTCGATCAGCTTGTCGGTCAGCTCCGGGGCCGGCAGGTAGGTCCAGGGCAGTTGCAGCGCCGGGCCGAACTGGGCCATGAAGTGGCGCATGCCGGCGTCGCCGCCCGCCAGGGTGTAGGTGAGGAAGGTGCCCATGAACGACCAGCGCAGGCCGGCGCCAAAGCGGATCGCATCGTCGATTTCCCCGGTGGTCGCCACGCCGTCGTTGACCAGGTGCAGGGCCTCGCGCCAGAGCGCTTCGAGAAGACGGTCGGCGATGAACCCGGGTACTTCCTTGCGCACGTGAAGGGCGCGCATCCCCAGGGATTCATAGACCTTGATCGCGGCCTGGACCGCTTCGGGCGCGGTGCGCTTGCCGCCCACCACCTCCACCAGTGGCAGCAGGTACACCGGGTTGAACGGGTGGCCCACCACGCAGCGTTCCGGGTGGGTCGAGCCCTCGTAGAATTCGCTGGGCAAAAGGCCCGAGGTGCTGGAGCCGATCAGCGCGTCAGGCTTGGCCGCGGCGCTGATTCTGCTGTGCAGCTCCAGCTTGAGCTCCAGGCGTTCGGGAGCGCTTTCCTGGATGAAGTCGGCATCCTTCACGCATTCCTCGATGGTGGCGACAAAGCGCAGGCGCTGTGGTGAGGCGCCGGGGGCCAGCCCCTGTTTTTCCAGCGCGCCCCAGGCATTGGCGACGCGCTTGCGCAGGGCCGCTTCGGCGCCGGGCGCCGGGTCCCAGGCCACTACGTCGAGGCCGTGGGCCAGGGCTCGGGCCACCCAGCCGCTGCCGATCACGCCGCTGCCCAGGGCGGCGAAAGTTTTGATGTCGGTGATAAAGCTCATTGCGTACTCCAGATAAACGACCCGTAGGAGCTGGCTTGCCAGCGAAGCTTTTAGTGGCCTTGCGGGGCCGTTCGCCGGCAAGCCGACTCCTGCGTGTCAGGGGGTGAGTGGCCGGGTGTGATGGCCTCTTCGCGAGCAAGCTCGCTCCTACGGGGGGAGAGGTGGATTGAGGTTAGCCGCGTTGCTTCAGGCCCATCTTCTGGCGGCCTTCGGCCGGGGTCAGGACCCGGGCGCCGAGGCGGCTGAGGATTTCCGTGGCCCGTTCCACCAGTTGGCCGTTGGTGGCGAGCACGCCGCGATCCAGCCACAGGTTGTCTTCCAGGCCGACCCGCACGTTGCCCCCCAGCAGCACCGCTTGCGCAGCCATGGGCATTTGCATGCGGCCAATCCCGAAGCCGGCCCAGACCGCGTCCGCCGGCAGGTTGTCGACCATGGCCTTCATGGTGGTGGTGTCCGCCGGGGCGCCCCAGGGAATGCCCAGGCACAGCTGGAACAGCGGATTGTCCAGCAGGCCTTCCTTGATCATCTGCTTGGCGAACCACAGGTGCCCGGTGTCGAAGATTTCCAGCTCGGCCTTCACTCCCAGCTCCTGGATACGCTTGGCGCCGGCCCGCAGCTGGGCCGGGGTGGAGACGTAGATGGTGTCGCCGTCGCCGAAGTTCAGGGTGCCGCAGTCCAGGGTGCAGATCTCCGGCAGCAGTTCCTCGACATGGGCCAGGCGGGTCAAGGGGCCGACCAGGTCGGTGTTGGGGCCGAACTCCATGGGGTTCTCGCCGCCGCCGATCTCCAGGTCGCCGCCCATGCCGGCGGTGAGGTTGACGATGATGTCGATGTCGGCTTCGCGGATCCGCTCCATCACTTCGCGGTACAGCGCCACATCGCGGCTGAACTTGCCGGTGGCGGGGTCGCGCACATGGCAGTGCACCACGGTGGCGCCGGCCTTGGCGGCTTCTACGGCGGCCGCGGCGATCTGTTTCGGGGTGACCGGCACGTGCGGGCTCTTGGCGGTCGTGTCGCCAGCACCGGTGAGTGCGCAGGTGATGATGACGTCGTGGTTCATGGTGCGGTTCCTTACAGGCGTGTTTGCTGAGGGCGTGAGGTGGCCGTGCGCAGCCCAGGGCGGGCTGCGGGGCGGCAGTGGCGGTGGCTTATTTGCTGGTCAGTTGCAGGTGTTCGGCGGCCGGCTTGCCATCGAAGGTGGTGACCCCTTCCAGCCAGCGCTGCTGGTCCTGCGGGTGGTCCTTGAGCCATTGCCGCGCGGATTCCAGGGCATCCTTGTGATCCAGCAGCGGCTGCATCATGCGGCTCTCGTCTTCGGCGCTGAAGGTCAGGTTGGTCAACAGCCGGTGCACGTTCGGGCACTGCTCGGCGTAGTTAGGCGCGGTGACGGTCCACACCGTGGCCTGGCCTTCGTTGGGCCCCAGGGCGTTTTCGCTGCCGCTGAGGTAGGTCATCTTGAAGTTGACGTTCATCGGGTGCGGCGCCCAGCCGAAGAACACGATGGCCTCGTTGCGTTTCACCGCCCGGGCTACCGCCGACAACATGCCCGCCTCACTGGACTCCACCAACTGGAACTTGCCCAGGCCGAACTGGTTCTTGGCGATCATTTCCTTGATCTGGGTATTGGCTCCCGAACCCGGTTCGATGCCGTAGATCTTGCCCCCCAGTTCCTTCTGGAACCTGGCGATGTCGGCAAAGGTCTTCAGACCCTTGTCCGCCAGGTAGGCCGGCACGGCCAGGGTGGCGCGGGCGTCCTTGAGGCTCGGTTCGGCCAGGACCTTGACCTGGTTGGCGTCGACGAAGGGGGTGATGGTCTGGGTCATCAGCGGGTTCCAGTAGCCCAGGAACAGGTCCAGGCGCTGGTCACGGATGCCGGCGAAGATGATCTGCTGGGAAGCACTGGTCTGCTTGGTCTTGTAGCCGAGGCCGTCGAGCAGGACCTGGGTCAGGGCGCTGGTGGCGATCACGTCGGTCCAGTTGACCACGCCCAGGCGCACGTTCTGGCAGCTGGCGGCATCGGCGGCCAGGGCCCCGCTGCTCAGAAAAACGCTACCACTAAGCGCAAGCACACAGCTGCTGATCAGTCGTTTCATGATGCTTTCCTCGGCAGGTCGTTATTGTCGGTCCCGGCGTCTTTGTGCGCAGGTGTTGCCAAGGTACGCAGGCGCCGCCGGTGGCAAGCGCACAGCGGCGACCGACTCTTGCACTGCAGCGACCTGCCCCCTTGTGGCACGGGGGCATTTGGCGTATCACAAGGCCCACGCTGGCCGTCACCGGAGTGCGTTGCATGTCCCAGGACTTCTATTTCCTGCTGATGCCGGGGTTTTCCGCCATCGGTTTCATCTCGGCCATCGAGCCGCTGCGGGTGGCCAACCGCTTTCGCGGCGAGCTGTACCGCTGGCATGTGCTGAGCGCCGACGGCGGCGCGGTGCTGGCCAGCAATGGCATGTCGGTGAATGTCGATGCGGCCCTGGAGCCGCTGAAGAAAGGCGCGACCTTGTGGGTGGTGGCCGGTTTCGAGCCGCTGAAGTTTCTCACCCCGGCCCTGGAGCACTGGTTGCGGCGGCTGGAGGTGGAGGGCGTGACCCTGGGCGGGATCGACACCGGTAGTGTGATCCTTGCCGAGAGCGGTTTGCTGGAGGGGCACCGGGTGACTTTGCACTGGGAGGCCATCGAGGCCTTCAAGGAGTCCTACCCGCAACTGAGCGTGACCCAGGAGCTGTTCGAGATCGATCGACGGCGCATCACCTGTGCCGGCGGCACGGCGTCCATCGACATGATGCTCGACCTGATCGCCCAGGCCCACGGCCCGCAACTGGCGGTCCAGGTCAGCGAGCAGTTCGTGCTGGGGCGCATCCGCCCGCGCAAGGATCACCAGCGCATGGAAGTCGCCAGCCGCTACGGCATCAGCAACAAGAAGCTGGTGCAGGTGATCGGCGAAATGGAACAGCACAGCGAACCGCCCCTGAGCACCCTGGCCCTGGCCGAGTCGATCAAGGTCACCCGGCGCCAGCTGGAGCGCCTGTTCCGCCTGCACCTCAACGACACCCCGAGCAATTTCTACCTGGGCCTGCGCCTGGAGAAAGCCCGCAAACTGCTGCGCCAGACCGACATGAGCGTGCTGGAGGTGAGCATTGCCTGCGGGTTTGAATCGCCGTCCTACTTCACCCGCAGTTACCGCGCGCGTTTCGTGCGGTGCCCGCGTGAAGACCGGCGCCCGTCGGGCGGCGGCCGCGAGCTGGCTTGACTCGGGCTCGGTAGCGCCGGTCAGCCGGCTCCTACGGTTATTTTTTCAGCAGGGCGGCGCAGGCGGCTTTGTAGGCTTCGTGCTGGTATTTGTTGAGGCTAGCGGCCAGAGCGAAGCCGTGCTTCTTGTACTGGGCGTTGATGGTCTGGGGCGACAGCAGGGTCACCTCGCAATTCTCCAGCAACTGAAACACGCCTTCGATCTTGAAGGTGGTGGGGCCGCCGGCGAACTCGCCTTTCTTGCTGCGCTTCTTGATGGCGATGCGGGTGATCCCGTGTTCGCGCACGAAGGCCCCGACATGGCTGGCGAAGGCCTTGACGTTGGCGGCCTCGTCATCGTCTTCCAGGGCGATTTTCTTGGTGGCCAGCAGCTGGTGTTGCACCGCGCCGTCTTGCAGGGTGGCGAGGGCGAAGATGGCTTCGCTGCCTTTGATCTCGATACCGCAGATGCTCATGGGGAACCCTTTCAATCAGTGAGTGAGGCGCAGCTTACAGCTCCAGCTGGTCGGCGCGTATGCCGAAGGCGGCGGCGATCTTTTCCCGGGTGGCCCGGCGCGGCCGGGCGACGCTTTCCTGCTGGGCAAAGGCCGGCTGGGAGATCCCCAGGCGCCTGGCGACTTCGTCCTGGGTGAGGTGCAGGTGCTCGCGCCAGGCGCGTATCGGTGTGGCGCCGTCGACCATGCGGCTGACCACGTCATGGGGTATCAGATCGGCTTCCTTGTACTGCGCCATGTACTGCGCGTAGGGAATCACCACGAATGCCGGGCTGCCGTCCGGGCCGTGGATGATCTGGATGTCAGTAGGTACGTTCATCACGTTTCTTGACCTCTTGAACACTGACGATGTGTATGGCTCCGTCCCAGTCGAACAGGACCCGGTACTGCCCGCCCCGAAGACGATAGGCATAAGTGTGGCCGGACAGGGCTTTGACGTTGCCACTGGCGGGCATGTCGGCCAGCAGGGCAATCGCATCGCGAACCTGGACCTGATGCTCGTGGTGAAGTCGCATCAACTGCTTGACCGCTTTTCTACTCCAGAGGATCTCGTTCATGGCGGACTATATAAGTCTTTTATAAGGAATGCGAATCCTTGCTTATATTTCCTGCCCGGCCAAGTGCAGAACCTTGTCCCTTTGTTGCCCGCGCCAGCATTACCAGGTCGTGGACTGCCCGCGCCGGTCCACCTCGTACACCTTCTGGCGCAGCAGCCGCTCCTTGAGCCAGCGCTCGGCCTTGCCCATCACCCGTTGTCGGGCCCAGAGCAGGTCGACGCCGATCAGCCAGTCGGTATGGGGGTAGGCCCCCAGTTGCAGTTCCACCAGCTCGCCCTTGGCCAGTTCACGCTGGATCAGTTGCCGCGGCAGGGTCGCCCAGCCCAGGCCGGCGCGGACCATTTCCAGCAGCGCCAGGTAGTTTTCCGCCTGCCACAGCTGGGTGGAGCGCAGGTATTCGCTGCTGGGCAGCTTGTTGGCGTGGGCGCTGAAGGCCAGGCGCCGGTGCACATGCAGGTCGTCGAAGGTCACGCTGTCGAGCTGCGCCAGCGGGTGGTCCGGGTGGCAGACGTGCAACATGATCAGCTTGCCCAATTGCTGGAACTCCAGCTCCTGGGGGTAGCCCGGTTGCGAGAAGGCGATGCCCAGCACCGCCTCACCCCGGGCCACCAGCTCGCTGGCGTCCCCGGACAGCGGGTGGCGGATCAGCAGGTCGACATAGGGAAAGGCCTGTTCGAACTCCCGCAGGGCCGGCATCAGCGGGCCATAGGGGGTTTCGATGACGATCGACAGGTGTGGCTCCACCACCTGCGACAGGCAGTCGGCGTTGGCCTGCAGGGTCAGGCAGCGCTCCAGCACCGCCTCGGCCTGCAGCAGCATCTTCTGCCCGGTGGCCGTCAGCACCGGGCTGCGAGCGCTGCGGTCGAACAGCTCGACCCCCAGGTCCGCCTCCAGGTTGCCGATGGCCACACTGACCGTGGACTGGGTCTTGCCCAGCTTGCGTGCGGCGGCCGAGAACGAGCCGCTTTGCGCGGCCTGTACGAACATCTGCAGTTGATCCAGCGAAAAGCGCATCGCGGCTCCCGGCCCTGGAAGAGGGCTGTCTGATCCATCGTTAAAAACGATGGCTGCTCATTTGTTTCATCGTATTCAAGCACAGATCATGGCCCCGACGTCCGTACTTCCTGCCGGCGGCGCTTGCCCCGGATGCCTGCCAAAACAAAAGCAAAAGCTGCACCTTCAGGAGACCTGCGACATGACAATTTCCCGCGTGCATCCCGTGGACGAGGTCCTGCCCGTCCGCCAGCTGTTCACCTTCGGCCTGCAGCATGTGCTGGTGATGTATGCCGGTGCGGTGGCGGTGCCGTTGATTCTAGGCAATGCCCTGGGCCTGACCCCGGCGCAGGTGGTGCTATTGATCAACGCCAACCTGCTGACCTCGGGCATCGCCACCCTGGTCCAGACCTTGGGGTTCTGGCGTTTTGGGGCGCGGCTGCCGTTGATCCAGGGCTGTTCGTTCATCGCCCTTGCACCGATGATCATGATCGGCAAGCAGTTCGGCCTGACCGAGGTGTTCGGCGCGGTGATCGCCGCAGGCCTCATCACCATTGCCCTGGCGCCGCTGTTCAGCCGTTTGCTGCGGTTTTTCCCGCCCGTAGTGATCGGCAGCCTGATCACCATCATCGGCATTTCCCTGATGCCGGCAGCGGCGATCTGGCTCGGCGGCGGCAACCCCGCGGCGGACGATTTCGGCGCGCCGGCCAACCTGCTGCTGGGGCTGGCCACGGTAGCGGTGACGCTGGTGATCTACGGCAAGTTCTCGGGCTTTATCGGCAACCTCAGCGTGCTCATCGGCTTGCTGGTGGGCAGCCTGATCGCCGCGGCGTTCGGCATGACCGACTTTGCCCAGGTGAGCCAGGCGGCCTGGTTCGAACTGAGCCGGCCCATGGCGTTTGGGGCTCCACAGTTTTCCCTGGTGCCGATCCTGATCATGACCCTGGCGATGCTGGTGATCATGGCCGAGACCACCGGCAACTGCCTGGCCATCGGCAAGCTCACCGGCAAGCCGACCACCCAGCGCACCCTGGGCGATGCGTTCCGCGCCGATGGCCTGTCGACCCTGCTCGGCGGCCTGTTCAACAGCTTTCCCTACAACGCCTTTACCCAGAACACTGGGCTGATCGCGCTGTCCAGGGTCAAGAGCCGCTTCGTGGTGGCCGCGGCCGGGGCAATCATGGTGCTCATGGGGCTGTTTCCCAAGCTGGGTGCCCTGGTGGCGGCGGTGCCGACCCCGGTGCTTGGCGGTTGCGCCATCGTGATGTTCGGCATGACTACAGTGGCCGGCATCCAGGAACTGTCGCGGGTGCCGTTCGAAGGTACGCGCAACGCCATCGTGGTGGCGGTGTCGGTCAGCGTCGGGGTGCTGCCGATGTCCTTCCCGGCGCTGTTCGCCCATCTGCACGGTCCCCTCAGGCTGGTGCTGGAAAGCGGCATCTTCCTTGGCGCCATCACCGCCATCGTTCTCAACCTGCTGCTCAATCCCCGTGAGGCCACCGCCCAGGTGCTGGCAGCCCATGTCGAGCTCAATGACTGACGTTTTTCTCGCCGCCATTGCTGTGGCGGCTCCTGCCCATGAAAAGGAGGTCAAGATGACCCAGATTCTTTCTTCCATCCCTGCCGGTGTCACCGAACTGGACCTGCACTTGCTGCGCCAGAGCATCCAGCTCGCCGAAGAGGCCAAGGCCCGTGGCCGTCATCCGTTCGCGGCCCTGGTGGCCGATCGCGACGGCAAGGTCATCGCCAGCGCCGGCAACAACTCGATGCCCCCCGAAGGCGACCCGACCCAGCACGCCGAACTGGCGGCAGCGGCGCTGGCGGCCAAGCGCCTCAGCCCCCAGGCCCTGGCCGAGTGCACCCTGTACACCAGCGCCGAGCCCTGCTGCATGTGCGCCGGGGCCATCTACTGGACCGGCATTGGCCGGGTGGTCTACGCCTTGTCCGAACATGAGCTGCTGGAGTTGACCGGCGCCCACCCGGAAAACCCGACCTTTTCCCTGCCGTGCCGCGAAGTGTTCGCCCGTGGGCAGCGGCAGATCCCGGTGTTCGGGCCGATGCTTGAGAGCGAGGCCGCGCTGGCGCACAAGGGCTTCTGGAAATGAACGGCGGCCTATCCATCCATGTGGTGGACGTCGCCAGCGGCAAGGTGGCCGAAGGCATGGCGGTGCGGGTGCGCCGCCTGGGCGGCGAGCTGCTCTGCGCAGGGCGAATTGCCGGCAACGGCTTGCTGAGCGAGCTTGCCGAGCGGTCGGCGAGCTTCGGCCAGGGCGTCTACGAAGTGGAGCTGGACGTGGCGGCGTTCTATCGCGAGCAAGGCCAGGCGCTGCCGCCGGTGCCCTTCCTCGAGGTGCTGGTGTACCGCTTCGGCCTGGATGATCCGCGCCAGCACTACCACCTGCCGTTCAAGCTCACCGCCTGGGGCGTGTCCTGCTTTCGCGGTGGCGCCTGACCCGGCGCTGACCTGTAGGAGCGAGCTTGATCGCGAAACGCTCGCAGCCACCACAACCGGTTCGGCAGAGCGCTTTTCGCGGGCCGGCCCGCTCCTAGCGGTGGCGGGTCATTCCTGGGCGATGGATTCGATGAACTCCGAGCGTTCGTCGCTCATGCGCGCCAGGCAGTCATTAGTGGCGATGGTGTAGGCCTTGGTGCCGGGCTTGGCCGGAAAGGACTCCATCGCGCAGTCGGCGTCGCGCTGCTTCTGCCACAGTTGCTGGGCATTTTTGACCTTGGCGCTGATGTCGGCCAGTTGCCCTTTGTCGCTGCCATAGAGGGTGCCCAGGCGTTCCAGCAGGCTCTGCACGTTGTCGCCCAGCAACTGTTCGGCGGTGGTCCTGTTGTAGGTCGCGCATTCCAGGGTCTGCACGTTGTTTTCCACGCCGTCGCAGGGCGTGTTGTCGGCCTCTTCGGCCGCCTGTACGCCTGTCGTTATCAGTAACAAGGCCAGGAAGATCGGTTTCATTGCAGCGCTGCCCTCATCCAGTGACGCTTTCGTTGAAGCGGCGAATTCTGGCGCAAGCCCCGGGCAAAGAACAGAGGCCACCCATGCCCTCCGTCCGGCCCTTTGTCGGCGCTTGACGCTTTCGGCAATTCCCCTGTCGTTTTTGCACCCAGGCGCCCCGGCCCTCAAGCATATGCTGACCCCAAAGCGCCGGCAGACGATTCGGCGCATGAATCGCCAATAAGGGGACAGCCTGATGAGCCCAGCCGAACTACACGCCGACAGCATCGTTATCGACGGGCTGATCATTGCCAAGTGGAACCGCGAGCTGTTCGAGGACATGCGCAAGGGCGGCCTGACCGCAGCCAACTGCACCGTGTCGGTTTGGGAAGGTTTCCAGGCCACGGTCAACAACATTGCCTCCAGCCAGAAACTGATCCGCGAAAACAGCGACCTGGTGATGCCCGTGCGCACCACCGCGGACATTCGCAAGGCCAAGGAGCTGGGCAAGACCGGCATCCTCTTCGGCTTCCAGAATGCCCATGCCTTCGAAGACCAGATCGGCTACGTCGAGGTGTTCAAGCAGTTGGGCGTGGGCATCGTGCAGATGTGCTACAACACCCAGAACCTGGTGGGCACCGGCTGCTACGAGCGTGATGGCGGGCTCTCCGGGTTCGGCCGCGAGATCGTCGCTGAGATGAACCGCGTCGGGGTCATGTGCGACCTGTCCCACGTTGGTTCCAAGACCAGCGAGGAAGTGATCCTCGAATCCAAGAAGCCGGTCTGCTACTCCCACTGCCTGCCGTCGGGCCTCAAGGAGCACCCGCGCAACAAGTCCGATGCCGAACTGAAATTCATCGCCGACCACGGCGGTTTCGTCGGCGTGACCATGTTCGCGCCGTTCCTGGCCAAGGGCATCGACTCCACCATCGACGACTACGCCGAAGCCATCGAATACACCATGAACATCGTCGGTGAAGATTCGATTGGCATCGGCACCGACTTCACCCAGGGCCATGGCCAGGACTTCTTCGAATACCTGACCCACGACAAGGGCTACGCCCGGCGCCTGACCAACTTCGGCAAGATCATCAACCCCCTGGGCATCCGCACCGTGGGCGAGTTCCCCAACCTCACCGAGACCCTACTCAAGCGCGGCCACAGCGAGCGCGTGGTGCGCAAGATCATGGGCGAGAACTGGGTCAGCGTCCTGAAGGACGTCTGGGGCGAATAAGGCCACCCCCCACAGCACATTCCTGTAGCCGCTTCCGCAGGCTGCGATCGGCTCCGAAGGAGACGCGCTCTTGCGGCCCTCGGAAGGCTCTTCGAGCCTTTTCGCAGCCTGCGGCAGCGGCTACAGACGTACTTATCCACAGAATTCCGGAGTTTTGAAACATGGCCAAGATCGCCCCGCAATTGCCTATCGAAGTCGACAGCGAAACCGGTGTCTGGACCTCCGACGCCCTGCCGATGCTCTACGTGCCACGGCATTTCTTCGTCAACAACCACATGGGCATCGAGGAGGTATTGGGCGCCGATGCCTACGCCGAGATCCTCTACAAGGCCGGCTACAAGTCCGCCTGGCACTGGTGCGAAAAAGAAGCCGAATGCCATGACCTGGAAGGCGTGGCGGTGTTCGAGCACTACATGAAGCGCCTGTCCCAGCGCGGCTGGGGCCTGTTCAAGATCCAGGACATCGACCTGGATAAAGGCACCGCCAGCGTCAAGCTCGAGCACTCGGCGTTCGTCTACGTGTACGGCAAGGTCGGGCGCAAGGTGGACTACATGTTCACCGGCTGGTTCGCCGGTGCCATGGACCAGATCCTGGCGGCCCGTGGCAGCAAGATCCGCACCGTGGCAGAGCAGGTTTACGGTGGTTCCGAAGAAGGCCACGACGATGGCCTGTTCGTCGTCAAACCGTTGTAAGCGGAGTTAAGAAAAATGGCTTTCGAAGCGATGTTCCAGCCGATCCAGATCGGCAAACTGACCATCCGCAACCGTGTGCTGAGCACCGCGCACGCCGAGGTCTACGCCACCGACGGCGGCATGACGACTGAACGGTATGTGAAGTACTACGAGGAAAAGGCCAAGGGCGGCATCGGCCTGGCGATCTGTGGTGGTTCCTCGGTGGTGGCCATCGACAGCCCCCAGGAGTGGTGGAGCTCGGTGAACCTGTCCACCGACCGGATCATCCCGCATTTCCAGAACCTGGCCGACGCCATGCACAAGCATGGCGCCAAGATCATGATCCAGATTACCCACATGGGCCGGCGCTCGCGCTGGGACGGTTTCAACTGGCCGACCCTGATGTCGCCGTCCGGGGTGCGCGAGCCAGTGCACCGTGCCACCTGCAAGACCATCGAGCCGGAGGAGATCTGGCGGGTGATCGGCAACTACGCCCAGGCCGCGCGCCGGGCCAAGGCCGGTGGCCTGGACGGTGTCGAGCTGTCGGCGGTGCACCAGCACATGATCGACCAGTTCTGGAGCCCGCGGGTCAACAAGCGCACCGACGAATGGGGCGGCACCTTCGAGAAACGCATGCGTTTCGGCCTGGAAGTGCTCAAGGCGGTACGCGCTGAAGTGGGCGACGATTTCTGCGTGGGCATGCGCCTGTGCGGCGACGAATTCCACCCGGACGGCCTGTCCCACGAGGACATGAAGCAGATCGCCAAGTACTACGACGACACCGGCATGCTGGACTTCATCGGCGTGGTGGGTTCGGGCTGCGACACCCACAACACCCTGGCCAACGTGATCCCCAACATGAGTTTCCCGCCGGAGCCGTTCCTGCACCTGGCGGCGGGCATCAAGGAAGTGGTCAAGGTCCCGGTGCTGCACGCGCAGAACATCAAGGACCCGAACCAGGCCACACGGATTCTCGAAGGCGGTTACGTCGACATGGTGGGCATGACCCGCGCGCACATGGCCGACCCGCACCTGATCGCCAAGATCAAGATGGGCCAGATCGACCAGATCAAGCAGTGCGTCGGCGCCAACTACTGCATCGACCGCCAGTACCAGGGCCTGGACGTGCTGTGCATCCAGAACGCCGCCACCTCCCGTGAATACATGGGCGTGCCGCACATCATCGAGAAAACCACCGGCATCAAGCGCAAGGTGGTGGTGGTCGGTGCCGGCCCGGCCGGTATGGAAGCCGCCCGCGTGGCGGCCGAACGTGGCCACGACGTGACCCTGTTCGAGAAGAAGGAAGCCATTGGCGGGCAGATCACCACGGCCTCCAAGGCGCCGCAACGGGACCAGATCGCCGGCATCACCCGTTGGTATCAGCTGGAGCTGGCGCGGCTGAAAGTCGACCTGCGCCTGGGCACCGCGGCGGACACCGCGACCATCCTCGACCTGCGCCCCGACGTGGTGGTGCTGGCGGTGGGCGGCCATCCGTTCATCGAGCAGAACGAGCACTGGGGCGCCGCCGAAGGGCTGGTGGTCAGCAGCTGGGACATCCTCGACGGCAAGGTCGCGCCGGGCAAGAACGTGCTGGTGTACGACACCATCTGCGAGTTCACCGGCATGTCGGTCACCGACTTCATTGCCGACAAGGGCTCGCAAGTGGAGATCGTCACCGACGACATCAAGCCGGGCATCGCCGTGGGCGGCACCTCGTTCCCCACCTACTACCGCAGCCTGTATCCCAAGGAAGTGATCATGACCGGGGACCTGACCCTGGAGAAGGTCTACCGCGAGGGCGACAAGCTGGTGGCGGTGCTGGAGAACGAATACACCGGCGCCCGGGAAGAGCGGGTGGTGGATCAGGTGGTGGTGGAAAACGGCGTGCGTCCTGACGAAGAGCTCTACTACGGGCTCAAGGAAGGTTCGCGCAACAAGGGCCAGATGGACGTCGAGGCGCTGTTCGCGATCAAGCCGCAGCCGTGCCTGAGCGAGACGGGGGAGGGCTACCTGTTGTTCCGCATCGGCGACTGCGTGTCCCAGCGCAACACCCATGCCGCGATCTACGACGCACTGCGCCTGTGCAAGGATTTCTAAGCCACTTCCTGTAGGAGCCGGCTTGCCGGCGATCGGCACTGGCGAGATACCGCGTGCTGCCTGATCGCTGGCAAGCCAGCTCCTACAAGGCCCCAGGTCTTTGGGAGCTCCACCATGTTGAACACCCTTCTTCCCATTCTGTTGTTCGCCGCCATCGGCCTTGCGGTCCTTGGCGCGCTGCGACGCGTGGCCATGTGGCGCCGGGGGCGAGCCTCCAAGGTCGATCTGATTGGCGGCCTGCTGGCCATGCCCAAGCGCTACATGGTGGATCTGCACCACGTGGTGGCCCGGGACAAATACATGGCCAACACCCACGTGGCCACGGCGGGGGGCTTTGTCCTGGCCGCCGTGCTGGCGATCCTGGTGCACGGTTTCGGCCTGCACAACCGCATCCTGGGTTATGCCTTGCTGCTGGCCACCACGCTGATGTTCGTCGGCGCGCTGTTCGTCGCCAAGCGTCGGCGCAACCCGCCGACGCGGCTGTCCAAAGGGCCGTGGATGCGCCTGCCCAAAAGCCTGCTGGCATTCTCCGTGAGCTTCTTCGTGGCGACCCTGCCGGTGGCCGGGATCCTTCCGGAAAACTTCGGTGGCTGGCTGCTGGCGGCGCTGCTTGCGCTGGGTGTGCTCTGGGGCGTGTCCGAGCTGTTCTTCGGCATGACCTGGGGCGGGCCGATGAAGCACGCCTTCGCTGGCGCCTTGCACCTGGCCTGGCACCGCCGCGCCGAGCGCTTTGGTGGCGGACGCTCCACCGGCCTCAAGCCGTTGGACCTGGAAGACCCGAACGCGCCTTTGGGGGTGGAAAAGCCCAAGGACTTCACCTGGAACCAGTTGCTGGGCTTCGACGCCTGCGTGCAGTGCGGCAAGTGCGAGGCGGCGTGCCCGGCCTTCGCCGCCGGCCAGCCGTTGAACCCGAAGAAACTGATCCAGGACATGGTGGTCGGCCTGGCCGGCGGTACCGACGCGCAGTTCGCTGGCAGCCCGTACCCTGGCAAGGCCATCGGCGAACACGGCGGCAACCCGCACCAGCCCATCGTCAACGGTCTGGTGGACGCCGAGACCCTGTGGTCCTGCACCACCTGCCGGGCCTGTGTCGAGGAATGCCCGATGATGATCGAACACGTCGATGCCATCGTCGACATGCGTCGCCATCTGACCCTGGAGAAGGGCGCCACGCCGAACAAGGGCGCCGAGGTCCTGGAAAACCTCATTGCCACCGACAACCCCGGGGGCTTCAACCCCGGCGGGCGGATGAACTGGGCGGCGGACCTGAACCTGTCCCTGCTCAGCGATAAACAAAGCACCGACGTGCTGTTCTGGGTCGGCGACGGCGCCTTCGACATGCGCAACCAGCGCACCCTGCGGGCCTTCGTCAAAGTGCTCAAGGCGGCCAAGGTGGACTTCGCCGTGCTCGGCCTGGAAGAGCGCGACAGCGGTGACGTGGCCCGGCGCCTGGGCGACGAAGCGACTTTCCAGCTGCTGGCCAAGCGCAACATCCAGACCCTGGCCAAGTACCGCTTCAAGCGCATCGTCACCTGCGACCCCCACAGTTTCCATGTGCTGAAGAACGAGTACGGCGCCTTCGATGGCAACTACCTGGTGCAGCACCACAGCACCTACCTGGCCGAGTTGATTGGTGCCGGTGCCCTCAATCTGGGCCAGCACAAAGGCAATAGCGTGACCTACCACGACCCGTGCTACCTGGGCCGTTACAACGGCGAGTACGAAGCTCCTCGGGACGTACTGCGGGCCCTGGGCATCGAGATCAAGGAAATGCAGCGCTCGGGCTTCCGTTCCCGTTGCTGCGGCGGTGGCGGCGGCGCGCCGATCACCGACATTCCGGGCAAGCAACGCATACCCGACATGCGCATGCAGGACATCCGCGAAACCGGCGCCGAGCTGGTGGCCGTGGGTTGTCCACAGTGCACGGCGATGCTCGAAGGGGTGGTGGAGCCGCGGCCGATGATCAAGGACATCGCCGAACTGGTGGCCGATGCCTTGCTCGAAGACGCCGCCCCGAGCAAAGCGCCGGCGTCGGTGAAACCTGAACCTGCGGAGGTGCACTGATGAGCGACATTATCCGCCGCGATCCTCGGGCCGAATGGATTGCCCGTAACCGCCTGCACCCGCTGCACGCGGCCATGCAGCCGGCGCAACACAGCTGGATGGGGCCCAATGGCCTGATCCGCAAGAATCCCCATGGCATCGGTTTCATCGGCCCCAACGGCCTCAAGCGCATCGACCGCAGTGGCGCCCAGCAGGGCGGCAGCGCCAAGCGCACGGCGGCGGCCGAGGTGCAGTTGCCGCTGCATCAAGTGGCGCAGCCGGCGTTCTACATCAGCGTGGTGCCGGACATGGTCGGTGGCCGCCTGAGCAGTCACGACCGCGATCTGCTGGGCCTGGCCCATCAACTGGCGGGCCAGGACGGCGCGGTGCTGGCGGTGGTGTTCGGCGAGCACAAGGAATCGGCCTTCGCCACCGCGGGTGTCGACCGCCTGCTGGTGCTGCAAGGCAGCGAGTTCGAAGGTTATGCACCGGAGCAACGGGTGCAAGGCCTGCGGGCTGTGGATAACCAGTTCAGCCCGCGCCACTGGCTGCTACCCGACAGCCGCACCGGCGGCGGCGAGCTGGGCCGGCGCCTTGCCGCTGCCCTGGGCGAACGCCCGGCGACCCGGGTCTGGCAGGTCAAGGACGGGCAGTGCATCGGTCGTGCCGGCGCCGGCCTGCAGGACCTGGCGCGGCCGGTGGCGCGCTTGATCCTGGCCGCCGCCGAATGCGCGGAGCCGGTCAGCGAAACCCGCCACGAAGCCTTGCCGGTGGAGTTATCCACAAGCGTGGCCCGCAGCCTGGCGCGGATCGAAGACCTGGGCGCGGTGGCGGTGGACCCGGCGGCGATTCCCATGGCCGAGGCCGAATTCATCTTTTCCGGGGGCAACGGGGTCAAGGACTGGCCGCTGTTTCACCAGACCGCCGCCGCCCTGGGGGCCACCGAAGGCGCTTCGCGGGTGGCGGTGGACGACGGCTTCATGGCCCGCGACCGGCAAGTGGGGGCCAGTGGTATCTGGGTCACCGCGCGGGTCTATGTGGCGGTGGGGATTTCCGGAGCGATCCAGCACCTGCAGGGCATTGGTGCCTGCGACAAGGTGGTGGCGATCAACCTCGACCCGGGTTGCGACATGATCAAGCGTGCCGACCTGTCGGTGATTGGCGACAGCGCGGAGATTCTCAAGGCCTTGATCGCGGCGGTAGCGGCCTACCGCAACGACGCCAAGCGCGATGCGGCTTAAGGGGATGTTATGCACAGCAATGTAATCAGCCTGATTTCGATTGGCGCCCACCCCACCTCCGGCCGCCCGCGGCGTGCCGAACAGGATGCCCGGGCAGTGGAACTGGGCCTGCAACTGGCCGGTGCGCAGTTGCAGGTGCTGCATGCCGGCGATGTAGCCGAGCCGGCCCTGCGCGCCTACCTGGGCATGGGCCTGGAACAGCTGCATGTGCTGGAGCAGCCGGCGGGGGCCGACGCCCTGCCGGCCCTGACCCAGTACCTGCGCCATGCCGGCGCCCAGGTGGTGCTCACCGGCAGCCAGGCGGAAACCGGCGAGGGCTCGGGGATGCTGCCATTCCTGCTGGCGGAAAACCTCGGCTGGCCGCTGGTGGTGGGGCTGGCCCAGGTCGAGTCCCTGGGCGATGGCGTGGCCCATGTTCTGCAAGCCTTGCCCCGGGGCCAGCGACGCCGGCTCAAGGTGCGCCTGCCATTCCTCGCCACTGTGGATAACGCCGCACCCAAGCCGCGCCAGAGCGCCTACGGCCCGGCGCGCCGGGGTGTGCTCGAAGCCGACCAGGTGCTGGTGGTGGAGGACGAGTTGTTCACAGGCTCCAGCCTGCAGCCGGCCAAGCCGCGGCCCAAGCGCCTGAAAGTGATCAAGGCCAAGAGCGGCGCCGACCGCATGAAAGCCGCTACCGCCAAGGCCAGCGGAGGCACCGGCCAGGTACTCAAGGGCGTCAGCCCTGAGGCGGGTGCCGAAGCCATTCTCAAATTGCTCATCGAAGAAGGTGTAGTGCGCTGACCTCAGGGTTATGCACAACCCCTGGCACCGCTGTTCGCTGGCAAGCCGGCTCCTACGGGGGAAATGCACCCATGCCCTGTAGGAGCCGGCTTGCCGGCGAAGAGGCCGGCGCGGTTTTGCACAATTCCCGGCCGTCTTTCGCGACAGGGGGCTGGGGTTACTCACAATCCCTGTGTGCGGACCTGTGGATAAGGTGTTCGCGCCTCGCTCCAGCCCTTGTGCAGCAGGCCCTGGCGCCGCCTGTACGATTTTTGATCAGGCTAAGTGGGCGTTTTTTATGGCGTTTTTTCCATGATGGGAAAACCCTCGGGCAGACTTTTGCACAGCAGTTGCCCCCAAAGTCTGTTGGCGCTTCTGTGGATAAGATGTTCGCTTAGCGCTGTATCCCTTGCAGATCGGGGCTTTCAAGCTTTTGTTCAAAAAATGATCAAATGCTGGTTTTTCCGCTGAATATCCTGGCGTGCCCCTGATAATGCGCGGCTTTTGGCGGTTTTCCACAGTGCCCGACTAGTGCACCCGAGTTGCCCCCAAAGTCTGTTGGCCGTTCTGTGGATAAGGTGTTCGCCTTCCTCTGTAGCCCTCTGAATACGTGGCTTTGATGGCTTTGATCAAAAAATGATCAATACCTTGTGAAACAGCACTTTCTACATAAGTCACGGATTTTATTGCCATTGCCCGGCGAAATATCCCCAAGCCAGAGGAACTTGCCCACAGTTGCTGTGGGCCAAGGTGTGGATAAGGTGTTCGTCGAAGGCTGCACCCCTTGTAATCCATAGCTTGTGCGGCAATAGATCAAATTTCATACAGTTCTAATGGCTGCCTTGACACTGGCAAGTGGCCTGTCGTCACTGATGCCACAAGGACATGGTTGCGACTTATCCACATCCGGTTCCCGGGAACTCAGGCAATGGACTGTCGTTTCGCCCTGGACGCACCCGCCGCTGCGCCCTCACCATTCATCCGGGTGATGTGTATTACGCCGGCTCCGGCAGCGAAGAGCACGCCGACCTGGTGGATGATCCGCACTAGCCGCTGCGGCTATGCACGGTCACGTGAGGGTGAAGCTGGATGGAGCACAGACCGGCGAGACCTTCATTGGCGAAACCGGCGCGGTGAGCCGACCGTTGCAGTCGCCACCGAGTTTGCACAAAGGTCCGCAGGACCTTGCCGGGCAATCTCCCGCGCAGCTTGCGGCAGCGGATACACAAACCCCCGCTGCCGTGCTTGCAGTGTCAGCCGGTGACCGGAACACCCTTGAGGTAAGGCGCCGGTTCCGCCCCCAGGTTGCTCAGCATGCGCTCGCTGTACCAGTCGACGAAGTTGACCACGCCGAACTCGTAGGTCTTGGAGTACGGGCCGGGCTGGTAGGCGGTGGAGTTGATGCCGCGCTGGTTCTCCTCCGCCAGGCGCCGGTCCTGGGCGTTGGTGGCGTCCCACACCTGGCGCATGCGCTCGACGTCGTAGTCCACGCCTTCCACGGCGTCCTTGTGCACGATCCACTTGGTGGTGACGATGGTTTCCTGGGCGCTGATGGGCCACACGGTGAACACGATGATGTGGTCGCCCATGCAGTGGTTCCACGAGTGGGGCAGGTGCAGGATGCGCATCGAGCCCAGGTCCGGGTTCTTGATCCGGCCCATGAGTTTGGCGCAGCCCTGCTTGCCGTCCAGGGTCATGGACACGGTGCCCTTGAGCAGCGGCATGCGCACGATGCGGTTGCGCAGGCCGAAGCTGGCGTGGGCGTAAGGGATCTTCTCGGCTTCCCAGGCGGCAGCGGAGGCGGCCACGTGGTCCTTGAACGCCTGGTCGGCCCGCGGGTCGGTGACGTCGTCCCATTCCAGCAGGGTTTTCAGCAATTCGGGGTGCGAGCCGCCGCAGTGGTAGCACTCGCGGTTGTTCTCCAGCACCAGTTTCCAGTTGGCCTTTTCGTGCAAGGTGGTCTGCACCGCCACCTTGGTGTTCTCCATGTCGTAGGGCTCCATGTAATGGGCCAGGGTCGCCAGGAAGTCGTCGATGGCCGGCGGGTTCTCGGCCAGGGAGATGAAGATGTAGCCGCCGGCGGTCTTCACGTTCACCGGTTTCAGGCCGTATTGCTTCATGTCGAAGTCGGCGCCCATCTCGGTGCCGGCGAACAGCAGGCGGCCGTCCAGTTCGTAGGTCCACTGGTGGTAGTGGCAGACCAGCTTGGCGACCTTGCCCTTGTCGCTGGTGCACAGCCGTGAGCCGCGGTGGCGGCAGACGTTGTGGAAGGCGTGGACCACGCCGTCGGCGCCGCGGATGACGATGATCGGGTTCTTGCCGATCTGCAGGGTGATGTAGTTGCCCTTGGTAGGGATCTCGCAGGTCATGCCGGCGATCAGCCATTCCTTCTGGAAGATCTCCTGCATGTCGATATCGAACAGCCTTTCATCGCAGTAGAACGGCTGCGGCAGGGAAAAGGTCCGCTCACGTTCCTGCAGCATCTGTGCAGTGGCCTTGCGTGCAGGTTCCAGCGGATCGCCCAAGCTCAGGGTTGCGGTGACGTCCATCGTTCAAGTCCTCATGGCCGTTCAGTGCGGCCGGCGAATTAATTAGTGGCTACGGTGGGTGCTACGCAAGTCACGAAAAAAACGGCTGTTGTCGTTGAGGCGAGTGTGGGTCCGCAGGCGCCAAGAACCTTATCCATGGGCGACATGGCCCAATCTGTTCCCGACGCGCCAGCCCCGGCAGCTGGGGGCTGGTCGCGATAAGCATGTGAATGTCGCAGATAGGTAAATGGGCGCGAGAAGCCTTACGCAGAATCGCTGACAAGACGCCGACCGTCGGCCGTGGAGAACAGCATGTCCAACACCTTCCTCAACCCGGTAACCACCCAGACCTGGGCCAATGGCCGTCACATCGTCCGTTGCGTCAAAGTCATCCAGGAAACCTGGGACGTGCGGACCTTCTGCTTCATGGCCGACCAGCCGATCATGTTCTTCTTCAAACCGGGGCAGTTCGTCACCCTGGAGCTGGAGATCGAGGGCCAGCCGGTGATGCGTTCCTACACCATCTCCAGCTCGCCCTCGGTGCCCTACAGCTTCTCGGTGACCATCAAGCGCGTGCCCGGCGGCAAGGTCTCCAACTGGCTGCACGACACCCTGCACGAAGGCCAGGAACTGGCGGTGCACGGGCCGGTGGGGCTGTTCAACGCCATCGACTTTCCGGCGCCGAAGATCCTCTACCTCAGCGGCGGCGTCGGCATTACCCCGGTGATGTCCATGGCGCGCTGGTTCTACGACACCAACGCCAACGTCGACATGGTGTTCATCCACAGCGCCCGTTCCCCCAAGGACATCATTTACCACCGCGAGCTGGAGCACATGGCCTCGCGGATCGACAACTTCAGCCTGCACCTGATCTGCGAAAAGCACGGCCTGGGCGAGCCCTGGGCCGGTTATCGCGGCTACCTGAACCACAAGATGCTGGAGTTGATGGCCCCGGATTTCCTGGAGCGGGAAGTGTTCTGCTGCGGCCCCACGCCCTATATGAGCGCGGTCAAGCGGCTGCTGGAAGCCGCCGGTTTCGACATGGCCCGCTACCACGAGGAATCCTTCGGCGCGACCCCGGCCGAAGCCCGGGCCGATGCGGTGGAACACGCCGAACAGGCGGCCGAGGCGCCGGAGCCGGACCTGGCGGATCTGCATCAGGTGGAGTTCACCGCTTCGGGCAAGAGCATCCGCGTGGCCCCCGGGGAAACCGTGCACGCGGCGGCGGCCAAGCTTGGCCTGATGATTCCCAAGGCCTGCGGCATGGGCATCTGCGGCACCTGCAAGGTGCTCAAGCTGGGGGGCGAGGTGGAGATGGAGCACAACGGCGGGATCACCGAGGAAGACGAAGCCGAAGGCTACATCCTGTCCTGCTGCAGCGTGCCCAAGGGCGACGTGCGCGTGGAGTTCTGATCGCCGGCAAACCGGCCCCTGCATCCGTTTGCTGTAGGAGCCGGCTTGCCAGCGAACAGGTGCAACCTGATCCTTCGGTTACTGATACAACGCCGGGCGCCGATCCAGGTGCACATGGTTATGTTCACTGATGGACTTGTGCCAGGCCTGGGTCAGGTCCAGCTCCGCCAACAGCAACTGCTCGGCGCTTTCCCGATCCCTGCCCGCCAGTGGATAACCGTCGGCATCGACAAGGGTCGAGCCGCCCACCCAGTTCACTCCACGTTCCTCGCCGCAGCGGTCGCAGGCGGCGATGAACATCCGGTTGACCGCCGCATTGGCCTGCACCCGGACCATCTCCGCCGGCCGCTCGCCCAGCGGGCGCGGGCCATCCGGCCAGTTCACCGGGGCGCACAGCAGGGCCGCGCCGGCCAGGGCTGGCAGGCGCACCCACTCGGGAAACTCCAAGTCGTAGCAGATCATCATGGCGATCGGCCCGAAGCGGGTCGGCACCACCGGCGGCGGCTCGTCGCCCGGGGTGAAGATCAGGTTTTCCCTATCCCACAGGTGGGCCTTGCGGTACAGCGTCAGCCTGCCTTCGGGTTCGACCAGCGCCGCGCTGTTGGCCACGCGCTCCTGGTCCAGGCGCTCGCAGAAGCCGCCGACGATCACCACCTGCAGCTCTTCGGCCAGGGTTTTCCACAGGCTCAGGGTCGGCCCGTCGAGGCTTTCCGAGAGTGCCAGGGCTTCATTGCGGTCGCTGAACACATAGCCGCTCTGCACCAGTTCCGGCAGCACCACCACCTGGGCGCCGCGGGCGGCGGCCTGGCGTATCGCCTCGGCGCCCAGGGCGCGGTTGTACTTAAGGTCGCCGATGCGCGGGGCCACTTGCTGGCAGGCCACCTTGAGGGATGCCTGAGGAATCATTGCGCGCCTCCTTCCAGTTGCTGCTCGCTGGCCTGGATGGCCAGGCGCTCCGCGTCCAGGTCCAGGTTGCGGGTCAGCGCCCAGTAGACCAGCGCGGCCACGGCAAGGCCAACCACGAAGGCAATGTCGGCGCCGCCCAGGGCCTGGGACAGCGGGCCCTGGAAGAAGCTCAGGGACATGAACGGCACCATCGCCAGCAGGCCGAGGAAATACGCCAGCAGCCCGGCGCTGGACCAGCGGCCATAGATCCCGGTGTGATTGAAGATGTCGCTGATGGCATAGCGACCTTTGCGCACCAGGTAGAAGTCCGCCAGGTTGACTGCGGTCCAGGGCACCAGGAAATACAGCATCAGCAGCACGAAAGTGTTGAAGCTGCCCAGGTAGCTCTCGGGAATGTTCATGGCGATGAGAAAGATCACCACCGCCACCAGCACGATTCCGCAGACCCGGCTCTTGAGGTTGGGCTTGATCGACTTGAAGCCGTCGATGGCGCTGATGCCGGTGAGCATGGCGCCGTAGCAGTTGACCGCCATGATGCCCACCAGCGCCGGCACTGCGATCAGCACGGTGAAGGTGCCGAAGCCGGGGATCACCCGGTTGCCCACTTCGCGCACGCTGGCGATGGCATCGGGGGAGGGCAGGGCCGAGGCCAGGAACGCCCCCAGGGACATCAGCCACAGGGCCGAACCGGCAGCGCCCAGGTAGGTCCAGAAGATCACCTGGCGCGACGGCGTCTTGTGCGGCAGGTAGCGTGAGTAGTCGGAGACGTACACCGAATAGCTGATCTGGTAGCCGGCGGCGGCCGACAGCTGGATCAGGAACGCCGACCAGGAGAACTGCGGGTCGGCCAGGGCCGAGTCGGCCTGCAGGGTCAGCAGGGCACTGACGGTGAGCACCGCGAACACGCTGATCATCACGTAGGTCAGCCAGCGCTGCACGGTGTGCAGCAGGTCATGGCCGATCACCGCGATCAGCACCGCCACGGCGATCATCAGGGTGTACCAGGGCGCCCGGGCGCCGGGAATCACGGTGTTGATGGCATCGGTGGCGAGAATCACGTTGAACACGTTGAAGCCGATGTAGACGAACACCACGGCGGTGAACGGCACGATGGCGCCGCGCAGGCCGAACTGGGCGCGGGACTGGATCATCTGCGGCAGCCCCATGCGCGGGCCCTGGTTGGCGTGGAAGGCCATGCAGAAGGTGCCCAGGCAGACGCCGATGACGATCGCCAGGATGGCGTATTGCAGGGCGAGGCCCAGGGCTGCGCCGGTGAAACCGGTGACCATGGTGGTGAGCACGAAGTTGCCGGTGAACCAGAAGGGGCCCTGGTGCCAGACCTTGCCGTGGCGCTCGTTGCGCGGCACGTAGTCGATGGAACGGGTTTCGATCGCAAGGCCGGGAGGCTGGGCTTTCTCGGTGACGCAAGAAGAAGTCGTCATGGGGTACAGCCTTATTTTTATAGGTCGACCCCGGAGTCTCGGACAAACGCTGCGGTTGTTGAATCAGTGGGGGCAAATAATCAGTTCAGGAATTTGTGAACTGATGAAGGGGGCGTGCTTGACGGGCCTCTTCGCTGGCAGGCCAGCTCCTACGGGGTGGGAGGTGCGCTGGCCGTTGCAGGAGCCGGCTTGCCGGCGAAGGCGTCCATGAGCGCGGCGCTTGGGTTGCGGGCCTGTTCGCTGGCAAGCCAGCTCCTACGGGGTGGGAGGTGCGCTGGCCATTGTAGGAGCCGGCTTGCCGGCGAAGGCGTCGGTGAGCGCGGCGCTTGGGTTGCGGGCCTCTTCGCTGGCAAGCCAGCTCCTACAGGCGGGGGGTGGGTCAGGCGCTCATGACGGTGCGGATGTCGGCTGCCAGTTCGCGCACGCGGTCTTCCTCGGTGTCCCAGGAGCACATGAAGCGCGCGCCACCCTTGCCGATGAAGGTGTAGAAGCGCCAGCCCTTGGCCGTCAGTGCGGCAATGGCCGGTTCCGAGAGTTGCAGGAACACGCCGTTGGCCTGCACCGGGAACATCAGTTCCACGCCAGGGATGTCGGCCACCAGCTGGGCCAGCAGCTGCGCGCAGTGGTTGGCGTGGCGGGCGTGCTTGAGCCAGGCGTCGTTTTCCAGGAGGCCGACCCAGGGCGCGGAGAGAAAGCGCATTTTCGAGGCCAGTTGGCCAGCCTGCTTGCAGCGGTAGTCGAAGTCTTCCGCCAGCTTGTGGTTGAAGAACAGGATCGCTTCACCCACCGCCATGCCGTTTTTCGTGCCGCCAAAGCACAGCACGTCCACGCCGGCCTTCCAGGTCAGCTCCGCCGGGGTACAGCCGAGGAAGGCGCAGGCGTTGGAGAAGCGCGCGCCGTCCATGTGCAGGTTCAGCCCCAGTTCCTTGCAGGTGGCACTGATGGCGCGAACTTCTTCCGGGGTGTAGACACTGCCCACCTCGGTGGCCTGGGTCAGGGTTACCACCCGCGGCTTGGGATAGTGGATGTCCTGGCGCTTGAGGGCGATCTCGCGGATCGATTCCGGGGTCAGCTTGCCGTTCTGGGTGCCGGCGATCAGCAGCTTGGAGCCGTTGGAGAAGAACTCCGGGGCGCCGCACTCGTCGGTTTCGACGTGGGCGGTTTCCGAGCAGATCACGCTGTGGTAACTCTGGCACAGCGACGACAGGGCCAGGGAGTTGGCGGCGGTGCCGTTGAAGGCGAAGAACACTTCGCAATCGGTTTCGAACAGTTTGCGGAAATGATCCGAGGCGCGAGCGGTCCACTGGTCGTCGCCGTAAGCGCGCTCGTGGCCGTGGTTGGCCTGCTCCATGGCGGCCCAGGCTTCGGGGCAGATGCCGGAGTAGTTGTCGCTGGCGAATTGTTGGCTCTTGTCGGTCATGGCCGGCTCCGTGGTCGATGATGGTGCGCACTTTAACCAAGAATAATGGCCCAGCACACGCTCTGTTTATGCCGGAATAATGCATGGCCCATAAGGATTTATGCGTGACGCGATGCTGAAACCCGACACTGCTCGGCGCGACGGGGCGCTGGATGCGCTGAAATGGCTGGCGCTGCTGAGCATGGTCCTCGATCACCTGCGTTATGTGGGCCTGAGCCTGGACTGGCTTTACGTACCCGGGCGCCTGGCGTTTCCCTGGTTCTGCCTGGCCATGGCGGTGAACCTGACCCGGGCCAGGGATGAAATCGACCGCCGGCCCGGCCCATGGCGCTACCTGGGCTGGTTGCTGCTGTTCAGCCTGCTGAGCGAGATTCCCTATCGTCTGTTCATTCCCGACCCCGATACCTTGAATGTGTTGCCCACCCTGGCCCTGGGCCTGCTGGTGGCTCGCGGCTGGCAGCGGCGCAGAGACCTGGACCTGGGGCTTGGCCTGCTGGCCTTGCTGCTGGCGGTGGTTTTCAGCGAGCGGCTGATGTTCGGCGCCTTCGGGGTGTTGCTGCCGCTGGCCCTGGTACTGGTGTTGCGCCGGCCCTGGTATTTCAGCCTGCTGCCTGGGGCGCTGTGCCTGGCGGCCAATCAATGGGAAACCTTGTTCCCGGCGGCGCGCCTGGGCAATCAGGTGGCGACCTGCGGTATTGCCGCTTGTCTGCTGGCGCCGTGGCTGGGGCTGATGCTGCTGCGGGGGCTGCGTGGCAGGTCGGTGCCGGCCATGCGCCGCTGGGCCTACCTGCTGTACCCGGCGCACTTTCTCCTGCTGCTGGCCCTGCGCGCAGCCCTGTAGGAGCCGGCTTGCCGACGAAGGCGCCCGTGAGGATTTGCGCCCGGCTTGCGGGCCTCTTCGCTGGCAAGCCGGCTCCTACGGCAGAGAGCGTTGCGTTGCGGGGGAGGGACAGGCCCGATCCAGAGCCGTTGGCGGGTGGTGCGGGCAGGCATTTATCTCCGCACGCCAGGGCATGTCGTAAACGCACCTTTGCGTGGCGTCCATAGGCATTTGAGTTCCCCTTCCCGGTCATACCATCGCATCCAAAGGGCGTAGCTGTAAGGCTCGCCTCACCGAGACGAAAGGCGCACCGCCGCCGCTGGGAGAGACGTGATGTTCAGCAAGCAAGACCAGATCCAGGGTTACGACGATGCACTGCTGGCGGCCATCAATGCCGAGGAACAACGCCAGGAAGATCACATCGAGCTGATCGCGTCGGAAAACTACACCAGCAAGCGGGTGATGCAGGCGCAAGGCAGCGGGCTGACCAACAAGTACGCCGAAGGCTATCCGGGCAAGCGCTACTACGGTGGCTGCGAGCACGTGGACAAGGTCGAGGCCCTGGCCATCGAGCGCGCCAAGCAACTGTTCGGTGCCGACTACGCCAACGTCCAGCCGCACTCCGGTTCTTCGGCCAACAGCGAGGTGTACCTGGCCCTGCTGCAGGCCGGCGATACCATCCTCGGCATGAGCCTGGCCCATGGCGGCCACCTGACCCACGGGGCCAAGGTGTCGTCCTCGGGCAAGCTGTACAACGCGGTGCAGTACGGCATCGACACCCGCACCGGGTTGATCGACTACGACGAAGTCGAGCGCCTGGCCGTGGAACACAAGCCGAAGATGATCGTCGCCGGCTTCTCGGCCTACTCCAAGACCCTGGACTTCCCGCGCTTCCGGCAGATCGCCGACAAGGTCGGGGCGCTGCTGTTCGTCGACATGGCCCACGTCGCCGGGCTGGTGGCTGCCGGGCTGTATCCCAACCCGTTGCCCTATGCCGACGTGGTCACTACCACCACCCACAAGACCCTGCGCGGTCCCCGTGGCGGCCTGATCCTGGCCAAGGCCAATGAAGAGATCGAGAAGAAACTCAACGCCGCGGTATTCCCCGGCGCCCAGGGCGGTCCGCTGATGCATGTGATTGCGGCCAAGGCGGTGTGCTTCAAGGAAGCGCTGGAACCTGGCTTCAAGGCTTATCAGCAGCAAGTGATCGACAACGCCCAGGCCATGGCCGGCGTGTTTATCAAACGCGGCTACGATGTAGTGTCCGGCGGCACCGACAACCACCTGTTCCTGGTCAGCCTGATTCGCCAGGGCCTGACCGGCAAGGATGCCGATGCCGCCCTGGGCCGCGCCCACATCACCGTGAACAAGAACGCCGTGCCCAACGACCCGCAGTCGCCGTTTGTCACGTCCGGCCTGCGCATCGGCACCCCTGCGGTCACCACCCGCGGTTTCAAGGTCACCCAGTGCACCGAACTGGCGGGCTGGATCTGCGACATTCTCGACCACCTCGGCGATGCCGACGTCGAGGCCAATGTCGCCCGTCAGGTGGCGGCCCTGTGTGCTGATTTCCCGGTTTACCGCTGAGAGCCGCAACTGGAGCAATGACTATGCAACGCTATTCGGGCTTCGGCCTCTTCAAGCACTCTCTCAGCCACCATGAAAACTGGCAGCGCATGTGGCGCACCCCGACCCCGAAGAAAGTCTATGACGTGGTCATAGTCGGCGGCGGCGGGCATGGCCTGGCCACCGCCTACTACCTGGCCAAGGAACACGGCATCACCAATGTCGCGGTGGTGGAGAAGGGCTGGCTGGGCGGCGGCAACACCGCGCGCAACACCACCATCGTGCGTTCCAACTACCTGTGGGACGAGTCGGCGCAGCTCTACGAGCATGCGATGAAGTTGTGGGAAGGCCTGTCCCAGGACCTCAACTACAACGTGATGTTCTCCCAGCGCGGGGTCTACAACCTGTGCCATACCCTGCAGGACATCCGTGACTCCGAGCGCCGGGTCAGCGCCAACCGGCTCAACGGCATCGACGGCGAACTGCTCAACACCCAGCAGGTGGCGGACGAGATCCCCTACCTGGACTGCTCGAAGAACACTCGCTACCCGGTGCTCGGCGCCACGGTCCAGCGCCGCGGCGGTGTGGCCCGTCACGACGCCGTGGCCTGGGGCTTTGCCCGGGCCGCCGACGCCCTGGGCGTGGACCTGATCCAGCAGACCGAAGTCATTGGTTTTCGCAAGGAAAACGGCGTGTGCATCGGCGTCGAGACCAACAAGGGCTTTATCGGTGCCAAGCGCGTCGGGGTGGTCACCGCCGGCAACTCCGGGCACATGGCCAAGCTCGCGGGTTTTCGCCTGCCGATCGAATCCCACCCGCTGCAGGCGCTGGTGTCGGAGCCGATCAAACCGATCATCGACAGCGTGATCATGTCCAACGCGGTGCACGGCTACATCAGCCAGTCGGACAAGGGCGACCTGGTGATCGGCGCCGGTATCGACGGCTGGGTCGGCTACGGCCAGCGCGGTTCCTACCCGGTGATCGAGCACACCATCCAGGCCATCGTCGAGATGTTCCCGGTCCTCTCCCGTGTGCGCATGAACCGCCAGTGGGGCGGCATCGTCGACACCAGCCCGGACGCCTGCCCGATCATTTCCAAGACTCCGGTGCCGAACATGTTCTTCAACTGCGGGTGGGGCACCGGCGGCTTCAAGGCCACCCCGGGTTCGGGCAACGTGTTTGCCGCAAGCCTCGCCAAGGGCGAGATGCATCCTCTGGCCGCCCCTTTCTCCATCGACCGTTTCCACAACGGCGCGCTGATCGACGAACACGGCGCTGCTGCGGTCGCCCACTAAAAGGACAACTCCCTATGTTGCATATCTTCTGTCCTCACTGCGGCGAGCTGCGCTCCGAAGAGGAATTCCATTCGTCCGGCCAGGCGCATATTCCACGGCCCCTGGACCCCAACGCCTGCACCGACGAGGAGTGGGGCGACTACATGTTCTTCCGCGACAACCCTCGCGGCCTGCACCACGAGTTGTGGATCCACGCCGCCGGTTGCCGCCAGTACTTCAACGCTACCCGCGACACCGTCACCTACGAAATTCTTGAGACCTACAAGATCGGCACCAAGCCGCAATTCACCGCCAAGGCTGCTGGAGAGAAGGTATGAGCCAGACCAATCGCCTGTCCAACGGCGGACGCATCGACCGCAACAAGGTCCTGACCTTCACCTTCAACGGCCAGAGCTACAAGGGTTTTGAGGGCGACACCCTGGCCTCGGCCCTGCTGGCCAACGGCGTGGACATCATCGGCCGCAGCTTCAAGTACTCCCGGCCCCGGGGCATCTTCGCCGCAGGCTGCGAGGAGCCCAACGCGGTGCTGCAGATCGGTGCCACCGAAGCCACCCAGATCCCCAACGTGCGCGCCACCCAGCAGGCGCTGTACCAGGGCCTGGTCGCCACCAGCACCAACGGCTGGCCCAGCGTCAACAACGACATGATGGGGATTCTCGGCAAGGTCGGCGGCAAGCTGATGCCGCCGGGCTTCTACTACAAGACCTTCATGTACCCGCAATCTTTCTGGATGACCTACGAGAAGTACATCCGCAAGGCGGCGGGCCTCGGTCGCTCGCCCACCGAGAACGATGCGGACACCTACGACAACATGAACCAGCACTGCGACGTGCTGATCGTCGGCGCCGGCCCCGCGGGCCTTGCCGCCGCCCTGGCAGCGGCCCGCAGTGGCGCCCGGGTGATCCTCGCCGACGAGCAGGAAGAGTTCGGCGGTACCCTGCTGGACAGCCGCGAGAGCCTGGACGGCAAGCCGGCGGCGGAGTGGGTGGCCAGTGTGGTTGCCGAACTCCAGTCGCTGCCGGATGTGTTGCTGCTGCCGCGGGCCACGGTCAACGGCTACCACGACCACAACTTCCTGACCATTCACGAGCGCCTCACCGATCACCTCGGCGACCGCGCGCCCATCGGCCAGGTACGCCAGCGCATCCACCGGGTACGCGCCAAGCGCGTGGTGCTGGCTACCGGCGCCCACGAGCGGCCGCTGGTCTATGGCAACAACGATGTGCCGGGCAACATGCTGGCTGGCGCGGTCTCCACCTATGTGCGCCGCTACGGCGTGGCCCCGGGCAAGAAACTGGTGCTGTCCACCAATAACGACCACGCCTACCGTGTGGCCCTGGACTGGCTCGACGCCAGCCTGCAAGTGGTGGCCATCGCCGATGCGCGGCACAACCCGCGCGGCGCCCTGGTGGAAGAAGCCCGGGCCAAGGGCATTCGCATCCTCACCTCCAGCGCGGTGATCGAGGCCCGTGGCAGCAAGCACGTGACCGGCGCGCGTGTAGCGGCCATCGACGTCAAGGCACACAAGGTCACCAGCCCCGGCGAATGGCTCGACTGCGACCTGATCGCCAGCTCCGGCGGCTACAGCCCGGTGGTGCACCTGGCCTCGCACCTGGGCGGCAAGCCGGTGTGGCGCGAAGACATCCTCGGTTTCGTGCCCGGTGAAGCGCCGCAGAAACGTGTGTGCGTCGGTGGCATCAACGGCGTCTACAGCCTCGGCGATACCCTGGCCGACGGTTTCGAAGGCGGTGTGCGCGCCGCCAGCGAAGCCGGTTTCCAGGCCGTTGAGGGCGTTCTGCCCAAGGCCCTGGCCCGTCTTGAAGAACCGACCCTGGCGCTGTTCCAGGTGCCCCACGAAAAAGGCACGGCGCGTGCGCCGAAGCAATTCGTCGACCTGCAGAACGACGTCACTGCGGCCGCCATCGAACTGGCGACCCGCGAGGGCTTCGAGTCGGTGGAACACGTCAAGCGCTACACCGCCCTGGGCTTCGGCACCGACCAGGGCAAGCTGGGCAACGTCAACGGCCTGGCCATCGCCGCCGGCTCGCTGAACGTCAGCATTCCGCAGATGGGCACCACCATGTTCCGTCCGAACTACACGCCGATCACCTTCGGCGCCGTGGCTGGCCGGCACTGCGGGCACATCTTCGAGCCGGTGCGCTTCACCGCGCTGCATGCCTGGCATGTGAAGAATGGCGCCGAGTTCGAAGACGTCGGCCAGTGGAAACGCCCCTGGTACTTCCCTAAGAACGGCGAAGACCTGCATGCCGCGGTCAAGCGTGAATGCCAGGCCGTGCGCGACAGCGTCGGCCTGCTGGACGCCTCGACCCTGGGCAAGATCGACATCCAGGGCCCCGATGCCCGGGAGTTCCTCAACCGCATCTACACCAATGCCTGGACCAAGCTCGACGTGGGCAAGGCCCGCTACGGCCTGATGTGCAAGGAAGACGGCATGGTCTTCGACGACGGCGTCACTGCCTGTCTGGCCGACAACCACTTCCTGATGACCACCACCACCGGCGGCGCGGCTCGCGTGCTGCAGTGGCTGGAGATCTACCAGCAGACCGAATGGCCGGACCTCAAGGTGTACTTCACCTCGGTCACCGACCACTGGGCCACCATGACCCTGTCCGGGCCCAACAGCCGCAAGCTGCTGAGCGAAGTCACCGACATCGACCTGGACAAGGACGGCTTCCCGTTCATGACCTGGAAGGAAGGCCTGGTGGGTGGCGTACCGGCGCGGGTGTTCCGTATCTCGTTCACCGGCGAGCTGTCCTACGAGGTCAACGTCCAGGCCGACTACGCCATGGGCGTGCTGGAGCAGATCGTCGAGGCCGGCAAGAAGTACAACCTGACCCCCTATGGCACCGAGACCATGCACGTGCTGCGGGCCGAGAAGGGCTTCATCATCGTCGGCCAGGACACCGACGGTTCCATGACCCCGGACGACCTGAACATGGGCTGGTGCGTGGGCCGGACCAAGCCGTTCTCCTGGATCGGCTGGCGCGGCATGAACCGTGAAGACTGCGTGCGTGAGCAGCGCAAGCAACTGGTGGGCCTCAAGCCGATCGACCCGACCCAGTGGCTGCCGGAAGGTGCGCAACTGGTGTTCAACCCCAAGCAGGCGATCCCGATGAGCATGGTGGGCCACGTGACCTCCAGCTATGCCCACAACTCCCTGGGTTATTCCTTCGCCCTGGGTGTGGTCAAGGGGGGGCTCAAGCGCCTGGGCGAGCGGGTCTTCGCACCGCTGGCCGATGGCCGGGTGATCGAGGCGGAAATCGTTTCCTCGGTGTTCTTCGACCCCAAAGGCGACCGCCAGAACATCTAAGGCACAACACGGCTCACGTAGGAGCCGGCTTGCCGGCGAAGGCGGCCTTAGGGCCGGCACAAGGCCCAAGCGCCTCTTCGCCGACAGCCGCCTCCCCACAGGGCTGGCGTTATCAACAGAATTCAGGACAGGTGCTCTATGACCGCAGTCAACGTTTACCAACAGCGCCCTACCAGCGGGGCCAAGGCCGAGTCGTCGTTGCACCACGCCGACCTGCCGAGCCTGGTGGGCAAGGGCCGCAAGAACGCCGGGGTGACCCTGCGCGAGAAAAAACTCCTCGGCCACCTGACGATCCGTGGCGACGGCCACGATCCGGCCTTCGCCGCCGGCGTGCACAAGGCCCTGGGCATCGAACTGCCGGGCGCCCTGAGCGTAGTGGTCAAGGGCGAGACCAGCCTGCAATGGCTGGGCCCGGATGAGTGGCTGCTGATCGTGCCCAGCGGCGAAGAGTTCGCCGCCGAGCAGAACCTGCGGGCCGCCCTGGGCGACCTGCATATCCAGATCGTCAACGTCAGCGGCGGCCAGCAGATTCTCGAATTGTCCGGGCCCAACGTGCGCCAGGTGCTGATGAAGTCCACCAGCTACGACGTGCACCCCAACAACTTCCCGGTGGGCAAGGCCGTGGGCACGGTGTTCGCCAAGTCGCAACTGGTGATCCGCCGTACCGGCGAAGACACCTGGGAGCTGCTGGTGCGCCGCAGCTTTTCCGATTACTGGTGGATGTGGCTGCAGGATGCCGCGGCCGAATATGGCCTGAGCGTCCAGGCCTGAACCCAGCTTGGCTTGGTAGGAGCGAGCTGGCTCGCGAAGGATGGATTTTCCGGAAGACCACAGCGCCCTTGGATTTTTCGCGAGCAAGCTCGCTCCTACAGAGAATCGACCGCGCTGCGGTTGCCCCAACGAACAGGAGTTATCCCGCATGAGCCGCGCCCCCGATACATGGATTCTCACCGCCGACTGCCCCAGCGTGCTCGGCACGGTGGACGCGGTGACCCGCTTTCTGTTCGAGCAGGGCTGCTACGTCACCGAGCACCATTCCTTCGATGACCGGCTCTCGGGCCGTTTCTTCATTCGCGTGGAGTTCCGCCAGCCCGATGGCCTGAACGAGCAGGGTTTTCGCGAGGGCCTGGCACAGCGGGCCAAGGCCTTCGAGATGAACTTCGAACTGACCGCGCCGCACTACCGGCCGAAGGTGGTGATCATGGTCTCCAAGGCCGATCACTGCCTCAACGACCTGCTCTACCGCCAGCGCATCGGCCAGTTGCCCATGGACGTGGTGGCGGTGGTGTCCAACCACCCGGACCTCAAGCCCCTGGCCGACTGGCACCAGATTCCCTACCACCACTTCCCCCTCGATCCCAACGACAAGCCGTCCCAGGAGCGCCAGGTGTGGCAGGTGATCGAGGACTCCGGCGCCGAACTGGTGATCCTTGCCCGCTACATGCAGGTGCTGTCGCCGGAGCTGTGCCGCAAGCTCGATGGCAAGGCCATCAACATCCACCACTCGCTGCTGCCGGGCTTCAAGGGCGCCAAGCCTTATCACCAGGCCTACAACAAGGGGGTGAAACTGGTGGGAGCCACGGCGCACTACATCAACAACGACCTGGACGAAGGCCCGATCATCGCCCAGGGCGTGGAAGTGGTGGACCACAGTTACTACCCCGAAGACCTGATCGCCAAGGGCCGGGACATTGAAGGCCTGACCCTGGCCCGGGCGGTGGGTTATCACATCGAGCGGCGGGTGTTCCTGAACGGCAACCGGACGGTGGTGCTCTGATGATTCCCGGGGCTGCTGCGCAGCCCTTCGCGAGCAAGCTCGCTCCTACAGGCGTTGCGCCTGTTCGCGCGAAAGCGATTTTGAAAACGAAACAGCATCTGTACCCGAGCAATCCACGTGTTTCCCCTTTGGGTTACGCGGTTCCATAACAACAACAGCGAGGTGAAAGCATGTCTGGTAATCGTGGTGTCGTGTATCTGGGCAGCGGCAAGGTCGAGGTACAGAAAATCGACTATCCAAAAATGCAGGACCCGCGCGGCAGGAAGATTGAGCACGGCGTCATCCTGCGCGTGGTCTCCACCAACATCTGCGGTTCGGACCAGCACATGGTCCGTGGCCGTACCACCGCCCAGGTCGGCCTGGTGCTGGGCCATGAAATCACCGGCGAAGTCATCGAGAAGGGCAGCGACGTCGAGAACCTGAAGATCGGTGACCTGGTGTCGGTGCCGTTCAACGTCGCGTGCGGGCGCTGCCGCTCCTGCAAGGAACAGCACACCGGGGTCTGCCTGACCGTCAACCCGGCTCGCGCCGGTGGTGCCTACGGCTACGTCGACATGGGCGACTGGACCGGTGGCCAGGCCGAGTACGTGCTGGTGCCTTACGCCGACTTCAACTTGCTGAAACTGCCGAATCGCGACAAGGCCATGGAGAAGATCCGCGACTTGACTTGCCTCTCCGACATCCTACCCACCGGTTATCACGGCGCCGTCACTGCTGGCGTTGGCCCGGGCAGCACCGTTTATGTGGCCGGTGCCGGTCCGGTCGGTCTGGCGGCCGCCGCTTCTGCGCGCTTGCTGGGGGCGGCGGTGGTGATTGTCGGCGACGTCAACCCGGTGCGCCTGGCCCACGCCAAGGCCCAGGGTTTTGAAATTGCCAACCTGTCCAAGGACACCCCGCTGCACGAACAGATCGCCGATTTGCTTGGTGAGCCGGAAGTCGACTGCGCAGTGGACGCCGTGGGCTTCGAAGCCCGTGGCCACGGCCATGCCGGTGCTCAGCACGAAGCCCCGGCCACCGTGCTCAACTCGCTGATGGGCGTGGTGCGGGTGGCGGGCAAGATCGGCATTCCCGGCCTGTACGTCACCGAAGACCCGGGCGCGGTGGACGCCGCGGCGAAGATGGGCAGCCTGAGCATCCGCTTCGGCCTGGGCTGGGCCAAGTCCCACAGCTTCCACACCGGCCAGACCCCGGTGATGAAATACAACCGCCAACTGATGCAGGCCATCATGTGGGACCGCATCAACATCGCCGACGTGGTGGGGGTTGAAGTCATCAGCCTCGACGACGCCCCGCGCGGCTATGGCGAGTTCGACGCCGGCGTGCCGAAGAAATTCGTCATCGACCCGCACAAGCTGTTCAGCGCTGCCTGAGGACAGTCAGCCTTTGGGTTGAAGCCTGTCAGTCACTTAAAACGCCGCCTTCTCTTGCCGAGAACGCGGCGTTTTTTCTTCTGGGGGGAGGCACTTTCAATCAGGCGATCAGTGTGGCGCACAAGCGCCGTCCCAGCACATCCATCAGGTCGCAGCCATCGCGCAAGGGAATGGCGCAGAGCTGGGCCAACTCCTGGGCCAGTACCGGGTCCTTGCCCAGGGCATCGCTCAAGGCCAGTTGCTCCAGCACCTGGGTCACGGCGCGGATACGGAAGGCGGCGGCTTCATGGAGCACGTCCAGCGGCGCCTGGGTATCGATCAGTAGAGAGGGAATGTTGCAGTCGTGGCCGGTGATCGGCATGTAACGGTTCATTCGATAACACTCCTGTGTCGTCTTCCTGAATGCCGCCACTCATTTGTCGCCAAGCATTGGGTGGCAGCTGTACGCAGGTTGGCGAACCGGAGACACAAGAACCCGGCAGACCCTAAGGTCTCCCGCGCACAGCTGCCATGAAGCAACGGATGCGCATGCGCTCACGTTTTCCACTGTGTGCGGAAACCGTGTACGCCTTGTATCTAACGGGTCGCCAAACCCGGTCGCCATCTGGGCGACCGGCGGACTATAAGCCGCCGGCGCAGGGGCGGCAAGGCGTCGGGTGGTTGATGTCTTGCAGAAGGTTTCGTCCGCTGTGGCGTCGCTGAACGTGCATGAGGTCCTGTTTACGAGTCCGGTCCACTGAAATCGGTTGACCGCAAAGAGTCGACCTCGCAGAATGGAAAAACGTAGCCACAATGTAGCTACAAATAACGAATAGAGGTGATACCTTGGCTGCATTACTGAAAACCACTGACGTGCGTTGCCGCATAGACGAGGATTTGAAGGTCAGTGCCACCGCTGTGCTCAATGCCTGTGGGCTGAGCCTGAGCGAGGCCATGCGTCTTTTCCTGCGTCAGGTTGTGGCCGTGCAGGGGCTGCCTTTCGAAGTGCGTGTCCCATCGGAGAAAACCGCTCGAGCCATGGCGCAGGCGCGTGAGATTCGTCGTCAGTACGACTCGATTGACGACATGTTGAGGGATGCTGATGGCGAAGCCGGAGAGGAACCCAAAGCGCGCTGACCTGCCCAGGCAATGCGCACAAACGCCGGAGTTTAAAAAGTCCTGGGAGCGCTATCGGCGTGCAGGGCGTCGTGACATGCACGAAGTGCGCAAGGTCATGGTGCTGCTGTTCCTGGGGGAGCCGCTACCGGCGCAGTATCTCGATCATGCGCTGAAGGGGGAGTGGGACGGTTTCAGGGAGTGTCATATCGGTGGCGATTTTCTGCTGATTTATGACGTGGCCCGAGCCGGTCTTGTGACCTTTGTCGACCTGGGCAGCCATGCCGAATTGTTCAGATAGCCTAATGCAGATTGTACAAACCCGCCTATTGGCGGGTTTGTGTTGCCCGCCAATCAAGCCTGATCAATAGCCTCTACCCGGGTAGTCGAACCAGTGTTCGCCACTCAGGATTTCCTTTATGTCGGTCTCGGCCAGGATGCCTGGCGCATCCCGCTGGAAGCGCGAGCGCCACTGGGGCAGCCACCAGTAGTTCAGCGCCGTGCCTCTTGGTATCAGCACCAGGGTCAGGACGGGGCGGTCCATGGCGCCGCGTTGGTACAGCTGGTGGCTGCGGTCCATGAGGTCCAGGTAGTAGTCGAGGGGCAGGGACAGCATCAGGGCCGTGGTATGCACCTTTTCCGTCTGGGTTCGCTCTGGGTCCTGCAGCAGGTTCAGGGCTTCGCAGTAGTAACGCTCGGGTTGGCGGGCGAACGCCTGGGCCTCGGCAACGCCAAGAATGCCCAAGGCACTGCCGTCGTCGCGCCAGTCGGCTCCCTGGCGATCGCTGAAGTGCTGGCGGATGAAGCCGGTCAGGGGGCCCGGGGGCGTGTCGGCGCATTGGCTGCTATCGACCGGGGTGCCGATTCGCCAGAGCAAGACGGCGATTGCCAGGGCCAGCAGGAGACCGCTGTAGAGCGCAGCTTTCATAAGAGTCCGTTCGATGGATGGCGCCAGGCGAGGCGGGGGCTTGCATGGCAGGCAAGGGCCTGCCTGCAAGGACGCGGCGGGGGGCCTGGGCGCGGAGTTTACCCTGACGGCGTTCGCGGGCAAGCCCGTTCCTGCGGCAGCAGGTGCCTGTTACAGCGCCGCCAATTGCCCCTGGTACAACACCGGCCCGGTGGGTTGCCCAGTAGGTGAGCCGCCGTGGGGCTCCAGGCTCACGGCCAGGGCGATCGGGGTGCCCAGCAGTTCGCGTTGGGCCGGGCTCAGGTTGATCTTGCCTTGGCCGCCTACCGGCACCACGCCGAGGGAAATAGGCTTGCCATCGGCAGGAATCGCCCAGAGTTCCAGGCTGCGATCCAGGCCGACTGCGGCCAGGGTCAAGGGTTCGACTTGCAGGTACTGGGCATGGGCCTTGATCCGCAGGGCCGGTTGCTGGTCGGCGCTGAGCAGGGTGGCGCTGTAGCGCACCCGATCGCTCTGCTGGATAAAACCGATGTACAGGGTCGCCAGCACGGCGCAGGCGGCAATCGCCAAGCGCAGGCGCATCCACAGTGGATTTTTCTTCGGCACATGCAGGACCTGGGGTTCGATGCGCGCCTGGATACCCTCCCAGACTCGTTCGGGCACCAACTCTTCAGGCAAGGCGTCGGTCAGGCTGGCGAGGCTCTCCTGCCACTGCGCCAGTTCCTCACGCAGGGCCGGGTCGTCCAGCAGGAGCATGTCGAAGCGCCGGCGCGCGGCGCCCTGCATCAGGCCGATGGCGTAGTCGGCGGCGAGGGCGCGGCGCCGTTCGGGGGTTCGATAATTCATGATTCAAGGCACCTGCGCAGGCGTTCCATGCCGCGGCGGATCCAGGACTTGACCGAGCCCAGGGGGGCGGCCAGCTGCTCGGCCAGTTCCGAGCAGGACAGGCCCTGGAAGTAGGCCACGGTGATGGATTGGCGTTGCATGCCCTCCAGGCTTTCCAGGCAGCGGTTCAGGGCCCGGGCCTTGCGGGCGCTGTCCAGTTGGTCGTGGGCTGAAGGGCTTTGATCCTCCAGCTGTTGTTCTTCGAGTTCGCCCAGGGGCCGTTCGCGCTGTTTGCGCAACTGGTCGATGGCCTGGTTGCGGGTGATGTTGATCATCCAGGTCAGGGGGGCGGACAGGTGCGGCTGGTAGCGCACGGCGTTGTTCCAGATGCGCACGAAGCTTTCCTGCAGCACCTCCTCGGCCAGGTCGCGGCGGCCCATGAAGCGCAGGGCCACCCCATTCAGGCACGGGGCAACGCTGCGGTACAGGGTTTCGAAGGCGCGGCGATCGCCCAGTGAGCACTGGGCCAGCAAGTGCCGCAGTTGATCGGGGTCGAGAGCGGAAATGGCGGTTCTCCAGGCAGGTGGCAAATGAATGGACCACGGCTGGCAACGGTCGATCCAGCCAGAGGGTAGTCCAGGGTGGGCGGTTGTTCCATTCACGGGTTGCGACCTCCTGCTACGGCCGGTGCCGATGTGCCTGCGCCGGTCGTCGTTGCTGCATATACGCAGAGCGGCGAGCCGTGGATGCGTGATTCTCGACTAAAATCCACAGGGTGCGGGCGCCGCTGCGTCACTTTCGGAACATTCGCCCGATGCTTCAGTCAAAAGGCTGTTTTCCAGCCATCCGAACACGGGTGGTTTCCTGCCCCATGAGGTTGTTTCGATGAATATTCCACGCGGTTTCGCCTTGGCTACCCTGATGACCCTGGCAGCCGGTTCGGCCCTGGCCGGCGGTTTCAGCCTGAACGACGCGGCCAATGCCATTTCCGGCATGCAGGGCGGCGACAAGGCTGCCGCCGCGGCCCCCACTTCCCAGACCGCCGGCCTGCTCGGAGCCCTGGGTTCGCAACTGAATGTCACTCCCCAGCAAGCCATCGGCGGTACGGGCGCCATGCTTGGCCTGGCGAAGAACCAGTTGAGCAGCACCGACTATTCCCAGTTGAGCAAAAGTGTCCCGGGCCTGGACAAGCTCTCGGGCAGCAACGCCCTGGGCAGCCTGGGTGCCCTGAGCGGCCTGCTGGGCCAGTCGTCCGGGCAGACCAAGGGCCTGGACAGCGCCTTGGGCGACGTCAAGGACACCAATGACCTGAACAACGCCTTCGGCGCCCTGGGCATGGACAGCGGCATGATCGGCCAGTTTGCGCCGGTGATCCTGCAGTACCTGGGCCAGCAGGGCGTTGGCGGCTCCCTGCTGCAAAGCCTGAGCGGCATCTGGGGCGTGGCCAAGTAGCGCGCTCCGGCCCCGGCGCCTGGCGCGCCGGGGCCCTCCCAGTTTCCTGCAATCCTGGTCTTTACCTTTCCCGGAGTTTTCGCCGAATCGGGCCTGTGCTATATCTCGCGCCCCGTTTTCCAAGGAAGCTTGAACGCGATGTTCATGGATGCACTGAAGATGTCTCTGCCCGCCGATGCGGTGCTCGGTTTCATGCTCTACATGCTGGGCGCGGCCCTGGTCTTTGCCCTCTATGCGTTCATCTATACGCGCCTGACCCCCTATAACGAATTCGCCCTGATCCGCGAGGGCAACAGCGCGGCTTCCATCGCCCTGTCCGGTGCCTTGCTGGGTTTTGCCATTCCGGTGGCCAGCGCTATTTCCCATTCAATCTCGATCATCGACTTCCTGCTCTGGGCCGGCATCGCCGCGGTGGTGCAGCTGCTGGCGTTCTTTGTGGTCAGCCTGATCCTCAAGGGCCTGTCCCAGCGCATTGCCAGCCAGGAGTACGCGGCGGCGATCCTGGTGGCATCGGTTTCTGTCGGTGTCGGCCTGCTGAACGCGGCCTGCATGACTCCTTCGGTCTGAGGGCGCGGCCATGAAACGCAGCAAGAGCGTGCGCCTGGTGTTGCTGGGCAGCGTGCCGTTTGCCCTGGCCGCCTGTGACGGCCAGCCCCAGGCGACCCGGGAAGTGCGCCAGACCCAGAATTTCAGCAGCGTCAGCGAATGCGAACGGGCACAGATTCCGTCCGCCATTTGCCAGGCCGCCCGCGATGACGCCCGCGAGCGTGGGGAGCGTGTGGCCCCGCGTTACCTGGACCTGCAACGTTGCGAGGAGGATTTCGTCACCGCCAACTGCATGGTCTCGCGCGATAACCGAGCCTATGTACCGATTTCCAGCGGTTTTGCCCTGACCTCCCAGCGCACGGTGCCGGACAAGCCCGAAGAAGAACAACAGACCAGCTCCAGTGGTGGTGGTGGTGGTGGTGGTGGTGGTGGTGGTGGTGGTGGTGGTGGTGGCTCCAGCTCGGGCTCGCGCTTCTGGCGCTGGATCGGCCTGGATTCGACCCCTGAACCGCGCTATTTCAGCGAGGCCCTGTACAAGCAGCGCGATGGTCGTGGCGGTACCCAGCTGAGCACCCTCAGCCAGCAGGTGGAGGCCGGCAAGACCTTCTCCGGCGCCAGTGGCGGGCGCTTCGGGATATCCAGCCCGGAACACTTCACCAGCGCCGGCAACCCGCTGGCCGGCGCCCATGAAGTGGTCAGCCGCAGCGGCTTCGGTTCCTCCAGCCGCAGCAGTTGGAGCTTCGGTTCTTGAAGCGCATCCCCAGCACCCCGCGTGCGGACTGGCAAGCCACGGCGGAGCAACTGGGTTTTGCCTTCCACACCTTCGACGGTGAGCCTTACTGGGACGAGTCGGCCTACTACCGCTTCAGCCTGCGGCAGATCGAGGACGACCTGGAAGACCCGACCCAGGAACTGCACGAGCTGTGCATGGCCCTGGTGGCCGAGGTGGTGGACAGCGAGGAACTGCTGGAGCGCCTGGCTATCCCTGCGGCCTTTCATGAGTTGATCCGCCAGTCATGGAAGCAGGGCGACCCCCACCTCTATGGGCGCATGGACCTGTGCTACGACGGCACCGGCCCGGCCAAGCTCCTGGAAACCAACTACGACACGCCGACCTCGCTGTACGAGGCGAGCTTCTTCCAGTACGTCTGGCTCGAACAGCAGATGCAGCGCGGGCAATTGCCGGCCGGCTGCGACCAGTTCAACAGCATCGAGGACAAGCTGCTCCAGGCCTTCGTCCAGGGCGGCTTCAAGTCGCCGATGCACTTTGCCTCGGTCAGGGATTCGCTCGAAGACCGCGGCACGGTCGAATACCTGCGCGACATTGCCCGTCAGGCTGGCCTGGGGACGCGGTTGCTCGACATCGAGGACATCGGCCTGAATGCCGGCGGGCGTTTCGTCGACCTGCTGGGCACCCCCATCGACAGCCTGTTCAAGCTCTACCCCTGGGAGCACCTGTTCAACGAAGCCTTTGGCCCGGCCATTGCCGGCAGCCGCACGCAGTTTGTCGAGCCCCCGTGGAAAGCCATTCTCTCCAACAAGGGCGCGCTGGCCCTGCTCTGGGAACGGCATGCGGGGCACCCGAACCTGCTGCCGGCGTTTATCGACGACGACCCCTCCGCCAGCCTGGGCCCGGGCTGGGTGCGCAAGCCGTTCTTTTCCCGAGAGGGCGCCAATGTGGAAATCTGCACCGAAGGCGGCGAGCATTTGATCGAGGCCGGGCCCTACGGCGGCGGGCCCTGCATCCGCCAGCAGTTCCACCCCTTGCCGGTGTTTGCCGGCAACCACACGGTGATCGGCAGTTGGGTGATCGGGGACCAGCCGGCGGGTATCGGCATTCGTGAGGACAACTCGCCGATCACCAAGGACAGCAGCCGCTTCCTGCCGCACGTGATCAGCGATTGATCAGCGGCTTTCGCCCAGCAACTCGCTGATGCGCTGGTCCTTGTCGGTCCACAGCCGGTTGACCCAGTCCTGCACCTGCTGGCGGAACGCCGGGTCGTTTTCGTAATCGCCCTGCCACAGCGCGGGGTCCAGTTCGCGGGTGCGGATGTCGATGATCACCTTGGGCACGCTGCCGCAGATCAGGTCCCAGAAACCGGGAATGCGTTCCTGGGGATAGACCACGGTGACATCCAGCATGGCGTCCAGCTGTTCGCCCATGGCCGCGAGGACAAAGGCCACGCCGCCAGCCTTGGGCTTGAGCAGATGCTGGAAGGGCGAGCCCTGCTGCTGGCGCTTGGCCGGGGTGAAGCGGGTGCCCTCCAGGTAGTTGACCACGGTCACCGGCTGGCGCTTGAACAGCTCGCAGGCAGCCTTGGTGATTTCCAGGTCCTTGCCTTGCAGTTCCGGGTGCTTGGCCAGGAAGGCCTTGCTGTAGCGCTTCATGAAGGGGTAGTCCAGGGCCCACCAGGCCAGCCCCAGGAACGGCACCCAGATCAGTTCCTTCTTGAGGAAGAACTTGAAGAACGGCGTGCGCCGGTTGAGGGTCTGGATCAGGGCCGGGATGTCGACCCAGGATTGGTGGTTGCTCACCACCAGGTAGGAGGTGTCGACCCGCAGGCCCTCGCCGCCGCGTATGTCCCAGCGGGTGGGGATGCACAGGGCGAAGATCAGCTTGTCGATCTCGGCCCAGGTCTCGGCGATCCACATCACCGCGGCCGAGGCGTAGTCACGCAGGCGCCCGGGCAGGACCAGCTTGAGCAGGGCGAACACCATCAACGGGCCGAACAGCACCAGGGTGTTGAGCAGCAGGAGCAGGGTGACGAAACAGCCGGTGAGCAGGCGGCGCATAAGGCACTCTTTGCAATCTTTTGGGCGCGCCATGATAAGCAGCTTCGGCGGGCAGGCCAAATTCTAGTGTGCTGACGAATGTTTCACCTGGGGGCGGGTAGGGTGGGTGGCAATTGGCTGGGGTGTCTATCGGGGCCCTTTCGCCGGCAAGCCGACTCCTACGGGGCTCGGGTAGAACCAATTCGTTGGCAGCGGTCTAAAATCCCGCTGCCCACTTTCTTCAAGGAATCCACCGTCGTGAAATCTGTCCTTGCTCTTGTGTCTCTGTTGGCGCTGCCGGTGATGGCTGCCGAGCCGACCCTGTATGGCCGTTACGAATACATCCGCCTGCCGGAAATCGGCGAAACCCTGCAAGCCAAGATGGACACCGGGGCCCTGACCGCTTCGCTGTCGGCCAAGGATATCCAGACCTTCACCCGCGATGGCGAGGACTGGGTGCGCTTCCGCCTGGCCACCAAGGACGCTGGCAGCAAGGTCTACGAACATAAGGTGGCGCGCATCAGCAAGATCAAGAGCCGTTCCGACGAGGACGATGACCGGGAAGAGCCGCAGGCGGCCAAGCGCCCGGTGGTGGAACTGGAAATGTGCCTGGGCAACGTCAAGCGCACGGTGGAGGTCAACCTCACCGACCGCAGCAGCTTCAACTACCCGCTGCTGATTGGCGCCAAGGCCCTGCGCGAATTCGGTGCGGCGGTGAACCCGGCGCGGCGTTATACCGCCGATAAACCCGACTGCTGATTGACGACTTACCAGGCATCCGGCACCGTTCGCCCACTGAATTTGCGTGCTTGGATGCCATGCCCCATATCCTGATTGTCGAAGACGAAGCGGCGATTGCCGACACCCTGATCTTTGCCCTGCAAGGCGAAGGCTTCACTACCACCTGGCTGAGCCTGGGCCGTGCGGCCCTGGAGCATCAACAGGCGAGCCCGGCGGACCTGATCATCCTCGACATCGGCCTGCCGGATATCAGCGGCTTCGAAACCTGCAAGCAACTGCGGCGCTTCAGCGAGGTGCCGGTGATGTTCCTCAGTGCCCGGGACGGCGAGATCGACCGGGTGGTGGGCCTGGAAATCGGTGCCGACGATTATGTGGTCAAGCCCTTCAGCCCGCGGGAAGTGGCGGCGCGGGTCAAGGCGATCCTCAAGCGCATGGTCCCGCGGGTGGCTCCCGAGGCGGTCGCGGCGTTGTTCGTGATTGACCCTGAGCGGGTGCAGATCAGTTACCGTGGCCAGCCCCTGAGCCTGACCCGGCATGAGTTCCGCCTGCTGCAATGCCTGCTGGAACAGCCCGAGCGGGTGTTCAGCCGCGAGCAGTTGCTGGACGCCCTGGGGGTAATGGCGGATGTGGGCTACGAGCGCAACATCGACAGCCATATCAAAAGCCTGCGGGCCAAGCTGCGCCTGGTGGCGGCCCAGGCCGAACCGATCCAGACCCATCGCGGCCTGGGCTACAGCTACAGCCCGAGCCACGCCTGATGACCTTGGGGCTGCGGATCTTCCTGGTCTATTTGCTGTTCATCAGCCTGACCGGCTATTTCGTGCTGAGCACGGTGATGAAGGAGATCCGTCCCGGGGTCCGCCAGTCCACCGAGGAAACCCTGGTGGACACCGCCAACCTGCTGGCGGAGATCCTGCGGGATGACTTCAAGGCCGGCACCCTCAGCGAGAACCGCTGGCCGCAGCTGTTGCGTGCCTATGGCGAGCGGCAACCGGCGGCGACCATCTGGGGCCTGCCGAAGAATCAGGTCAACCACCGCATCTACGTGACCGACGCCAAGGGCATCGTGGTCCTGGATTCCAGCGGCCTGGCGGTGGGCCAGGACTATTCGCGCTGGAACGACGTGTACCTGACCCTGCGCGGCCAGTACGGCGCGCGCTCGTCGCGCTCGCTGGCCGACGATCCCAACTCCTCGGTGATGCACGTGGGTGCGCCGATCCGCGACAACGGCCAGATCATCGGCGTGGTCACTGTGGCCAAGCCCAACAGTTCCCTGCAGCCCTATGTCGACCGCACCGAGCGGCGCCTGCTGTGGTACGGCGCCGGGCTGATCGCCATGGGCCTGCTGTTCGGTGCCTTGCTGTCCTGGTGGCTGAGCGCCGCGCTGCGGCGCATGACCGCCTATGCCCTGGCGGTCAGCGAAGGGCGCCGGGCCGAGTTGCCGCACTATCGCGGCGGTGAAATGGAGCAGTTGGCCACGGCGGTGGAACACATGCGCACCCAGCTCGAAGGCAAGGCCTACGTCGAGCGCTACGTGCATACCCTGACCCACGAACTGAAAAGCCCCCTGGCGGCGATTCGCGGGGCGGCGGAGCTGCTGCAGGGCGAAATGCCCCTGGAACAGCGCCAGCGTTTCGTCGGCAATATCGACAGCGAAAGCGCGCGCATGCAGCAGTTGATCGAGCGCCTGCTGAACCTGGCGCAGGTGGAGCAGCGCCAGGGCCTGGAAGAGCAGGTGAATGTGCCCCTGGCGCCGTTGTGCAAGGAGCTGCTGAACAGCCAGCACGGGCGTATCGAAGGCAAGCAACTGCAGGTGGAACTTCGGGTGCCGGCGGACCTGGCCTGGTCCGGCGAGCCGTTCCTGCTGCGCCAGGCCCTGGGCAACCTGCTGACCAATGCCCTGGACTTCAGCCCCGTGGGCGGCCTGTTGCGTTGCAGCGCGCAACCTGTGGAGGAGGGCGTGGAGCTGGTGCTGTTCAACCAGGGCGAGCCGATTCCGGACTATGCCCTGCCGCGCCTGTGCGAGCGGTTCTATTCCCTGCCGCGCCCGGACAGCGGACGCAAGAGCACCGGCCTGGGGCTGAACTTCGTCGAGGAAGTGGTGCAGTTGCATGGCGGCCAGATGCGTATCGATAACGTTCCGGGCGGGGTGCAGGTGACCTTGCGCCTGCCCTGAGCGGGGATTCTCCACAGACTCTCCACATTGCTTCCATAAAACCCCCATAGCCGCGTTCCAGACTCTCTCCCATTCGAACCGGGAGAGCCTCATGAACCGCAACCTGACCTTCAAACTCGGGGCCATTGGCCTGTTGATCCTGCTGTTGCTGATACCGCTGCTGATGATCAGCGGCCTGATCAGCGAGCGCCAGAGCCTGCGCGACGGCGTGCTCGACGATATTGCCCGCAGCTCCAGCACCCAGCAGCAGATCCGCGGCCCGGTGATGGTGGTGGATTACCGCAAGACCGTGCGCACCTGGAAGACCGACGAAAAGACCAAGAAGCGCTATCAGGAAATCGGCGAGGAGCAAGGGCGCATGTTCTTCCTGCCGGAACACTTCGAGCTGGACGGCAAGGCCCAGACCGAGCTGCGTGCCCGGGGCATCTACGAGGCTCGGCTGTTCCACGCCGACAATCACATCAGCGGCCATTTCGCCGTGCCCGAGCAATACGGGATCAAGGAAGATTTTGCCGACTACCAGTTCGACCAGCCCTTCCTGGCGGTGGGCATCAGCGATATCCGCGGCATCGAGAACGCCCTGCAACTGCAACTCAACGGCCAGACCCTGGACTTCGCCCCGGGCACCTTTGTCAGCTGGCTGGATGAAGGCGTGCATGTGCTGCTGCCGCCTTTGGACCTGAAAAAGAACACCCGCCTGGATTTCGCCTTCGACCTGCGCCTGCAGGGTACCGGCCAGTTGCAGGTGCTGCCGGTGGGCAAGACCAGCAAGGTCCTGCTGACGGCCAACTGGCCGCACCCGAGCTTTATCGGCAACTACCTGCCGGTGCAGCGTGAAGTGACCGAGCAGGGCTTTTCAGCCATCTGGCAGACCTCGTTTTTCTCCACCAACCTGGAACAGGCCATGGAGCGTTGCGCATTCGGCACGCAATGCCAGGACTTCAACGGCCGCAGCTTCGGCGTGAGTTTCATCGACCCGGTGGACCAGTACCTGAAGAGCGACCGGGCCATCAAATACGCCTTGCTGTTCATCGGCCTGACCTTCGCCGGCTTCTTTCTCTTCGAGGTACTCAAGAGCCTGTCGGTGCACCCGATCCAGTACGGGTTGGTGGGCGTGGCCCTGGCGTTCTTCTACCTGTTGCTGCTGTCGCTATCGGAGCACCTGGGCTTTGCGCTGGCCTATGGCATATCAGCGGCAGCCTGTGTGGGGCTGATCGGCTTCTATGTCAGCCATGTGCTGCACAGCTGGCGTAACGGCGCGCTGTTCGCGATCGCGCTGGCGGCCTTGTACGGCCTGCTCTATGGCCTGCTCAGCGCCGAGGATTACGCGCTGCTGATGGGCTCGCTGCTGCTGTTCGGGCTGTTGGGCGTGTTCATGGTGCTGACCCGCAAGCTGGACTGGTATGGCATTGGCCAGCGCAAGGCAGCGCAGCCTTTGCAGTTCGATCTGGAGGCCGTCCATGAGTAGGTCATTGGGTTTGCGTGAGGATCAGCGCCAGCGGGAGCATCTGGCGCAGCGCATCGGCCAGTTGTTTCCGCTCGATGCCTGGTGGCTGGTACGCCAGCAAGCCATGCCCCGTGCTGCAGGAGCCGGCTTGCCGACGAAGAGGCCCGATCGCCTGACCGATTAGACCGGCGGCCGGGTCGCCAGCATCGACGGGCGCTGGCTGATCTCGAAGTACCAGGCGGCCAGCTGGGGATGGTCCTGACGCCATTCCAGGTCGGGGTGGCGGAAATCCAGGTAGCCCAGGGCGCAGGCAACGCTGATGGCGGCAATATCGAAGTGGCTGGCCAGTTCGGCAATCGCTTCGGCTTCCAGCACCGCCAGGGCTCGGCGGATCTTGTCGCGCTGGCCGTCGAGCCACTGTTCCCAGTGTTTTTCCGGGGCACGCAGGGCCAGCTCGTAGCGCACCAGTACCGAGGCGTCCATGATCCCGTCGGCCAGGGCCGCGAGCGTCAGGCGCCGCCAGCGGGCCGAGCCGTCCCGGGGGATCAGCGGGTTGCCGACGTGCTGCTGGTCCAGGTAGTCGAGGATTACCCGGCTGTCGTACAGCACCTGGCCGTTGTCCAGGCGCAGGGCGGGGATCTTGCCCAGGGGGTTGTCCTGGTTCAGCGCGGCGTCCGGAGCTACCGGGCTCAACTGGCTGGCTTGCAGGGCGACCCGGTTCAACTGCCCGGTTTCATGCAGCAGCACCATGACTTTGCGTACGTAAGGTGATGCCGGGTTGTGGAACAGCGTCATGCTTGGGGTGGACATGAATATTCCTCGCGGGTGGAAGTCTCGCAGCCCGGGGATCTTAGCGCAGCCTGTGGCATTGGCCACAGGGGCGATTGGCGATACAGACGAGGAGTGATGAGTGCGCAGGTCCTATCTTCTACACGGGTTGTACAGCCTGGCCCTGACCCTGTTGGGCGCGCTGGCGGTGTATCTGGCCTTGCAATACGAGTTCCGCCGCAAGGGCGAAGGGGAGCCGGAGCTGGTCATGGCGTTCGCCTACATGGCCTGGTACTGGGCCCTGCCGGCACTGGCCCTGCCGGGCCTGGGCTGCGCACTGCTGGCCTGGCGCGGGCCCGACCCGGTGACCCAGCCCTGGCGTTGGAGCCTGGCGGCCAGCTATGTGCCGCTGCTGGGGCTGGCGTTGTTCAGCGTGCTGGTGGCCATCGAGGCGCTGCTGGAAAATCGCCTGTTCATCCCGGTGATGCTGATCGGCCTCGGGCTCTCGATGTACCTGTGGCGTGGTTTCCCGGCGCCAGGTTCAGGCCGCCGGCTTGCGCCGCAACAGGCCGCGCAGGGCGATCAGCGTCGGTAGGCCCAGGCCCAGCCAGCTCAGGCTGTCCCAGGCCCCGTCTCCCAGTAGCGCCGCGAACAACCCGGCGGCGCAGAGCAGGCCAATGCCCAGGGGCGCGGCGAAGACCTTCCAGAAGTTCGATTGCCGGGGTTTCATGGGCGCACCTGCGGCATCGACTTGCCGGCTCGCCGGCGGGCTAGCCACAGGTACAGGCCGCTGCTCAGGACAATGATGGTCAGCACGTCCATCGCCGCCCACAGCACCTTCATCGGCATGCCGCCGTAGTCGCCGAAATGCAGCGGCTGGGACATGCCCATGGCGTCCATGTACCAGGGCCGCCCGGCCACGGCGGTGACCTGCAGGCTACTGGCGTCGATCAGCACCGGGGTCAGCAGGTGCGAAGTCAGGTGGCTGCTGCCCTTGAGGAACACCGCGTAGTGATGCTCGCTGGAAAAGCGTGTGCCGGGGAAGGCGATGAAGTCCGGCTGCATGCCCGGGGCGGCTTCCCTGGCGATATCCAGCAGGCGGCTGGCCGGCGCCAGTGAGGTCAGTGGCGGCGCGTCGCGGTAGGGCGCGACCATGGCGCTGAGGCTGTCGTTGCGCCAGGCGGCGATGATCAGGTCGGCACAAGCGCTGATCACGCCGGTAACGCCCACCACCAGGGCCCAGGTCAGGGTTACCACGCCGATCAGGTTATGCAGGTCGAGCCAGCGCAGGCGGCTGGACTTGTCCTGGCGCACCGTGGCGAACTTCAGGCGGCGCATGAACGGCAGGTAGAGCACCGTGCCGGAGATGATCGCCAGCACGAAGAGGATGCCCATGAAGGCCAGCAGCAGCTTGCCTGGCAGACCGGCGAACAGGTCCACGTGCAGGCGCAGCATGACCATCATCAGCCCGCCATTGGCCGAAGGCATGGCCACGGCCTCGCCGGTGCGGGCGTCGAGCATGAAGGTGTGGGAGGCGTTGGGCTCGGTGCCGGCGGTTCTGGCCATGATGGTCATCACGCCATTGGGTTCGTCCTCGTCCCAGCCGAAGTACTGCATGACCTCACCCGGGCGATGAGCCTCGGCGGCCTTGACCAGCTGTTGCAGGTCCAGGTGCGGGGTGTCGGCGGGCATTTGCCGCAGCTCGGGGGAGTCCCCCAGCAGGTGGTCGATCTCGTGGTGAAAGATCAGCGGCAGGCCGGTAAGCGCCAGCATCAGCAGGAACACCGTGCAGATCAGGCTGGTCCAGGTGTGGATAAAGGACCAGCGGCGGATTGTCTTGCTTTTCATCAAGGCTCCAACAGGCAAAAGGGCCGCGGTTCAGGCGGCCCTTGGGTGAGGGATTTCCCTTCTTAGAATTTGTAATTCACGCTGGCCATGACGTTGCGGCGGTCGCCGTAGTAGCAATAGGTACCGTCGCAGGTCGACATGTATTCCTTGTCGAATACGTTGTTGGCGTTGAGGGCTACGCTGGCGCCCTTGAGCGAGTTGTCCAGGCGGCCGAGGTCGTAATGCACCGCAGCGTCGTAGACGGTATAGGCCGCGGTATCGCCGTCGGATTTGCGGGCTACATAGGCCAGGTTGCCTGCCGGAACGTTGTTGGTCTCGCCGATGTAGCGGGCTCCGAAGCCTACGCCGAAACCGTCCAGCAGCCCGTTGTGCCAGGTGTAGTCGGCCCAGATCGAGGCCTGGTTTTCCGGGGTCAATGGCAGCGGACGGTTCTTGTCCTGAGGGTCGCCGACCTTGGTCATCTTGCTGTTGGCGTAGGTATAGGCGGCCGTCAGCTTGAGGTTCTCATTGACGTTGCCCACCGCTTCCAGCTCGAAGCCGCGGACCTTGGCCTCACCCAGTGGGCGGCTGACGCCCAGGCTGTCGGTGAGGACGATGTTCTGCCGGGTCAGGTCGTATACCGCGGCAGTGAACAGCATCTCGCTGCCCGGAGGCTGGTACTTGAGGCCCAGTTCGTACTGCTTGCCAGTGCTGGGTTCGAAGGCCTGGCCTTTGGCGTTGCCGCCGGGCTCGGCCTGGAAGGATTCGGCATAGGAAATGTAGGGGGTGAAGCCGGAGTCGAAGACGTAGCTGAGGGCTGCGTTGCCGGTGAAGGCGTGATCGTCTCGCTCGTCGTGGGGCTTGTTGGTGATGTTGTAGAACCTGGAGTCGGTGTGCAGCCAGTCCTGGCGTCCGCCCAGGGTCAGGCGCCAGTTGTCCAGGGCCATCTGGTCCTGGACATAGAGCCCGGTGCCCTGGCGCTTCTGGTTGTAATCGTTGTAGGCAAAGTAGGCGACTTTGCTGAAGTCCTGGCCGTAGATCGGGTTGATGATGTTGCTGGTGGGCGCTTCACCGTACAGCCACTTGTAGTTGGTGTTGACGCGCTGGTGATCCAGGCCCAGCAACAGGGTGTGCTTGAGCTCACCGGTGTTGAAGTCGGCCTGGAAGTTGTTGTCCACGGCGAACTGGCTGATGTCCTCGTTGACGATGTTGGCGCCACGGCGCACGGTGCCGTCGGCACTCACTGCCTGGTCGGGCTTGTTGGGCCAGAAGCTGCCACCGGCGGTGATGCCCTGGAACGACAGGTCGCTCTTGGTGTAGCGCAGGTTCTGGCGGAACTGCCAGACGTCATCCAGGCGATGCTCGAACGCGTAACCCAGTGCGTAGTAAGTCTTGTCGTAGTATTCCCAGCTCGGGTCGCCAAGGTTCTTGTGGTACTTGATCTCGCCTGCCGGGCTCGCCAGCTTGGTGCCCTGCAACGGCAGGAACTGGCTGGTGATGCCGGTATCGTCGCGGTTGAACTGGCTGAGGAAGGTCAGCTTGGTGTCTTCGTCGATATTCCAGGTCAGGCTGGGGGCCAGGTTGTAGCGCTTGTCCTGGTTGTGTTCGATGGCGGTGTTGCTGTCGCGGACCACGCCGCTGACGCGATACAGGAAGCGTCCCTGGTCATCGATGGGCCCGGTGCTGTCGAAGCTGATCTGCTTGCGCTGGTAGCTGCCGATCTGCAGTTGCACTTCGTGGCTGCTGCTGTCCTCCGGACGGCGGCTGACCATGTCCAGCAGTCCCCCGGGCGGTGTCTGGCCGTAGACCGAAGACGCCGGGCCACGAAGCAGGGCCACGCGCTCCAGGTCCCAGGTTTCCAGCTTGGGCATGGTGTAGGTGCCTTTGGGCAGGGGCAGGCCATCGAGGAACTGGGTAGGTTCGAAGCCCCGCACTTTCAGCCATTCGGCACGGCTGTCGCTGCCGTAGCTGCTGGCGGTGACGCCGGGCATGTAGCGCACGGCATCGTCGAGGTTCTGCACCGCGCGGTCGCTCATCTGCTCACGGGTAGCCACTGAGATGGAGCGGGGCACTTCGCGCAGTTCGGTATCGGTCTTGGTGCCGACGGCCGTGCGTTTGGCCATGTAACCCTCAACCGGTCCCCAGGCCGTTTCATAACTGCCCTGGCCAGTGATATTGGTTTCCGGCAAGGCCACCACGCCGTCGGGGATGGTCACCAGGCTGTAGCTGCCGGCATCGCTGTGTTCAAGCTGCAGGCCGGTGCCGCGCAGGGCTTCACGCAAGGCGCCCGGGGCATCGAACTGGCCCTTGACCGGGGCCGAGGTCTTGCCCGCCGCCAGGGACGGATTCAGGCTCAGGGCCAGGCCGGCCTGGCTGGCGATCTGGTTCAGGGTGCTGGCCAGGGGCGCGGCCGGCAGGTTGTAGGCGCGCACGCTGGAAGATTGTTCGGCAGCCATCAGCGCCGGGCTGGCCAGGGGGGCGCTGAGGGCGATGGCAACGGCCAAGAGACTGGGGCGCAACAGGGTGTCTAGCGGGCGGGGCATACGGCGGCTCCTGAATGGAAATGTTTCGCAATTGCCTAGGTGCCGGACGAGATTGGAAAAGTGATAGGGCGAATTGAAAATAATTTAGATTTAGATCGGTCGGGGTGGTTCGCTGGCAAGCCTGCTCCTACGGGATCGGTGTAGGAGCCAGCTTGCTGGCGAAGGCTGCGACACCAACCTCAGCGCTTGGCGTCGGCCTTGGCCACCACCGTCACCCACCAGGCGGTGTGCCGCTCGATCTTCACGGGCAGGGTCGGCAGCAGGGCATTGAGCGCCAGGTCGGTGTCCTGCAGCGGGAAGCTGCCGGTGATGCGCAGGTCGGCCACTTCCGGTGCGACGCCCAGGTGACCACGGCGATAACGGCCCAGCTCATCGATCAGGTCACCGAGGCGGGCGTTGTCCACCACCAGCATGCCCCGGGTCCAGGCATCGGCGCCCAGGTTCAGGGCCTGCAGCGGGCCTAGGCCGTCACGGCGCATCAGCACTTGCTGGCCTTCCTTGAACACCTGCTCGTCCTGGCCGGCTTCCGGCCGTGCCGCCACCGCCGATTGCAGTACCCCGAGGCGGGTGCCCTGGTCTTCACGCTTGACCAGGAACCGTGTGCCCAGGGCGCGCATTCGGCCGTCGCGGGTTTCGACGATGAACGGCCGACTGTCGTTGTGCCCGGTCTCGATCAGGATCTCGCCTTCCTGAAGCACGATCCGCCGTTGCTTCTCATCGAAGCGCACATCCAGCGCACTGTGGGTATTGAGGTTGATCACCGTGCCATCGACCAGGCGCAGGGTGCGCTGCTCGCCGGTGGCGGTGCGCTGGTCCGCCAGCCAGTAGTCCACCGGCAGGTAGCGCTCCCCGGCAAACAGCGCCAGACCGCCGAACAGCACGATGCTGGCGACCCCGCGCCCCAGCTTGCGTACGCGCCGGCGCAGGCCTTCGCGCGATTGCAGCAAGGCGCTGCGGGCCGGGCCGGTGGCCACGCTGAAGTGCTGGTCGAGCATGCCCAACTGGCGCCAGGCGCGGGCGTGTTCTTCATGGGCTGCGTGCCACTTGGCAAACTCTTCGCGCTCCACGGCACTGGCGCCGCCATCCAGCGACAGCTGCCAGGCGATGGCGGCATCCAGCACCTGGGCCGACACCGGCTTGGAACTCATGGGGGTCATAGCGGCTCCCCGTACAGGGCGATGTAGCACTGGCGGATGCCCTGGGCCAGGTATTGGCGCACCCTTGGCACCGAGACCCCCAGGCGTTCGGCGATCTCGGCGTGGCTCAGGCCGTCGAGGCGGTTATAGAGGAAGGCCATGCGCGCCTTGCTGGAGAGCTTGCCCAGCAGGCGGTCGATGGCCTTGAGGTCTTCGAGGATCATCTGCTGTTCTTCGGGCGACGGTTGTTCGCCTTCGGGGATCAGCATCAGTTCGCTGAGGTAAGCCTGTTCCAGCGCGGCGCGCCGGAAATAGTCGAACAGCAGACCCTTGGCGATGGCCACCAGAAACGCCCGCGGCTCCCGGGGCGCCTTGAGTTCGTCGCGGCCCAGCAGGCGCACGAAGGTGTCCTGGCTCAGGTCCTCGGCCCGCTGGCTGCAGGCAACGTTGCGCCGTAGCCAGGCCAACAGCCAACCACGATGGTCGCGATACAACGCACCAACCAGCTCATTGTGAGGGCTTTGGACTGACGACAACGGAACTCACCAATCGAGAAGTTTAAACTAACGAGAATTATTCGCGATTGTGGCAGAGGCGAAACAGTGGCGCAATTGACGCTGGTCGGCTGCCTTGTGGCTGAAAGAGGGTGGGTGCCCAAGACAAGGAGCCAGTTGTGTCGAGGGAACTGGCTCCCGTTGGCGTGCGCAGCACGCCCAAGGCGTTGTATCTGTTAGATCCAGTACTCAGGTTCTACGGCCGCTGCGCGGCCAAGCGGGAGCAAGCTCCTTCGCCACAATGTGGTGGCTCAGAACGAAGGTGCCTGCTGCCGGCGTTTCCACTGGCCCAGGCGCTGTTGCAGGTTCAGCGGGCTGTGGATCTGCTGCTGGCGGGCGCGGTTGAACAGGATCAGCGCCAGCTCCGCGGTGGCCAGGGCATCGGCCGCCGCGTTATGCCGCTCCACCACTTGCAGGTTGAACCAGCGCACCCAGTCGTCCAGCCCGGCTTGGCGGATCTGGGCCTGGGGACACAGCAGCGGCGCCATGTCCGCCACATCGAGGAAGCTGTGTTGCAGGCGGTAGCCCAGGCTGTCCTTCAGCGCCCGGCCGAGCATGTGCTGGTCGAACGGGGCATGAAAGGCCAGCAGCGGGCTGTCGCCGACGAACTCCATGAAATCCAGCAGGGCCTCCACCGGATCACAGCCGGCAGCGATGGCGCTGGGCCCCAGGCCGTGGATCAGTACGCTGGGGCTGAGCTTGTGGCCCTCGCGTTGCAGGGTGCGCTCGAACTGCTGGCTGAAGTCGATGGCACCGTCTTCGATCACCACCGCGCCAATGGACAGCACCTGGTCGCGGTTGAGGTTGAGGCCGGTGGTTTCCACGTCCACCACTACCCAGCGCTGCTCTCGTAGGCTGCTTTCATTCAGCTCGGTGAAGGCCGGTAGCCGATCGCGACGCTGTTGCTGCTCGGCGCTCAGCAGGCTGACTGCGGGGCGGAACCAGGCAAACAGGCTCATAGCTGGTACCGCAAGGCCAGGCTGCTTTGCAGGCGCTGGGCCTGGCGCAGGGATTCACGCAGGATGCGCCGGTCCAGGTGGTTCAGGCTGTCCGGGTCGACCCGGTTGGAATAGGGCTGGTTCTCCCGGGTCTGGCGCTGGTGCTGCTGCATGCGGGTCTGCTGGATGAAGTGATAGGCCTCTTCATAGGCGGCGCCGTCCAGGGGCTCGATCACTTGTTTGGACACCAGCTGGCGCAGGCGCTCCAGGGTATTGATCGCGCCGATGCCGTTGGCCAGGGCCAGTAGACGGGCACCGTCGACGAAGGGGGTGAGGCCCTGGACCTTGAGGTCCAGGGTGGCCTTTTCGCCATTTTTCCTGGCCAGCACGAACTCGCGAAAACGCCCCACGGGCGGGCGCTGGCGCAGGGCGTTTTCCGCCATCATGCGTTGGAACAGACGGTTGTCCGCCACCTGGTCGAGGATGCCCCGACGCAGTTGTTCGGCGCTCTGTTCATCGCCCCAGACCACCCGCAGGTCGAAATAGATGCTCGAACCCAGCAGGTTTTCCGGGGTGGCCTCACGGATGAAGGCCGCGAAGCGCCGGGCCCATTCAGCACGGGACAGGCACAACTCGGGGTTGCCGGCCATGATGTTGCCCTTGCACAGGGTGAAACCGCACATGGCCAGGCTCTGGTTGATCTGCTGGGCGATGGGTAGCAGCTTGCCGCGGATTTCTGCCGCGTGGGCCGCGTCCCGGGCCTCGAACAGGATGCCGTTGTCCTGGTCGGTGTGCAGGGTCTGTTCGCGTCGGCCTTCACTGCCAAAGCACAGCCAGCTGAAAGGCACGCCGGGGTCGCCCTTGTCGGCCAGGGTCAGTTCGATGACCCGGCACACGGTGTGATCGTTGAGCAGGGTGATGATGTGGGTGATCTGGGTCGAGGAGGCGCCGTGGGCCAGCATGCGCTCCACCAATTGGCCAATCTCGCCCCGCAGCGCCACCAGGTGTTCGACCCGGGGCGCGTTGCGGATGGTCCGCGCCAGGTGCACCAGGTCGACTCGCTGCAGGGAAAACAGATCGCGCTCGGAAACCACGCCGCACAGGCGCTGTTCTTTCACCAGGCAGACGTGGGCGATATGCCGCTCGGTCATGGCGATGGCGGCGTCGAAGGCGCTGTGGTCCGGGCTGAGGAAGAACGGCGCCTGGGTCATGTGCTGTTCGATGGGCTGGTTGAGGTCCTGGGTGCCGTCGGCCACCACCTGGCGCAGGTCGCGCAGGGTGAAGATCCCCAGCGGGGCCTTGCGTTCGTCCACCACCACGATGCTGCCTACCTGCTGCTCATGCATCAGCGCCACGGCTTCGCGCAGCGGCGTCTGCGGTGAGCAGGCCACCGGATGACGCATGGCCAGCTCGCCCAGGCGGGTGTTCAGGGAATACTGGGTGCCGAGGGTTTCCACGGCTTTGTGTTTGACTTGCTGGTTGACCTGGTCCAGCAGGCTGCTGACTCCACGCAGGGCGAAGTCGCGAAACTCCGCGGACAGTGCGAACAGCTTGATGAAAGCGCCCTTGTTCAGTTGCAGGCAGAACGTATCTTCGGCGGCGCGATGCTCGGTGCGGGTCGCGCGCTCGCCCAGCAGCGCGGCCAGGGGGAAACACTCGCCGGAAGTGATTTCGAAGGTGGTCTCGGTGCTGCCCTTGGCGGCGTGTGTGCGTTCGCCCACCACGCGGCCCTGCTTGACGATATAGAAGTGCTCAACCGGGCCGTCGGCCGGCTTGATGATGCTGTCGCCGGGGCCGTAGAAGCGCAGTTGGCATTGTTCTACCAGGTAGGCCAGATGCAGCTGCTCCATCTGGTTGAACGGCGGGAACCGTTGTAGGAACTGCACGGTCCCCTGGATGTTCTGCAACACCGCGGTCTTCCCGGCCTGGGTGAAGGCGTCCGCTTTACTCATAACGATTACCGCAGTCTTTTTGGATTTGTTGTGGTCGGATCACGGCATGGTCGGCTGCAACGTCTGGGGTGCCCATTGGACGTAAGTCTAGGTAGCGCCCCAGGGGCCGGACATTTGGCTTTGAAGCGTCGGCAATCAATGCGAAAAAGCTCTGATCAAGACTCTTGGCAATTTTTCCGACGAAGTGCACATTGGAGGCCTGCTTAGCGATGTCTGACCACTGTGCTAGGGGATTGATCTGTTCATGTAGAGAAATGTATGCCCGACCACGATATTTTGAGTGACGCCGAGCGCGAGGCCCTGAGTGCGGTCATGCTGGAACCGGATCTGCCGCCCCAGCGGGTGCTGATCGCCGATGACGACAAGGATGCACGGGAGCTGCTTGCGGAGATTCTTGGCCTGGATGGCATCCGTTGCATCACGGCGGCCAGTGGCAAGGCCGCACTTGAGTTGCTTGAATCGAATAAATCCATCGGCCTGTTGATCACCGATCTGCGCATGGCGCCCTGCAATGGCCTGGACCTGATCCGCCAGGTGCGTGAATCGGAGCGGGCGGCGCTGCCGATCATCATCATTTCCGGCGACGCCGATGTCCGCGATGCCATCGCCGCCATGCACCTGAGCGTGGTGGACTTCCTGCTCAAGCCGATCGACACCACCAAGCTGCTGGCCCTGGTCAAGCACGAGCTGGGCGTGGTGCTCTAGCCGATCCCTTGCCACACAGGCGAAAAAAAGCCCCGGCCTTGCGACCGGGGCTTTTTTAATTACTGCTGGTTACGCGGGCTTACAGACCGTTCTTGGCCTTGAACTCGCGACGCCGGCGGTGCAGGACCGGCTCGGTGTAGCCGTTTGGCTGCTTGGTGCCTTCGATCACCAGTTCCAGGGCGGCCTGGAAGGCGATGTTGCTGTCGAAGTCCGGTGCCAGGGGGCGGTACAGCGGGTCGCTGGCGTTCTGCCGGTCAACCACCGGAGCCATGCGCTTGAGGCTTTCGAGCACCTGCTCCTGGGTGACCACGCCGTGGCGCAGCCAGTTGGCGATGTGCTGGCTGGAGATACGCAGGGTGGCGCGGTCTTCCATCAGGCCGACGTCATTGATGTCCGGCACTTTCGAACAGCCCACGCCCTGGTCGATCCAGCGCACCACGTAACCGAGAATGCCCTGGGCGTTGTTGTCCAGTTCGTTCTTGATCTGCTCCGGCGTCCAGCTCGGGTTGACCGCCAGCGGGATGGTCAGGATGTCATCCACCGAGGCGCGGGCACGCTTGGCCAGTTCGGCCTGGCGGGCGAATACGTCGACCTTGTGATAGTGCAGCGCGTGCAGCGCAGCGGCGGTCGGGGATGGAACCCAGGCAGTGTTGGCACCGGCCAGTGGGTGAGCGATTTTCTGTTCGAGCATCGCTGCCATCAGGTCCGGCATCGCCCACATGCCCTTGCCGATTTGCGCGCGACCTTGCAGGCCGGTGCTCAGGCCGATATCGACGTTCCAGTTCTCGTAGGCGCCGATCCATTTCTCGGCCTTCATGTCGGCCTTGCGCACCATGGCGCCGGCCTCCATGGAGGTGTGGATTTCGTCGCCGGTGCGGTCGAGGAAGCCGGTGTTGATGAACACCACGCGCTCGCTGGCCGCCTTGATGCAGGCCTTGAGGTTGACCGTGGTGCGGCGCTCCTCGTCCATGATCCCGACTTTCAGGGTGTTGCGCGGCAGGTTCAGCACCTCTTCGATGCGGCCGAACAGCTCGTTGGTGAACGCCGCTTCTTCAGGGCCGTGCATCTTCGGCTTGACGATGTACATCGAGCCGGTGCGGCTGTTCTTGCGCGACGTGTTGCCGTTGAGGTTGTGGATCGACGCCAGGCTGGTGACCAGGCCGTCGAGGATGCCTTCCGGCACTTCGTTGCCATCCTTGTCGAGGATCGCATCGATGGTCATCAGGTGGCCGACGTTGCGCACGAACAGCAGCGAACGACCGTGCAGTTTCACCGGCTCGCCATTGACCCCGGTGTATTCGCGGTCGGCGTTCATGGTGCGGGTGAAGGACTTGCCGCCCTTGGAAACTTCTTCCGCCAGGTCGCCCTTCATCAGGCCGAGCCAGTTGCGGTAGATCACCACCTTGTCGTCGGCATCCACTGCGGCGACCGAGTCTTCGCAGTCCATGATGGTGGTCAGGGCCGCTTCCATCAGCAGGTCCTTGACCCCGGCGGCGTCGGTCTGGCCGACCGGGCTTGTGGCGTCGATCTGGATCTCGAAGTGCAGGCCGTTGTGCTTGAGCAGGATCGCGGTAGGGGCCGCAGCGTCGCCCTGGTAGCCGATCAGTTGCGCGTCGTTGCGCAGGCCGCTGTTGCTGCCGCCCTTGAGGCCGACCACCAGCTTGCCGCCGACGATCTTGTAGCTCACCGAGTCCACGTGGGAGCCGGCAGTCAGCGGCGCGGATTCATCGAGGAAGGCGCGGGCGAAGGCGATGACCTTGTCGCCGCGGACCTTGTTGTAGCCTTTGCCTTTTTCCGCACCATCGGCTTCGCTGATGGCATCGGTGCCGTACAGGGCGTCGTACAGCGAGCCCCAGCGAGCGTTGGAAGCGTTGAGGGCGAAGCGCGCATTCATCACCGGCACCACCAGCTGCGGGCCGGCCATGTGGGCGATCTCTTCATCGACGTTTTGCGTCGTGGCCTGGAAATCCGCCGCTTCTGGCAGCAGGTAACCGATGTCTTGCAAGAAGGCTTTATAAGCCACAGCGTCATGCGCCTGGCCGGCACGGGACTGGTGCCAGGCATCGATACGTGCCTGGAAGTCATCGCGTTTGGCGAGTAGGGCTTTGTTCTTCGGCGCCAGGTCGTGAATGACCTTGTCTGCACCGGCCCAGAACGAGTCGGCGGTGAGGCCGGTACCGGGAATGGCTTCGTTGTTCACGAAGTCGAACAGGACTCTGGCGACCTGCAGGCCACCGACTTGAACGTGCTCAGTCATTGCTTGCCTCACTCTGCTCAGCTATTTCGCTTTTCAGCTCTTCAAATTAACAATGAAGCCGGCGGCCATTTAAAGCACAACCCTGTTCTCCAGTACATGCCATCGCTGGCGGCTGGGTCCTTCCAATCAACGGCGGAGCCTTGCTGACGGGCTGTTGCGGGGGTTGCGATCAGGCCTTGGCGGACATCGTTCCAACGTTATGTAGTGCGCGCTGCGGCATACTACATGATGAACTGCGGTTGTGAAAATTAGACTAAAAGCGTCGTTCCGCGACTTTAAAGTGCAGTGCGGTCACGCAGGGGAATGCGATGTTCTCAAAAAGCTGGTGGATTGTTCCATATAAATACAAAAAGTTGTACACGATTTGTGTTTTGCCTTGCGCCCCCTCGTAGGGGCCGGCTTGCCGGCGAATGGGCCTTCGGGGTTTGCGTCGGCCTTGCGGGCGCATTCGCTGGCAAGCCAACTCCTGCGCAAGCTGCTGCTGTATGGGCTGGAAGGCGCGGGGAATGAGGCTGCCTATACTGGATCTTTCATTGCTCAAAGAGGGCTGCGCCATGGACCATCTCGTTCTCACGGTATTCGCCCCGGACAAGGCCGGCCAGGTCGAGCGCATTGCCCAGTGCATCGCCGAGCATGGCGGCAACTGGCTGGAAAGCCGCCTGTCACGCATGGCGGGGCAGTTCGCCGGGATCCTGCGGGTGGCAGTGCCGGCCGAAGCCTACGATGAACTGGTGGATGCCCTGCAAGGCTTGTCGGCCCAGGGCATTCGCGTGTTGATCGCCGAAAGCGGCGTGGAGCAGTCCTGCACCTGGAAACCCATCGCCATGGAACTGGTGGGCAACGACCGCCCGGGAATCGTGCGCGACATCACCCGGCTGCTGGCCGAGCAGGGGGTGAACCTGGAGCGCTTGGTGACCGAGGTGCGCCCAGCGCCCATGAGCAGCGAGCCGCTGTTCCACGCCGAGGCGATCCTTGCGGTGCCCCTGACCCTGTCCCTGGAAGTGCTGCAGGCGCGCCTGGAAACCCTGGCGGACGACTTGATGGTGGAATTGGTCCTGCGCAGCGAGCCCTGAGCCTTGTGAGGGTTATCCCAGTAAACCGTGCATGTGCCTGTGGATAACCTGTAGAGACCAGGCCCTGGCCCAGAGCCAGCACGGCGTTGCTCCAGTTGATCAAAAAACCAGCAGTTTCAAGGGCTTGTGCACAAAGGGCGGGGATCAGGTTGTGGATAACCTTGGGAAGAACCGCTGCAAGCCACGAAAAACGTGGTCTGCAGGGCTTTGTACGTTTATTGATCAGCGACGCCCGCGTAGGCTGAGCCAGGCATCCACGCTGTATACCGCCAGGCCGGCCCAGATAAACATGAAGGCCAGCAGGGTGCTGGAGGACAGGTGCTCGTCGAACAGCAGCACGGCCTGCAGCAGCACCAGGGTGGGAGCCAGGTACTGGAGGAAACCCAGGGTGGTATAGGGCAGGTCCCGTGCGGCAGCGTTGAAGCACACCAGAGGTACCAGGGTCACCGGGCCGGCGGCCACCAGCCACCAGGCCTGGGAACTGCTCCAGAACTCGGCATGGGCACTGCTGGCATCGGGGTGCAGCAGCAGCCAACCCAGAGCGATGGGCACCAGCATCCAGGTTTCCACCACCAGGCCGGGCAGGGCCTTGACCGGCGCCTGCTTGCGGATCAGCCCGTAGAAGCCGAAGCTCAGCGCCAGCATCAGCGAGACCCAGGGCAGGCTGCCTACCTGCCACACTTGCTGGGCCACGCCCACCGCCGCCAGGATCACCGCCAGCCACTGCATGCGCCGCAGGCGTTCGCCAAGAATCAGCATGCCCAGCAGCACATTGACCAGTGGGTTGATGTAGTAGCCCAGGCTGGCTTCGAGCATGCGCCCGTTGTTTACCGACCAGACGTAGGTCAGCCAGTTGGCGGCGATCAGGGTGCCGCTCAGGGCCAGGATCGCCAGGCGCCTGGGGTTGTCCCGCAGTTCGCGCCACCAGCCGGGGTGCTTCCACACCATCAGCAGCAGGGCGCCGAACAGCGCCGACCAGAGCACCCGGTGGATGATGATCTCGACCGCGGGAACGCTGGCGATAGCTTTGAAATAGAGCGGGAACAGACCCCAGATGATGTAGGCGGTCAGACCCAGGATGTACCCGCGGCGCGGGTTGGCGGCTTGCATGCAGAATCCTTGCTTAGGCAGCTAACAAAGCCGCAATTGTAAGGACAATTGTCTAGACCTGTCCTGACTTTTACCCCGCTGCCCACTGTGGACGCCGGCTTGCCGACGAGGGCAATCTCTCGGGCCCTTTCGCTGGCAAGCCAGCTCCTACGGCTGGCGCCCTTGTGTGGGTACCGGCTTGTCGGCGAAGGCGATTTCTCGGGTCCCCTTCGCTGGCAAGCCGGCTCCTGCAGGCCGGGTCAGAACAGCTTGAGGGGTTCTTCGTTGAGGGCCGCCAGCTGTTCGCGCAAGGCCAGCACCTGATCGCCCCAATAACGCTCGCTGCCGAACCAGGGGAAACTGTGGGGGAACGCCGGGTCGTCCCAGCGTCGTGCCAGCCAGGCGCTGTAGTGCATCAGGCGCAAGGCTCGCAGTGGTTCGATCAGGGCCAGCTCCCGCGGGTCGAAATCATGGAACTCGCTGTAGCCATCCATCAACTCGGACAACTGGCCCAGGCATTCCTGGCGGTCGCCGGCGAGCATCATCCACAGGTCCTGCACCGCCGGGCCCATGCGGCAGTCATCCAGGTCGACGATATGGAACATCTCGTCGCGGCACATCATGTTGCCGGGGTGGCAGTCGCCGTGCATCCGGATGTTCTGGTGTGGCGTGGCCTGGTAGACCTCTTCCACCCGCTTGAGCAGGTCCCGGGCCACCGACTCGTAGGCTGGCAGCAGGCTCTTGGGGATGAAGTTGCCCTGCAGCAGGGTTGCCAGGGAATCGTGACCGAAGTTCTTCACCCCCAGGGCTTCGCGGTGTTCGAACGGGCGGGTGGCACCCACCGCGTGCAGGCGGCCCAGCAACTGGCCGAGACGGTAGAGCTGGTCCAGGTTGCCTGGCTCCGGGGCACGCCCGCCGCGGCGGGGAAACAGGGCGAAACGAAAGCCCGCGTGTTCGAACAGGCTGGCGCCGTCGTGAATGATCGGCGCCACCACCGGCACGTCGCATTCGGCGAGTTCGAAGGTGAAGCGGTGTTCTTCCAGGATCGCTTCGTTGGTCCAGCGCTGGGGCCGGTAGAACTTGGCGATCAGTGGCTCGCTTTCGTCGATGCCGACTTGATAGACGCGATTTTCGTAGCTGTTGAGCGCCAGCACGCGGGCGTCGCTGAGAAAGCCGATGCTTTCAACGGCGTCCAGGACCAGATCGGGGGTCAGTGTTTCAAACGGGTGCGACATGCTTACTCCTGCGCGCAGCAGGCTGCCGCGTCCGGCCAAGCATGGTAACGCAGACGGGGAGCCAGCGGGGGAGGGTTTGCCGGTGGTTCGGCCGTGCGTCGGGTTCGCCGCCCAGCCGGTTCCTGCGGGTGCAGAAGCCGGCCGGGCGCGAGGCGGGGTCAGGCGCCGATGACGCCGCCGTCTTCCCGGGTGATGGCCATGACCGAGGAGCGTGGCTTGCCGTTGGGCAGGTGTTCGGGGAAGGTCGAACCGCCGTTTTCCCCAGGGTGCTGGATACCCACGAACAGGGTCTTCTGGTCCGGGGCGAAGGCGATGCCGGTGACTTCGCAACCCACCGGCCCGACCATGAAACGGCGGATCTCACCGCTGTCCGGGTCGGCGCAGAGCATCTGGTTGTTGCCCATGCCGGCGAAGTCGCCGCTGTTGCTGTAGTCGCCGTCGGTGAGGATCCACAGGCGCCCGGCCTTGTCGAAACCCAGCCCGTCGGGGCTGTTGAACATGTTCTGCGGGGTGATGTTGGACGACCCACCCTTGGGTTGGCCGGCGTGCACCCCCGGGTTGCCGGCCACTACGAACAGGTCCCAGGAAAAACTCATGGCACCATGATCGTCGCCGCCGGTGCGCCAGCGCAGGATCTGCCCGTAGACGTTCTTCTCCCGCGGGTTGGGGCCGCCTACCGGCTGGCCGTCCTCGCCACGCTTGGAGTTGTTGGTCAGGGTGCAATAGACCTGGCCGTCCTTGGGGCTGACCACTATCCATTCCGGGCGGTCCATGCGCGTGGCCTGGACCACGCTGGCGGCCAGGCGAGCCTGGATCAGCACCTGGGCCTGGTCGGCGAAGCCGCTGCTGGCGTCGATGCCGTTCTTGCCGTGGGTCAGCTCGATCCACTGGCCCTGGCCCTTGGGGTGGTCCGGGTTGCCGTCGCCGGCATCGAAGCGCGCCACGTAAAGGGTGCCGTGGTCCAGCAGGTCGCGGTTGGCCTTGGGGTTGCGGTGGTTGATCTTGTCGCGGCTGATGAACTTGTAGATGAATTCGCCACGCTCGTCGTCGCCCATGTAGACCACGGCGCGGCCGTCGCGGGTTTCGGCCAGGGCGGCGTTTTCGTGCTTGAAGCGACCCAGGGCGGTGCGCTTGACCGGGGTCGATTGCGGGTCGAACGGATCGATTTCCACCACCCAGCCGTGACGGTTGAGTTCGTTGGGGTTCTTCGCCAGGTCGAACCGCGGATCGTGCAGGTGCCAGTTGATCTCCTTGCTAGCCACCACGGCGCCGTAGCGCTTCTGCGCGGCGTCGAATTTCTGCTCGGCGTTGCTGCTGCCGAAGCAGTCGGTGAAGTTCTCTTCGCAGGTCAGGTAGGTGCCCCATGGGGTCTTGCCGTTGGCACAGTTCTGGAAGGTGCCGAGGACTTTCTTGCCCTTGGGGTCGGCACTGGTCTTGAGCAGATCGTGACCGGCTGCGGGGCCACTCAGGCGGATCGGCGTGTTGCCATGGATCCGTCGGTTGTAGCGTGAGCCCTGGACGAACTGCCACTGGCCATTCTTGCGCTGCACTTCAATCACCGACACGCCTTCGCTGGCCTGGGCCTTGCGCACGTCTTCGGCGGATTGCGGCAAGCCGCCATGGGGGTAGAGGTAGCGGTAGTTGGTGTATTCGTTATTGATGGCCATCAGCGCGCGGTGGCGGTCGTCCGGGAAGGCGAACAGGCTCATGCCGTCGTTGTTGTCGCCAAACTGCACTTCCTGGGCCCGGGCGGTGCCATTGCCGCTGGGGTCGAAGGCCGGGCCGTTCTTGGCCAGGGGCTGGCCCCAACTGATCAGTACCGAGGACTTGTAGCCAGGTGGCAAGGTGATGCTGTCGCTGGTGGCGGCAGGGATGCCGGCAAAGCCCAGCAACTGGCTGGTGCCGGCGCTGACGCTGGCGGCCAGGGCGCTGCGGCTCAACAGGTTGCCGCCCAGGAACAGCGCTGCACCGCACAGGGCGCCGGCACCGATGAAACCGCGGCGGCTGAGGCCGACCATCTGTTCCAGGTCGGTGGGTTGGTCTTCTTCTAGTAACAGGCTCATATCAGGCTCCCTGCAGGTTTTTGCAGCCACCTTAATGAGCCCCCATGACGAATATGTTGCAGTGAAATGGCGGTGGAGCCTTGGTCAGAGCGGGGTTCCGATCAGCACGTGGGACGGTGGGAACTGCACCTGGACGGTCGAGGATTCCTTCAACTTCAGGGTCTTGAGCAGCAACGGCTCGGCCAGGGCGCACAACGTCTGACCATTGGGCAGGGCAATTCGCACCTCGCAGGGGCCGTCCTCGGCGTCGAGAATCTGCTCGATCGTGCCCCTCAGGCAATTGTGTCCAGTTGTTACTTGGGCGCCCGCGGCTTGTACGTCCAGCCAGCCAGCCTTGATCAGTGCCACCACTTCGGTCCCCGGCAGCAGTTCCAGGCGCAGGGTGCTGTCGTGGGTGATCTGCGCCTGGAGTTGCAGGCCCTCGGGCAGCTCCAGGACGATCAGGTCGTTGCAGCCCTGGCTTTCTACAGCCCGGACCTTGCCATGCAACTGATTGCGCGCGCTGGTGCGCAGCATCAGGCGGCTGAGCAAGTCGAGGTCGCTGGTGTCTTCCGCCGCTTCCAGTACCTGGGCCTGCAGAGCTTGCAGGCGCTGGTAAAGACGCAGCACTCGTTCGCCCTCGGCGGACAGCTTGGCGCCGCCGCCGCCCTTGCCGCCGACGCTGCGCTCCACCAGCGGGCTCTGGGCCAGGTTGTTCAGTTCGTCGATGGCATCCCAGGCTGCCTTGTAGCTCAGGCCGGCGCTTTTTGCCGCGCGGGTGATGGAGCCTTGTTCGGCGATGTGTTGCAGCAAGGCAATGCGTTGCGGGCGGCGGACGATGTGCTGGGTCAACAGAGTGGGCAAGGACATGGCGGGGGGCGCTTTGATCACTGGGGGTGGACTGGGAGTTTGCGGCTTGGGCGACGAGAGTCAAGTCAGTCGCCGGTGCCGGGGCTTGGGGTCCTGGCCAGGCAGTAGATATCCACCCGACGGGCACCGGCGTTGATCAGCAAACGGGCTAGCGCCTGGGCGGTGGCGCCGGTGGTCAGGACATCGTCCACCAGGGCCAGGTGTCGTCCTGCAACCTGGGCCTGATCTGCAAGGGCGAAGGCCTGGCGCAGGTTGCGTTGGCGGGCCCGGGCGTCCAGGCCCTGCTGGGCGGGGGTGTCTTGGGTGCGCAGGAGGAGCTTGGGTTGCACCACCAATTGCAACGAAGCGCCCAGCCACTGGGCCAGCATGCCTGCCTGATTGAAGCCGCGCTGGCGCAGCCGCCTGCGGGACAGTGGCACCGGCAGCAGGGAATCAGGCCGTGGCAGGCCTTCATCGAAGCGATAGTGGAGGAACTGGCCGAGAAGTTCGGCCATCAGCCGGCCAAAAGGCCATTTTTCATGGTGCTTGAAACGGCTGATCAGGCTGTCCACCGGGAAATCGTAGCGCCAGGGTGCGATCACCCGCTGAAACGCCGGCGGCTCTTGCAGGCACTGGCCACAGGTGAGGCCGGGCCCAGGCAGGGGCAGGGCGCAGACTGAACACTGGGCGCCGAGCCAGGGCAACTCGTCCAGGCAGGGAGCACACAGGGCCAGGGCCGAATCGCTGGGTTCGTCACACAATAAACATGTTTGATTGTTTTTTAGCCAGATGTAAACCGGTCCTTTGTACCTGGGTTGACAGTGCATGGCTCTTCCTTAAATATGCCGAACATCCGTGTCGCGGCTGTGGGCTTTCCTGTCCTGCGCCGCTTGCCAAGCATAATCAAGGAATCGCCCATGAGCGCCAGCACCACCGCCACCCTGCGTCATGACTGGACTTTGGCTGAAGTCAAAGCCTTGTTCGTCCAGCCCTTCAATGACTTGCTGTTCCAGGCGCAGACGGTGCACCGCGCGCATTTCGACGCCAATCGGGTCCAGGTTTCCACGCTGCTGTCGATCAAGACCGGCGCCTGCCCGGAAGATTGCAAATATTGTCCGCAGTCCGGTCACTACAACACCGGCCTGGAAAAGGAAAAGCTCCTTGAGGTGCAGAAGGTCCTGGAAGAGGCCGCCCGGGCCAAGGCCATCGGTTCTACTCGTTTCTGCATGGGCGCGGCCTGGAAGCACCCTTCGGCCAAGGACATGCCCTATGTGCTGGAGATGGTCAAAGGCGTGAAGGCCATGGGCCTGGAAACCTGCATGACCCTGGGCCGTCTCGATCAGGACCAGACCGAGGCGCTGGCCAAGGCCGGCCTGGACTACTACAACCACAACCTCGATACCTCGCCGGAGTTCTACGGCAACATCATCACCACCCGCACCTACAGCGAGCGCCTGCAGACCCTGGCCTATGTGCGTGACGCGGGCATGAAGATCTGTTCCGGCGGCATTCTCGGCATGGGCGAATCCCTGGATGACCGCGCCGGCCTGCTGATCCAGCTGGCCAACCTGCCGGAGCATCCGGAGTCGGTGCCGATCAACATGCTGGTGAAGGTGGCGGGTACGCCGCTGGAAAATGCCGAAGAGGTAGACCCCTTCGACTTTATCCGCATGCTTGCGGTGGCGCGGATTCTCATGCCCCAATCCCATGTGCGGCTATCGGCTGGCCGTGAGGCGATGAACGAGCAGATGCAGGCCCTGGCGTTCTTCGCCGGCGCCAACTCGATTTTCTACGGCGACAAGTTGCTGACCACCGCCAACCCGCAGGCCGACAAGGACATGCAGCTGTTCGCGCGCCTGGGCATCCAGCCCGAAGCCCGCGAAGAACACGCCGACGAGGTGCACCAGGCCGCCATCGAACAGGCCCTGGTGGAGCAGAAAAGCAGCGAGCAGTTCTACAACGCCGCCGTCTGACCTTCTGCCGTAGGAGCCGGTTTGCCGGCGAATCTCGCGAGCCTCAGGGATTTCGCGTCGCCTGCTTCGCCGGCAAGCCAGCTCCTGGCGAAGAACTGTCCGTAAGCCAACATCGAGGCCTGCATGTCTTTTGATCTCGCCGCGCGCCTTGCTGCCCGCCGTGCCGAACACCTTTATCGCCAGCGCCCGCTGCTGCAGAGCCCCCAGGGGCCGCAAGTGGTGGTCGACGGTCAGCCATTGCTGGCCTTTTGTAACAACGACTACCTGGGCCTAGCCAACCATCCGCAAGTGATCGAAGCCTGGCGCTCCGGTGCCAGCCGCTGGGGCGTGGGCGGTGGTGCTTCCCATCTGGTGATCGGCCACAGCACGCCCCATCACGCCCTGGAAGAGGCGCTGGCCGAACTCACTGGCCGCCCTCGGGCGCTGTTGTTTACCACCGGCTACATGGCCAACCTGGGGGCGGTCACGGCGCTAGTGGGGCAGGGCGATACGGTGCTGGAGGATCGTCTCAACCACGCGTCGCTGCTCGATGCGGGGCTGCTTTCCGGCGCGCGCTTCAACCGTTATCTGCACAACGATGCGCACAGCCTGGCCAAGCGTCTGGAAAAGGCCACCGGCAATACCCTGGTGGTCACCGATGGGGTGTTCAGCATGGATGGCGATGTCGCCGACCTGCCGGCCCTGGCTCGGGCAACCAAGGCCCGTGGCGCCTGGCTGATGGTGGACGATGCCCATGGTTTCGGGCCGCTGGGGGCCAATGGCGGCGGGCTGGTGGAGCATTTCGGCCTGGGGCTGGATGAGGTGCCGGTACTGGTGGGCACCCTGGGCAAGGCTTTCGGCACCGCCGGGGCCTTTGTCGCCGGCAGCGAGGATCTGATCGAAAGCCTGATCCAGTTTGCCCGGCCTTATATCTACACCACCAGTCAGCCGCCAGCCCTGGCCTGCGCCACCCTGAAAAGCCTGGAGCTGCTGCGCAGCGAGCATTGGCGGCGCGAGCACCTGGCGGCCTTGATCCGTCAATTCCGCCAGGGCGCCGAGCAGATCGGCCTGCAGCTGATGGACAGTTTCACCCCGATCCAGCCGATCCTGGTGGGCGACAGTGCTCGGGCCGTGCGTCTGTCGCAGATGCTGCGTGAACGGGGAATCATGGTCAGCGCCATTCGCCCGCCTACCGTGCCGGCCGGCAGCGCGCGGCTGCGGGTGACCTTGTCCGCGGCCCACAGCGAGGCTCAGGTGCAGCTATTGTTAAGCGCGTTGGCAGACTGTTTCAGAGAACTGCAAGCGGAGCCGAGCCATGCGTGATCGACTGATTCTGTTGCCGGGCTGGGGCTTGGGCGTGTCGCCGCTGGAACCTCTGGCGGCGGCCTTGCAGGGGCTGGATGAACACTTGCGGGTGGAGATCGAGCCCTTGCCGGAGTTGACCTCCAGCGACCCGCAGGACTGGCTGGACGAACTCGATGACGCCGTGCCGGACAATGCCTGGCTGGGTGGCTGGTCCCTCGGCGGCATGCTGGCTTCGGAATTGGCGGCGCGCCGTGGTGAGCGCTGCTGCGGCCTGCTGACCCTGGCCAGCAATCCCAGTTTTGTCGCCCATGAACAATGGGCCAGTGCCATGGCCGGGGAAATCTTCGACGGCTTCCTGGCCGGCTGCGCGGTCGATCCGCGAACCACCCTCAAGCGTTTTGCCTTGCTCTGCGCCCAGGGCGCCGCGGACACGCGAGGCCTGTCGCGGTTGCTCCTGAGCGGCGCGCCGACCACGGCGCCGGCGGTGCTGATGGCCGGGCTGGAGTTGCTGGCGCAGTTGGATACCCGCGAAGCCTTGCAAGGCTTTCGCGGGCCGCAGTTGCACTTGTTTGCCGGGCTCGATGCTCTGGTGCCTGCCGAGGCGGCCGGTGAATTGCTGGCCTTGCTGCCGGATATTGAAGTTGGCCTGATTGAACACGCCAGCCACGGATTTCTCCTGGAGGACCCCCATGGAGTGGCGGGAGCGATCCAGGCTTTCTTGCATGAGTCCGGTGATGACTGATCTTTCTCTGAATGCCTTTCCCGGTCGCCTGCCTGACAAGCGCCAGGTCGCGGCTTCGTTCTCCCGCGCGGCGGCCAGCTACGACAGTGTCGCGGAGCTGCAGCGTGCGGTTGGGCAACAATTGCTCAGCCGTCTGCCCCCGGGCCTTGAGCCACGGTGCTGGCTGGACCTGGGCTGCGGCACCGGGCATTTCAGCCGGGTGCTGGGGCAGCGTTTCCGTGCTGCCCAGGGGCTGGCCCTGGATATTGCCGAGGGCATGCTCAATCACGCCCGGCCTTTGGGTGGCGCGGACCATTTCATCGCTGGGGATGCTGAACGCCTGCCGTTGCAAGGCGACAGTTGCCAATTGATCTTCTCTAGCCTGGCGGTGCAGTGGTGCGACGATTTCTCTGCCGTGCTCAGTGAAGCGATGCGGGTGCTCAAGCCGGGCGGCGTGCTGGCTTTTGCCAGCCTGTGCGTGGGTACTTTGCAGGAACTGCGCGATAGTTGGGCGCAGGTCGATGGCCAGGTTCACGTCAATCGCTTCCGTGAGTTCGAACGTTATCGACAGCTGTGTGAAGCCAGTGGCTTGCAAGTGCGCAGTCTGGAAAAGGCGCCCCATGTCCTGTATTACCCGGATGTGCGCAGCCTGACCCATGAGTTGAAAGCCCTGGGCGCGCACAACCTCAATCCCGGACGCCCGGGCGGCTTGACCGGACGGGCGCGGATCGCCGGGTTGATCGATGCCTACGAGGGTTTCCGACAGGCCAAGGGCCTGCCGGCGACTTATCAAGTGGTCTATGCCGTGCTGGAGAAACCGCTATGAGCCCTGCCTACTTCATTACGGGTACCGATACCGATGTGGGGAAAACCACCATTGCGGCCGGCTTGCTGCATGCGGCGCGTCTGGCCGGCCTGAGTACTGCTGCGGGCAAGCCGGTGGCTTCGGGTTGCGAGCTGACGGCCAAGGGCCTGCGTAACGCCGATGCCCTGGCATTGCAGGCGCAGTCTTCGTTGCCGTTGGCCTATGCAGAAGTGAATCCGGTTGCCTTCGAACCGGCCATCGCCCCTCATCTGGCAGCGCGAGAGGCCGGGGTGGCGCTGACCGTGCAGTCGCTCTTGACGCCCATGCGCCATCTGCTGGCCAAGGGCGCGGACTTCACGCTGATCGAAGGCGCGGGTGGTTGGCGGGTCCCCCTGGCAGACCAGGACAATCTGTCGGATCTGGCCATGGCGCTGGGGTTGCCGGTGATCCTGGTGGTGGGCGTGCGTCTGGGTTGCATCAATCATGCGTTGCTGACGGCCGAAGCCATCGCTCAGGACGGCCTGCAACTGGCGGGGTGGGTGGCCAATATCATCGATCCAAAGACCTCTCGTCTGGAGGAAAACCTCGCAACCCTGGCCGAGCGCTTGCCGGCCCCGTGCCTGGGCAGGGTGCCGAAACTCAAGCCGGCCAGCGCCGAGGCGGTGGCCGAGCATTTGCAACTGGATCTGCTGGACTAGATTTTGCCTATTGCAGGGCATATTGCCATTAGTGTTTTTGACGGGTGTTTTCTTGACGGGTCTGCTTCAATGACACCTGTCACTCATTCTCAAGGTCGAGTTCTCCCATGCAAATCTCCGGGAACACCGCTTTCTACGCCGGGCTGAACGCTATCCAGACCGGGCAGAATCGCGTCGATCAAGCCGCCGGCCAGATTGCCAGCAATGCGGTTGAACGCTCTGCCGGCAGCCAGTCGTCGGATGTCCAGGTTGACCGCCTGCGCGCTGTGGATCGCAGCCAGGAATCGGATCTGGCCAGCAGCATGGTGGAGATGTCCATGGGCAAGATCCAGGCAGAACTGGGCGTCAATGTCGCCAAGGCCTCGGATGAAGTCCTCGGCACCCTGATCGATACCTACGCCTGATTACCCTCTGCAAAAGCCCGGCCTCCCAAAGAGACCGGGCTTTTTCATGCCTTTTCTGTTGATAGCGGCTCTCGCTGATTCCTTTCCCTGACTGATTGCCGGTGCGTCGGCTTCTACACTTCATGGCAGTGCCGTGGGTGTTCGCCTGCGTATGCATTTTGTTTCGATGACGAAAGGCATTGGCGCGACGCTTGACAAGATTTGGGCGTAAACGTATGTTTCAAACAACTGTTTGACCGCTATAAAAACTCAACGCGGTTGTTCATTCCCGGTTACATCAGCAGAGGTTTATCGCTATGCCTGACTACAAGGCCCCCTTGCGTGATATTCGCTTCGTTCGTGACGAGCTGCTCGGCTATGAGGCGCATTATCAGAGCCTCCCGGCTTGCCAGGACGCCACTCCAGACATGGTTGACGCCATTCTCGAGGAAGGTGCCAAGTTTTGTGAGCAGGTGCTGGCTCCGCTGAACCGTGTGGGCGACCTGGAAGGTTGCACCTGGAGTGAATCCGGCGTTAAGACCCCCACCGGCTTCAAGGAAGCCTACAAGCAATTCGTCGAAGGCGGCTGGCCAAGCCTGGCTCACGACGTTGAGCACGGTGGTCAGGGCCTGCCTGAATCCCTGGGCCTGGCGGTCAGTGAAATGGTTGGCGAAGCCAACTGGTCGTGGGGCATGTACCCAGGCCTGTCCCATGGCGCGATGAACACCATTTCCGAACACGGTACTGCCGAGCAGCAAGAGGCCTACCTGACCAAGCTGGTGTCCGGCGAATGGACCGGCACCATGTGCCTGACCGAGCCGCACTGCGGCACCGACCTGGGCATGCTGCGCACCAAGGCCGAACCTCAGGCCGATGGTTCCTACAAAGTCACTGGCACCAAGATCTTCATCTCTGCCGGTGAACACGATATGGCCGACAACATCGTCCACATCGTTCTGGCCCGCCTGCCGGACGCACCGGCCGGTACCAAGGGTATTTCGCTGTTCATCGTGCCCAAGTTCCTGCCTAACGCTGATGGCAGCGTAGGTCAGCGCAACGCCGTGAGCTGTGGTTCCCTGGAGCACAAGATGGGGATCCACGGTAACGCCACCTGCGTGATGAACTTCGACGCGGCCACCGGTTTCCTCATCGGCCCGGCGAACAAAGGCCTGAACTGCATGTTCACCTTTATGAACACCGCGCGCCTGGGTACCGCTCTGCAAGGCCTGGCCCATGCCGAAATCGGCTTCCAGGGCGGCCTGAAGTACGCTCGCGATCGCCTGCAAATGCGCTCCCTGACTGGCCCGAAAGCGCCGGACAAGGCTGCCGACCCGATCATCGTGCACCCTGACGTGCGCCGTATGCTGCTTACCATGAAGGCCTTCGCCGAAGGCAACCGGGCAATGGTCTACTTCACTGCCAAGCAGGTCGATATCGTCAAGTACGGTGTGGATGAAGAAGAGAAGAAGAAAGCCGACGCACTGCTGGCGTTCATGACTCCAATCGCCAAGGCGTTCATGACTGAAGTTGGTTTTGAATCCGCCAACCACGGTGTGCAGATCTATGGCGGCCACGGCTTCATCGCCGAGTGGGGCATGGAGCAGAACGTTCGCGACAGCCGTATCTCGATGCTGTACGAAGGCACCACCGGTATCCAGGCACTCGACCTGCTGGGCCGTAAAGTGCTGATGACTCAGGGCGAGGCTCTGAAAGGCTTTACCAAGATCGTCCACAAGTTCTGCCAGAACAACGAAGGCAACGAAGCCGTCAAGGAATTCGTCGCACCCCTGGCTGCACTGAACAAAGAATGGGGCGAGCTGACCATGAAGGTCGGTATGGCTGCCATGAAAGATCGCGAAGAAGTCGGCGCGGCCTCCGTGGACTACCTGATGTACTCCGGTTATGCCTGCCTGGCCTACTTCTGGGCCGACATGGCACGCCTGGCGGCTGAAAAGCTGGCAGCCGGCACCACCGAAGAGGCGTTCTACACCGCCAAGCTGCAGACCGCGCGTTTCTACTTCCAGCGCATCCTGCCGCGTACCCGCACTCACGTTGCAACCATGCTTTCGGGTGCCAACAACCTGATGGACATGAAGGAAGAAGACTTCGGCCTGGCTTACTAAGCCCGACCGCAGTGGTTCGAAAAGCCGTTCGCCCCTTGGGGCGAGCGGTTTTTTTATGCCCGCAGAACCTTCATGAAAATTCCCGACTAAATCGCTAAGCAGAAGCGATTTCCTGCCGTTAAAGAGATGGCAATGTGATGTCCATCACACCGCGTGTGCTTAACTTCAACAAATGAAGGCACAATGCCATTCATTGATCAGCCGGGTCGGAGTTTTACCCTTGCCGCGTTCTTTCGCTGTACGTTTCAGTCACTTTGTACCGTCTTTACTGCTTCTGCTTGCGGGGCTGGCGGCCGCCTACGTCAAGGACCTCAACGTCTTCTTCACCTCGCTGTTCAACGTGCTGCCAACCTTGGTGCTGTTGCTGGGCGGGGCGTATTGCGCGGTGTATCGGCGCCAGCGCGAACTGTTTTTGATGGTCACTGTGTACATCGCCTATTTCCTGCTGGACACCCAGACCGACTACTACCGGGACAACGGCAGGGTCCGGGAAGACGCGGCGGTGGTGTTCCATCTCTGCTGCCTGTTGCTGCCGCTGTTGTTCGGCCTGTTCGCTGCCTGGCAGGAGCGCACGCACCTGTTCCAGGACATGGTGGCGCGTTTTGCCGTGCTGCTGGCCTTCGGCAGTGTGGCTCTGGGGCTCGAGCAGAGTTACCCGCAGGCTCTGCTGAACTGGTTGGCGGAGATTCGCTGGCCGGCCCTGCATGGCAGTTGGATGAGTTTGATCCAGTTGTCGTATCCAGTGTTCTTCGCAGCCTTCCTGCTGCTGGCGATCCAGTACTGGCGCAGCCCGCGTCCGCTGCACGCGGCGCAGCTGGTGGGGCTCCTGGGGCTGTTCTGGATGCTGCCCAAGACCTTCATCCTGCCCTTCACCCTGAACATCATGTGCAGCCAGGTGATGCTGATGATCGCTGCTGCTGTAGCCCACGAGGCCTACCAGATGGCGTTCCGCGACGAGCTGACCGGCCTGCCGGGACGCCGGGCGCTTAACGAGCGCATGCAGCGCCTGGGGCGCAACTATGTGCTGGCGATGACCGACGTCGATCACTTCAAGAAATTCAATGACACCCACGGGCACGATGTGGGCGACCAGGTGTTGCGCCTGGTGGCCAGCAAGCTCTCGAAAGTCACCGGGGGCGGCCGGGCCTACCGTTACGGAGGCGAGGAGTTTGCCGTGGTGTTCGCCGGCAAGACCATGGACGAATGCATGCCGCATCTGGAGATGATTCGCGAGATCATCGCCACCTACAACATTCAACTGCGTAATCAGGACAACCGCCCTCAGGACGACCAGCAGGGTCGCCAGCGTCGCGGTGTCGCTGCCGCGTCCAGTGTCTCGGTGACCATCAGTATCGGCGTCGCCGAGCGGCTGGCAGAGCACCGGACTCCGGAGGAAGTGCTCAAGGCTGCAGACCAGGCGCTCTACAGCGCCAAGGGGGCGGGGCGTAACTGTGTCATTGCATTCGGGCAGAACCGCCGCGGTGCGGTGCGCATGGATACAGCTGCGGGTTGAGTGATGATGGCGCATTCAGCGCCTGCACAGTCATTGGCAGGCTGAGGGCGGCGGCAGTAGGTTGGTCTGATCTGCTGCCGGAGAAACCACCATGCCCGAGTATCAAGCCCCCTTGCGCGACATGCGCTTTCTGATCGATCACGTCTTCGACTTTCATGCCAGTTACGCGGCGTTGGGGGCCACTGACGCCAGCCCGGACATGGTCAGTGCCATCCTCGAGGAAGGCGCGAAATTCTGCGAAAACGTCCTGGCCCCGTTGAACCGTTCCGGTGACGAGGAAGGTTGCCACTTTGATAACGGCGTGGTCACCACGCCCAAGGGCTTCAAGCAGGCCTTCGCCCAGTACGTTGAAGGCGGCTGGCACGGGTTGGCCGCCGATCCGGCCTATGGCGGCCAGGGACTGCCCCACTCGCTGGGGCTGGTGATCAGCGAGATGGTGGGCTCCAGCAACACCTCCTGGGGCATGTACCCAGGCCTGACCCACGGTGCCATGTCGGCTATTCATGCCCATGGCAGCGCGGAACAGAAGCAGTTGTACCTGGGCAAGCTCACCGCCGGGCAATGGACCGGCACCATGTGCCTGACCGAAGCCCATTGCGGCACTGATCTTGGCATCATCAAGACTCGCGCGGTGCCCCAGGCAGACGGCAGCTATGCGGTGACGGGGAGCAAGATCTTCATCTCCGCCGGCGAGCACGACATGAGCGAGAACATCGTTCACCTGGTGTTGGCCAAGCTGCCGGACGCGCCGGCCGGAACCAAGGGTATTTCGCTGTTCATCGTGCCCAAGTTCCTGCCGGATGCGGCAGGTGAGGCCGGCGAGCGCAATGGCGTGAGCTGCGGCTCCATCGAGCACAAGATGGGGATCAAGGCGTCCGCGACCTGTGTACTGAACTTCGACGGTGCCAGGGGCTTTCTGATTGGTCAGGCCAACAAAGGCCTGAACTGCATGTTCACCATGATGAACCACGCCCGCCTGGGGACCGGAATGCAGGGCCTGTGTCTGGGTGAAACCAGCTTCCAGGGGGCGATCAGATACGCCAACGATCGTTTGCAGATGCGGTCGCTGACCGGCCCCAAGTCTCCGGACAAGGCGGCGGACCCGATCATCGTCCACCCTGATGTGCGGCGCATGCTGCTGACCATGAAGGCGTTCAACGAAGGCAACCGGGCCCTGGCCTACTTCACCGCCCAGTTGCTGGATGTGGCGCATCTGAGCCGCGATGAAGCACAGCGCCAGGACGCCGAGAACCTCCTGGCGTTCCTCACCCCGATCTGCAAGGCCTTCATGACCGAGACCGGGCTGGAAGTGACCAACCACGGCATGCAGGTGTTCGGCGGTCATGGGTTTATTCGCGAATGGGGCATGGAGCAGTTGGTACGTGATTGCCGCATTGCGCCGATCTATGAAGGTACCAATGGCATCCAGGCCCTGGACCTGCTGGGCCGCAAGGTGCTGGGCAGCCAGGGCAAGCTGCTGCTGGGCTTTACCCGGATTGTGCACAAGTTCTGCGGCGCGCATGCCGAGCATCCGCAGCTCCAGGCTTATGTCGCGCAACTTGATGCCTTGAACCGTCAGTGGGGCGAGTTGACCACCAAGGTCGGCATGGCAGCCATGAACAACCCCGACGAAGTGGGGGCCGCGGCCTTGGATTACCTGATGTACAGCGGCTACATCGTCCTGGCCTATTTCTGGTTGCGCATGGCTCTGGTTGCACAGCAGCAACTGGACGCCGGGCAGGGCGACCAGGACTTCGCCACCGCCAAGCTGATCACTTGCGAGTTCTATTTCAAGCGCCTGCTGCCCCGTACGGGGGCTCATCGGGCGGCTATCGAGGCCGGCAGTGATTGCCTGATGAAGCTTCCCGCGCAGCTGTTCGCCTTGTAACTGCTAGGGCGGCACGGATAAAGCCCGCTGCCGCGGGTTTTTTCGTGCTTGGGAATGTCTGTGACTAAAAATTACATAAAGGTCACTAGTTGACCCTATGTGTCGCAAAAGTTGTTCGGGTACACTCTGGTTTTCTAAATGGGTTCGTTTCGGCCCGCTTTTTTAGTTCTTGCGAGGTTTGCCATGGCTGACTACAAAGCGCCCTTGCGCGATATGCGCTTCGTCCTCAATGAAGTTTTCGAGGTCGCCAAACTCTGGGCCCAATTGCCGGCTCTGGCTGAGACTGTGGATGTCGAGACGGTCGAGGCGATTCTGGAGGAAGCGGGCAAAGTCACCGCCAGAAGCATTGCTCCGCTGAGTCGCGGTGCCGACGAGGAAGGTTGCCACTGGGACAACACCGTGGTGACCACCCCTGAAGGTTTCCCACAGGCCTATCAGACCTATGCCGAAGGTGGTTGGGTCGGCGTGGGTGGCGATCCCGAGTTCGGCGGCATGGGCATGCCCAAGGCGGTGTCCGCCCAGGTCGAGGAAATGGTCAACTCCGCGAGCCTGGCCTTTGGCCTGTACCCGATGCTGACTGCCGGGGCCTGCCTGTCGATCAACGCCCATGCCAGCGAAGAGCTGAAAGCCACCTACCTGCCGAACATGTATGCCGGTGTCTGGGCAGGCTCCATGTGCCTGACCGAGCCCCATGCCGGTACCGATCTGGGGATTATCCGCACCAAGGCCGAGCCTCGGGCCGACGGTTCCTATGCCATCAGCGGAACCAAGATCTTCATTACCGGTGGTGAGCATGACCTGACGGAAAACATCATTCACCTGGTGCTGGCCAAACTGCCGGATGCGCCGGCTGGTCCCAAGGGTATTTCCCTGTTCCTGGTGCCCAAGTTCATGGTCAATGCCGATGGCAGCCTGGGCGAGCGCAACCCGGTGACCTGTGGTTCGATCGAGCACAAGATGGGCATCCAGGCTTCGGCCACGTGCGTGATGAACTTCGATCAGGCCATCGGTTACCTGGTGGGTGAACCGAACAAGGGCCTGGCGGCCATGTTCACCATGATGAACTACGAGCGTTTGGGGGTAGGTATCCAGGGGCTGGCCACTGGCGAGCGTTCCTACCAGAACGCTATTGAATATGCCCGTGATCGCCTGCAGAGCCGCTCGCCTACCGGCCCGCAAGCCAAGGACAAGGTAGCCGACCCGATCATTGTGCACCCGGATGTGCGGCGCATGCTGCTGACCATGAAGGCTGCAAACGAAGGCGGCCGGGCATTTTCCACCTACGTGGCGATGCAGTTGGATACCGCCAAGTTCAGCGAAGATCCGGATACCCGCAAGCGGGCAGAAAGCCTGGTGGCATTGCTGACCCCGGTGGCCAAGGCTTTCCTGACCGACCTGGGTCTGGAAACCACGGTTCATGGCCAGCAGATCTTCGGCGGCCATGGCTATATCCGTGAGTGGGGCCAGGAACAACTGGTGCGCGATGTGCGGATTACCCAGATCTACGAGGGCACCAACGGTATCCAGGCTCTGGATCTGGTGGGACGCAAGATCGTCGGGAGCGGCGGTGCGTTCTATAAGCTGTTCGCCGACGAGATCCGCCATTTCACCGCTACGGCGGATGAGCAATGGAGGGAGTTCACCCGCCCGCTGAACGCGGCGCTGGACAATCTGGATGAGCTGACCGCCTGGGTATTGGACCGGTCCGCCAGCAACCCCAACGAAATCGGGGCAGCCTCGGTGGAATACCTGCAGGTATTTGGCTACACCGCCTACGCCTACATGTGGGCACTGATGGCCAAGGCTGCGTTGGGCAAGGAGCAGGAAGACGACTTCTATGCCAGCAAACTGGGGACGGCGCGGTTCTACTTCGCCCGCCTGCTGCCGCGTATCCACTCGCTTAGCGCCTCGGTCAAGGCCGGTAGCGAATCGCTGTTCCTGTTGCAGGCTGAGCAGTTTTAACCAGCAAGGGCGTTTGTAAGTCATCTCTTACATAACGTGCTGCTGATCGTCCATATCGGTAGATGACGGCTGAAGCTAATCTACTTCACATGGACGTCGCGCAGGAAGCGCAAAGCAACAACACGGACACGTAGGATTCCGCCAGGATGGTGGAGTGAAAAGGATGTCAGGGAAACAGTCTGCAAAGCCCCGCTTCGGCGGGGTTTTCTTTTGTCCGGGTTTTTTATTTTGGCGGGCTTATCCCGGCACCTCCACGGCGGAAGTTCCCCCCAGGCGCGGTTCCTGCGCATTCATCGAGTCTTCCAACAAGCTGCGCAGCAGCTCCAGCGTCCCCTGTTGACGCTGCAGATCCCGGCAGACCAACCCCACCTTTAGCGGCACCCTGGGTTCGCTCAGCGGCTTCCACAACAGTTCCTTGTTGCTGTGCTGCTGTTGGGAGCGCCCGGGAAGCACGGTGGCCAGCCGTGTATGGGGCAGGCTGTCGAGAATGCCGGCCATGTTGTTCAGCTCCGCCTGCACCTGCGGGCGCCGCCCCAGATTGGCCAGTTGAGCCTGCCAGATCTGGCGGATCTGGAACTCCTCTCCCAACAACAGCATCGGCAACTCTGCTGCCTGGCTCATGGAGACCTTCTTGAACTCGCGCAGCGGATGCTGCTCCGGGATGACCAGAGTCAGTTCATCTTCGTACAGCGGTACCCCATGCAGACCTGGCTGGCGTGGCGGCAAGTAGCTGATGCCGATATCCAGCGAGCCATTGAGCAGGCGCCTTTCGATCTCCAGGCCGGTCAATTCATAGATCTGCACCACAAGATGGGGCTGGGCCTTGCGTACACGCTCAAGCATCTGCGGCACCAGGCTGGTATGCACGGTTTGCAGTACGCCGATCGCCAAGGTGCGCAGCGCCTGGCCCTTGAAGTTGCGCAAGGCTTCGCGGGCCTGTTGCAAGCCGTCGAGCAGGGGCAGGGCGTGGTTGTACAGCGTATGCGCCGCCAGTGTCGGCAACAGGCGTTTACTGCTGCGCTCGAACAGGCTGACGTCGAGGTTCTGTTCCAGCTGGCGAATCTGCTGGGAAAGCGCCGGTTGCGAGATCGACAGCCGTTCGGCGGCACGTCCCACATGACCTTCTTCATACACCGCGACGAAATAACGCAGCTGCTTAAAATCCATAAGTATTTCTTATCGAAAAAGCTTAAAAAACGAAATGGCCCGAAGCCCCGGAGGGGCCTAGTCTAGCGCCTATTCACAAGGCTTACAGGGCCACGAAGGGCGATGAATACCGTTTGCGTCGATGGTGTTTACATAGGCAAGGCAAAAAATCTCGGCCAGGGTCTGGTCAGCGACACTGACAAGTACCCGGTTGCCAACCGACTCTGGTTGTGGCCACAAGGCCTGGGCAGCGATGAGCACGGCGATCCGCGCTTTCACACCGGTCCCGAGCGCGCCTTGCATCATTACCCCGCTGAACACTATGACCACTGGCGCAAACGTTACCCACAGTTCGCCTGGTGCGCGCCGGCCTTCGGTGAAAACCTGTCCACCCATGGCCTCACCGAAGAACAGGTGTGCCTGGGCGATCTGTTTCGCTGGGGCGGTGCGCTATTGCAGGTCAGCCAGCCGCGTTCGCCCTGCTATCGCCTGAGCCATCGCTGGGGCCTGGCCAATCTGCCGCAACAGGCCCAGGACAATGGTCGTTGCGGCTGGTTTTACCGGGTCCTCAAGCCAGGTTTCGTACAAGCGGATGAACCTTTTGAACTGATTCAGCGCAGTTACCCCGGCCTCACTGTGGCCTGGGCCCTGCGCTGTTTTTTCCAGGAACCTCTGGAGCATGCTGGCTTGAAAACCCTCATTGATTGCCCGGCGCTTTCCTCGCGCTGGCGTGATATCGCTATCAAGCGCATGCGTACTGGCCGGGTTGAAGACTGGTCCGCGCGCCTGCTGGGGCTGCCGCTGGAGGGCCTGCGGGCATGAATCTGTTCAACCTGCGCCGCACTGTGCCGAGCCTGGAAGATCTGGCCGCCGAGCCCTATGCAAACGCTTCGGCCCCGGCCTTTTCCAACGAGTGCCTGATGCCCAGTGTGCAGCGTCCGCAACCGGTCTTCGTGCGCGGCCAGGGCTCTTGGCTATGGGACAGTGAAGACCGTACTTACCTGGACTTCACCCAGGCCGGGGCCGCCAACAGTCTTGGCCACAGCCCGTCGGTCCTGGTCGCCGCGCTTGCCGAGCAGGCGCAGTCGCTGATCAACCCGGGTTCCGGGTTCTACAACCGTGGCATGCTCAAGCTGGCCGATCGCCTGTGCCGCAGCACCGGCAGCGACCAGGCCTACCTGCTGAGCAGCGGCACTGAAGCTTGCGAGGCCGCAATCAAGCTGGCGCGTAAATGGGGGCAACTGCATCGTGGCGGCGCGGCTGGCATCATCACTGCCAGCCAGAGCTGCCATGGGCGTGGCTTTGCTGCGTTGTCGGCGGCTGGCAGCGACGCTCCGGGTAATCGTTTCGGCCCCGGGCTGCCGGGTTTCAGCCAGGTGCCGTTCAACGATCTGCCGGCCTTGCACGCGGCGGTGGATGCGCAAACCGTGGCGATCATGCTGGAGCCGATCCAGAGTGAGGCTGGTGTCATTCCGGCGACCGAGCATTACCTCAAGGGTGTCGAGCGCCTGTGCCGTGAACTGGGCATCCTGCTGATTCTCGATGAGGTCCAGACTGGCATCGGCCGCTGCGGGACCCTGCTGGCCGAACAGCTGTATGGCGTGCGTGCCGACATCATCGCTCTGGGCAAGGGGCTCGGCGGTGGCGTGCCACTGGCGGCGTTGCTGGCACGGGGCAAGGCCTGCTGTTTCGAGGCGGGCGAGCTGGATGGCACTCACCATGGCAATGCGCTGATGACCTCGGCCGGCCTGGCGGTTCTGGACAGCCTGCAGGAGCATGGCTTTCTTCAGCAGGCGCGCCGTAACGGCCAGTACCTGGGGCAGGAACTGACCTGCCTGGCGAGCCGGTATGCCCAGGGCCAAGTGCGGGGGCAGGGTTTGTTCTGGGGCATGACCCTGGCGGATGAGTCCGCCGACGCGGTGGTCAAGGCCGCCTTGCATGAAGGCTTGCTGCTCAGCGCGCCGCAACCGGACTGCCTGCGTTTTACCCCGGCATTGAGTGTCAGCAAAGGCAATATCGACGAGATGCTCCTGCGCCTGGCTCGGGCTTTTTCCCGGGTGCGCACGGCGCAATTGCACTGTCGCAAGGGAGTGGCCGTCTGATGCGTGTACTGATCCTGCAACATTCGCCTGCCTCCGGGCCGGGGCGGATCAACCAGTGGCTGCTGGAGCGGGCGAGCGCCGTGCACATCTGCCATCTGTATGCCCAGGCACGTTTGCCGCGGCTCGACAGTTTCGACCTGCTGATCGCTCTGGGTGGGCCCATGAGTGTGCACGACGATGCCCAGACTCCGTGGCTGGCTGCGGAAAAACGCCTGTTGCGCAAGGCCCTGTCTGCCGGCAAGCGCGTGCTGGGCATCGGCCTGGGTGGCCAGCTCCTGGCGCAGGCGCTGGGGGCGCAGGTTCGCCCCAGTGCAGCGCGGGAGATTGGCTGGTGGCCTGTGGAAAAGTACCCCAATGCCCAGGACTCGCCTCTGGGGCTGGCCTTGCCGGAACGTCTGATGGCCTTTCATTGGCACGGCGAAAGCTTCGATCTGCCCAAGGGCGCGTTGCCGCTCTATCGCTCGGCGGCCTGCGATCACCAGGGCTTTATCTGGCAGGAGCGGGCCATCGGCTTGCAATGCCTGTTGCAGAGCGACTTGCACAGCATCGAGGCACTTTTGCAGGCGCGCCCCAACGGTTGGCTGAGCGCTGAACACAGCGCCGAGCCCGATAGCGTCGAGGATCAACAGGCGATTCTCGCCGGAATCCCGCATTGCAGTGGTCTGGCACCCACTCTGTTCCGGGTGCTGGATTACCTTTCCGGGCCACATGCGACCTTACGTTGACTGACTTCCTGAACCGTCTCGCGGTATAACGCATCGCCCCGTGTCCGATTTTTCGCACGGGGCGTTTTTTTATCTCCAGTTTTTTCAAACCCCCCTCTTTGTTCTTGCAACCTCCTTCAAGTACCGGCTCGTTGTACGGGCGCCATGGCCCTCAAGCTGTTGAGCGTGGTGCAGGAACATGGCCTCCAGATCCTCGCCCGAGTGGCTGCGCGGCCTCGAATTGCTCTGAACCCTGGCGTATGGCCAAGGTCGATTGCAGGTAAGGCTCATTCGAGCCGATTGTTATCAGGAGCTGCCCATGGACTTGATCCGCATCATCTTCGCCATTCTCTTGCCGCCCCTGGGGGTCTTCCTGCAAGTGGGGTTTGGCGGCGCTTTCTGGTTGAACATCCTGCTGACCCTGTGCGGCTACATTCCGGGGATCGTGCATGCGGTGTACATCATCGCCAAACGCTGATGGTCTGCCCGTTCCAGGGGAACGGGCAGTAGCTGATCAGTGCTGTGCCTGCAGCACTCGGCGGTAAAACCGCCACTCCTGCTCCAGGGCGTGGGCCTGGTTGCTGGCCTTGCGAAAGCCGTGGCGCTCATCGGGGTAGTAGTGGGCTTCGGCGGCGATGCCCTGGTCCTGTAGTGCCTTGAGCATGTCGCGGGTCTGCTTGGGCACCACCACCGCATCCTGCTCGCCCTGGAAAAACACCACCGGCACGCCGATGCTGCTGGCGTGGGCCAGGGGAGTACGGGCCAGATAACGTTCGCTGTCGCGTTCAGGATCGCCGATCAGCCAGTCCAGGTAGTCGCCTTCGAACTTGTGGGTGGCGCGGGCCAGGCTGATCGGATCACTGACTCCGTAGAGGCTGGCTCCGGCGCAGAAGACCTTGGCGAAGGCCAGGGCGCAGAGGGTGGTGTAGCCCCCCGAGCTGCCGCCGCGTATGAATGCCTGTTGCGGATCGATCAGCCCCTGCTCATCCAGGTGGGCCACCACGGCGCAGGCGTCTTGCACATCCACCTCGCCCCAACGCAGGTGCAGGGCCTGGCGATAGGCCCGACCATATCCAGTGCTGCCGCGGTAGTTCAGGTCGGCCACGGCAAAGCCGCGCTGGGTCCAGAACTGGATACGCGGGTCGAGTATCGGGTAACAGGCCGAAGTCGGGCCGCCGTGGATGAACACCACCAGGGGCGGCCGGTTGACACCGTTCATGGCCGGGTAGAAGAAACCATGGGCCTGGCCGTCGCCGCTGGGGTAGCACAGGGTCTGCGGGCGGCTGATGTGTTCCGCCGGCAGAGGGGCAACCCCTCCTGCCAGGACTTGGACCTGCCGGGTCTTGCGGTCTATGGCGATAACGGCCGAGGGGCTGACAGGCGATGCCGCGATGCAGTACAGGTAGTGCTGGTCCAGGGCCAGGCTGCGGAAGCGGCTGTAGTTGCCGCTAAAGTCCTGCTGGAAACCGTCGTCCTGACGCAGCCCGAGGCGGCCAAAACCCTGCTCGGTCCAGCTGCCAAACCAGGCATCGCCGCCCAGGGGCAGCCAAGTGCAACTTCCCAGTTGCCAAGGCGCCGGGGCATGGTCCGCGGCGGTGCTGGGCAACGGCCGCAAACCATCGCTCGACTCGGTCCAGGGTTGCCAGAAACCGCCGCGATCGCTGAGACAATACAGATGATCGTGCTGGTCGAAGCGCGGCTGTTGCAGTGACTCTGGCTCGCCATCGCCCGCCACGCAGCGGGGATGTCCCCAGGTCCCGTTGCCCAGGCGCTCAGCAAGCATCAGGCGGGTGCTGGTCCAAGGTTGATGGGGCCGGTCCCACTCGATCCAGGCTAGGCGCAGCCCATTGGGGCTGAGGGTAGGAGCGGCATAGAAGTCGGCCCCGGCAGCCAGTAGCCGGCGTTGACCGGTGATGCTGTCAATGCTCACCAGTTGGTGTTGCTCGGCGCACTCCTCGACGGCCAGCACCTGGCCAGAGTGGCATCGCAGGTCACCGTAGCGGCACGTGCCTTGAGTCAAGGCGCTGGGCGCTCCACCGGCCAGGGGCTGGCGATACAGCTGCTGGTCCGCCTCGTTGACGAACAGCAGGGCATCATCGCTGAGGCAGAAGGCGCCACCACCGTATTCATAGACCCTGCTGCGCACGCTGAAGCCGGTTGGCGTCAGGCAGTGGGCCTGGCCCTGATGCCACTGCCAGATCCGGCAGCGGCCGTCCTCGGGACGATATTCATTCCAGAACAGGCCGTGGGTCGTCAGTTGCAGTTCGGCAAAATCGACCCCGGCCGTAGTGGCCTGGCTGGCGCTGAAGGGCTCAACCCTTGGCGATGAGGCGGGAGTTTCGTTCATTGCGAAAAGCCAGTTGCTCGATGGTGTGGGTGGCCGTTTCAGATTCTTCACGGGCCTGGAGGATCATCCCATGGTGTGGCGATTTGCTGCACACTGGATCGGCATTGCTGGCATCTCCGGTGAGCATGAAGGCCTGGCAGCGACAGCCGCCGAAGTCCTTTTCCTTCTCGTCGCAGGAGCGGCAGGGTTCGGGCATCCAGTCGTACCCGCGAAAGCGGTTGAAACCGAATGAGTCGTACCAGATGTGCTGCATGCTGTGGTCGCGCACATTGGGGAACTGCACCGGCATCTGCCGCGCGCCGTGGCAAGGCAGTGCGGTGCCGTCCGGAGTCACGGTGAGGAAGATGCTGCCCCAGCCATTCATGCAGGCCTTGGGGCGCTCCTCGTAGTAGTCCGGAGTGACGAAGATCAGCTTGCAGGGATGCCCTTGGGCTTCCAGCCTGGCGCGGTATTCGTTGGTGATGCGCTCGGCGCGCAACAGTTGTTCCTTGGTCGGCAGCAGGCCCACGCGGTTGAGCTGGGCCCAGCCGTAGAACTGGCAGGTGGCGAGCTCGACGAAATCGGCTTCCAGGGCGATGCACAGCTCGATGATGCGGTCGATCTTGTCGATGTTGTGCCGGTGGGTGACGAAGTTCAGCACCATCGGATAGCCGTGGGCCTTGACCGCACGGGCCATTTCCAGCTTCTGCGCGAAGGCTTTTTTCGAACCGGCCAGCAGGTTGTTCACTTGTTCGTCGCTGGCCTGGAAGCTGATCTGGATATGGTCCAGGCCAGCTTTCTTGAAGTCGCTGATCTTCTGCTCGGTGAGGCCGATGCCGGAGGTGATCAGGTTGGTATAGAAGCCCAGCTTGCGCGCCTCGCCGATCAGTTCGGCCAGGTCCTGGCGCACCAGCGGCTCGCCGCCGGAGAAACCCAGCTGCGCTGCACCCATTTCCCGCGCTTCGCGAAATACCTTGATCCACTGCTCGGTGCTCAGCTCCTTGCCCTGCTCGGCGAAGTCCAGGGGGTTGGAGCAGTAGGGGCACTGCAGCGGGCAGCGGTAGGTCAGCTCGGCCAGCAGCCACAGCGGCAGGCCAACTTCCGGTTTGCCGGGCAGAACCGCCGGTTCAGGCGAGTTCGATCCAGTGCTGAGCACGGGCGACCTCCATGAACTGCTCGATATCTTCACCGAGCTCGGCCACCCCCGGGAACTGGATTTCCAGCTCGCTGATGATCGCCGCCACGTCACGTTCGCCATCGATCAGGCCGCCAATCAGGGCGGCACTGTCGTTGAGCTTGATCATGCCCTCGGGGTACAGCAGGACGTGGCCCTTTTGCGCCGGTTCATACTGGAAGCGGTAGCCGGGGCGCCAGCGTGGGGTTTTACTGCGGTCGAAACTCATAGGGTGATCCCCTTATGCCAGACCCGCTGATTGGTGACGCTGTGATAGGGCGGGCGGTTCAGTTCATAGGCCATGCTCATGGCGTCGAGCATGCTCCAAAGGATGTCCAGTTTGAACTGGAGAATTTCCAGCATGCGTTCCTGGCCAGCACGGGTGGTGTAGTGCTGTAGGGTGATCGCCAGGCCGTGCTCGACATCGCGGCGGGCCTGGCCCAGGCGGGTGCGGAAGTACTCGTAGCCAGTGGGGTCGATCCATGGGTAATGCTGGGGCCAGCTGTCCAGGCGCGACTGGTGGATTTGCGGCGCGAATAGTTCGGTCAGCGAGCTGCTGGCCGCCTCCTGCCAACTGGCCCGGCGAGCAAAATTGACATAGGCGTCCACGGCAAAGCGCACACCGGGCAGCACCAGTTCCTGGGAGCGCAACTGGTCCGGGTCCAGGCCCACGGCCTGGCCCAGGCGCAGCCAGGCCTCGATGCCGCCGTCCTCGCCCGGGGCGCCGTCATGGTCCAGCAGGCGCTGGATCCATTCGCGGCGAATCTCCCGGTCCGGACAGTTGGCGAGGATCGCCGCGTCCTTCATGGGGATGTTCACCTGGTAATAGAAGCGGTTGGCGACCCAGCCCTGGATCTGCTCGCGGCTCGCCCGGCCTTCATACATCGCCACGTGATAAGGGTGATGGATGTGGTAGTAGGCGCCTTTGGCGCGCAGTGCCTGCTCGAATTCGGCGGCGGACAGCGGGGTGTCGGTCATGTGTGTTCTCCGGGGGGCAGCCCTTTCGCGGGCAAGCCCGCTCCTGCGCAAAGGGGCCAAGGCTCGTGGGGCGAGCTTGTGGGCGATTCGCCCTACAGCTCAATACTCATTCCGTCGTAAGCCACTTCCACCTTTCGGCGTACCAGTTCGGCACGTTCGGCGGAGTCTTCATCGAGGATCGGGTTGGTGTTGTTGATATGTATCAGCACCTTGCGCTGGCGGGGCAACTGTTCCAGCACTTCGAGCATGCCGCCGGGGCCGTTCTGCGCCAGGTGGCCCATTTCCCGGCCGGTACGGGTGCCCACGCCACGACGCTGCATTTCATCGTCTTCCCACAGGGTGCCGTCCACCAGCAGCACATCGCTGGCGGCCATGATCTCCAGGAGTGGCGCGTCGACCTTGCCCAGGCCCGGCGCGTAGAAGAGTTTGCCGCCGCTGCGCAGGTCTTCGACGATCAGGCCGATGTTGTCCCCCGGGTGCGGGTCGAAACGGTGTGGCGAATAGGGCGGCGCTGCGCTGCGCAGGGGCAGCGGCGTGAAGCGCAGGTTGGGGCAGGCGGGGATGCTGAAGCTCTGGTCCAGCTCGATGCGGTTCCAGCTCAGGCCGCCGTTCCAGTGGCTGAGCATCTTGAACAGTGGGAAACCGGTGCTCAGGTCTTCATGGACCATGTCGGTGCACCAGACCTGGTGCGGGCAGCCTTCACGCAGGCTGAGCAGGCCGGTGGTGTGGTCGATCTGGCTGTCCATGAGGATGATGGCGCCGATGCCGGTGTCCCGCAGTGCGCGGCCCGGTTGCATGGGGGCGAAGCTTTGCAACTGCGCGCGGATATCCGGAGAGGCGTTGCACAGCACCCAGTTCACCCCGTCATCGGAAATCGCGATGGACGATTGAGTGCGCGCCTGGGCCCGCAGGCTACCGTCGCGAAATCCGGCGCAGTTCACACAGTTGCAGTTCCACTGCGGAAAACCACCGCCGGCGGCGGAACCTAGAATCTGGACAAACATGGACGCTCCCTGGGCTCAAGACTAAAAAAAGGACGGAGAACTGAAAATAAAAACGCCCCGGACGGGCCGAGGCGTTGCGCTGCGTTTCTGGCCAGAGGCAGAAATTAGCGACTGGCGAAGTACATGGTGACTTCGAAGCCGATACGCAGGTCGGTGTAAGCAGGTTTGGACCAGGTCATAAAATTGCTCCTTTGAGGTGGGTGGGACGGGTGTTGCCTATACATATAGTCCACCTCCGGCGGGAGATGTTCAGATGCTTAGGAGGCTATCTTACTAAATTCCCGCGGAAGGTTGCCCGCAATTCTGAAGAAAGCTCATTGCAGCGCTGGTAATGATCATTCTGCCACTTGCCAGGGTGCACCCGGGCACGGCCTGTTGGCCAGCACGCTGCAGCCGCCGGCAGCCTCTCTGAGTTGGCGGGCGGCCTGGATCACGATGGCGGGCGTCAGGGCCTCTATGCAGCCTTGCAACTGCGGCAGGTAATCCGACGAATGGCCGGCCAGTTTTGCCTGCCACAACAGCTCCATGGCCTGTTCCTGAGGCAGGGTCGCGGGCTGCAACTGTTGAGCCAGGGCCTGTCGCTGATCATTCCAAGTGAGCTCGTCGAGTGCCTGGAGTTGTTCGGGCAGGTGCTCAAAGAATTGTGCGATGTGCTGAAGTATCTCGGTGACTGTTGCGCCGGGGGATTGCACGCCGAACAACAGACCCGTCCGGCCGTTGCGCTGGCGAACGGCACTGAAGACGCCATAACCCAGTTGCAGCTCCACCCGCAGGCGCTGATAGAACGGAGTCTGGCAGAGCTGGCCGAGCAGGCGCCATGCGGCTTCATCGGCAAGGCTGGCGCTGGGCACGGGATAGAACAGCAGCAGGGCATGCTCGCCGGCACTCCCGGGCAGGTTCTGCCACTGCTGGCCGGTGCCTGCTGGCACCGGCCGGCAGAGGGTGGCGTGCGCTGTGCCGGGCATCTGTTGCAGGGTTCGGCTCAAGGCTTCCTGGATGGCGGCTGGCAGCGCCAGGCCCAGTCCGTCCCAGCGAGCGCTGGCCCAGAGTGCTTGCAAGGCCTCTGGGTCGGGCTGGGCCGGGCTGTCGGGCTGTGGCTGTTCGCTGAATGCCTTGAGCAATTGGCGGATCGGCAGCAGGGGCGCTTCAGCATTGACGCTTGCCTGCTCCTGCCAGAACGACTCGGCAGGTCGTCCCAGGGCTTTCAATGCTTGCAGTAGCACCGCGGGCATGGGGGACGGCAAACCGTGCAGTTTCAGCAGCCAGTCTTTGCCACAAGAGGTGAAGTTCAGCTCTACGCCGGCCTGGCGGGCATCGTCGCGCAATGTCGCCAGGCTGCGCAGCAACCGGGCATGCAAGCCCATCGGGGCAGGCGAGGCCAGTTGCCAGCGCAGAGTCAGGGCGCTACCAGAAGGATCTGCTGGCAGCGCCTGGCTGAAGCTCAGGGCCGAGCTTTCCTTGCGGCCCCGGGAGCGATCCTGGGCAAAGGTGCGCAGCCCGCGATGAGCGCTGGTCTGCCCACGAATCAACCCGGCCCGTGGTGCCTCGATCGTGCTGCGCAGAAAGGGGTTGGCAGGAGGCAGGCGCCAGTCGCGGCTGAAGTGCTCCACAGCCTGGGGTTGCAACTGCGTGAGCACCTGCTTGAGGGCGTCCAGCCCCGACTCATCCAGCCCATCGGCAGCTTGGCGGCTGTCGCGTCGAGACAGTTCCAGGGCGCTGGCAACCTGGAGCTGGCGCTGTTGCAGCAAGGCATATTCTTCGCGCAACGGTGCCCAGTCGGCCTGGGCACTGAAGAACCCCAGCCACTCTGTCAGCAGCTCGCGTACCTGAGCCGGGGCTGATGCCGCCACGCTGCTCAGATCGAACTCCAGGTGCAGCAGGGCCTGGCCGGCGAACTCATACAGGAGCGTGGCCTTGAGGCTGTGAGCCAGTTGGCGCTGCTGGAGTTCCGCCAGCAACCCGCCGGGCTTGGCCGATTGCAGCCAGGTGCAGAGAAAATCCACAGCGGCAGTCGCGCCCGCGGGCAGCCGCTCTAGAGCAAACAGCAGGTCCAGCCGCTGGCCGCTGAGTTGTTGGTAAGTCTGGTTGCCCGTGGCCATTAGGGCGGGAGGTGCTGCCTGCTCAAGGTGTCGACCGCTCGGCAGGCAACTGCCGTAGCGTTCCGCCAGGGCTCGGAGCTCCTCCAGTGGCTGGGGGCCGGCGAGGCTCAAGAGCATTTGCCCGGCCTGGTAATACTCGCGATGGAACTGCTGCAAGGCCTGCTGGAAGGCGTTATTGGGCAGGTTCAGGCTGTAGCGGTTGCCGGCGTGGAAGGCCCTTAGCGGGTGCGCGGCATGAAGACCGTCAAACAGTGCGAACTGACGCTGCGCTGTCGCATCCCGGGACCAGGCGATGAACTCCGCGTGCAGGACTTCCCGCTCCCGGTGTTGGTCCTCCAGGCTCATGCGCGGTTGAGCGAGCATCTCGCACAGACGTTCCAGGCCACCGGCAAAGGCGCTGGCCGGCAGCTCGAAAAAGAACTCGGTGGCACGTTCGCAGGTTCGCGCGTTCAGTTGCCCGCCCTGGGCCCGTACATAGGCCATCAGCCCCAGTTCGACAGGAAAGCGCTCGGTCCCGAGAAACAGCAGGTGTTCCAGAAAGTGCGCCAGGCCCGGCCAGGCCAGCGGCACATCGTGGCTGCCGGCGGCGACGCGCAATGTCGCGGCACAGCGTTTCAAATGGGGAGCATGACGCAGGGAAACCCGCAGGCCGTTGGCCAGGGTCTCCAGTGTGGGCAGAGGGTGATTCGGCGCGGGCATGAGCACTTCCAGAACAGAGAAGCGCTCATGCTAGCGGATATCCCCGGATCAGCGCTTGCTCAGGTCGTCGTAAAGCTCGGGGCGGCGATCGGACAGGTAGCGGTTGAGCGCCCGGGATTCGCCCATCAGTTGGCGGTCCAGGGCGCCGATGATCAGGGCCTCGTCGAGACCGGCCAGGGCAATCCGGCTGCCGTCGGGGGCGGCGATGCTGCTCTGGCCGCAATAGCGGATCTGTTCTTCATGGCCACAGTAGTTGGCATAGGCCACGTAGCACTGGTTCTCGAAGGCCCGGGCACGGATCGTCACGTCGGCGACGAAGTCGTAGGGGATCATGTTGGCGGTCGGCACCAGAATCAGCTCCGCGCCTGCCAGGGCCAGGCGTCGTGCATTCTCCGGGAACTCGATGTCGTAGCAGATCAGAAAGCCGAGTTTCCAGCCGTCCAGTTCCACCAGCGGAAAGTCATCTTCGCCGGCGCTGAACATCGAATGGTCGAGGTCACCGAACAGGTGGGTCTTGCGGTAGTTGCACAGGCGCTGCCCCTGGGCGTCGATCAACTGCACGGCGTTGTAGATCTGGCCGTCGTCACTGCGCTCCGGGTAGCCATAGAGGATCGCCGTGCCGGCGGCCTGGGCGATGGCGGCGATGCGCTGGGCCGAAGGGCCGTCCTGGGCCTCGGCCAGAGCGCCTACCGCTTCCAGGCCGATGTTGTAGCCGCTGAGAAACATCTCCGGCAGCACCAACAGATCGGCATCGGTGGCCTCCATGGCCACCTGATGCAGGCGTTGCAGGTTGCCGGCCACATCCAGCGGCCGTGGCGGGCACTGATACAGGGCGACGCGCATGGTCTTCACTCCACTCACTGACAGACCAGCCACTGTAGCCGCTGTCGCAGGTTCGTACGACATCCCCGCAGGGCAAGCCTGCGGGAACGAGCGCCTGCCCGGCTGCCGGTTTCAGTCGGCCAGGGCAATCGGCCCGATCTCGTGGAACACATCCCCCGGGCCCGGGTTCTCGGCGTGGGTAGCGCCACCGAAGTGCTTCATGATCCCCCACACCGCGTTCAGCGAGGTCTGCACCGCACCCTCGACCCAGGCCGGAGTCCAGGAGACATCGTCACCAGCGATGAAGATACCGCGCTGCTCGGCGGGCATGTCGTCCTGCATGAAGTGCGCGTACATCCGCTGGTTATAGCGGTAGTGGCCCGGCAGCGCGCCCTTGAAGGCGCCGAGGAAATGCGGGTCGGCCTCCCAGGAGACGGTGATCGGGTCGCCGATGATACGGCTGGCGATATCCACCTTGGGGTAGATCTTCTTCAGCGCATCCAGGGCCAGCTTCACGCGTTTTTCCACAGGCTGCGGGAGCATCTTCAGGGCATCGCTCATCCACGAGTAGGACAGGCAGATCACCCCCGGCTTGTCGTCGCCGTTGTCAAACAGGTAGGTGCCGCGGGTCAGGCGGTCGGTGAGGGTCATGCTCATCAGGTCGCGACCGGTTTGCGGATCCTTGTCCTTCCAGAACGGCCGGTCGACCATGACGAAGGTCTTCGACGACTGCATGTAGCGGGTGCGGTCCAGGGCCATCCACATCTTTTGCGAGAACAGCGATTCCTCGCATTCGATCTGGGTGGTCAGCAGCCAGCTCTGGCAGGTGGTCAGCACCGCGGCGTATTCCCGGGTGTCGCCCCAGTTGTCGGTGACGCTGAAACGGCCGTCGGCGGCCCGGGCAATGCGCTTGACCCCGGTACGCGGCGCGCCGTGGTGCAGCGAGCTGAGGCTGGTACCGGCCGGCCAGTGGGCACAACGCTCCGGCACGTGGCGCCAGATGCCCAGGGGCACCTGCTCGACGCCGCCCACCACCAGGTGCTGGTGGTCGTCGCAGTTGGTCATGACCACGCGGAAGATTTCCAGCATCGAGTTGGGGAAGTCCGAATCCCAGCCGCCGGTGCCGAAGCCCACCTGGCCGAACACCTCACGGTGATGGAAAGACAGCTTGGCGAAGGCCTTGGAGGTGGCGACGAAGTCGTAGAAGGTGCGGTCGTCCCACAGCGGCACCAGGGTGTTCCACAGTTCCTTGAGGCGCGGCACGTCGCGGTCACGGATTGCCTGCTGGATTTCGCTGAAGCGCGAACCATCTTCCAGGGCATCGGCCCAGGCATCGGCGACTTCCTGGAACAGCGCCGGCAGGTCGGCGAGTTTCTGGGCGTAGTGGGTCTGGCCTTCGAGGTCGATGACGGTGCTGCCCGAGGCCGGGGTCAGCGGGTTGGGAAAGGGCTTGGTTTCAAGGCCGAGCTTGTCGACGTAATGGTAGAAGGCCGTGGACGACACCGGAAAGCGCATGCCACCCAGCTCGGCGATGACCCCTTCGGCTCCCTCAAAGGCCTGGGAGCGCAGGCGGCCGCCCATTTTCGAGGCTTCATAGACCACTGGCTTGAGGCCCAGCTTCATCAGCTCGTAGGCCGCCACCAGCCCGGCGATACCGGCGCCGACAATCGCCACTTCGGTGCCGTGCCGTGCCTGGGGAATGCTGCCCAGGCCGGCAGGATGCTCGATCCAGTCGTCGAAGGCGAAAGGGAAGTCCGGGCCGAAAATGGTGATCGGCTTCTTACCGTCTGCAGGATGGCGATTGTTCTTGTTCATGGCTGACCTTGGCGGGCGGCTCAGCAGAGTGCTGAGTATAGGAAAAGATGGCAGCCATTCTAGAGAGGGTGAAACACGTAAATAAGACGCAAACTGTCGTCGTTATGCTCGGTTATTTATCGATATGACGAATTTGTGCGTCAGATTGACTGATTGGCAGGGTGCGCCTTACAGCGCGTGCCCGCGATCGATCTTGCTGCTGAGGATGATCGAGGTGGTGGTTTTCTCCACGCCGTCAACGCTGCCGATCTGGTCCAGCAACTGGTCCAGCTGTTCCGGTGAGTCGGTGCGCAGCCAGGCCACATAGTCGAATTCGCCGCTGACCGCACACAGTTGCTGGACCTGCGCCATGCCGCTCAGGCGCCGTAGCACTTCCTTGCCAGAGCGCGGCTGGACCTTGATGCCGACATACGCCTGCAAGCCGCCATCGACTACCCGCTGCCCCAGGCGCACGCCATATCCGGTAATGACCCGGGTCTTTTCCAGGCGGGCCAGGCGCGAGGTCACGGTGGTGCGGGCGATACCCAACTGCCGGGCCAGCATCGCCACGCTTTCGCGGGCGTTGATCTGCAAGGCTGCGATCAATTGACGGTCGACTTCGTCAAGAACGGGAGGGCGGCTATCGGACAAGGTGGGCTCCAGCACGGCTATCGGGGGAGCGCACATGTTACAGGCTCCCGTGAACACCCGCCGCAGCTCCCGGAGAACATGGCGCAAGCGACAGCTACGCTCTGCAAGTCGGGAATTTTTTTGAAACAAATGACCTGCGACAGATTGTCATAAGTAACTGGTTAGTACATTCTCGCCGTCAGGTTTTGAAGATGGGAGAGTTTTTAAGATGAAAAACACGGGGGCTGCCGCCGGCAGCAAATGGTTGCTCGGGGGGCTGGGTATCCTGATTGCCCTGATCGGGCTGGGCCTGGCCGCAGGCGGGGGTTACCTCCTGAGCCTGGGCGGCAGTGCCTATTTCCTGTTGATGGGCCTGGCGATGCTGGTGTCCGGGCTGCTGATCGCGCGGCGCAACCCGCGTGGTGCCTGGCTGTATGGGGTGGCCCTGGTGCTGACGGCGATCTGGGCGGTCTGGGATGCGGGCCTGGAATACTGGCCGCTGGTCTCGCGGGTACTGACCTTCGCCGTGATCGGCCTCGTGGTGGCGCTGATCTACCCGACCCTGGTGCGCGCCTCCGGAGCCCATGCCGGGCGCGGTGCCTATGGCCTGGCTGGGCTGTTGGGGATCGGTGTGGTCGCGACCCTGGCCTACATGTTCGTGCCGACCCATGTGGTCAAGGCGGATAAGGTGCCAGCGGTCCAGCCGGTGGCTCCCGGGACGGAACAGAAAGACTGGGCCCACTGGGGCAATACCACTGCGGGCAACCGCTTCGCCGCACTGGACCAGATCAACAAGGGCAACATCGACCAGTTGCAGGTGGCCTGGACCTTCCGCACCGGTGACCTGCCCGAAAGCAACGGCGCTGGTGCCGAAGACCAGAACACACCCCTGCAGATCGGCGATACCGTCTACACCTGCACCGCCTACGGCAAGGTGTTCGCCCTGGACGCCGACACTGGCGCCGAGCGCTGGAAGTTCGACCCGCAGGGCTACGCGCCAAACTGGCAGCGCTGCCGCGGCCTGGGTTATTTCGACGCCTCTGCCACCCCGGTAGCCGATGCTTCGGCGCCTGCTGCTCCGGCGGCCTGCACCAAGCGCCTGTTCCTGCCGACCGGTGATGCGCGCCTGATCGCGATCAACGCTGAAACCGGCAAGCCCTGTGAAGACTTTGGCAACCAGGGCACGGTCGATCTGAAAACCGACATGGGTGAGATCAAGCCGGGCTACTACCAGCAGACTTCGACACCGTTGGTGGCGGGCACCGTAGTGATCGTCGGCGGCCGGGTGGCGGACAACTTCTCCACCGGCGAACCGCCGGGCGTGGTTCGGGCTTTCGATGTGCGCAGCGGCGAGCTGATGTGGGCCTGGGACCCGGGCAACCCGGCCACCACCAAGCGCCCGCCGGCGGGTGAAACCTACACCCGTGGCACGCCCAACGTCTGGTCGGCAATGTCCTATGACGCCAAGCTGGGCCTGGTGTACCTGCCCACTGGCAACGCCACCCCGGATTTCTTCGGCGGCCAGCGCACCGAGTTCGACGACAAGTGGAACTCCTCCATCGTCGCCATCGACGTGAAGACCGGCCAGGTTCGCTGGCACTTCCAGACCACCCATCACGATCTCTGGGACTTCGACCTGCCGGCACAGCCGCTGTTGTACGACATTCCGGACGACAAGGGCGGTGTACAGCCGGCGCTGGCCCAGGTCACCAAGCAGGGCGAGATATTCCTGCTCAACCGTGAGACCGGCAAGCCGATTGCCCGGGTGGAAGAGCGCCCCGTGCCCCAGGGCAATGTGCCGGGCGAGCGGTACTCGCCGACCCAGCCGTTCTCGGTGGAAATGCCGTCGATCGGCAACCAGACCCTGACCGAGTCCGACATGTGGGGCGCGACCCCCTTCGACCAGCTGATGTGCCGTATCCAGTTCAAGGGCATGCGCCATGAGGGTGTGTACACCCCGCCGGGCCTGGATCATGCGTTGCAGTTTCCGGGCTCCCTGGGCGGCATGAACTGGGGCAGCGTGTCGGTGGACCCCACCAGCAACTACATGTTCGTCAACGACATGCGTCTGGGCCTGGCCAACTACATGATTCCCCGGGACCAGATCGCCGCTGGTGCCAGTGGCATCGAGATGGGCGTGGTGCCCCAGGAAGGCACGCCGTTCGGCGCCATGCGCCAGCGCTTCCTCTCGGCGGCGGGCATTCCCTGCCAGAAGCCGCCGTTCGGTACCATGTCGGCCATCGACCTGAAGACCCGCAAGCTGGTGTGGCAAGTGCCGGTGGGTACCGTGCAGGACACCGGCCCGCTGGGGATTCGCATGCACCTGCCGATCCCGATTGGCATGCCGACCCTGGGCGCGTCCCTGGCTACCCAATCCGGCCTGCTGTTCTTCGCCGGTACCCAGGATTTCTACCTGCGGGCCTTCGATACCGGCAATGGCAATGAGATCTGGAAAGCGCGCCTGCCCGTGGGCAGCCAGTCGGGCCCCATGACCTACGTGTCGCCCAAGACCGGTCGCCAGTACATCCTGCTCACCGCTGGCGGTGCGCGGCAGTCGACGGATCGTGGCGACTACGTGATTGCTTACGCGTTGCCCAAGAAATAAGCGCAGCCTGGCAACACCATGAAAAAGCCGCGCAATGCGCGGCTTTTTCATGGGCGCAAGCAATGGGCTTCAGCCCCGTGCGATTTGGGGAAGGAGGGGCATGTTCCGGGAGGGCGTTGGTGGTTGCCTGCAGGGGAGTGTAAATAAGAACTGTCTTAGATACTGTTTGTGGGCATTTTGCTAAAAAAGCCGCCTTTTCCAGGTCCCGAAATAGTGGGAATGAATATGGATTTCGGCATGACGTACAGGCTGTCTCTTTCAGGCTTTCAGGATGCGGTCGAGCATTTCCACACGGTGGTCGAGGCCCTGGCCTTCTATGAAAGCCTTCAGGAGAGGGAGGGGGATGTACCTGGCGCTGGCCGTGCAGAATTGCACTGCCTGCAAAGGAATACCTTCGTCGTCCTGCTTCCGGGAATCAGTGTGCAAACCGTCACCGAAGAACTGGAAACCGTGTGGGAGTGGGCGCCGGAAGATCGCCTGAAAATTCGCCCCATGTTGAAAGAGCGCTATCGGAACAAGACTTGATGAGGTTTGCTTTTCAAGCAATAACACAGAGCTGCGCATTGCATGGATTTTGTGTTTGGTGGGCTTCGAGACATACGCCCCGCCGCCTCTGCAGTCGGTACGCGCCGCGATCTTGAGATGGGCAAAAAAGTGAGTGCAGAACTCGTCGGCGAGCGGGGGAATGCTTTCTACATCCGATTTATGTGTGGTTACTAATGTATACCTATACGGATTATCATCGGTGGCTGCCTTAAAAAGTGTCCATCGGAGAGCGGAGGCTTGCAGCTGGAGGTTTATCGCCCACTACTACCTCCCCGTCATTAAGTAACTGCGATTTGGTCGGTCGGATGTTTCACAGTTGGAAATTCGATCTTGTCGATAGATACGAATTTTTGGGCGCTCTATTTGTTTTCAGGGTGCCGTATCACTCACTAAGAATTTAACTTGTTCAAGGTGTGTCCCACCTCCGAAAATCTGTCTTTAGGCGTGTTTTTTAAGAATTGCCTTAGATCGTGGTCGGTTTGAATGAAATAGAATTTTAAGAGGTGAGTTTTTCAAGCGACTAGGGCGATGAAGTCATGATTAGCTATTTAGGCGGTTACAGTTTTTTTCGGAGCTATCTTGTAATATTTTTTGTTTGTGTGATCTATTCCGGTTTCGTAAGTGCGGATTATCGAAATAATTACTGTAACTCCGGAGCGGAGTTGGGTAGTAACTCTATATCTTTTAAGCTCGGATACTTACGCCCTTTCTCTGAGGTGGAAGTTGGAGGTGTTCTCGGAACCGCAGCGCTGGTGGGTGCCGTGACATGTAACGCTGTAGAAGAACCTTACGGAAAGTTGGGCTTTAGTCTGCAAGTTGGTCCTGGTACAGGCGAGCCTGGGAACATTTGCAGTACGCCGATTGATGGAGTTGGAGTGCGATATAGATCGGCTTATGGTAGAGCCATACCATGTGACCATTGGGACGAAGTTTTCCTGGTCCAGCCAAAAAAAGGCGGGTACTACGCGGTCTCATTGGATCAAGCAGTGGAGTTCATTAAAACCAAGCCGAGAACCTCCCTCGGGCCAGGGTTACATGAGCTGCGACTGCCTCCGAGTAGCTATATCTCCTCATACTGGAAAGGTACAACCAATAGCAATATTTGGGGAAACTATGCATTTTATTCAACCGCCAAACTGCTGGTAGCAGACTGCCGAATGGTTGACGCAAACAAAACAGTTGACTTCGAAGGAGTGAATCCATATCACCTTGCAGATGGCGGCATGGTAGAAAAGAAATTTGATCTTACGCTTGGGAGTTGTGGCAGCCAAAGCGCAGCCGAAGAATTCAACAGCGTTGCCAGTTTCCATTTTCAGTCGAAAAATATACGAACAGATGGAAGGCTGGAAAATGACCGATGCGAGGGGTGCGCCAAAGGCATATTGATCACAGTGGCAAATGCTAAGGGGAAAATGATTGATTTAAATAAATCTTATTTGATGAGAGGTGGTGATTATAGCCTGAGCGGAGAAAGAATAACGCACCACTTTTTGGCTAGGTTAGAGCGCGATTTTAAAAATATTGAAGCAGGAAGAATTCAGGTGGTGCTTACGCTGATAATAAGTTCGCTTTAATTGTGAATGCGATGTAAATGCTGTATGGGTATGCATGATGGTATTTTTGCGTTGATATTTGATTGTTGGATTGTAACGTTCTGGCTGATTGATATATCTATTTAGGCTCTCTCTTGTAGTTGGTCGATAATGTGATGTTAATTGTTTTGTTGTCAGTTGACTTTTTAAAGCTTGGAATCGCATGAGTATATTTGAGTGCATTAGCATTGCTCGGCGGCAGGGCCTGCTAATGAATATGCTCGGCGAGTTGAGTGTTCATACCTGCCAGTGGGGTGAGCGTATTGCAAACAATCTTGAATAGATTCACGTCCTTAGATCGGATCCAGCTGTTTGGCGCTTGCAGGCTCTGACCATGCGCCAGGATCTGGACGTCTCACAGAACGACGTGCTTCAGATTCAGGAGCGGCGGATCGGTCAGGGTCGCCGCCAGTTCGCGTCAGACCAGTATCCGCCGCACGTCTTTAGTGGAGGTTTAACTCTCCGTGCAACTGATGAAGTTGCGCTATGGCAGTAGAAGTTGACTGTATGTATCGGCGGTCGGCGATGAGGGCAGAAGGGGCTTCTAGGGTCTATACCAACCCTGTCCAGGGTTAACTGAGCTTGTGTGGGTGGAAAGGAAAGGGGGCTATTTGTTGAACGATTCAGAAAAGCGAAAGCCGCGCATTGCGCGGCTTTCTTGTTTGGTGGGCCCACACGGACTTGAACCGTGGACCAAAGGATTATGAGTCCTCTGCTCTAACCAACTGAGCTATAGGCCCTCAGTAGGCGCCGGATTATAGCGATGGTTTCTCGGCTGTGCTATCCGAAAAATCGGAAACTCGGATTCGCAGGAAGGTCGTACAGAACTCCTCGGCTTCAAGGGGCAGGCTGACGATATAACCCTGGATCTGTTCGCAGCCTTCCAGGGTGAGGAAAGTCTGCTGCTCCTGGTTTTCCACACCTTCGGCAATCACCGTGAACTGCATGCTGCGCCCCAGGGCGATGATGGCGCGGACAATCGCCACGTCGTGGGGGTCGTCCGGCAGCCCGCGGACAAAGGACTGGTCGATCTTGAGAAAGTCCAGGGGCAGGCGTTTGAGGTAGCTGAGGGACGAGTAGCCGGTGCCGAAGTCGTCGATGGCCAGTTGCACGCCCAGGCGCTTGAGCTGATGCAGCACTTCCAGGGCTTCTTCGGCCTGGCTCATGATGAAGTTCTCGGTGATTTCCAGCTGTAGCATTCCGGGCTGCAGGTCATAGTCGCGCAGCAGTTGCTCGATGCGCCCCAGCAGGTTGGGCTGGCGCAACTGGGCGCCGGCGAGGTTCACCGACAGGGGGCCGAAATCCTCAAAGCGTCGGTTCCAGTTGTTGAGTTGCAGGCAGGCCTGTTCCAGTACCCAGTCGCCGATCAGCAGGATCATGCCGTTTTCTTCGGCCAGGGGAATGAAGTGCTCGGGGGGCACATCGCCGAAAGTGGGGTGATGCCAACGGATCAGGGCTTCGGCGCCCACCAGCTCGTGGTTGCTGAGGCTGATCTTGGGTTGGAAATACAGCGACAGCTCGTTGCGCTCAATGGCTCGCCGCAGCTCGTGCTCCAGGGCTACCCGTTCGCTGGCCTGGGCGGTCAGGTCGCGGGTGTAGCGCTCCACGCGGTTGCGGCCCTTGGCCTTTGAGCGATACATGGCGGCGTCGGCGTTCTTGATCAGGGTGGCGACATCGCAGCCGTCCTTGGGGTACAGGCTGGTGCCGATGCTGGCGCTGATGAAAAACTCGTGTTCGCCGGCCTGGAAGGGGGCGGTAAAGCAGTTCAGCAGCTTGGTGGCGATGTGATCGGCATCGCTGGCCTGGTGCAGGCCCGGCAGCAGGATGATGAATTCGTCTCCACCCAGGCGGGCCACGGTGTCGATATCCCTCAGCTGTTCCTTTAGACGCACGGCGATGCCCTTGAGCAGCAGGTCGCCCACCGGGTGGCCGAGGCTGTCGTTGATGTGCTTGAACCGGTCCAGGTCTAGGAACAGTACCGCGCCCTGGCTGCCGTTGTCCTGTTGGCTATTGAGAGCACTGAGCAGTCGGCTTTCGAACAGGGTGCGATTCGGCAGGCCGGTCAGGGGGTCGTGGTGAGCCTGGTAGTCGAGCCGCGCCTGGGCGTGCTTGAGGCTGGAAATATCGGCGAACACCGCGACGAAATGGGTGATCTGGTTTTCCCGGTTGCGCACCGCATTGATGGTCAGCCAGTTGGGATAAAGCTCACCGTTCTTGCGCCTGTTGGAGATCTCACCCTGCCAGTGGCCCTCCAGGGTCAACTGATGCCACATCGCGGCGTAGAAGGCGCTGTCATGCAGGCCCGAGGCAAGTAGGCGCGGAGTGTGGCCCAGGGCTTCACGTTCGCTGTAGCCGGTGATTTCGCTGAAGGCGCGATTGACTGCGCTGATGCGCTGCTGGGTATCGGTGATCATCACGCCTTCGGCTGTGCTTTCGAATACGGTCGCCGCCTGTTGCAGCTTCTCCTGCATCAGGCGTCGGTCGGTGATGTCCCGGGCGATGGTCAGCATGCAGTCGTCACCGCCGATGGGCAGTGGCCGGCTCGACAGCTCGCAGAGGCGGATCTGGCCATCGTTGCGCCTGATATGGCAGTTGAAGTCGCGGACGAAACCATCGCGCTGCAGCAGGTCGAGCATCTGCTTGCGCTCATTGAGATTGACCCAGATGCCCAGGTCCAGGGTCGAGCGGTCCAGCGACATGGCGCTGTTGAAGCCGGTGATGCGACTGAAGCCTTCGTTGACCTCGATCAGTAGCCCGTCGCGCTGACGGGTCAGCAGCAGGCCATCGGGGGAGGCATGGAAGGCCTTGGCGAATTTCTCCTCGGAGGTCTGCAGTTGTTGCTGGGTCTCCTTGAGTTGGCTGATGTCGCGTACCACTACCACCAGCGCTGGCGTGGTGTCGAGGTCGAAGGGCTCGGCGGAGATCAGGCCGGTGAACAACTGGCCGTTATGCCGGCGAAAGGGCATTTCCAGATTGCGGATGCTGCCGGCCTGCAAGCGTTGCAGCAGCCCCGGCCCGACCCCGGGGATGCCCCAGATATTGAGCTCGGTGGCGGTCTGGCCAACCACGCTTTGCGCGCTCAGGCCGATCTGCTCCTCGAAGGCCTTGTTGACTTCCAGCAGGCAGCCGTCGGACAGCCGGGCAATCACCAGGATGTCCGGACATTGCTGGAACACCGAGGCGAACTTCTGTTCGGACAGGCGCAGGGCCTCTTCGGTGTGCTTGGTCTCGCTGATGTCGATCATCAGCCCGCGCATCACCGGTTCGTGGCCATGCTCGATCAGGCTGACGATGTCGCGCACCCAGAGGCAGCGACCGTCGGCGGCGATCACCCGGTAATCGAGGCTGTGATCCCGCCCGGCCTGCACTTCGTGGTCGCAGAAGGCCTGGGCCCGGGTCAGGTCCGCGGGGTGGATGATGTTGCGCCAGAAACCGGGAATCAGCCAATGGGCCAGGGGATAGCCCAGCAGGGCTTCGGCATGGGGCGAGACATAGCTGTAGGTAAAGTCGCTGATGCGCGCTTCCCAGGCAATCGCGGACAGGCTTTCCACCAGGCTGCGGTAGTGGTATTCGCTGCTGCGCAGTTCCTGTTCCAGGGCGACCCGCCGGGAAATTTCCGAGCTCAAGCGGCGGTTGATACGGATCACCACCGCCAGCACGGTCACCAGCAGCAGTAGACCGGGCAGGCCATACATCAGGACATCCGACCAGAAGGTCCTGTGGTCGAGCACGCTGCCCACCCAGTGTTGCTGGATGGTGCTGATTTCCTCGGGGCTGAGGTCGGCGAGCACCTTGTCGAGAATGCTTACCAGGACCTTGTTTTCCCGAGGGACGCCCATCGCCAACTGATAGCGATAGGGGGTTTCGCCGCTGACGTAGAGACCGTCGAGCTTGAGCTGACGCAGGCTCCAGACACTGGAGGCGAGGTCGCCGACCACGGCGTCCACTTCGTCGGTGGCCAGGGCCTGCAGCGCCGAGCTGACATTGGGCATGGCCACCAGGTTCAGGTCCGGGTGGTGGGTGCGCAACAGTTCGTGAGGGGCGTAGTTTTCCACCACCGCTATCTTGAGACCGTACAGTTCCTTGAGGTTGTGGGGTTGCGCGCCGCCTTCATGGGCGAGGATGACGATGGGGAAGTCCAGGTAAGGCCGGGTGAAGGCCATGTAGCTCTGGCGTTCGGGGGTCGACATGATCCCGGGCAGCAGGTCCAGCTTGCCCTGCTTGGCGTCCTCTAGCACCGCGGTCCAGCTGGCGGGCTCGACGGGCTTGAGGTTTACGGGCAGGCGTTCCTGGATCAGGTGGATGTAGTCCGCGGCCAGGCCCTGATAGCGGCCTTCTTCATCCCGATACTCGAAAGGCGGCCATGAAGCGTCCACACCCAGGCGCAGTTCCGGGTGAGTCTTGAGCCAGCTACGTTCTTCGTCGGTGAGAGTCAGCGCGCCAGCCGTTGCGGTCCAGGTGAGCAGCGCCAGCAGGAGCATGGCCGACAGTCTGGGCATAACCGTCTCGTTATGGCACGGGGAATGTTTCGAGTGTAGACCGGCTATGGGGCGGGGAAGGAAAGAAGGATGGACTGCAAAAAGCAAAACCCCCAGCTGGGCTGGGGGTCTTGGGCTTACTCGTCGAGGAAGGAGCGCAGATGCTCGCTTCGCGTCGGGTGGCGCAGCTTGCGCAGCGCCTTGGCTTCGATCTGGCGGATCCGCTCACGGGTCACATCGAACTGCTTACCGACTTCCTCGAGGGTATGGTCGGTATTCATGTCGATGCCGAAGCGCATGCGCAGTACCTTGGCTTCACGGGCAGTGAGGCCGGAGAGTACTTCGCGAGTTGCTTCCTTCAGGCTCTCAACCGTGGCGACATCGATTGGCGACTGCATGGTCGAGTCTTCGATGAAGTCGCCCAGATGGGAGTCTTCGTCATCACCGATCGGGGTTTCCATGGAGATCGGCTCTTTGGCGATCTTCAATACCTTGCGGATCTTGTCCTCAGGCATTTCCATGCGTTCGCCCAGCTCTTCCGGAGTCGGTTCGCGACCCATTTCCTGCAGCATCTGCCGGGAAATACGGTTGAGCTTGTTGATCGTCTCGATCATGTGCACCGGAATACGGATGGTGCGGGCCTGGTCGGCGATCGAGCGAGTGATCGCCTGACGGATCCACCAGGTGGCATAAGTCGAGAACTTGTAGCCGCGACGGTATTCGAACTTGTCCACGGCTTTCATCAAGCCGATGTTGCCTTCCTGGATCAGGTCGAGGAACTGCAGGCCACGGTTGGTGTACTTCTTGGCGATGGAGATCACCAGACGCAGGTTGGCTTCAACCATCTCTTTCTTCGCGCGGCGGGCCTTGGCCTCACCGATCGACATGCGACGGTTGATGTCCTTGATCTCGGCGATCTTCAAGCCTGTTTCGACTTCAAGAGCGGTCAGCTTCTGCTGGCAACGGATGATGTCCGGCTGCAGGCGGGCGATGGCTTCGGCGTACTTGCTCTTGCCTTTGGCCAGGGCGTCGGTCCAGCTTTCATCCACTTCGTTGCCCGGGAACTGGCGCAGGAAGTCGGCACGTGGCATGCGGGCATCACGCACGCAGAGCTGCATGATGGCGCGTTCCTGCTGGCGCAGGCGATCCAGGGCACTGCGTACACGTTCAACCAGGCCTTCGAATTGCTTCGGAACCAGTTTGATCGGCATGAACAGTTCAGCCAGGGCCAGCATTTCGGCGATGGCTTGCTTGTTCTCGCGGCCGTGTTTCTTCAGCGCCTTGCGGGTGACTTCCATCTGGTCGGCGACGGCGCCAAAGCGCTGTGCGGCGATGACCGGATCCGGACCGCTTTCGGCTTCTTCTTCGTCTTCGGTCGCTTCCGCTTCTTCGTCTTCGCTGTCGTCATCCGCTTTCGCGGTCTTGGTGTCGACAGGCGGCGGCACTTCGGCGGCAGGCGGCGTAATGCCGTCATCCGGGTCGATGTACCCGCTGAGAACATCGGACAGGCGTCCACCTTCGGTGGTGACGCGAGTGTACTCGGAGAGGATGTGATCAACCGTGCCAGGGAAGTGCGCGATTGCGCCCATCACTTCACGGATACCCTCTTCGATACGCTTGGCGATTTCGATTTCGCCTTCACGTGTGAGCAGCTCTACCGTGCCCATTTCGCGCATATACATGCGCACTGGGTCGGTAGTGCGACCAATGTCGGTTTCCACAGCCGCCAACGCTGCGGCGGCTTCTTCAGCTGCTGCTTCGTCGGTATCGGCTTCGGCCAACAAAAGGGCATCCGCATCCGGAGCACTCTCGAATACGTTGATCCCCATGTCGTTGATCATGCGGATGATGTCTTCCACCTGTTCCGGATCTGAAATATCCTCCGGCAGGTGGTCGTTGACCTCCGCGTAAGTCAGGTAACCCTGCTCACGTCCACGGCTGATCAACTCTTTGAGGCGAGACTGCTGTTGCGCTTTTCCGGACATAACACCCTATCCACTGAAGGTCTTGGCGGGCAAAAAACAAGCCGAGGATTATACCCGAGCTATGACCTCACGCGCCAGTTGAGGTCGGGTTTGATGCGGGAACATTGCGTTTTAGAAGCTCAACCAGCTGTTTTTTCTCTTCGCTGCTGAGCTCGCTTTGACGCGATTTCCTGAGAAGTTGCTCTAAAACACGCTCGCGTTGGCGAGCTGACAAACTATTAATGGTGTCGAAAAACTGTTGTTCAAGGTTATCTCCGTCGATCAGCCATTCTTTTTCCGCCAATGCGGTGAGCAGATGCCCTTGCTGGGTGCCGTGCCAGCGCGCCATCAATTGATGAATAGAGCGTAGCTTAGGATTTTTCTGCACGGCTTCGATCAGAGCCACCAGCAACTGGGTATTGGTGTTGTCGTCATCGGCAAAATGCCCGGCATCTTCAACTTTTTCTGCCAGTTGCGGGTGATGCAGCAAAGTGCGCAAGGCTGAAAGGGTCGGCGGTTCCACTGCAGCGGGAATGCGCGGGCCGCGTGGCTGGTCGCGATCGCCCTGGCGCTTGCCCTTGCCGTTCTTGTCCCAGGGTTTGTTTTCCCATTTCTTGCCGCCGGCATTTTTCTTTGGCGTCCACTCTTGTTGTGGGGCGTACGCCTCCTGATGCGGCTCATGGTAGTCGGCATAATCCGGCATCGCGTCGTAATCGATGCCTGCGTCGTAGGCGGGTGGCGCTTCGGGCGGTGCGCTGTGGGCCAGTTGGTTGACCGTTTCGTTGGTCAGGCCGGTGATTTCGCTGAGGCGCTGGCGCATCAGGGTGCGCAGGTTGGCCCCGGGGATTTTCTCGATCAGGGGCGCGGCCAGGGTCGCCAGATGGGCCTTGCCTTCCAGTGAGCGCGGGTCGGCTTCATCGATCAGTTGCTGGAAAAAGTAATCGGCCAGCGGCTGTGCGTGCTGGTTGATTCGAGCGCGGAAGGCATCGGTGCCTTCGGCGCGGACCAGGGTATCCGGATCTTCGCCTTCGGGAAGGAACAGAAAGCGCGCGCGGCGCCCGTCCTGCAAGCAGGTCAGGGTCGCCTCCAGGGCGCGCCAGGCGGCCTTGCGCCCAGCCTGGTCACCGTCGAAGCAGAATAGTACGTTGGGTACGATGCGGAACAGGCGCTTGAGGTGTTCTTCGCTGGTGGCGGTCCCCAGGGTGGCCACGGCGTTGCGCAGGCCTTGCTGGGCCAGGGCGATGACGTCCATGTAGCCCTCGACAACAATGATTTCGTCGAGGTTGCGGTTGTTCTTGCGGGCTTCAAACAGGCCGTAGAGTTCCTGGCCCTTGTGAAAGACCGGGGTCTCCGGAGAGTTCAGGTATTTGGGCTTGTCGTCCCCCAGAACCCTGCCACCGAAGGCGATGATCCGACCGCGAGTGTCGCGGATCGGGAACATCACCCGGTCGCGAAAGCGGTCATAGCGCTTGCCGGTCTCGGCGTTCTCGATCAGCAGGCCGGCATCGATCATGGCTTTCTGCTGCAGGGTGTCGCTGCTCAGGTGTTTGAATAGGTTGTCCCAGCCAGGCGGAGCGAAGCCCAGGCCGAAGTCCCGGGCGATCTCGCCGGTAAGGCCGCGCCCCTTCAGGTAGTCGACCGCAGCCTTGCGCGCTGGATGGCTTTTCAGGGCCTGGCGGTAGTAGTCGGCGGCGGCGGTGAGCAGCGGATACAGCGGTGAGTCGGTGGGTTGCCGAGGTTTGCGCTGGGCGCGGCTGCTCTCTTCGCGGGGGATTTCCATGCCAGCCGCCTTCGCCAGTTCCTCGACGGCCTGGGGAAAGTCCAGGTTGTCGTGGTCCATGATGAAGCCGAGGGCGTTCCCGCCGGCGCCGCAGCCGAAGCAGTAGTAGAACTGCTTGTCGGGGCTGACGCTGAAGGAGGGGGTCTTTTCCTTGTGGAAGGGGCAGCAGGCGGTATAGTTCTTGCCGGCTTTCTTGATTTGCAGGCGCGAACTGACGACATCGACGATGTCGGTGCGGTTCAGAAGGTCGTCAATAAAGCTCTGGGGAATAAGCCCGGCCATGGCGTTCTCGTCATCACTGCGCGCAAAGATAGCCCTGGCGACACTGTCGAAAGTTCAGGTGGCGGCCAAGCGTGAGGTTACGCGGCTCGACCCTGGTTTTCGGCGTGATCGCAGTCGGGAAGTGTATCTGCCGAACGTCCACTGACGTTAGTTTCAATCAGTATTCGACTATTTGAAGGTGTTGCGCTGAATCCGACAGTGGCTTTGGGCTGGCCTCGGATAGCTCATTAAGCGGGCGCTGGAGAAGGGCGCCTTGGGCTGATCGTCTGTAGGAATCAGATAAGGGTGTGCTCGTCAGTAGCCTTGGAAGGCTCGTCAGAAAAGACGTGCACCGCTGGCAAGAAGCCAGGTCTGACGTGGTGAAGCAGAATCGTCTGGGTCGCATGGGCGGCTTCGACGGTGAAGCATCAAGCGTATTCCGCAAATGCCATTAGCCCGGCTGAGGGCCGGGCTTGGCAGAAGCTTGCAACGAACGTCTGTGTATTAGTACAGACGTACGGCGCGGCGCTGTTCGCGCTGAACTTTCTTGGCGTGACGCTTAACAGCAGCAGCTGCTTTGCGCTTACGCTCAGAAGTCGGCTTCTCGTAAAATTCGCGGCTACGAACTTCAGCCAGAACACCGGCTTTTTCGCAGGAGCGCTTGAAACGACGCAGAGCTACGTCGAAGGGTTCGTTCTCTTTAACTTTGACGGCTGGCATCCAGAGCTACCTTCATTCATTACCGGGGTCAACGTTCTCGTCGCAAAAATCGCGGCTGAGGTCGTCGGTTTTTAAGGGTTGCGGATGTTAACCCCTCAACGCTCGGAATGCAAAGCCTCTGATCGAAAACCGCTGGTCGGGCGCGGGAGTGGCGACTATTATGCGCGCCTTCGAATTCAGCCTCTACAAGGCGCAAACCCATGCTAGTACTGGGATTAGAAACGTCCTGCGACGAAACCGGCGTCGCGTTATACGACAGTGAGCGGGGCCTGCTGGCCGACGCGCTGTTCAGCCAGATCGACCTGCATCGCGCCTACGGTGGCGTGGTGCCGGAGCTGGCCTCCCGGGATCACGTCAAGCGCATGCTGCCCTTGATCCGCCAGGTGCTGGCCGAGGCCGACTGCGTGCCTACCGAGATTGACGCGATTGCCTACACCGCTGGCCCCGGCCTTGTCGGTGCCTTGCTGGTGGGGGCTTCCTGCGCCCAGGCGCTGGCCTTTGCCTGGGGCATTCCAGCCCTGGGCGTGCACCATATGGAGGGCCACCTGCTGGCGCCGATGCTGGAGGAGCAACCTCCGCAATTCCCGTTCGTCGCTTTGTTGGTGTCCGGTGGTCATACCCAGTTGGTCCGGGTCGATGGTATCGGCCAATACGAGTTGTTGGGCGAGACCCTGGATGACGCCGCAGGCGAGGCATTCGACAAGACGGCGAAGATGATCGGCCTGAATTATCCGGGCGGCCCCGAGATTGCGCGCCTGGCGACTCAGGGCGTAGCGGGGCGCTTTGTCTTTCCGCGGCCGATGACCGATCGCCCGGGGCTGGATTTCAGCTTCAGCGGCTTGAAAACCTTCGCCTTGAACACCTGGCAGCAGTGCGTCAGCGCTGGAGACGACGGCGAACAAACCCGTTGCGACATCTCCCTCGCGTTCCAGCAGGCGGTGGTGGAGACTCTGACCATCAAATGCAAGCGTGCTTTGAAGCAGACCGGTCTCAAACGTCTGGTTATTGCGGGAGGTGTAAGTGCCAACAAGGCATTGCGCGCTTCGCTGGAAAAGATGCTGGCTGAAATGAAGGGCAATGTGTTCTACGCCCGTCCCGAGTTCTGCACCGACAACGGAGCGATGATCGCCTTTGCCGGTTGCCAGCGTTTGCAGGCCGGGCAGCAGGAAAGCCTGGCGATCAGCGTACAGGCGCGTTGGCCGATGGAGCAGTTGTCAGCTCTCTGATTTCATGCGGGGAGGCTCGGGCTGAGGCCTTTACATCTGAGGGATTCAAAAATGCCGTTCGCGCCCGGCAAACAGGTCGCGTAAATTGCCGCGGTGGCGCCAGACGATCAGCAGTGTCAGCACGCTCATCGGCAATAGCGCCTCCGGCTCCTGCCAGGCCAGCAGTGGCAAGGTCAGGGGGGTGGCGATCAGTGCGGCCAGTGAACTGGTGCGAGTGAGATAGAAGGTCAGCGCCCAGGCGGCGATGGCCAGCAGCGCGGCCGGGGGGTAGAGCCCCAGCAGCATGCCGGCGGCGGTGGCAACACCCTTGCCGCCGCGGAAGCGGAAGTACAGTGGAAACAGATGGCCGAGGACGGCATAGAGCCCCACCCAGGCCTGTTGTTGCAGGGACAAGCCCGCGAGGTGGGCGATCAGCACAGGTACCAGGCCTTTGCACAGATCTCCCAGCAGGGTCAGGACTGCGAGTTTCTTGCCGGCCAGGCGCAGCATGTTGGTGGCGCCGGCATTACCCGAGCCACTCATTCGCGGGTCGGGATTACCCGTAAGGCGGCTGAGCAAAATGGCGAAGGACAGAGAGCCGAGCAGGTAGGCGAAAATCGCCAGTAACCAAAACATGCTAACTATTCCGGGCGAGGAAGCCCTGATTCTAACGGCGCATTGCGCCCTTGTCGTGCTGCGGAGAAGAGTGCTTGGACAGAGTGTTTATCGAAGGGCTGGAAGTGGACACCGTGATTGGTGCCTACGACTGGGAGCGCGGCATCCGACAGTGCCTGCGTCTTGATCTGAGCTTTGCCTGGGACAATCGCCCGGCAGCTGCTGGAGATGATCTGACGCTGGCATTGGACTATGCCAGTGTCTCCACCCGGATCCAGGCGTTTGCCGAGCATGCCCAGTACCAGTTGGTGGAAACCTTCGCCGAGCGCCTTGCCGAGGTTCTGATGAATGAATTTCACATCCCTTGGTTGCGCTTGAAACTGACCAAGCCTGGCGCCGTCCCGGCTGCCTCGGGTGTGGGTGTGGAGATCGAGCGCGGATGTCGCTGACTCAGGTGTATCTGGGGCTCGGTAGCAATATCGAGCGTGAAGTTCATCTGCGGGCCGGGCTCGATGCCCTGGCCGGTTTTCTGGTGGATATGCGTTGCTCGCCGGTGTTCGAAAGCCAGCCGGTGGGGATCAAGAGCGGCCCGTTTTTCAACCTGGTGGTGACGGCTTTTACCGACTTGCCTCTGATCGAGCTGGACCGGCGCCTGAAGTTCATCGAGGCCGATAACGGCCGTTATGCCCCTGATCGTAAAGGCCTGCCGCTGGATATCGATGTATTGCTCTACGGTGAACTGACCGGCAATTTCGATGGCCTGATCCTGCCCCGGGCAGAGATTCTGAAGAACGCCTTCGTGCTCTGGCCGCTGTCGCTGATGGCGCCCGAGCGGGTGCATCCGCTGGCGGGCAAGAGCCTCGGGGCGCTCTGGGCCGAGGCGCAGATCGATCAGGTGCTGGCCCCGGTCGCCTTCCAATGGCGGGGCATGCAACTGACCCCACCAGACCTGTAGCTGCGCTCGACTAATCGCGGACCCGGCGGGGCGGTTCGCGACTCACTCAAGGCGCGTGCTGTTCCTTGTAGGCCTTGATGGCCTTCAGTCGTTCCAGCCTTAGTGCCTCGCCCAGTTGCGGCCCCTTGACCCCCTGTTCCAGCAAGGGTTGAACCGCCACCTTGCGCGCCGCCTCGGCGGCTCCTCGCAGGTAATCGGCTTGCGGATAAGGCCGCGACTCCAGTCCAAGACGGCCGCGAGCATCCATTTCGCATGCCGCTATGAACTCTTCGAAACGTTGTGGGCGTCGGAACACGTCGAAACTTTGCAATAGTTCCAGGAGTGTCGAGGCCTTGAGTTCCAGCGCCTTGTGGCCGTGGGTATGGTACTGGCCCACCAGCAGTGCCAACTCCTGGCATTCCCGGGGCGCCTTGAAGCGTTCATTGACCGCCTTGATCAGTTCCAGGCCTGTGCGCTCATGGCCAATGTGCCGTGGCCACTCCTCCTCGGGTGTCAGGCCTTTGCCCAGGTCGTGGAGCAGGCAGGCCCAGCGCACGCTGAGGGGTTGCTGATGCAACGCGGCTTGCAGCAGAACGCTGAGGGTGTGCGCGCCGGTGTCTATCTCCGGGTGATGGATCGCGGGTTGAGGTACGCCGAACAGTGCGTCGATTTCGGGCATCAGCACCGCCAGCGCGCCGCAGTCGCGCAATACCTGGATAAAGACCTGGGGCTGATCCTCCATCAGGGCGCGAGATATCTCTTTCCAGCTGCGTTCGGCCGTCAGGGCCTGAAGCTCACCGGATTCACTGAGGTCGCGCATCAGCTCGAGTGTCTCTGGCGCCACGCGAAAACCCAGCCCGGCGTAGCGGGCGGCGAAGCGGGCGACCCGCAGTACTCGCAGGGGATCTTCGGCGAATGCCGGGGAAACGTGGCGCAATAGCCGCTCTTCAAGGTCCTTCTGACCGTTGTAGGGATCGGTGAGGCGGCCCTGTTCATCTTCGGCCATGGCGTTGATGGTCAGGTCGCGACGGATCAGGTCCTCTTCCAGGGTGACTTCCGGGCTGGCATGGAAGGTGAAACCACCATAACCCCGCCCAGTCTTGCGCTCGGTGCGGGCCAGGGCGTATTCCTCGCCGCTCTTGGGGTGCAGGAACACCGGGAAGTCCGCGCCCACGGGGCGAAAGCCCTTGGCGAGCATCTCCTCTGCACTGGCACCCACTACCACCCAGTCGATATCGGTAACCGGCCTGCCGAGCAGGCGGTCGCGCACGGCGCCGCCGACTTTGTAAATCCGCATAAAAAAACCTCCGTTAGCGCGACAGGATAACCCTTGTATCGCGCATCCGGAGGCTTGTTATCGGGCTTAAAGGTGGATAACCGCCAGGTCCAGGCGACCGTAGTCGTTTTCGTTGTGATCGCTCTTTGGCGGTACGTGGTGGGTTTTCATCACCTGATCGCCCTGCAGGGTCTCCAGGTGAATGTCGAAGCCCCAGAGGCGGTGCAGGTGCTTGAGCACTTCGTCGGTGGAATCCCCCAGGGGTTTACGGTCGTGTTGCTGATGACGCAGGGTCAAGGAGCGGTCGCCCCGGCGGTCGATGCTCCAGATCTGCACGTTGGGTTCTCGGTTACCCAGGTTGTATTGCGCGGCGAGGGTTTCACGGATGATCCGATAGCCGCTTTCATCATGGATTGCCGGTACCAGCAGGTCGTCCTTCTGGTCGTCGTCCATGATGCTGAACAGCTTGAGATCGCGGATGACCTTGGGCGACAGGTACTGCAGGATGAAGCTCTCGTCCTTGAAGCTGCTCATGGCGAACTTGATGCTCGACAGCCAGTCGGTGCCGGCCAGTTCCGGGAACCAGCGCCGGTCCTCTTCCGTGGGCTCTTCGCAGATGCGTCGGATATCGCGGTACATGGCAAAGCCCAGGGCATAGGGGTTGATGCCGTTGTAGTAGGGGCTGTCGAAGCCTGGCTGGAATACCACGCTGGTATGGGAGGTGAGGAATTCCATCATGAAGCCATCGGTGACCAGGCCCTCGTCGTACAGATCGTTCATCAAGGTGTAGTGCCAGAAGGTAGCCCAGCCTTCGTTCATCACCTGGGTCTGGCGTTGCGGGTAGAAGTACTGGGCGATCTTGCGCACGATGCGCACGATTTCGCGTTGCCAGGGCTCCAGTAGTGGCGCGTGTTTTTCGATGAAATAGAGGATGTTTTCCTGAGGTTCGGCGGGGAAGCGCGCATTGTCCTTGTCGCTGTACTTGTCCGCGCCCTTGGGAATGGTGCGCCACAGGTCGTTGATCTGTTTCTGCAGGTGTTCCTCCCGGTCTTTCTGCCGGCGCCGTTCTTCTTCGGCGGAAATCGGGTAGGGCCGCTTGTAGCGGTCGACACCGTAGTTCATCAAGGCATGGCAGGAGTCCAGCAGATCTTCCACGGCATCGATGCCATGGCGCTCCTCGCATTGCATGATGTACTGCTTGGCAAACACCAGGTAGTCGATGATCGAGCTGGCATCGGTCCAGGTGCGGAACAGGTAGTTGCCCTTGAAGAAGCTGTTGTGGCCATAGCAGGCGTGAGCCACCACCAGCGCCTGCATGCAGATGGTGTTCTCTTCCATCAGATAGGCAATGCAAGGGTCGGAGTTGATGACGATTTCGTAGGCCAGGCCCATCTGGCCCCGGCTGTAGGATTTTTCGGTGCTGAGGAAGTGCTTGCCGTAGGACCAGTGGTGATAGCCCAGGGGCATGCCCACCGAGGCATAGGCGTCCATCATCTGCTCGGCGGTGATCACTTCGATCTGGTTGGGATAGGTGTCCAGGGCATAGCGGGCCGCGATACGGCTGATTTCACGGTCGTAGGCCTGGATCAGCTCGAAGGTCCATTCCGAGCCGGTGGAGATGGGTTGGCGCTTCTGCTCTCTGGCGGTCATGTCACTAACCTGCGCTGGAAGAGTTCACGGAAGACCGGATAGATGTCTCCGGCCGAAACCAGTTGCTGCTGGGCGAATGTATCGGAAAAGGCCTCGGCGATGCGTTCGTACTCGAACCACAGGGCCTGGTGCTCGCGCGGGGTGATTTCCACGTAGGTGTAGTACTGCACGAACGGCATGATCTGGTTGATCAGGATGTCGCGGCAGATCGGCGAGTCGTCGTTCCAGTTGTCGCCATCGGAGGCCTGGGCGGCGTAGATGTTCCACTCGTTGCTCGGGTAGCGTTCGGCCATGATCTCCTGCATCAGCTTCAGGGCGCTGGAGACGATGGTGCCGCCGGTTTCCCGGGAATAAAAGAATTCCTCCTCGTCCACTTCCCGGGCACTGGTGTGGTGGCGGATGAACACGACGTCGATCTTGTCGTAGTTGCGCTTGAGGAACAGGTACAGAAGGATGAAGAAACGCTTGGCGATGTCTTTGGTGGCCTGGGTCATGGAGCCAGAAACGTCCATCAGGCAGAACATCACCGCCTTGGAGCTGGGGTTGGGCTGTTTCACCAGCAGGTTGTACTTGAGGTCGAAGGTGTCGAGGAAGGGCACGCGGTGAATCCGGGCACTCAGGCGCTCGATTTCCGCCTCAAGCTCCTGGATATCGCCGAAATTGTCCGGTTCTTCCCGCTTCAGGCGCGCCAGTTCTTCCTTGGCTTCCCGCAGCTTGGCCCGGCTGCTGCCGGACAAGGCAATGCGCCGCGCGTGGGCCGACCGCAAGGTACGGATGATATTGATCCGAGCCGGGTTGCCTTCGTTGCTGATCCCGGCTCGCACGGTCTTGAAGGTGTCGGTTCCGGTCAGGTTGCGTTTCACCAGGTTGGGCAGTTCCAGGTCCTCGAACATGAATTCGAGGAATTCCTCCTGGGTGATCTGGAACACGAACTCGTCCATGCCTTCGCCGGAGTTGCCGGCCTTGCCCCGGCCGCCACCGCCCCCACCGCCGCCTTGAGGCCTGGCAATGTGCTCGCCGGCAGTGAACTCCTTGTTGCCTGGGTGAACCACGGTCTGCTTGCCGCCACGGCCGTGGTGCAGCACCGGTTCGTCGATATCCCGCCCGGGAATGCTGATTTGCTCGCCATGCTCCATATCGGTGATGGAGCGCCGGCTAACCGCCTCTTCGACGGCCTTTTTAATGTGGTCACGGTAGCGCCGCAGAAACCGCTGGCGGTTTACCGTGCTCTTGTTCTTGCCATTGAGACGTCGGTCGATCACATAGCTCATGGGCCCCTCCGGGGAGCTTCAAGACATAAGCTTCAAGCGGTAGGCAGCGTTGCAGCAGAGCCCGCAAGGGCTCTACGGCAAGGTGCCCGCAGCTTGGGGCTAGAAGCTTGCAGCTGCTTTACTGCGACTTTCTGACCCGCAGATACCATTCGGATAGCAGCCGTACCTGTTTGTCGGTGTAGCCGCGCTCGACCATTCGTGTGACGAAGTCGTTGTGCTTCTGCTGATCCTCCTTGCTCGCCTTGGCGTTGAAGCTGATGACCGGCAACAGGTCCTCGGTGTTGGAGAACATTTTCTTCTCGATGACCACCCGCAGCTTCTCGTAGCTGAGCCAGGTGGGGTTCTTGCCGTTGTTGTTGGCCCGGGCGCGCAGGACGAAATTGACGATTTCGTTGCGGAAATCCTTCGGGTTGCTGATCCCGGCCGGTTTTTCGATCTTTTCCAGTTCCTCGTTGAGGGCCACGCGATTGAGGATTTCGCCGGTCTCCGGATCGCGGTATTCCTGATCCTGGATCCAGAAGTCCGCATAGAGCACGTAGCGGTCGAAGATGTTCTGGCCGTACTCGCTGTAGGACTCGAGGTAGGCGGTCTGGATCTCCTTGCCGATGAATTCGATGTAGCGCGGTGCCAGATATTCCTTGAGGAAGCGCAGGTAGCGCTCGCGGGTTTCTGCCTGGAACTGCTCTTGCTCGATCTGTTGTTCCAGCACGTACAGCAGGTGCACCGGGTTCGCCGCCACTTCGTGAGGGTCGAAGTTGAAGACCTTCGACAGGATCTTGAAGGCAAAGCGAGTCGACAACCCGTTCATCCCCTCGTCGACGCCGGCGCTGTCACGGTACTCCTGGATCGACTTGGCCTTGGGATCGGTGTCCTTGAGGTTTTCGCCGTCATACACCCGCATCTTCGAGTAGATGTTGGAGTTCTCCGGTTCCTTGAGGCGCGAAAGCACGGTGAACTGCGCCAGCATCTTCAGGGTGTCGGGGGCGCAGTGGGCCTTGGCCAGGGAGCTGTTGAACAGCAGCTTGTCGTAGATCTTCACCTCATCGGTGACCCGCAGGCAGTACGGCACCTTGACGATATAGATCCGGTCGATGAAGGCTTCGTTGTTCTTGTTGTTGCGGAAGGTGTGCCATTCCGACTCGTTGGAGTGGGCCAGCAGAATGCCGGTAAACGGAATCGCCCCCAGGCCCTCGGTGCTGTTGTAGTTGCCTTCCTGGGTCGCGGTCAGCAGTGGGTGCAGCACCTTGATCGGTGCCTTGAACATTTCGACGAATTCCATCAGGCCCTGGTTGGCTCGGCACAGCGCCCCGGAGTAGCTGTAGGCGTCGGCGTCGTTCTGGGGGAATTCTTCCAGCTTGCGGATATCCACCTTGCCCACGAGGGCCGAGATGTCCTGGTTGTTCTCATCCCCAGGCTCGGTCTTGGCCACGGCAATCTGGTTGAGGATCGACGGATAGAGTTTCACCACTCGGAACTGGCTGATGTCACCGCCGAACTCCGACAGGCGCTTGGTGGCCCAGGGCGACATGATGGTGTTGAGGTAACGCCGGGGAATGCCGAAGTCTTCTTCGAGAATCGCGCCATCTTCCGTGGCGTTGAACAGGCCCAGCGGTGATTCGAAGACCGGAGAGCCCTTGATGGCGTAGAAGGGCACTTTCTCGATCAGTTGCTTGAGTTTCTCGGCGAGGGAGGATTTACCACCGCCCACCGGCCCCAGCAGATAGAGGATCTGTTTCTTTTCTTCCAGGCCCTGAGCGGCATGACGGAAGTAGGAGACGATCTGATCGATGCATTCTTCCATGCCATGGAAGTCTTCGAACGCCGGATAGCGGCGAATCACTTTGTTGGAGAAGATTCGCGACAGCCTCGAATTGGTCGAGGTATCCAGCAATTCGGGCTCGCCGATGGCCAGCAGCAGGCGCTCGGCGGCCGAGGCGTAGGCGCTTCGATCCTTCTTGCACAGCTCCAGGTATTCCTGCAGCGAAAACTCTTCCTGGCGTGTGGATTCGAAGCGTTGTTGGAAGTGGCTAAAAATACTCATGACGTCACCTCGCTCGATACGTGGAGCCGGCGTCGGATCAGTCAGTCAAGTGCTGGCATGCAGCTGAGTTTCCAGCTGCTGTTTACCCCCCAGAACACTTTCAAAGCTATCGACCTTGAAAGCTAGTACCGATGACCCGCTCGCCGGTGTACCGGCTCTCCCCTGATTTGGATGGCCTGAGGCTAAGGATAGTTCGGAATCCGGGAGGTCAAGGCGAGATGGGGAATTAGTTGCCCGCTACCGTTCGTCTGGTACTGCGTCAGCCCGCGTCTTACGCGGGCTAGAGCGTCGGAAAAAAATTATTCAGGGTTGCCCTGAGCGGTTTCCGCTGGATAAGTGCTGCGCCACAGTTCGAAGCCGCCATCCAGGCTGTAGACGTCGGAAAAGCCCTGGCTGACCAGGTAGGCCGCCGCGCTCTGGCTCGAGTTTCCGTGATAGCACACCACCACTAGCGGAGCGTCGAGGTCAGCAGCACGGATGAAGTCGGAAATGGAGTGATTGTCCAGGTGTTGCGAGCCACTGATGTGGTTCAGTGCGTAGGTTTGCGGATCGCGGATATCCACCACCACGGCACCTTGCTCGCGCAGTGCCTGGGCCTGTTCTGGGGGGATGCGTTTGAATTCGCTCATGGTGGGCTCCTGGAGCTTGATAATCAGCGCCGGCTAGCGCTTTGCCGGTGCCGGCAGGGGTTCGGGGGAAAGAGCGGCGGTGCGGCCCTGGGCATCGCAGTCGCAGGTCAGGCGTACGCCGCTATCGACATTCAGCAGGGTCATGGCCCCGCCCCAGACGCAGCCGCTGTCCAGGGCGAAGATGCCGGGCTCGTTGCAATGGCCTTCCAGGGCTGCCCAGTGGCCGAAGATGATCTTCAGGTCCCGGGTCTTGCGCTCCTTGTGGCTGAACCAGGGGGCGTAGCCCGGTGGCGCGGTGTCCAGGCCCTCCTTGCTCTTGAGGTCCAGCTTGCCGTCGCTGGTACAGAAGCGCATGCGGGTGAAGTAGTTGGTGATGACCCGCAGGCGGGTCACGCCTTTGAGATCACTGTCCCATTTCGCTGGATCATTGCCATACATGCCGTCCAGGAAGGGGGCGAAGAGGTTGTCGTCGCGCAACGCTTCTTCGACCTCGGCGGCACATTTCTGGGCTTTCTTCAGCGACCACTGGGGGGCTATGCCGGCGTGCACCATGGCGATGTTGCGGGCTTCGTCGTAATGCATCAGCTTCTGCTGGCGCAGCCACTGCAAGAGCTCCTCGCAATCGGGAGCCTCCAGGATCTCGCGCAGAGTGTCGGATTTCTTCAGGCGCTCGACGTTGCGCCAGACGGCCAGCAGGTGCAGGTCGTGATTGCCCAGCACGCAGACCAGCGAGTCGCGGATCGAATACAGGTAGCGCAGGGTTTCCAGCGACTGCGGGCCACGGTTGACCAGGTCGCCCACCAGCCACAGGCGATCCCGGGCGGGATCGAAGGCTACTTGTTCAAGCAGGCATTGCAGAGGTTCCAGGCAGCCTTGCAGGTCGCCGACGGCGTAGGTCGCCATCAGTGCAAGGCTCCGGGCACGGCCAGGCGGAAGGGCGCAATGATGGCGTCGAACTGTTTGCCATCCTCGGCGAGCATCTGATAGCTGCCCTGCATGTTGCCAACCCGGGTGGTCATTACCGTGCCGCTGCTATAGGTGTGGCTTTTGCCTGCGGCGATCAGCGGTTGCTGGCCCACCACGCCGGCACCACGGACCTCTTCGACATGCCCGTCGCCATCGGTGATCACCCAGTGCCGGGACAGCAGCTTGGCTGGAAGCGAGCCATTGTTCTGCACGGTGATGGTGTAGGCGAAAGCGAAGCGGTTCTGCTCGGGTTGCGATTGGTCTGCCAGAAAGCGAGTGACGACGCTGACGTCGACCTGGTAACGAGGATCGGACATGCAAGGGGCCTTTAAAGCAAAGCGGGACGCAGGACAGGACTGATGGAGGTCAGTCTAGGTCAAGTATCGGGTAGTAGACCAGACATCCTGCCTGGCGTCCTACCCGATATCAGCCGAGGGCGTTTCAGTCGGTGGCGGGCTTGGGCTGGCCTGCCAGCTGATCGGCCAGGCGCACGAAGGCGGCCAGGTCCAGTTGTTCGGGACGCAGGCTGCCGTCGACGCCGGCGGCCTCGATCTCGGCGCTGCTGAGCAGTGCCTTGAGGGTGTTGCGCAGGGTCTTGCGGCGCTGGTTGAAGGCTTCGCGCACGATGCGCTCCAACAGGCGATGATCCTTGGCCGGGTGTGGCAGTACCGCGTGGGGCACCAGGCGCACGATCGCCGAGTCAACTTTTGGCGGCGGATTGAAGGCGCCCGGTCCGACGTTGAACAGGTGCTCCACACGGCAGTGATACTGAACCATGATCGAAAGACGGCCCCAATCACCGCCGCCAGGGCCGGCGGCCAGGCGTTCGACCACTTCCTTTTGCAGCATGAAGTGCATGTCGCGGATCAGTCCGGCGTTCTGCAGCAGGTGGAAGATCAGCGGAGTAGAGATGTTGTAGGGCAGGTTGCCGACCACCCGCAGGCTGCCTGGCGCTGCGCCCAGGGTGTTGAAGTCGAACTTCAGGGCGTCGCCCTGGTGCAGGTTGAAGTTGCTCTTGCCGGCGAACTGCTGGTTGAGGATCGGGATCAGGTCCTTGTCCAGTTCCACCACGTCCAGCTGGGCGCCGCTGCCCAGCAGGCCCTCGGTCAGGGCGCCCTGGCCCGGGCCAATTTCCAGCATGCGGTCCTCGGGCTTGGCGTGGATGGACCGCAGGATGCGGTCGATGACGCCAGCGTCATGCAGGAAGTTCTGGCCGAAACGCTTGCGCGCCCGGTGTTGGTATTGCTCGGTCATATACGGTTCTCGGCCATCTGGTAGGCGGTTTCCAGGGCGACCTGCAGGCTGCCGGTGTCGATCTTGCCGCTGCCGGCCAGGTCCAGGGCGGTGCCGTGGTCGACGGAGGTGCGGATGATCGGCAAGCCGAGCGTCACGTTGACGGCCGCACCGAAGCCTTTGTATTTCAGCACAGGCAAGCCTTGGTCGTGGTACATCGCCAGCACTGCGTCGCAGTGCTCCAGATATTTGGGGGTAAACAGAGTGTCGGCAGGCAACGGACCGCGCAGGTCCATGCCTTCGGTGCGCAGGCGCTCTAGGGTAGGTTCGATGATGTCGATTTCTTCGCGGCCCAGGTGACCGCCTTCACCGGCGTGGGGGTTGAGCCCGCAGACCAGGATGCGGGGCCGGGCGATGCCGAACTTGTGTTGCAGGTCGGCATGCAGGATCCGCGTGACCCGCTCCAGGCGCTCGACAGTGATGGCGTCGGCGATTTCCCGCAAGGGCAGGTGGGTGGTTACCAGCGCCACGCGCAGGCCGTGGGTGGCCAGCATCATCACCACTTGCTCGGTGTGGGTCAGGTCGGCGAGGAATTCGGTATGGCCGGAAAAGGCGATCCCGGAGTCGTTGATCACGCCTTTGTGCACGGGGGCGGTGATCATGCCGGCAAAGTGCCCGTCCAGGCAGCCCTGGCCGGCGCGGGTCAGGGTTTGCAGGACAAAAGCCGCATTGGCCTGGTCCAGCTGGCCGCTGATCACTGGTTTGGCCAGGGGGGTGTCCCAGACATACAGGCTGTTCGCCGGGGCGGGTTCAGTCGGCAGTTGCTCCAGGGTTACCGGCAACAGATCGACGGCCACGCCCAGCTGCGCGGCCCGCTCTAGGAGCAGGTCGCGGCTGGTAATAGCAATCAGGGGGTGAGGCTGGGGTTGCGAAGCGAGCAGCAGGCACAGGTCAGGACCTATACCCGCCGGTTCGCCGGGTGTCAGAGCGAAACGTCTGGGTTTCACTGTGCCGCCTGTTCAGCGCCGGGCAGCTTGATTTCGACGTAGGCCTCGTCACGGATCTGCCGCAACCAGGTCTGCAGCTCTTCGTCGTACTTGCGGTTACGCAGGACGGTCATGGCTTGCTGTTCGCGGGCCTGGCTGGTGCTGTCGGTGGCGCGACGGCCAAGGACTTCCAGTACGTGCCAGCCGTAAGGGCTCTTGAAGGGCTTGGACAGTTGACCTTGTGGGGTCTTGGCCATCACTTCGCGGAACTCCGGCACCAGGGCGTTCGGGTCGATCCAGTTGAGGTCGCCGCCGTTGAGGGCAGAGCCTGGGTCTTCCGAGTAGCTTTTTGCCAGTTCGGCGAAGTCTTCGCCGGCCTCGATGCGATCGTAGAGTTTCTGCGCCAGGCGCTTGGTCTCTTCTTCGCTGCGAATTTCGCTTGGCTTGATCAGGATGTGACGCACGTGCACTTCGTCACGCACCTGATTGCCGCCGCCACGCTTGTCCAGCAGCTTGAGGATGATGAAGCCGCCTGGGGTACGGGCTGGTTGGGTAATGTCGCCCACGGCCATGGCGCTCAGTTCGCGATCGAATGGAGGGGGCAGTTGAGCCGCTTTGCGCCAGCCCATGTCGCCGCCTTCCAGAGCGTTGTCGCTGCCGGAGCGGGCGATTGCCAGCTGGGCGAAGTCCGCACCCTGCTTGAGCTGCTGGTACACCTCCATGGCCTGGCGGGCAGCACTCTGAATTGCTTCGGAGTTGGCGCTTTCCGGGGTCGGGATCAGGATGTTGGCCAGGTGCAGTTCTTCGGAGAGCTGCATCTTGCCCAGGTCCGAGGCCAGGAAGTTCTTCACTTCCTGTTCCGATACCTGGATGCGTTCGGCCACACGGCGCTGACGCACGCGGCTGATGATCATCTCGCGGCGAACCTGGTCACGGGCGTCCTCATAAGAAAGACCATCGTGGGCCAGGGCGGCGCGGAATTGCTCGATGCTCATGCTGTTGCGCTGGGCAATGGTGCCGATCGCCTGGTTCAGTTCTTCATCGGTGATGCGGATGCCGGAGCGTTCGCCAATCTGCAGTTGCAGGTTTTCAACGATCAGGCGTTCCAGAACCTGTTGCTCCAGGACGCTGGTAGGCGGTACACCACCGCCACGCTTGGCGATGGTTTGCTGGACTTCGTGAACCCGTTGGTCCAACTGGCTCTGCATGACTACGTCGTTGTCGACGATGGCCACGACCTTGTCGATGGACTGTACTGCGGCGCTGGCCGCAGTACTCAGGAACAGCGCGCCCAGCATCAGCGGGCGCAGACAATCAGAAAGCTTGGTCTTCACGTTCACGATAACCTTGGATGCCTTTGTCGAGGAAGCTCTCTACTTTGGTGCCCATGACGCCACCGAGACCCTTCAGAACAATTTGGAGGAAGATGCCGCGGTCGCCTTTTTCGTTCTCCGGAGCGTTCTGACTGAACTCGTCATACTTGACCCAGTAACGGCTGATCAGGCGCAGTTTCCAGCAGCAGTTGTCGTATTCGAAACCACCGAAGGCCTCGAGCGTGCGGTTACGGTTGTAGTCGTACTGCCAACGGCTGATGGCGTTCCATTGCGGCACGATCGGCCAGATCACCGAGAAGTCATGCTGCTGGATCTTGTAGTAGTCCTTCACGTAGCCAGGCTGGCCTGGAGTGCCGTAGTCGCCACCCATTTTCCAGGTACCGCTGTTCTGGTCGTAGCGAATCTGGTCGTTGCGATAGCGATAGCCGGCGTTGACCACCTTGTTCGGGTTGTCTTCAGGCTGATAGTGGAACATCGCACTGCCGGAACGCGGGCTGTGGCTGTCCGGGTCCCAGTTGTAGTCGGCAGTTGCACGCCAGTCGCGGTTGTAGCGGTATTCGTACTCAAGTGCGTAAGGCGAGACGTTCGAGGTGGCGTCCGCGCGGGTACGGTAATCGATGCCCGGGAGCTGGACGGTACGGTCCTTGAAGTACAGAGCCTGGCCGACGCTGATGCGCTGGCGTTGGAAACCGTTGTCTTCGATCCAGCGGCTGGTCACACCCAAGGACAGCTTGTTCTCGTCGCCGACACGGTCAGAGCCGGAAAAGCGGTTGTCGCGGAACAAGGAGGCGTAGTTGAACGTGGGCTCGCCAGTATCGAATACCGGGATGTCTTTCTGATCCTCTTCAGGAACGTAGAGGTAGAACGCGCGTGGCTCCAGGGTTTGACGATAGTTCTTGCCAAACCATTGGGTGTTGCGGTCGAAGTACAGGCCACCGTCGAGGCTGGCGATCGGGACGCCGCGGTTTTGGTTTCGGCTGTAGTCGCCGCCGACATAGCGGGTGCCTGTAGCGGTCGCGTAGTTGCGTGCCGCGACGATGCCTTCTTTGCCAGTACCATCAAGATCAAGGTTGTATTGGGTATACATGTACTTCAAGGACGGGGTCAGGTAGCCGTAGCTCCAGTTCAGCGGCAGGCTGACGCCCGGCTTGAGGTTCAGACGATCGCCATTCGCGCGGGCTAGCCCAGCGACGTTGGTATCCAGGCGTCGCGTGCCCACTGCACCGGTAACCGGATCGATCGGCCCACCGTCCTTGTCCGTATAATTGCCTGTCAGCAGATCCCGATCGAAGCGCACCAACTCGGTTTCATAAGTGAAATCCAGGCCTTGCGGATGGTACGGCAGCGCGCCGTTGAAGGTGATTTGTGGCAGCTTGTTGTACGGAGTGATGTTAGACACGCTGGCCAGCTCGTACGCCTGTACGTTCAGGCGTGCGGTGTAGCTGTCGCCACGGTAGGTCACGGCACCTTGCTGGTTGACGTAATCGGTGGACTTCACGCCGATCTGGTCGGTTTGCAGATCCTGGAAGTAGTACGGATCGCTGATCTTGGTGTAGTCGACTTCGGTCATCAGACGCGAATCAAGCCCGCCCTTGTGTTGCCAGTTGAGCATGTAGCGGGTTTTTTCGTAGTCGGTCTGCTTCTTGCGATCGGTGTCGTCGTCGTTGAGGTAGGCCGCGCCGAACTGACCTTCGCTGCTTTTGGTCAGGTAGCGGAACTCGCCTTCCATCAACAGGCCGCGCTTGGCCATGTAGCGTGGGTACAACGTGGCGTCGTAGTTGGGTGCCAGGTTGAAGTAGTAGGGGGTCACCAGCATGAAGCCGGTATCGCTGCCGGTACTGAAGCTAGGCGGCAGGAAGCCGGACTGGCGACGATCGTCGATCGGGAAGTAGATATACGGGGTGTAGAGCACCGGAATATCTTTGACCCGAAGGGTCACGTTGGTCGCGGTGCCGAAGCCGGTGGCCGGGTTCAAGGTGATGTTGTTGCCCTTGAGCTGCCAGGCGTTGCTGTTCGGTTCGCACGTGGTGTACGTACCATCCTTGAGGCGGATGATGGCGTTTTCCGCGCGCTTGGCGTACAGCGCATTACCACGGACGCGGGATTTGTGCAGAACGTACTCGGCGTTGTCGACCTTGGCTTCACCGGTATCCAGCTGGATGTCGGCGTGGTCGCCCACCAGCAGCGCGCCATTGTCGCGTACGCGCACGTTGCCGCTTAGTTCGCCGCGGTTCTCGGCCTGATACAGGCTGGCCTCGTCGGCCTCGACCTGCATGCTGCCCTGGCGCATGACCACGTCACCGGCCAGGGTCGCCACCTGTTCTTCCTGCTGATAGCGGGAAGCCTTGGCGCCGATAAAGGTCGGAGCGTCACTTTTATTCGTCTTGTCATTCATGCCAGGACGAATCGGTTCGATATAGGAACCAGAGCAGTAAGGACCAGTCTCGGCCAATTGAGCGGCGGTGAGCTTCTCGCGCGGTACCCAGTCGAGGTGGCTGTAGTCCGCACTGCGGGACTTCAGGCCACGGCCCTTGGCCTCGGTCACCAGCTTCGACTTGTCGCCGCTGGCTTCTTCGCCCGTAGCATCGGCTGCCGTGGCAACGCTGGAGCTGACCGAGTTGGCGTCGTGGACCGGGCGCGGCGGCAGTTGGGCGGCGCTGGTTTTCGGCGCACAGGCCCAGCCACCCGAAGCAGAGACTGAGCAGTCATACTGTTCCGCGGCGACCACGAAGGAAGTGGCTAGAGGTTGCAGGGCCAGCAAACTGCCGGTAACCAGCAACGGAAATTTTTTACGAAACGCGGGGGATTTCAATGCCATCTTATTAGTCCGGGCTTCCTGCGTGCCATCTGCCCGCGGTGTGGGCCGCACGCCTCTCGATGGTCTGAAAAAGATGCTGGATAATAAAGCATGACCCGCTTGACGGCTAGCGCCGTCGGAGACCCTTGTAATGCCTGACCAAGATGTACGCTTGCAACACCTGAAAGTTTGGCTCGATGAGCAGTTGGCGATTGTTTATGCAGCACAGGGCTGGGGTGAAGTGCCCCCGGCAACATTGACCGCAGCCAGCAGCGACGCGAGTTTCCGTCGTTATTTCCGTTGGCAGGGCGCGGGTCGCAGCTTCGTGGTGATGGACGCTCCGCCCCCCCAGGAAAACTGCAAACCCTTCGTGGATATCGCCCGTTTACTGGCGACTTGCGGCATCAACGTGCCGAAAATTTATGCAGAAGATTTGCCTCGCGGCTTCCTGTTGCTCAATGACCTGGGCAATCAGACCTACCTGGACGTGATCAACGAACATAATGCCGACGCACTGTTCGAGGATGCATTCCAGGCTTTGCTGGCCTTCCAGCAGTTGCCGATGGACACGCCCCTGCCCAGTTACGACGTGGCCCTGCTGCGCCGCGAACTGGAGCTGTTCCCCGAGTGGTACATCGGCCGTGAGCTGGGCATCAGCCTGAGTCCGCAGCAGCGCGAGCAATGGCAGCGTGCCAGCGACCTGCTGATCGACAGCGCCCTGGCGCAACCCAAGGTGCTGGTGCACCGCGACTATATGCCACGCAACCTGATGCACAGCGAACCGAACCCCGGCGTGCTGGACTTCCAGGATGCGGTCTACGGCCCGGTGACCTATGACGTGACCTGTCTGTTCAAGGATGCCTTCCTCAGCTGGCCGGAGTCCCGGGTACAAGGCTGGCTGAGCCAGTACTGGCACCAGGCGCGGGCGCGGGGTATCCCGGTGCAGGACGACTTTGACGAGTTTCTGCGGGCCAGCGACCTGATGGGCGTGCAGCGTCACCTCAAGGTGATCGGTATCTTCTCGCGGATTTGCCACCGCGATGGCAAACCACGCTACCTGGCCGACGTGCCGCGCTTCTTTGCTTATATAGAGGCGGTGACGTCCCGACGCCCCGAGCTTGCAGAGCTGTCGCAACTGCTGCTCAGCCTGCGCCAGCCGGCGGGAGCCCATGCATGAAGGCGATGATCCTGGCAGCCGGCAGGGGCGAGCGCATGCGCCCCCTGACCCTGACCACTCCCAAACCCTTGCTGCCTGTAGCGGGCGTGCCGCTGATCGAGTACCACCTGCGGGCCCTGGCGGCGGCAGGTTTTCGCGACATCGTCATCAACCATGCCTGGCTCGGCCAGCAGATCGAGGATGCACTCGGCGATGGCCAGCGCTGGGGCCTGAACATTCAGTATTCGGCCGAAGGCCAGCCGCTGGAAACCGGCGGCGGGATTTTCCAGGCATTGCCCTTGTTGGGGGACGCGCCGTTCCTGGTGGTCAATGGCGATATCTGGACCGACTACGATTTTGCCGTCCTGCGCCGGCCCCTGGCCGGGCTGGCTCATCTGGTGATGGTGGACAACCCGCCGCACCACCCCAGTGGTGGCGACTTCTGCCTGGTAAACGGCCAGTTGCACGACCGCCAGCCTGGCGCAGCGGCGCTCACGTTCAGCGGCATATCGGTGCTGCATCCGCGGTTATTCGAAGATTGTGTTGCCGGTCCGTTCAAGCTGGCGCCGCTATTGCGCGAAGCCATGGCACAAGGCCAGGTCAGTGGCGAACATATGCAGGGGCACTGGGTCGATGTCGGCACCGTCGAGCGCCTGGCCCAGGTTGAACACTTGCTGCAAGCGAGTCGCTGATATGTGGTGGCCAGGGACTCTGATCGGAGCCGGAGCTGGATTTGCAATCGCCAGTATTCCGGGGGCCATGCTCGGTGCGTTGCTGGGGCAGGCGCTGGACCGGCGTCTGCAACTGCACAGCTGGGCGCAGGTGCGTGAACGCCTGGGCGGCCGCCCGGCGTTGCGCAATGATGAATTGCTGTTCGTGCTGCTGGGGCGGCTGGCCAAGAGTGATGGCCGGGTGATGGATGGGCATATCCAGCAGGCGCGCCAGGAAATGCGCTCGCTGGAGATGAACGATGCGGCCCAGCGCCGGGCGATTGCCGCGTTCAACCGCGGCAAGTCGGGCAATGACCGTCTGCGCGGCTATCTGCGTCGCCTCGCGGCCCAGCCCCATGCCGCCGAAGGCGTGCTGCGGGCCTGTTGGCGCATGGTCTGGGCCGACGGCCGGGTCGGGCCGGCGGAGCGCGAACTGATTCAGCTCTGGGGTAAATGGCTGGGCTGGACCCGAGAGCAGGTGCAGGCGTTGGCGCAGGACTACGGTCCGGCGAGGAAGTCACTGGCCGAAGGCGCCCTGACTTATCAAGAGGCGCTGCGCCTGTTGGGGGTTGCAGCTACCAGCGAGCCGGCGCAGATCAAGCGGGCCTATCGGCGCCTGCTCAGCCGCCATCACCCGGACAAGATCGCCGGCAACGGCGCCAGCGAGGCACAGGTGCGTGAGGCTACGGAAAAGACCCGGGAGCTGCACAGCGCCTATGCCCTGATACGCCAGCGCCGGGAATTCCGCTGAGGGTGCAGGCCGCGATTGCCGCTGCGGCAGTCGCGGCCTGTGGGCTCAGCTATCGGTGTTCTGAGGGTTCAACCAACCGCGTACCCGGCGAAACAGCTGCTCTTGCTGGGCGGTGTTGTTGCCGGGCAGGGCCTTGAGGGGAATCTGGCTGAAGTTCGAGTGCTTCAGGCGCTTGTTCGCTTGCAGTCGCTCCAGGGCGGCTTTTTGCGCCAGAGGCTTGTCGACATAGAAGAAGTCGGCAGTGGCCAGCTTCAACGTAGGCGTGATCTCCACCAGTTGCGGTTTGCCATTGGCCGGGGACTGGGCTGCTACCATCACCAGCTTCTGTACCTGGGCCGGTTGTTTCTCGCTGAGGTAGCGTGCGGCCCAGTAGGCACCCGTACCATGACCCAGGAGCACGATACTGCGGGCGTTCTGCTGTTCGGCAAAGGCCAGGGCAGCATCGACGCGGGTGAAGATGCGCTCGGCATCCGCCTTGATCTGCTCTTCCGTGCTTTCTGCTACTACCCGGTCGGCCACGTCGGCTTCGCCGCCAGCGACCTGCTCGATCGGCTTGGCCTCGGTGCTGGCATCCTTGGCGGTGTTGGCCTTGTCCGTAGGGGCCGGTGCGGCTTCGACCACCCGTGGTTGCGCGGCCTCGCTGAGCATGTCGGGCAGGGTCAGGCTCAGGCTGGCCCACTCGGTGTCCGGCAATTTGTTGCGCAAAGGTGCAATGGCTTGCGGCCAGTCAGCGGTTTCACCCGCTCCCGGGAGGATAATCACCACGCCCTTGGGGTCGCTGGTGTTGGCCGGCTTCCACAGGGCCAGGAAGGTATCGCCGCCGGCTTGCAACTGCTGCTGTTCCAGGGCGGGCAACTGGCGCTCCAGGGCGGCGGCGTCTTCCTGGCTACGCTCAGGCAGAGGTTGGCGTTGCGCCGGTTGTTCCTCGGGAGTCTTGGTTTCTGGAGCCGGGTCGGCAGCTTGCACAGAAAAGGTCCAGGGCAGGATCAGCGACAGGCACAATGCGGGCAGTGCCGAGCGGTGGACAAGGGGCATCGGATATTCCAGGCCAGAAGTAATTCCGGCAGCCTAATGGGTTGGTCAGTATTTGTCAGGGTGTGAGACTTCAGATGATGCGTTTTCGCTGCCTTCTGCTTATCGGCTGTCTGTGCCTTCCCTTGATAGGCCATGCGGCCCCGACGCCCCAGGTGCCGACTGCGCCCTTGAGCCTGGAACAGCGCCAGTGGCTGGCGCAGCACCCCGAGTTGCGGGTGGGGCTGGTGTTGCAGGCGCCGTTCGCCCAGTACGACCGGCGCCTGCAGCGGCTGTCCGGGGCCAATGTCGAGTTGATGCAAGCCCTGGCCAAGGCGCTGAACATCGAGCTCAGCTGGCGCAACTTCCCTGACCAGGCACAGCTGGAGCGGGCCCTGCGCGACGGCGAGGTGGACATGGCCCCGGGCCTGACCCAGACCCCGGCCGGTCTGCGCCTGTGGTTGTTCAGCGACCCCTATATGCGCGTGCCGCAGCTGGTGGTCGGGGAGCGCAAGGGCGCAGGTGCGGTGGAGCTGGAAAAACTCGACAGCCAGGCCCGGGTCGCCGTGCGCATGCCCAGTGCGGTGGCCGATTACCTGCGCCTGACTTACCCCAACCTCAACCTGCAAGGGGTGCCGCTGGAGCGCCAGGCCCTGCAGTTGCTGCTGAGCCAGCAGGCCCGCTACGCGGTGGTGGACGAGGCTCAGCTCAGTCGCCTTTCGGGGGAGGCGGAGTTCGCCGGGCTGGCCGTGGTGGGGGATATCGGCTTGCCGCAATTGCTGCGGGTAGCCACTCGCCGCGATTGGCCGGAACTGGCGAGCATTGTCGAAGCGGCCTTGCATGCGATCCCGGCCAAGGAGCTGGAGCAGCTCCATGGCCGCTGGCTCCAGCCCAAGTACCCGCGGCTTGGCGAGTCCCCCGGGGTCTGGCAGAACCTCAGCCTGCTGTTGGTGATCCTGCTGCTGGCGAGTCTGGCGATCGTCTTCTGGCAGCGCCGCCAGCAGCGCAGCCTGGAGCAGCGCCTGCTGGCTGCGCGGGAGGACATCGCCTTGCGTGCCGCCAGCGAGGAAGCCCTGCGCCTGACCCAGTTCTCCATCGATCAGAGCACCGTGGGCATTCTCTGGGTCAATTGGGACAGCCATGTGCGCTACGCCAACCGGGCAGCCGAAGAGATGCTCGGTTACCCGGCGGGCGGGGTGATCGACCGGCCGCTGATCGATTTCGAGCCCAACCTGCATATGGATCGCTGGCTCAACCTGTGGAAGCGGGCCCGGGGCAGCGAGGAGGGCGTGCAAAGTTTCGAGACCCAGTGTGTGCGTGCCGATGGCAGCATCCTGCCGGCGGACGTGTCCCTGAGCTTCCTGCGCTTTCGTGACAGCGAATACCTGGTGGTCTATCTCAATGACGTGACCGAGCGCCGTCGCGCGCTGGCGGCCCTGCGCGAAAGCGAGGCGCGTCTGCAGGGGATTGCAGCCAACGTGCCGGGCCTGGTGTTCCGCCTGGAGCGGGCGCCGGTCACCGGGCAGATCGACTTCGCCTATATCAGCGAAGGCAGCGAGACCCTGGTGGGCTACTCGCCAGCAGTGCTGGCCCACCGGGACAAGGGCCTGCGCAGCCTGGTGCACCCGGACGACAAGGCCAGCTATCACCAGACCCAGGACCAGGCCCTGGACACCGACAGCGACTGGTCCTGGCAGGGCCGCATCCTCACTCGCCAGGGCCAGCAGCGCTGGGCCGAGATCAAGGCCATCACCCGGCGCCTGGATGACGGCGCGTTTGTCTGGGACGGCATTGTCTGGGACATCAGCGAAAGCAAGCGCATCGAGCTGGAACTGGCCAGCTCCCGTGAACAGTTGCGGGAGCTGTCGGCGCACCTGGAAAGCGTGCGCGAAGAGGAAAAGGCCCGCATTGCCCGGGAAGTCCATGACGAACTGGGGCAGATGCTGACTGTGCTCAAGCTGGAAACGTCCATGTGTGAGCTGGCCTATGCCCAGCTCGACCCGGGCCTGCATGAACGCCTCAACAGCATGAAGCGCCTGATCGCCCAGCTGTTCCAGCTGGTGCGGGATGTGGCTACCGCACTGCGGCCGCCAATCCTCGATGCGGGCATCGCCTCGGCCATCGAATGGCAGGCCCGCCGGTTCGAGGCCCGCACCCAGATCCCCTGCCTGGTCCAGGTGCCGGACAACCTGCCGCGCTTGAGCGACGCCAAGGCCGTCGGCCTGTTCCGTATCCTCCAGGAGGCCCTGACCAATGTCATGCGCCATGCCCAGGCGCATACTGTGGAACTCACCCTGACCCTGGAAGCACACGAGCTGTGCATGAGCATCAGCGATGACGGCCTGGGCTTCGACACCGCTTCTGCACGTCCGACGTCCTTTGGCCTGGTAGGCATGCGCGAGCGGGTGCTGATCATGGGCGGGAGCCTGTCGCTGCACAGTGAGCGGGGCGAAGGCACCACCCTGAGTGTCCGGGTGCCCCTGGACCAAGAACAATAATGAGGAGACACGCGTGATCCGTGTACTGGTAGCCGAAGACCACACCATCGTTCGCGAAGGCATCAAGCAACTGATTGGCCTGGCCAAGGACCTGGTCGTGGTGGGCGAGGCGAGCAACGGCGAGCAGTTGCTGGAGACCCTGCGTCAGGTGCCCTGCGAAGTGGTGCTGCTGGATATCTCCATGCCCGGGGTGAACGGCCTGGAGGCCATTCCGCGGATCCGTGCCCTGAGCAATCCGCCGGCGATCCTGGTGCTGTCGATGCACGACGAGGCGCAGATGGCCGCCCGGGCGCTGAAGATCGGCGCTGCCGGCTACGCCACCAAGGACAGTGATCCGTCGCTGCTGCTGACGGCCATTCGCAAGGTGGCATCCGGCGGCCGCTATATCGACCCGGACCTGGCTGACCGTATGGTCTTCGAGGTCGGCCTGACCGATACCCGGCCCCTGCATTCGCTGCTTTCCGAGCGTGAATTCTCGGTTTTCGAGCGCCTGGCCCAGGGCGCCAATGTCAACGACATTGCCCAGCAACTGGCCCTGAGCAGCAAGACCATCAGTACCCACAAGGCGCGGCTGATGCAGAAGCTCAACATCACCTCCCTGGCCGAACTGGTGAAATACGCCATGGAACACAAGCTGCTCTGACACCCTCTGCGGTGCTCTCCCTCCCCTTGGGGGAGGGTACTTATCCATTTGCGACATTCCGCGCTTTCAGGCTTTCGCCGTTTCTTGCCGCTTGCAGCCTGTCGTTTGCCTCCGCCCTTATCCAATCGCGCCATTCTTGTAGGGCAATCCCTACACGCAACCTTCCAGACGGCTGAGGCGAATCTCTCCTGGCCCCCGATTTGCGCGCTCTGCAGGCTCCTCTAGGCTTGTTCCACAGCCGTCTAAAACAAAAGGTGCGGGTATGAGCGAGGTCGTTTCAAGTGCTGGGGCCAACGATGTTCTGGTCAGCTTTCGTGGTGTGCAGAAGAGCTACGACGGCGAGAACCTGATCGTCAAAGACCTCAACCTGGAAATTCGCAAAGGCGAGTTCCTCACCCTGCTGGGGCCGTCCGGTTCCGGCAAGACCACCAGCCTGATGATGCTGGCCGGTTTCGAAACCCCGACCGCCGGCGAGATCCAGCTGGCCGGGCGCTCGATCAACAATGTGCCGCCGCACAAGCGCGACATCGGCATGGTGTTCCAGAACTACGCGCTGTTCCCCCACATGACCGTGGCCGAGAACCTGGCCTTTCCGCTGTCGGTACGCGGCTTGAGCAAGACCGACATCAGCGAGCGGGTCAAGCGGGTGCTGAGCATGGTCCAGCTCGACGCTTTCGCCCAACGCTACCCGGCCCAGCTGTCCGGCGGCCAGCAGCAGCGGGTGGCCCTGGCCCGGGCCCTGGTGTTCGAGCCACAGCTGGTGCTGATGGACGAACCCCTTGGTGCCCTCGACAAGCAACTGCGCGAACACATGCAGATGGAGATCAAGCACCTGCACCAGCGCCTGGGCGTGACCGTGGTCTATGTGACCCACGACCAGGGCGAAGCCCTGACCATGTCCGACCGGGTGGCGGTGTTCCACCAGGGCGAGATCCAGCAGATCGCGCCGCCGCGCACTCTCTACGAAGAGCCGAAGAACACCTTCGTCGCCAACTTCATCGGCGAGAACAACCGCCTCAACGGCCGCCTGCACAGCCACAACGGCGAGCGTTGCGTGGTGGAGCTGGGGCGTGGCGAGAAGGTCGAGGCGCTGGCGGTGAATGTCGGCCAGGTCGGCGGCCCGGTGACCTTGTCCATCCGCCCGGAGCGGGTGAGCCTCAACGGTTCCAGCGAAAACTGCGTCAACCGCTTCTCCGGCCGGGTGGCGGAATTCATCTATCTGGGCGACCACGTCCGGGTGCGCCTGGAAGTCTGCGGCAAGAGCGACTTCTTCGTGAAACAGCCGATTGCCGAGCTCGATCCTGCGCTGGCAGTGGGTGACGTGGTGCCGCTTGGCTGGCAAGTCGAGCACGTTCGCGCGCTCGATCCGCTTCTAGAGGCGAATTGATCGCCCCCCTGCAACACCAACCTGCACGTGGAGAACACAATAAATGTTGAGATCCCTGAAATTCACCGCCCTGGCACTGGGCATGATGGGTGCGGCGCACGCCATGGCGGCGGGCCCGGACCTGACCGTGGTGTCCTTTGGCGGGGCGAACAAGGCGGCCCAGGTCAAGGCCTTCTATGCCCCTTGGGAAGCGGCGGGCAAGGGCAAGATCATCGCCGGCGAATACAACGGCGAAATGGCCAAGATCAAGGCCATGGTCGACACCAAGAGTGTGTCCTGGGACCTGGTAGAAGTGGAGTCCCCGGAACTGTCCCGCGGTTGCGACGAGGACATGTTCGAGCAACTGGACCCGGCGCTGTTCGGTAACAGCGAAGACTACGTCAAGGGCGCGATCCAGCCGTGCGGCGTGGGCTTTTTCGTCTGGTCCACGGTACTGGCCTACAACGCCGACAAGCTGAAAACCGCTCCGAGCAGTTGGGCTGATTTTTGGGACGTCAAACAGTTCCCGGGCAAGCGCGGCCTGCGCAAGGGCGCCAAGTACACCCTGGAGTTCGCCCTGATGGCCGACGGCGTCGCGCCCAAGGACGTGTACAAGGTCCTGGCCGGCAAGGATGGCCAGGACCGTGCCTTCAAGAAACTCGATGAACTCAAGCCCTACATTCAGTGGTGGGAAGCCGGCGCCCAGCCGCCGCAGTACCTGGCTTCCGGCGACGTGGTCATGAGCTCGGCTTACAACGGCCGGATCGCCGCGGTGCAGAAGGAAAGCAACCTGAAAGTGGTGTGGAACGGCGGCATCTACGACTTCGACGCCTGGGCCATTCCAAAAGGCCTGGACAAGGCTCGCGCCGAAGCGGCGAAGAAGTTCATCGCCTACTCGGTGCAACCGCAGCAGCAGAAGACCTATTCGGAGAATATCGCCTACGGCCCGGCCAACACTCAGGCCGTGCCGCTGCTGGCCAAGGACATCCTCAAGGACATGCCGACCACTCCGGAAAACATCGCCAACCAGGTGCAGATCGACGTCAGCTTCTGGGCTGACAACGGTGAGCAACTGGAACAGCGCTTCAACGCCTGGGCTGCCAAGTAACCACCCCCTGCCGTTGTAGGAGCGAGCTTGCTCGCGAAGGCGTCATCAGCATCAACCTTGATGGTGAAGCACAGCCTTCGATGCGCGGCCAAGCCCGCTCCTGCTGCCGGGTGGTTTGTATTCGAAAGATCGATTCGCGGAGTTTGTCATGACCATCACCGTTCCCCTGAACGCGGTCACCGGCCCGACCCTCAAGCAGCGGCTGGCCCGTGCCGAGCGGGTCAACCGCTGGAAGGCCCAGGCGCTGATCGCGCCCCTGGTGCTGTTTCTGCTGCTGGTGTTCCTGGTACCGATCGTGGCGCTGCTGTACAAGAGCGTCGGCAACCCGGAAGTGGTCGGCGGCATGCCGCGTACTGTGGCGGCCGTGAGTGCCTGGGACGGTCGTGGCCTGCCCGCCGAAGGGGCCTACAAGGCCTTGAGCGAAGACCTGGCGGACGCCCGCAAGAATCAGACCCTGGGCGACCTGTCCAAGCGTCTGAACATGGAGTTGGCCGGCTACCGCAGCCTGCTGACCAAGACCGCTCGCGCCCTGCCGTTCAAGGCCGAGCCCGAATCCTATAAAGAAGCCATGGAAAGCCTGGATGAGCGCTGGGGCGACCCGGCCTACTGGCAGGCGATCCGCCGCAACACCAGCAGCCTGACCCCGTACTACCTGCTGGCGGCGGTGGACCATCGCATCGACGACCTGGGCGAACTGGCGCCGGCCACCCCGGACCAGTCCATCTACCTGGACATCTTCGCCCGCACCTTCTGGATGGGCCTGGTGATCACCGCCATCTGCCTGGCCCTGGCCTATCCCCTGGCGTACCTGCTGGCCAACCTGCCGGCGCGCAAGAGCAACCTCCTGATGATCCTGGTGCTGCTGCCGTTCTGGACCTCGATCCTGGTGCGAGTGGCGGCGTGGATCGTGCTGCTGCAATCGGGTGGCCTGATCAACAGCGCGCTGCTGGCCATGGGGGTGATCGACAAGCCCCTGGAACTGGTGTTCAACCGTACCGGGGTCTACATCTCCATGGTGCACATCCTGTTGCCGTTCATGATCCTGCCGATCTACAGCGTGATGAAAGGCATCTCGCCGACCTACATGCGTGCGGCGATCTCCCTGGGCTGCCATCCGTTCGCCAGCTTCTGGCGGGTGTATTTCCCGCAGACCTACGCCGGGGTCGGCGCTGGTTGCCTGCTGGTGTTCATCCTGGCGATTGGTTACTACATCACCCCGGCATTGCTGGGCAGCCCGAACGACCAGATGGTCAGCTACTTCGTCGCCTTCTATACCAACACCAGCATCAACTGGGGCATGGCCACGGCCCTGGGCGGCCTGCTGTTGCTGGCGACCATCGTGCTCTATCTGATTTACAGCTGGCTGGTGGGCGCAAGCCGCCTGCGCCTGAGCTAAGGAGAGAATCGAAATGCTGAGCCCCTACATGTCGCCCGTCGAACGGGTCTGGTTCTACAGCTTGCGGATTCTCTGCGGCTTGATCCTGTTGTTCCTGGTGTTGCCGGTGCTGGTGATCATCCCGCTGTCGTTCAACTCCGGCAGTTTCCTGGTGTACCCGCTGCAGGGCTTTTCGCTGCACTGGTACCAGGACTTCTTCGCCTCTGCCGAGTGGATGCGCGCGCTGAAGAACAGCGTCATCGTGGCGCCGGCCGCAACCTTGCTGGCCATGGTCTTCGGCACCCTGGCGGCCATCGGCCTGACTCGCGGTGATTTCCCCGGCAAGGCGCTGGTGATGGCCCTGGTGATTTCGCCGATGGTGGTACCGGTAGTGATCATCGGTGTGGCCAGCTACCTGTTCTTCGCCCCGCTGGGCATGGGCAACAGTTTTTTCTCGCTGATCATCGTGCACGCGGTGCTTGGGGTGCCCTTCGTGATCATCACCGTGTCGGCAACCCTGCAGGGCTTCAACCACAACCTGGTGCGGGCCGCGGCCAGCCTGGGCGCCTCGCCGCTGACCACGTTCCGCCGGGTGACCTTGCCGTTGATCGCCCCCGGGGTCATCAGTGGCGCGCTGTTCGCCTTCGCCACCTCGTTCGATGAAGTGGTGGTGACCCTGTTCCTCGCCGGCCCGGAGCAGGCCACCCTGCCGCGGCAGATGTTCAGCGGCATCCGCGAGAACCTCAGCCCGACCATCGCCGCTGCGGCCACGTTGCTGATCGCCTTCTCGGTGATCCTGCTGCTGACCCTGGAATGGCTGCGTGGGCGCAGCGAGAAACTGCGCACGGCTCAGGCCTGAGCCCCTCGGGCGGCCTTGTACTAAGGTCTGGGCCGCCCCGTCCCCTCTGCTTGTCGTTCACCCGTAAACTGCGCGCTTCCCATGCTTACTGTGGAGTCGCGGGTGAACTTCAACGATGCCAGTTTCGAAGAGCTGCTCAATGCGCTGCATGACGGCGTCTACATCACCGATGGCCAGGGCCAGACCCTCAAGGTCAACCAGGCCTACGAGCGCCTCACCGGCCTGAACGGCGCCGAGCTGCTGGGGCGGCCGATGCAGGAACTGGTGAAGAGCGGGGTGATTTCCCAGTCCGCTTCACTACGGGTACTGCAGGACGGTCGGCCGGTGTCGGTGATGCAGAGCCTCAGCCACGGCAAGAAGTTGCTGGTCAGTGCCACGCCGATCCTCGCCGCCGACCAGAGCATTCGCTATGTGGTCAGCACCGTGCGCGACATGACCGAGCTGCTGCGCATCAAGCGCGAGCGCGACGAGTTGCAGCAGCTCAAGCAGCTGCGCACCAGCACTGCGCGGCTGCATGCGGGCCAGCGTGACGACCTGTTGCAATCACCGCTGATGGCCGACCAGGAGGTTTCCGGACGGGTCTTTGCCCAGGCCCGGCAAGTGGCCGACTGCGACGTGAAGGTGCTGCTGCAGGGGGAGACGGGTGTGGGTAAAACCCTGGTGGCGCAATTTATCCACAACGCCAGTGCTCGTGCCCGCGAACCGTTCCTGGCCCTCAACTGCGGGGCGCTGCCGGAGAACCTGATCGAGGCCGAGCTGTTCGGCTATGCCCCGGGTGCCTTCACCGGTGCCGGCAGCAAGGGCAAGCGCGGGCTGCTGGAACTGGCACACAACGGTACGCTGTTTCTCGACGAGATCGGCGATCTGCCCCTGGCGGTGCAGGTCAAGCTGCTCAAGGTCATCGAAGAGAACCGCTTCATTCCGGTGGGCGGCCTGGAGCTCAAGGAGGTGGATGTGCGCATCATCAGCGCCACCCATCACGACCTCAAGCAGCGGGTGGCCGAGGGCAAGTTCCGCGCCGACCTGTATTACCGCCTGAATGTGGTGCCCATCGCGATCCCGGCCCTGCGCGAGCGCAGCGAGGAAATCGGCCCCTTGCTGGAGTACTACCTGGAGCACTTCAACCAGCGCTATCAGCGTCAGGTGCAGTGGAGCCTGGAAGCCCTGGAACTGCTGGGCGAGTACGCCTGGCCGGGGAACATCCGCGAGCTGATCAACGTGGTGGAGCGCCTGGTGGTGACCTGCTCCGGCCAGGTGATAGAGGCCCTGGACCTGCCGGAGGACCTGATCGAGCAACAGGCCCGCAACACCGACGACAGCCGCCTGCCGCTGCGCAAGGTGCTGGAGAACGCCGAGCGCCAGGCGATTCGCGCGGCCCTGCAACTGCACAAGACCACCCGCCTGGCCGCCAAGGCGCTGGGGGTGAGCCAGGCCACGGTGGTGCAGAAGATGAAGCGCTGGGAACACTCTGATTAGAATTCTGATCAGAGCTGCCTGCAGCGATCAGCAATTCAATCGCGACGGCCCGGTCATTCCCCTGGATTTCCTCCCAGAGCCTTGTAGATCAAGGCTTTGCGTATCTTGGCACAGCTTTCGCTCTACAGCCTGCGAGCCCATTCGAGAGTGGCCGCCTGACGGCGCTCTTGCCACAACAATTAAACAAGGCCGAGCTGATGAGTATTTCTGCGTTCAAGATTGCCAACAAACTGATTACCGGCCAGGGCGCCATCGAACAGCTGGACGCCGAACTGGCGCGCCTGCAGATCAGCAACCCGCTGATCGTCACCGATGCGATCCTGCTCAAGTCCGGCACCGTCGATCTGGCCCTGGCCCACCTGGGCGGGCGCGCCTACCGGATCTTCGACGAGGTCCAGCCGGAGCCGGAAATCGCCATAGTCCAGGCCTGCACCCAGGCTTACCGGGCCGGTGGCCACGATGGCCTGATCGGCCTGGGCGGCGGCAGCGCCATTGATATCGCCAAGGCGGTGGCGGCGTTCGCCGGCCATGAAGGCGCGCTGGAAGAACTGTTCGGGGTGGATCAGGTGCAGCGCAAGGGGCCGCCGCTGATTGCCATTCCTACCACTGCGGGCACCGGTTCGGAGGTGACCAACGTGGCGATCCTCTCGGACAAGGTGGCCCAGTTGAAAAAGGGCATCGTCAGCGATTACCTGCTGCCGGACGTAGCGCTGGTGAGCCCGGTGATGACCCTGACCTGCCCGCGCAGCGTCACCGCCGCCAGTGGCGTCGACGCGCTGGTGCATGCGGTGGAGTCCTACCTGTCGCTCAACGGTTCGCCGATCACCGACTCCCTGGCCCTGGGCGCTATCCGCCTGATCGTCAGGGCGCTGCCCAAGGCCTACGCCAACCCGGCCAACCTGCAGGCCCGGGAAGACATGGCCACCGCCAGCCTGATGGCCGGCATGGCCTTCGGCAATGCCGGAGTCGGTGCGGTGCATGCCCTGGCCTATCCCCTGGGCGGGCGCTTCAATATCGCCCACGGGGTGAGCAACGCGCTGCTACTTCCCTACGTCATGGCCTGGAACAAGATGGCCTGTGTCGAGCGCTTTCGCGATATCGCCCAGGCCATGGACCTGCCGATCGCCGGGCTCAGTGATGGCCAGGCCGCAGAGCAGGCGGTCCAGGCCATGGCTGTGCTGTGCGCTGCGGTGGACATCCCCACGGGCATGCGCAGCTTCGGTGTGCCCGAGGACGCGATCCCGGCCATGGCCGTGGAAGCGGCGGGTATCCAGCGGCTGATGCGCAACAACCCGCGCCAACTGAGCCCCGGCGATATCGAGCAGATCTACCGGGCTGCCTATTGATCGATCCTTGCCCGTGCCAACTGGCGCGGGCCGCTTTACACCGCCACCAATACCAATAAGACAGGTGCAGTTGATGCCAACGCCTTCCGACACTCGGCACGAAACGCCGTACATCGCCCTTGGCCCGTTCAAGGTGCGTTTGCCCTTTATCCACTACAAATTCGAGCTGCCGGACTACCTGCAAGGCTTGCTGATGTGCGCCGTCGACCTGGCGGCCATTCCACTGATGACCGAGTTCCTCGGCATGCCCTTCGAGATGGCCTTGGCTGTGGTCATGCTTAACGGCCTGTTGTACCTGGCCCACCACCTGCTGGGCGACCCCGTGGTGCCCGGCTGGATCACCCCGGCGGTGCCGCTGCTGATGGCCTATTGCGCGCAGTTTCCCGTGGGCCCGGAGCGTGTCCACGCGCTGATTGCCTTCCAGCTGATGCTCGGGGTGTTCTCCATCGCCCTGGGGGCCACCGGCATGGCACGCAAGGTGGTGGGCTTCGTGCCCTCGGCGATCAAGTCGGGAATCATTGTCGGCGCCGGGCTCAGTGCGGTGACCGCGGTGTTCCAGGTGGGCGGCAAGTTCGACAGTTTTCCCTGGACCATTTCCATCGCCATCGGCATTGCCTTCTACCTGATCTTTTCCCAGCATTTTGCCCAGCTCAAGCTGCGCAACCGCTTCTGGTGGAACTTCGCCAAGCTGGGCATCCTGCCGATCATCCTGCTGGCGGTAGTGCTGGCGCCGCTGTTCGGTGAAGCGCCGTGGCCGACCATCCAGTGGGGCCTGAGCAAGCCGGACTTCATCGGCCTGTGGAACAACTACACCGTGTTCGGCCTGGGCATGCCGCCGCTGTCGATGTTCATCAGCGCGCTGCCAACCATGCTCGCGGTGTACATCATCGTCTTTGGCGATGTGCTCAGCGCCAAGGTGTTGCTGGACGAGGCCGAGCAGATCCGCACCGACGAAAAGGTCGACTACGACCCGGACCGCTCGCACCTGATCTTCGGCGGGCGCAACGCATTCATGAGCATCTTCGGTCCGGACATTGCCATGTGCGGGCCGAAATGGGCGGCGATGCTGGTGGTGGTGATCGAGCGCTTCAAGGGCGGGCCCAAGGCCATGAAGTCGATCTATGGCGGCATGGGCTCGTTCCGCTGGGGCACCAACACAGGCTTGCTGCTGTTGCCGGTAGTGACCCTGGTGCAGCCAATTCTTGGGGTCGCGCTGGCGCTGACCTTGCTGATCCAGGGCTACGTCAGCGTGCGCCTGGGCATTCTCGAGGCCCGTAGTCAGCGTGACCTGGGCATAGCAGGGGTGATCGGTGCAGTGCTGGCGATCAAGGGCGCCAGTTGGGGCTTTGCCATTGGCGTGGTGCTGTGCCTGCTGATCTACGGCAAGAACTTCTTCAAGGGCGAGAACGACCGGACTTTCAGTAAGGACCTGGGCGCCGCGGACGCAACTCCCGTCCCGGGTGCCCAGCCAGGGCCCCAGGCCAAGCCCGCCCGGGCGGTGGAAAGCGAGGTGGCCTGAGCCTCCGCGCGCAACGTTAGCACTGTCGTGATGCCGATCGGGCATCGCGACAGCCCGGTTGCGTAATCCCCAGCTACGCTTGTGCCGGCTCCCACCTTTATATAAGAGGCTGCGCACATGAGTATTTCCTCTTTCAAGATCGCCCATAAATTGCTGACCGGCAGCACCGCCATCGAGCAACTGGCTGCCGAGCTGACCCGCCTGGATGTCGATAACCCACTGATCGTCACCGATACTGCCCTGCTCAGGTCCGGCACGGTGGAGCTGGCGCTGGCCCACCTGGGGGAACGCAGTTACGAAGTCTTCGACCGGGTGCAGCCCGATCCGGAAATCGCTATCGTCGAGGACTGCATGCAGGTGTACCGCGAGGGTGGGCATGACGGGCTGATCGGCCTGGGCGGCGGCAGCGCCATCGATATTGCCAAGAGTGTCGGGGCCTATGCCGGCTATCACGGCGCCCTGGAGGACCTGTTCGGCATCGACCAGGTGCCGCGCAAGGGGCCGCCGCTGATCGCCATTCCCACCACCGCAGGCACTGGTTCGGAAGTGACCAATGTGGCGATCCTCTCGGACCGGGTCGCGCAATTGAAGAAAGGCATCATCAGCGACTACCTGCTGCCGGACGTGGCCCTGGTCAGCCCGCAGATGACCCTGACCTGTCCACCGCGTGTCACCGCGGCCAGCGGCGTCGATGCCCTGGCGCATGCCATCGAGGCCTACCTGTCCCTCAATGCTTCCGCGATCACCGACTCCCTGGCCATCGGCGCCATCAAGCTGATCGTCAAGGCTTTACCCAAGGCCTTTGCCAACCCGGCCCACCTGCAGGCCCGGGAGGACATGGCCACCGCCAGCCTGATGGCCGGCATGGCCTTCGGCAATGCCGGGGTCGGTGCGGTGCATGCGATGGCCTATCCCCTGGGCGGACGCTTTCATATGTCCCACGGGGTCAGCAATGCCTTGCTGCTGCCCTATGTCATGACCTGGAACAAGATGGCCTGCGTCGAGCGTATGCAGGATATCGCCGAGGCCATGGGGGTACAGACCGCGCACCTGAGTGCCAGCGAGGCGGCCGACCGGGCAGTGGAGGCCATGGCAGCGTTGTGTGCGGCGGTGGAAATTCCCAGCGGCTTGCGCAGCTTCGGCGTGCCCGAGGATGCGATCCCGGCCATGGCCGTCGAGGCCGCGGGTATCGAGCGCTTGATGCGCAACAACCCGCGCCGGCTGAGCCCCGCCGATATCGAGAAGATCTATCGCGCGGCCTACTGATCATAGCGGTTACGGTGTGCGCTCCAAAGCATGAGGTATACAATGCGCGCCATCGTGATTCTGCTCAAAAAAGGTGCGTCATGCAGCCCTTCGCTATTGCTCCGTCGATTCTCTCCGCCGACTTCGCCCGTCTGGGCGAGGAAGTGGACAATGTCCTGGCCGCCGGCGCCGACATCGTGCATTTCGATGTCATGGACAACCACTATGTGCCGAACCTGACCATCGGCCCGATGGTCTGCGCTGCGCTGCGCAAGTACGGGATCACCGCGCCGATCGATGCACACCTGATGGTCACTCCGGTGGACCGCATCATCGGTGATTTCATCGAAGCGGGCGCCACCTACATCACCTTCCACCCGGAAGCCACGCTGCATGTGGACCGTTCCCTGCAGATGATCCGCGAAGGCGGTTGCAAGGCCGGCCTGGTGTTCAACCCGGCAACTCCGCTGGACGTGCTCAAGTACGTGATGGACAAGGTCGACATGGTGCTGCTGATGAGTGTCAACCCGGGCTTTGGCGGGCAGAAGTTCATTCCGGGCACCCTCGACAAGCTGCGTGAGGCTCGTGCCTTGATCGATGCCTCCGGGCGGGATATCCGCCTGGAAATCGACGGTGGGGTGAACGTGGGCAACATCCGCGAAATCGCTGCCGCAGGCGCCGATACCTTTGTGGCAGGCTCGGCGATCTTCAATGCGCCGAACTATCAGGAAGTCATCGAGAAAATGCGTGCCGAACTGGCGTTGGCGCGACCATGAGCGCCTTTGAGCAGCTGTTCCAGGGGCGCCTGCCACGGCTGGTGATGTTCGACCTGGATGGCACCCTGGTCGATTCGGTACCGGACCTTGCGGCCGCCGTGGATCAGATGCTGCTCAAGCTGGGGCGCAAGCCTGCCGGTGTCGAGGCGGTGCGTGAGTGGGTTGGCAACGGTGCGCCCATGCTGGTGCGCCGGGCCCTGGCCAACAGCCTGGAGGCCCAGGGTGTCGACGATGTCGAGGCCGAGTATGCGCTGGAGCTGTTCAATACCGCCTACGAGGACAGCCACGAGTTGACTGTGGTCTATCCCGGTGCGCGTGAGACTCTCAAGTGGCTGCACAAGCAGGGCGTGGAAATGGCCCTGATTACCAACAAGCCCGAGCGTTTCGTGGCCCCCTTGCTGGACCAGATGAAAATCGGTCGGTATTTCCGCTGGATCATCGGCGGCGATACCCTGCCGCAGAAGAAACCCGACCCGGCGGCGCTGTTCTTTGTGATGAAGATGGCCAGCGTGCCGGCCTCGCAATCACTGTTCGTCGGCGATTCGCGCAGTGACGTACTGGCAGCCAAGGCGGCGGGGGTCAAGTGCGTCGCCCTGAGCTACGGCTACAACCACGGCCGGCCGATTGCCGAGGAGTCGCCGGCGCTGGTGATCGACAACCTGCGGGCGCTGATCCCCGGTTGCTTAGAGCCTGCCGCTGAGATAACGTTGCCCGACGCTGTTCCATCCCATTCTGGAAACTCCATCGTGGTGGTCACTCGCAAACTCTGGATGAAAGTCATCAAGGCCCTGGCCCGCTGGCGTTGGCGCGCCTGATTTTTGTCTGGCCGGCCCCGCCGGCACGTTTGCATACCTGACTGTTAGACCCTCAAGCCACGAGGCACCCCATGATTCGCGAAGAATTCCTGCGTTTGGCCGCAGCCGGTTACAACCGTATCCCGCTGGCCTGCGAAACCCTTGCCGACTTCGACACCCCGCTGTCGATCTACCTGAAACTGGCCGACCAGCCCAACTCCTATCTGCTGGAGTCGGTTCAGGGCGGTGAGAAGTGGGGGCGTTACTCGATCATCGGCCTGCCGTGCCGCACTGTGCTGCGGGTGCACGGCTTCCAGGTCAGCGTGACCCATGATGGCGTGGAGATCGAAAGTCACGAAGTGGCCGACCCACTGGCCTTCGTCGAGGAATTCAAAGCCCGCTACAACGTCCCGACCATTGCCGGCCTGCCGCGTTTCAACGGTGGCCTGGTGGGCTATTTCGGCTATGACTGCGTGCGTTATGTCGAGCCGCGCCTGGGCCCGTGCCCGAACCCGGATCCGATCGGTGTGCCGGATATCCTGTTGATGGTCTCCGACGCGGTAGTGGTGTTCGACAACCTGGCGGGCAAGGTGCACGCCATCGTGCTGGCCGACCCTGGCCAGGACAACGCCTTCGAAGCCGGCCAGGCACGTTTGCAGGAATTGCTGGCGCAATTGCGCCAGCCGATTACTCCGCGTCCGGGCCTGGATTTCAGCAAGCAGCTGGCCGCCGATCCGCTGTTCCGCTCCAGCTTTACCCAGGCTGACTATGAGCGGGCCGTGGACACCATCAAGGAATACATCCTGGCCGGTGACTGCATGCAGGTGGTGCCGTCCCAGCGCATGTCCATCGATTTTTCGGCGGCGCCCATCGACCTGTACCGGGCGCTGCGCTGCTTCAACCCGACCCCTTACATGTACTTCTTCAACTTCGGTGATTTCCACGTAGTGGGCAGCTCGCCGGAAGTACTGGTGCGGGTCGAAGACAACCTGATCACTGTGCGGCCGATCGCCGGTACCCGCCCCCGGGGCGCCTCCGAGGAGGCCGACCTGGCCCTGGAGCAGGACCTGCTGTCGGACGCCAAGGAGATCGCCGAGCACCTGATGCTGATCGACCTGGGACGCAACGACACCGGTCGGGTCTCGGAAATCGGTTCGGTGAAACTCACCGAAAAGATGGTCATCGAGCGCTATTCCAACGTGATGCACATCGTTTCCAACGTCACCGGCCAGCTCAAGGCCGGGCTGACGGCCATGGATGCGCTGCGGGCGATCCTGCCGGCGGGCACCCTGTCCGGCGCACCGAAAATCCGTGCGATGGAAATCATCGACGAGCTGGAACCGGTCAAGCGTGGGATCTATGGCGGCGCCGTGGGTTACTTCGCCTGGAATGGCAACATGGACACCGCCATTGCCATTCGCACGGCGGTGATCAAGAACGGCGAGCTGCATGTACAGGCCGGCGGCGGGATTGTTGCCGACTCGGTGCCGACCCTGGAGTGGGAAGAGACGCTGAACAAGCGTCGCGCAATGTTCCGTGCCGTGGCACTGGCGGAACAGCCCCCTGCATCCAAGGCTTGAGGAGTTGCTGTCGTTGATTGGTTTTGTGAGGATCCTGATGTCTATCAGGTCCTCATGAAATCCAGTGCTGTGGTGTATATCAATCGAGCGCGGGAGCGATAAGCGCCCAGTTGCTGCGCTGATGAAGGCCCCGAGCATTGCGCCCTAAGGTCTTAGGCCTGCCTGATATTTTCCTGCGGCTTTTCGAAGGCAACGAACAGTTGGTCTGCGGTGATAGTGCCAAGGTCCAGGCGCATGTTGGCTTCAAGCATGGCGAACAGGCGGGTGAATACATCGAATACCTTGCAGTGTTCTTCCATGCCTGAGAACGGGTTGTCGATCTTCTCGGCGATCAGCGAGCTTTCCTGTACGGCGTCATAGACCTCACGCAAGGTGATATCGCTGGCTGGGCGTGCGAGGGTCAGGCCGCCGTGGGCGCCGCGCCATGACTTCAGAATATTGGCTTTGACCATCAACGACACGAGACTGCGTACCCGGGTGGGATGAGTCTTGACCCACTTGGCAATGGTCTCGGTACGCAACCTCTGCGGCGCGTTGGCCGCTACGAACGAGAGGATGTATGAGGCGGTGATCAGGCGGGTCGACTGACTCATCTAGTTTGAATTCTCTCTTCAGTGGTAGGGCAGTAGCGACATTCCGATCTGCCCCTTCGAACCGATAGTACTGACAAAACCCCGCCTAGCAAGAGCCTCGCTCGCAAAGAAAAGGGGATTGGCAGCGACCTGTTTTTGAGCTTAATGTATTTGTCACGATGACAATTACAAATATTTTGCATCAGTGCGTGCGAGGTCGGCTGAATCCTTTTCTCTGCGGTTCAACAGAGGCAATGCCATGAGCGATAACAACAACAAAATAACTCAAGCGATGCACGACAGCGGCCTGCCGCGTCGGGATTTTCTCAAGTACAGCGCAGCGGCGGTTGCCGTGGCCGGGGCGTTTTCAATGGGCTTGCCGCAACGCGGCTGGGCCGGGGAGGCCACCCCGAAAGCGGGCGGCGTGCTGCGCATGGGCCTGGCCGGTGGCAGTACTACCGATTCTCGTGATCCAGGTTCATGGAGCGACACCTTTACCTTTGTCGGTTTCTCGGCGGTGTACAACACCCTGAGCGAAATCGGCGTCGATGGCACGGCGATCCCCGAGCTTGCCGAGCGCTGGGAATCCAGCCCCGATGCACGCATCTGGACCTTCACCTTGCGCCAGGGGGTGACCTTCCATAACGGCAAGACTCTGGATGCTGGCGATGTGGTCGCCTCAATCGGGCATCACCTGGGCGACAAGTCCACCTCGGCGGCCAAGACTGTGCTCGGCGATGTTGCCAAGGTCAGCGCCCAGGGCAATGACACCGTGGTGTTCGAACTGCATTCGGGCAATGCCGACTTCGCCTACGTGGTGGCCGATTATCACCTGGTGATCATGCCCGCCAAGGACGGCGCCGCCGACTGGCAGGCCGGGATCGGCACCGGCGGTTATCGCCTCAAGGGCTTCGAACCCGGCGTGCGCATGGACCTTGAGCGCAGCCCGGATTACTGGAAAGCCGGCCGCGCGCATTTCGCCAGCGCCGAGCTGCTGGCCATCGCCGATGGCACCGCGCGGGTCAACGCCCTGGTCACCGGCCAGGTCGATGTGATCAACAAGGTCGATCTCAAGACTGTCGCCTTGCTCAAGCGCAACCCCAATCTGGTCATCGAAGAGACCAAGGGAGCCCAGCACTACACCTTCCCGATGCTGACCGACAGCCAGCAGTTCCAGGACAACAACATCCGTCTGGCGCTCAAACATGCGATCAACCGCGAAACCCTGCTGGCCTCGGTGCTTTATGGCTATGGCCAGATTGGCAACGACCACCCGATCCAGCCCGGTAGTCGCTTCATCAACAGCGCCCTGGAGCAGCGTGGCTATGACCCGGACAAGGCGCGTTTCTACCTGCGCCAGGCCGGGGTCGACTCTCTCAAGGTGCGCCTGCAGGCCTCTGATGCCGCTTACACCGGCGCGGTGGATGCCTCGGTGCTGTTCAAGGAGCAGGCACGCCAGGCCGGTATCGACATCGACGTGGTGCGCGAACCTGCCGACGGCTTTTTTTCCAATGTGTGGATGAAGCAGCCCTTCACCACCTCGTTCTGGTACAGCAGCCTGACCGCCGACCGCATGTTCAGCATCGGCTACGCCAAGGGCGCGGCATGGAACGAGACGCACTGGGACAACGCCCGTTTCAACCAGCTGCTCAACGCCGCTCGCGGCGAGATGAACGCGCCGCTGCGCCAGGAGATGTACAACGAAATGCAGGCCCTGTGCCGTGACGAGGGCGGGGCGATCGTGCCGCTGTTCGCAAGCTCCGTGGCCGCACGCTCCAAGCGCGTGGCCCACGGCGGGCTGACCGCGCCCTATGGCGAGCTCGACGGCCTGCGCTTGATCGAGCGCTGGTGGCAGGCGTAAGCCCGACACTTTTTGCACCTTTCTTCGTTGATCCTGTTCGAGGAGCTGTACGGTGAATAGCCTTTGCAAACTGTTGCTCCAGCGCCTGGCCCTGGGCCTGTTGTCGCTGTTGGCGGTGTCGGTGATCATCTTCCTGGCCGTTGGCATGCTCCCGGGCGATGTCGCCCAGGCCATGCTCGGCCAGGCGGCAACTCCCGAGACCGTCGCTGCGTTCCGTGCCCAACTGGGCCTGGACCTGCCGCCGCTGACCCGCTTCGGCCACTGGGCCTGGCAACTGCTGCACGGTGACCTGGGCCTGTCGCTGGCCAACCAGCGGCCGATTGCCGAGCTGATCGGCACGCGCCTGGGCAACACCTTTACCCTGGCCTTGCTGGCGGCGCTGGTGTCGGTGCCGGTAGCCTTGCTGCTGGGCATGCTCGCGGCGCTGTACCGCAACAGTTGGTTCGACCGCCTGCTCAACACCAGCGCCCTGAGCGCGGTGTCGTTCCCGGAGTTTTTCGTCGCCTATATCCTGATCCTGGTGTTCGCGGTCAAGCTCAACTGGTTGCCGAGTATCTCCAACCTGGCTCCGGGGGCATCGTTCGCCGAGGTGCTGGAGCGCTCGCTACTGCCGGTGCTGACCCTGAGCCTGGTGGTGGTCGCGCAAATGATGCGCATGACCCGCGCGGCCTTGATCAACGTGCTGGCCAGCCCCTATATCGAGATGGCCCGGCTCAAGGGCATCAGCCAGGCGCGGATCATCTTCCACCACGCCTTGCCCAATGCCCTGGCACCGATCATCAATGTGGTGGCACTGAACCTGGCCTACCTGGTGGTCGGCGTGGTGGTGGTCGAGGTGGTGTTCGTCTATCCGGGGCTCGGCCAGTTACTGGTCGACTCGGTGTCCAAGCGCGATATCCCGGTGGTGCAGGCCTGCAGCCTGATCTTCGCCGCCACCTACATCCTGCTCAATACCACGGCCGACGTGCTGTCGATTGCCAGCAACCCACGCCTGATGCATCCGAAGGGGTAAGCCATGAGCCTGATCAAAGCGTTGTTGCGGGCGCCCATGAGCGCCCAGTTCGGCCTGCTGGTGATTGTTGCCTACATACTGGTGGCGCTGTTCGCGCCGGTGCTGGCGCCGTATGGCGAGACTGAAGTGGTCGGCGAAGGTTTTGCGCCCTGGGGCGGGCAGTTCCTGCTGGGTACCGATAACCTGGGCCGCGACATGTTCAGCCGCCTGGTGTATGGCGCGCGCAACACTCTGGGGATTGCCTTCCTGACGACGCTATTGGCCTTTGCCGTCGGCGGTTTCTGCGGGCTGGTAGCGGCGATCAGGGGCGGCTGGATCGACCAGGGCCTGTCGCGGCTGGTGGATATCCTCATGGCCATCCCGCAGCTGATCTTTGCCTTGCTGATCCTCAGCGTGGTCGGCACCAACGCCACCTCGCTGGTGCTGGTGATCGCGCTGCTGGATGCCACCCGGGTGTTTCGCCTGTCACGGGCGGTGGCGATGACCGTGGTGGTCCAGGACTTCGTCGAGGCCGCCCGGCTGCGTGGGGAAGGGCTGTGGTGGCTGGTCAGCCGCGAGGTGCTGCCCAATGCCGCCGCGCCGCTGATTGCCGAGTTCGGCCTGCGTTTTTGCTTCGTGTTTCTGTTCATCAGTGCGTTGTCGTTCCTGGGCCTGGGCATCCAGCCGCCGACCGCCGACTGGGGCAGCATGGTCCGCGACAATGCCGTGCTGATCACCTTCGGCGATATCAGCCCGCTGCTGCCGGCCCTGGCAGTGGCGCTGATCACCGTCAGCGTCAACTTTGTCGTGGACTGGGTGCTGCATCTTTCCAGCGGCCTGAAGGAGTGCTGAGCATGACCGTTCATCCAAGTGACAAGCCGCTACTGGAAATCCACGACCTGCGTATTGAAGGCCATTATCAGGACGCTTGGCACCCGCTGATCAAAGGCATCGACTTGAGCTTGCAGCGGGGCGAAGTACTGGGCCTGATTGGTGAATCGGGGGCGGGAAAGTCGACTCTGGGCCTGGCCTCCATGGGTTATGTGCGCGACGGTTGCCGTATCACGGGTGGCTCGGTGCGCTTCGATGGCCAGGAACTGGTGGGCGCCAAGCCCGAAGCCCTGCGCAAGCTGCGCGGCCTGCGTATCGCCTATGTCGCGCAAAGCGCGGCGGCCTCGTTCAACCCCGCGCACCGGCTGATCGACCAGCATGTCGAAACCGCGGTAAGGAACGCTGGTATCGACCGTGCCAAGGCACAAGCCGAAGCAGTGGAGCTCTACCGCATACTGCGTCTGCCCAACCCCGAGCAGATCGGCCAGCGCTACCCGCACCAGGTCTCCGGCGGTCAGTTGCAACGGGTGATGACCGCCATGGCCATGGCCTGCCACCCGGACCTGATCATCTTCGACGAACCGACCACGGCGCTGGATGTCACCACCCAGATCGAAGTGCTGGTGGCGATTCGCGATGCGGTGAAAACCTACGGGAGCGCCGCCTTGTACATCAGCCACGACCTGGCAGTGGTGGCGCAAATGGCCGACCGCATCATGGTTCTGCGTCACGGCAAGCTGGTGGAGGAGGCCGACACCCGGACCATGCTCGACGCCCCACAGCAGGATTACACCCGATCGCTGTGGGCAGTGCGTAGCTTGCGCACCGAACCCAAGCCGTGCCCACCGCAGGCAACACCGCTGCTGGAGGTACGCAAGGCCAGCGCCAGCTACGGCCATCAGCCGGTGCTGCATGATGTCTCGCTCAAGCTCTATCGTGGCCAGACCCTGGCGGTGATCGGCGAGTCGGGCAGCGGCAAGAGCTCTACGGCACGCTTGATCACCGGGTTGTTGCCGCCGACCAGCGGCCAGGTGTTGTATGACGGAAAAGCGCTGCCAGCTGATTATCGCCAGCGCAGCAAGGAGCAATTGCGCCGATTGCAGATGATTTACCAGATCCCCGACACCGCGCTCAACCCGCGCCAGCGCATCGTCGACATCATCGGCCGGCCGCTGAGTTTCTACCTCGGCCTCAAGGGCCAGGCGCTGCGCCAGCGGGTCGCCGAGCTATTGGAGATGATCGAACTGGACCCGGCGTTGTACATGGATCGCCAGCCCCGCGAACTGTCTGGCGGGCAGAAGCAGCGAATCTGTATCGCCCGGGCTCTGGCGGCCGAGCCGCAACTGATCATCTGCGACGAAGTCACCTCGGCCCTCGACCAACTGGTGGCCGAAGGCGTTCTGAAGCTGCTCAACCGCATCCAGCAGCAACTGGGCGTGGCCTACTTGTTCATCACCCACGACGTCGCCACCGTGCGCGCCATTGCCGACGAGGTACTGGTGATGCAGCGTGGGAAGGTGGTCGATCACGGCTGCCGGGAGGAGATCTTTACCCCGCCGTACCGCGACTACACCGGCTTGTTGTTCTCCAGTGAGCCAGAAATGGATCCAGACTGGCTCGATCATTTGCTGGAGAAAAGGGCGCTGGTTTCCTGACTTGGCCATGGCAAGAAAAGCGTCCCTTTGATCAAGTGGCCGTGTTTCCTGTTCTGGCAGAGGCGTAATGCCCCTTGAACCGCACGACAAAGGAGAGCAAGCAGGCGGCCACCACATTACGAACCGTGCCGTTTCGGTGATGGACTTTTGGCGTTTAAAGGGCCTTCAAGCCAGCTGCCGAGGCGGGCTGCGTAACGCGGTGCGCATGTCGTGCCCCCGCCTTTGCAGTGCGCGACGTGCACGGGACCGGCCATGCATTGCGCTTTAGCGGAGTGGGGCAGGTATCAACCATCGGAGTGAGTGCCGCAAGACCCAGCGGCAAATTGCAATCGACGCAGCCCCTTGATGAACGGTACAATCGCGCCTCGAAGCTCGGCTGCGGAACGCCGTCGAGTGCTCAATTACGGTTAGGTCCTATGCTTTGCATTGCAACGATTCGTTTTAGTCAGTGGTGGCGCTTCCAATAGGAAGCGGCACGTCGTTGCGGTTTTTTAACCGAACCCTGCCGCCGTAATCGGCAAGCAGGGATCAAGGATCTAATAGCTCTCCGGCACGGCGGCTCCAAACCCCAGGAGAACGCTGCATGCCAATCAGTCTCCCCACGCAGTACACCTTCGCCCGGCGGCAATGCCATCGGGTGCATCGTCATGCCCAACGTTCTGCCGGCTTGCGCTGGCGATGGCCGACGATGGCGTGGCGAGCTGAGCGACATTGCATAGATAAGGCGGTTCAAATCCGTCACCTTGTCTGCCCTGCCGACAGCTTGCAGCATTCGGGTGCGCAAGCTCGCCCGGCACGCTCCACTGCGCTTGTGTATATCAATGTGCATATCGACACCCTGAGTTGCATGCACACCTACTTTAAAATCAATAAGTTGGAGCATGTATGCTGCTGATGATTGATAACTACGACTCCTTCACCTACAACGTCGTCCAGTACCTGGGCGAGTTGGGAGCTGAGGTGAAAGTAGTGCGCAATGACGAACTGACCGTGGCTCAGATCGAGGCGCTCAAGCCCGAGCGCATCGTGGTCTCGCCCGGGCCTTGCACGCCGACCGAAGCCGGTATTTCCATCGAGGCGATCAAGCATTTCGCCGGCAAGCTGCCGATTCTCGGCGTATGCCTGGGGCATCAGTCCATCGGCCAGGCCTTTGGCGGCCAGGTGGTGCGTGCCCGGCAAGTGATGCACGGCAAGACCAGCCCGGTGTTCCACCGTGACCTGGGGGTGTTCAACGGCCTGAACATGCCGCTGACCGTAACCCGTTACCACTCGCTGGTGGTCAAGCACGAGAGCTTGCCCGAGTGCCTCGAAGTCACGGCCTGGACGCAGCTGGAAGACGGCTCCGTCGACGAGATCATGGGGTTGCGCCACAAGACGCTGAATATCGAGGGGGTGCAATTTCACCCCGAGTCTATTCTCACCGAGCAGGGCCACGAGCTGTTCGCCAACTTTCTCAAACAGAGCGGCGGCACGCGCTAAGGACTTTTCATGGATATCAAGACTGCCCTGAGCCGTATCGTCGGCCACCTGGACCTGAGCACCGAAGAAATGCGTTCGGTAATGCGTGAAATCATGACTGGCCAATGCACCGATGCGCAGATTGGCGCCTTCATGATGGCCATGCGCATGAAAAGCGAAAGCATCGACGAGATCGTCGGTGCGGTATCGGCAATGCGCGAGCTGGCGGACCGGGTCGAGCTGAAAACCCTGGATGGCGTGGTGGATGTAGTGGGCACCGGCGGCGACGGGGCGAACATCTTCAACGTGTCCACGGCTTCCTCCTTTGTGGTCGCGGCGGCCGGTTGCACTGTGGCCAAGCACGGCAACCGCGCGGTGTCCGGCAAGAGCGGCAGCGCCGACCTGCTGGAAGCGGCCGGGATCTATTTGAACCTGACCCCGGTTCAGGTGGCGCGCTGCATCGATAACGTCGGCATCGGCTTCATGTTTGCCCAGTCCCATCACGGGGCGATGAAATATGCCGCCGGCCCGCGTCGCGACCTTGGCCTGCGCACCCTGTTCAACATGCTCGGCCCGCTTACGAATCCGGCCGGAGTCAAGCATCAGGTGGTAGGCGTGTTCACTCAGGCGTTGTGCCGGCCCTTGGCCGAAGTCTTGCAACGCCTGGGCAGCAAGCACGTTCTGGTGGTGCATTCCCAGGATGGTCTGGACGAGTTCAGCCTGGCTGCGCCCACCTATGTGGCCGAGCTGAAGAATGACCAGATCACCGAGTACTGGGTACAGCCCGAGGATCTGGGCATGAAGAGCCAGAGTCTGTTCGGCCTGGTGGTGGAAAGCCCGGCGGCCTCCCTGGCGCTGATCCGCGATGCTCTGGGGCGCCGCAAGACAGAGCATGGCCAGAAGGCCGCCGAAATGATTGTGCTCAATGCGGGTGCGGCGCTGTATGCCGCCGATCATGCCAGTAGCCTGAAAGAGGGCGTGGCCCTGGCTCACGACGCCTTGCACACCGGCCTGGCCCGGGAGAAGCTCGAAGAGCTGGGTGCCTTTACCGCGGTGTTCAAGCAGGAGAATGAAGGATGAGTGTGCCGACAGTTCTGGAAAAAATCCTCGCCCGTAAAGTCGAGGAGGTTGCCGAGCGCAGCGCCCGCGTCAGCCTGGCCGAGCTGGAGACCCTGGCGCGTGCTGCCGATGCACCACGGGGTTTCGCCCGGGCCTTGCAGGACCAGGTCAAGCTCAAGCAGCCGGCAGTGATAGCCGAGATCAAGAAGGCTTCGCCGAGCAAAGGCGTGATCCGTGAGAACTTCGTTCCGGCGGACATTGCCAAGAGCTACGAGAAAGGTGGTGCCACTTGCCTGTCCGTGCTGACCGATGTCGATTACTTCCAGGGTGCCGATGAGTACCTGCAGCAGGCCCGCGCCGCCTGCAAGCTGCCGGTGATCCGCAAGGATTTCATGATCGACCCGTACCAGATCGTCGAAGCCCGTGCCCTGGGCGCCGACTGCGTATTGCTGATTGTCGCTGCGCTGGATGACGCGCGGATGGCGGAGCTGGCGGCGGTGGCCAAGGGCGTTGGCCTGGATGTGCTGGTGGAAGTGCATGATGGTGATGAGCTGGAGCGGGCATTGAAGACCCTCGACACACCGCTGGTTGGGGTCAACAACCGCAACCTGCACACCTTCGAAGTCAATCTGGAGACCACCCTCGACCTGCTGCCACGCATTCCCCGCGAGCGCCTGGTGATTACCGAGAGCGGCATCCTCAACCGTGCCGATGTCGAGCTGATGGAAATCAGCGATGTCTATTCGTTCCTGGTGGGTGAGGCGTTCATGCGTGCCGAAAGCCCGGGCAGCGAATTGCAGCGTCTGTTCTTCCCTGAGCGCGGCGTGCCGGTCAGCGGCTCGACCCTGGACTGAACCCGTGACAATGAACAAGCCGGCGATGCCGGCTTTTTCATGCCTATCGCCAAGGATTTCTACTGCCATGACTCAACCCCTTGCCTTGACTGTCGAAGCCGGCCTGCAGGCCGAGCAAGATCTGCTGGCCTTGGTGTGTACCGGTGAACAAGAGTTCGGCCTGCTGTTCTGGCAGCCCAGTGACCGGGCGCTGGTGATGCCTCGGCGCTTGAGCCGCCTGCCTGGATTTGAACGGGCCTGCGAGGAGTCGGCCGCTAACGGCTGGCCGGTGCTGTTGCGCGAAACCGGCGGCGAGCCGGTGCCGCAGTCGGCGGCCACGGTGAACATCGCCCTGGTCTATGCCCCGCCGCGCAGCGAAGGGGATCAGGGCCGGATCGAAACCGCGTACCGGCGCCTGTGTCAGCCGATCTGCGACCTGCTCAGCGAACTGGGGGGCAACCCGTCATTGGGCGAAGTGGAAGGGGCGTTCTGCGATGGTCGCTTCAACGTCAACCTGGACGGGCGCAAGATGGTCGGCACTGCCCAGCGCTGGCGTCAGAGCAAGGGTGGCCAGCGGCCAGTGGGCCTGGTGCATGGTGCCTTGCTGCTGGATAACGAACGCGATTCGATGGTGAGCGCGGTCAATACTTTCAATCAGGCCTGTGGCCTGGAACAGCGTTGCCGGGCCGAAAGTCATATCGCCCTGCACGAGGCCTTTGCGGCGCCCGATGCGCTAGTGCGGTTGGAGAGCCTGTACCGGCAGATGCTCAAGGCCTTCCTGGCGGATTAGCGGGTGCCGAACACCACCATGGTCTTGCCCTTGACGTGAACCAGGTTGCGTTCTTCCAGGTCCTTGAGGACGCGACCGACCATTTCCCGTGAACAACCGACGATCCGGCCGATTTCCTGGCGGGTGATCTTGATCTGCATGCCATCCGGGTGGGTCATGGCGTCCGGTTGCTTGCACAGCTCCAGCAGGCAGCGGGCCACCCGCCCGGTCACGTCGAAGAACGCCAAGTCGCCGACCTTGCGCGTGGTGTTGCGCAGGCGCTGAGCGATCTGCCCGCTGAGCACATAGAGGATGTCCGGGTCGTTCTGCGACAGTTCGCGGAACTTGGCGTAGCTGATCTCGGCAACCTCGCACTCTACCTTGGCGCGCACCCAGGCGCTGCGCTGCTGCTCATGTCCGGCCTCTTCGAAGAGCCCCAGTTCGCCGAAGAAGTCTCCGGCATTGAGGTAGGCGATGATCATCTCCCGACCGTCATCGTCTTCGATGAGGATGGTCACCGAGCCCTTGATGATGAAGTACAGGCTGTCGGACACATCACCGGCGCAGATGATGTTGCTCTTGGCCTGATACCGGCGGCGTTGACAGTGCATGAGCAACTTGTCGAGATTTTTGATCTTGGGGGTGGGGGCAATAGCAACCATGGTTGTATCCCGAAAAGACTGCACGGTATGAGGTGTTTTTTTATGGGGCGTAAAACGAAGGTGTTGAACGCTGGCGATGCGCCAGTCATTTGGCGCCAGCTTAACAGACACGTCCTTGGCTCAATTAAGATTTTTCTTATCGAAAACCGGTAATGAGGGACAAACGGTCAAAGCGCTGTGGCTGGAAAACCCTGTGCTAAGCTGGCGACCCTTTTTTAACAGTGGAGTCTTGGCGATGAAGGCACGCATCCAATGGGCTGGCGAAGCCATGTTCCTCGGTGAGTCGGGCAGTGGCCACGTAGTGGTGATGGATGGCCCGCCGGAAGCCGGTGGCCGCAACCTGGGTGTTCGCCCTATGGAAATGCTCCTGCTCGGCGTGGGCGGTTGCAGCAACTTCGATGTGGTCAGCATTCTCAAGAAGTCGCGCCAGGCGGTTGATAGCTGCGAGGCGTTCCTGGATGCCGAGCGTGCCACCGAAGACCCCAAGGTCTTCACCAAGATCCACATGCATTTCGTGGTCAAGGGCCGGGGCCTCAAAGAAGCCCAGGTCAAGCGGGCCATCGAGCTGTCTGCCGAGAAATACTGCTCGGCGTCTATCATGCTCGGTGCGGCCGGTGTGGCCATCTCTCACGATTACGAAATCGTCGAGCTGGGCTGAACCCGCGCGGATTCTGGCGGTAAAAGAAAAGGGCGCTTCGATAGCGCCCTTTTTGATGCCCGTGGTTTGGAATCAGATCCGGTAGGTGCTCTTGGTCATGACCTTGGCCAGCAGGCTCATGCCGAATTTTACCGGCGCCGGGAAGCGGAACCCGCCGGCTTCGAGCGCGGTTTCAGCGTGATGTTCTTCGTCGATGCGCATCTGTTCGAGAATCGCTCGAGACTTTTCGTCTTCGGCCGGCAGTTGCTCCAGATGCTCGTTCAGGTGCTTGCACACCTGGTCTTCGGTGGCGGCAACGAACCCCAGGCTGACCTTGTCGCTGATCAGGCCTGCCGCGGCGCCGATGCCGAAGGACAAACCGTAGAACAGCGGGTTGAGCACGCTCGGGTGGCTGCCCAACTGGCGGATGCGCTGTTCGCACCAGGCCAGGTGGTCGATTTCTTCTTCGGCTGCATGTTCCATGGCCTGGCGTACCTGAGGCAGCTTGGCGGTCAGGGCCTGGCCCTGGTACAGCGCCTGGGCGCAGACTTCTCCGGTGTGGTTGATGCGCATCAGGCCGGCCACGTGCCGGGTGTCCTCGTCACTCATCTGCGCTTCCGGCTGCACGATGGCCGGCGACGGGCGATAAGGTTGGCCGCTGAAAGGCAGCAGCGTGCGCATCGCCATATCGGCTTGCAACAGCAGGCGGTCGATCGGCGAGTAGTGACGTTGGGTAGTCATGCTTATCTCCGGGAGAAATCTCGGCGGCCAGTTTACTCCAATCAAAGGAGCGAAAACTGCGCTGGATCAGCGCACCCTCGTCCTCGATGGTCCGAGAGGGCGCTGCGCAAGGGGTGGGGCGGGTAATCAGCCCGGCGGCCAGTTCATCTGGCGCTGACCCAGCACGTGCATGTGAATGTGATACACGGTCTGCCCACCCAGCTCGTTGCAGTTCATGACGACCCGGAAGCCGTCTTCGCAGCCTTGCTCCTTGGCCAGGCGTTGGGCGGTGAACAGAATGTGTCCGGCCAGGGCCTTGTCGTCCTCGGTGAGGTCGTTGAGGGTACGGATGGGTTTCTTCGGGATCACCAGGAAATGCACCGGCGCTTGCGGGGCAATATCGTGGAAGGCCAGAACCTGGTCGTCCTCGTAGATGATCTTCGCGGGTATTTCTCTGTTGATGATCTTGGTGAACAGAGTATCCACAGCTGTTTCTCCATTGGGTTGGTCCGGGCCGAGTGTACTCAGGTGCACAAGGTGCGCCCAGCCCCGACTCTTAACGTGGGCAGTACGCCCGATTGACGTAACCGACGATCTTGCGGGTCAGCCAGCGTGAACTCAGGCGGGCGCTGAAGGCCATCCAGCGGTTCAGGCGGCCGGGAATGATGATGGCGCGGTTCTTTTCCAGGGCGCGGACCGCATACAGCGCGACCTCCTCGGGGCTCATGAGCAGCTTGCTGTCCTTGAGTTTGGTGGTGTCCATTTGTGCGGTGCGGAAAAATTCGGTGCGGGTCGGCCCCGGGCAGAGTACCGAGACCTTCACCGCGCACTTCTTCAATTCTTCGCGCAACCCTTCGGAGAAATGCAGGACATAGGCCTTGCTGGCGTAGTAGCTGCTCATCCAGGGCCCGGGATAGAAGGCTGCCACCGAGGCGACATTGAGGATCTGCCCGCCGCCCAGCAGCGCCATGCTGTTGCCCAGGGCATGACACAGGCGGGTGAGGGCGAGGATGTTGACCTCGATCAGGTCCTGCTCGGTCATCCAGTCCTGGGCCAGGAACGGGCCGCTGGTGCCGATGCCGGCGCAATTGACCAGCAGGTCGATCTGCCGGTCGCCTTCCTCCAGCTCCAGCAGGAAGCCGGACAGGCGCAGCGGTTCGCCCAGGTCGCAGGCGCGGAACAGCACTTCGACGCCGAAGCGCTGGGTCAACTCCAAGGCGATGCATTCCAGCTGATCACGCTGACGGGCCACGAGAATCAAGTTGCGGCCGCGCCGGGCCAGTGCTTCGGCCAGGGCCAGGCCTATGCCGCTGGAAGCACCAGTGATCAGAGCGTAACGGGTCATGCATTTCTCCATCGCAACGGCCGGCGGCCTGCGACGGGGAGGGTCGCAGGCCCGGGCGCGTTTATTCTTGCTCGGACTCGGATTCTACAGGGGCGGCGATATCGGCGGGTTCGGCATCTTCATCGGCGCTGCTGGAGTCGATGCTTTCGCTGTAGCTGGTTTCGCTGTAGCGATCTTCCAGGGAGCTCAGGCCGCCGGCCACCATGCCCACGATCAGCACGACGATCAGGACGACCCACATCCAGGACAGCACCTTGACGGCGGTGGTATTGGGCGGCGGTGGTGCGCCGTAGCGGTTGGCCACGTTGCTGCCCGGGCTGACCATCAGCACCAGAGGGAAGATGCTGCCGACGATGGGCACGAAGTTCAGTAGCCAAAGCCAGCCCGACCAGCCGAGATCGTGCAGGCGCTGCACGCTGATCTGAATGCTGACCACGAGGAAGCCGATGAAGACCACGATACCGCCGACAATCCCCAGGCCGGTGAGCAGGGTGGAATTGAACACCGCCGCGGACAGGATACCGAAGAAGGCGCCTACCCCGACCACGGCCAGCATGGCCACCGTCAGGACCAGAGTCCAGGCCAGGTAGCGCAGGCGACCGATACGGCCTTCGAAGCTGAATACGTTGAGTGCGGCGTATTGTGGGATTGCATCGCCTACTGCGGCTTGCGGGGGCGCATAGGGCGACTCGCTGAGGCTGCTGGCCCTGGGTGTGGGGGTTACTGCGTCTAGATCCAGCTTCAGGGCCTGCTCGGATTCGATGCGGGCATCGATCCCGGCGTTCTTCAATGCTTCCAGATAGCGCTGGGCGTCGGCCTGCGTCAGGTCGCGCTTGAGCTCCACCTGCTGGCCGCTGAACAGGCGTTCTACGGCGGCGGCATCGCTTTTGAACAGTTCGGCGAGGTTCAGTTGGGCGGTGGCTTTTTCCACGCCGGGCAGCAATGTGCCGTCGAAAACGATCTTGTAGCGGGTTTCGCTCATGGGGGCATCCCTGTCACTTGAAAAGAAGGTTTACACAAAAGACCGACAGTTTAAGGCCAGCGCCCCTCGGCTGGCCAAAAAACTAATGAGAACGGGTTAACGTGGCCAGCGTTTGCTCAGTTGGCTGGCGCGTTGCTGGGCCGCCTGATATTCGCTGTCCAGGCGCGCGATCAATTGGTCGACGCTGGGCAGGTCGTCGATTTCACAAACCCCCTGGCCTGCGGACCAGACGGTTTTCCAGGCTTTTGCCTCATCGCTGATGGGTTTGAGCTTGGAGCCGAAGTTGATCTCACCTTTGCCTTGCAGGGCGGCCAGGTCGAAACCTGCATTCTCCAGGCTCTGACGCATGAAGCTGGCAGGTACTCCGGAAACCGCGGCAGTATGCACGATGTCGGCGGCTCGAGAGCTGAGCAGCATCTCTTTATAGGCATCCGGTGCGTGGCTTTCGGTGGTACCGATAAAGCGGGTGCCCAAGTAGGCGAGGTCGGCGCCAAGCAGCTGTGCGGCAAGAATCTCGTGGCCCCGGTTCAGGCAGCCGGCCAGTAGCAGGGTCTTGTCGAAGAACTGGCGGATCTCGGCGACCAGAGAGAAGGGGCTCCAGGTGCCTGCATGGCCACCCGCTCCGGCTGCGACGGCGATCAGCCCATCGACACCCGCCTCGGCGGCTTTCTCTGCGTGCCGGCGGGTGGTCACGTCATGAAATACCAGGCCGCCGTAGCTGTGCACGGCGTCCACTACTTCCTTGACCGCGCCGAGGCTGGTAATGACGATCGGTACCTTGTGCTCGATGCAGATCTGCAAGTCGGCCTGCAACCGTGGGTTGCTGTTGTGCACGATCAGGTTCACGGCGTAGGGAGCAGGGTTCTCCAGCTTGGCCAGGCCCGCTTCGATCTCCTCCAGCCAAGCCTTGAAACCGCTGCTTTCGCGCTGATTGAGGGCGGGAAAGCTACCCACCACCCCATTGCGACAGCATGCCAGGACCAGTTCCGGGTTGGAGATCAGAAACATCGGCGCGGCCACCAGGGGCAGGCGCAGACGTTGTTCAAGCAAAGCGGGCAGTGACATTGGAGTACCCCCAGGGAAGCGACTAGTTAGAGTTAGAACGGCCGTACAACGACCAAAATTACAATAGCCAGCAATATCAGAACCGGCACTTCATTGAACCAGCGATAAAAGACATGGCTGCGGGTGTTTTCGCCACGGGCGAAGCGCTTCACTTGCGCACCGCACATGTGGTGATAGCCGATGAGGATGACCACCAGGGTCAGTTTGGCGTGCATCCAGCCGCCCTGGCCGAAATACGCGCTGGGGTTGAGGCTGATCAGCCAGATGCCAAAGATCAGTGCCGCTATCATCGCAGGCCCCATGATGAAGCGGTACAGCTTGCGTTCCATCAGGCAGAAGCGCTCGCGGCTGATGCTGTCCTCGCTTTGGGCGTGGTAAACGAACAGGCGTGGCAGGTAGAAAAGGCCGGCAAACCAGCAGACCACGCTGACGATATGAAAGGCTTTGAGCCATAGATAGAGCATTTTTAGTTATTCCCAGGTTCACGGTGGCGAAGATAGTAGAGGGTAGAGCGTCCGCACGTCACCTTGACGGTTGTCGCAGGGGCGCGCCGCCCCTATTATCGGCAGCTTTCCAGTGGGTTCGTTGAGGGCAGGTTTATGGTCAAGGTCGGTATCGTCGGCGGCACGGGTTACACCGGTGTCGAACTGCTGCGTCTGTTGGCACAGCATCCGCAAGCGCGAGTGGAAGTCATCACTTCGCGATCCGAGGCTGGCCTGGCCGTTGCCGACATGTACCCGAACCTGCGTGGCCACTACGACGGCCTGGCGTTTAGCGTGCCGGATATCAAGACCCTTGGTGCCTGTGACGTGGTGTTCTTTGCCACACCCCATGGCGTGGCGCATGCACTGGCTGGCGAACTGCTGGCTGCGGGGACCAAGGTCATCGACCTATCGGCAGACTTCCGCCTGCAGGATGCCGATGAGTGGGCCAAGTGGTACGGTCAGCCTCACGGTGCCCCTCAATTGCTGGACGAAGCGGTCTACGGCCTGCCGGAAGTCAATCGTGAACAGATCAAGAAAGCCCGTTTGATTGCGGTTCCTGGCTGCTATCCAACCGCAACCCAGCTCGGTTTCCTGCCGCTGCTGGAAGCCGGTCTTGCCGACACTTCCCGGCTGATCGCCGACTGCAAATCCGGTGTCAGCGGTGCTGGCCGTGGTGCCAGCGTCGGGTCGCTGTACTCGGAAACTTCCGAGAGCATGAAGGCCTATGCGGTCAAGGGGCACCGTCATTTGCCGGAAATCCGTCAGGGCCTGCGCCGGGCAGCAGGCAAGGAAGTTGGCCTGACATTCGTACCGCACCTGACGCCGATGATTCGCGGTATCCACTCCACGCTCTACTCCACGGTGGTGGATAAGTCGGTGGATCTGCAGGCGTTGTTCGAGAAGCGTTATGCCAATGAGCCGTTTGTCGATGTAATGCCGGCCGGCAGCCATCCGGAGACCCGCAGTGTGCGGGGTGCCAACGTGTGCCGGATTGCCGTGCATCGGCCGCAGGATGGTGATCTGGTAGTGGTGCTGTCAGTCATCGACAACCTGGTCAAGGGCGCTTCGGGCCAGGCGGTGCAGAACCTCAATATCCTGTTCGGCCTGGATGAGCGTCTTGGGCTGTCCCACGCGGGCATGCTGCCTTAACGTCGTTTTTGCGTGAACAAAAAGGCCCGTCTGACGGGCCTTTCTGCTTTATACGGGTGGCTGTACGACTATTGATATACCGTAACAATAGTTGACCGCTTTTCTGGGAGAAGCGGATAATGCGCGTCATTACGCAGTATGGCGGCTTAACGCCGGGAGATAGTCAGCATGAGCGTTGAATCCTTCACCCCCACGGCTTTGCAATTCACTCAAGGTGCAGCGCACAAGGTGAAGACCCTGGTCGATGAAGAGGGTAATGATCGCTTGAAGCTGCGCGTATTCGTTACGGGCGGCGGTTGTTCGGGGTTTCAGTACGGTTTCACTTTCGATGAGGAAGTGGCCGAGGATGACACCATCGTCGAGCGCGAGGGCGTGAGCCTGGTGGTCGATCCGATGAGCTTCCAGTACCTGGCCGGTGCTGAAGTGGACTACCAGGAAGGCCTGGAAGGTTCGCGGTTCGTGATCAAGAACCCCAATGCCACCACTACCTGTGGTTGCGGGTCGTCGTTCTCGATCTGACCAGCCGGCAGTAGCCATTCGCCGAACGCCGCAGGGGCCTGGGATCCTGCGGCGTTTTGCTGTCTGCTGTTCAAGCCGGGTAGATGGCGCCTAGTACACGCAGGCCACGGGCGCCGGTGACGCTGGGCCGGTTGGCAGCGATGCCTTCCAGGCAGCAGTGGGCCAGCCAGGCGAACGCCATAGCCTCTACCCAGTCGGGATCTACGCCATACGCTGCGGTGCTGCTGACCCGGGTTTGCGGAAGTAGGGCTGCCAGGCGGCCCATGAGCGCTGCGTTATGCGCGCCGCCGCCGCACACCAGCAGCTCCTGGGTGTCACTTTGAGCGCTCTGCAGCGACTCGACGATGGTTAGAGCTGTCAGCTCCAAAAGGGTAGCCTGCACGTTTTCGGCGGCAATAGCGCCCCGTGCCCTCAGATGCCGCTGTAGCCAATCAAGATTGAATACCTCGCGCCCGGTACTCTTCGGGCCTTGGGTGGCGAAGAACGGGTCGCTGAGCAGGGCTTGCAGGAGGGGCGGATCAACCTGGCCGCTGGCAGCCCACTGGCCATTGCGGTCGAAGTTCTCTGCGCGTTGGGCCTGGATCCAGGCATCGAGCAGGACGTTGCCCGGGCCACAGTCGAATCCGGCCACCGGCTTGGAGGTTTCGATCAGGCTCAGGTTGCTGAACCCGCCGACGTTCAGCACGGCGCGGTTTCCCGGGCGCTGGGCGAACAGGGCTTCGTGAAAGGCCGGAACCAGCGGCGCGCCTTGTCCGCCCGCCGCCACGTCGCGGCTGCGGAAGTCGCTGACGACAGTGATCCCGGTCAGCTCAGTGAGCAGGGCCGGGTTGCCGATCTGCACCGTGAACCCGCGGCTTGGCTCATGGCGCACGGTTTGTCCGTGGCTGCCGATAGCGCGAATGTCTTGAGGGTGCAGTTGCTGTTGTTGCAGAAGTTGGTTGATGCCCTGGGCGGCCAGCTCGACCCAGTGCTGTTGGGCGATGGCGGAACGGGCGATCTCGTCGGGGCCACTGGCGCACAAACTCAGGAGTTCGGCGCGCAGGGTATCGGGCATGGGGATGTAGCGAGTGGCGACCAATCTGAGCGCCGGGCTTTGCTCGATCAGGGCGATGTCCAGGCCATCAAGGCTGGTACCGGACATCACACCTATATAGAGCGCCATGGCTTAGCGCTTGCTCGAGGCCAGCATCGTGGCCTTTTCCTGATCCATCCGGGCCATCAGAGGCTGGCTCTGCTGCAGGAAGCGTGCACGTTCGCCCTTGGCGATCGGGTCGGCCATGGGCAGCTTCTGGCCCAGCGGATCCACATGGACACCGTTGACCTGGAACTCGTAGTGCAGGTGCGGTCCGGTGGACAGCCCGGTGGTACCGATATAGCCGATGACCTGGCCCTGTTTCACCGAGCCGCCAGTCTTCACACCCTTGGCAAAGCCCTGCATATGGCCGTACAGAGTGCGGTAGGTGTTGCCGTGCTGGATGATCACGGTATTGCCATAACCGCCACGACGGCCAGCCAGAAGCACCTTGCCATCACCGGCAGCCTTGATGGGAGTGCCCCGTGGCGCGGCATAGTCCACGCCCTTGTGGGCACGGATCTTGTTCAGGATCGGGTGCTTGCGGCCCATGGAAAAGCGCGAACTGATGCGAGCGAAGTCCACCGGTGTACGGATGAAGGCCTTGCGCATGCTGTTGCCATCAGCGGTGTAGTAGCTGCTGGAGCCCTGTTTGTTGGTGTAGCGCACTGCGGTGTAGGTCTTGCCGCGGTTAGTGAAGCGCGCGGAGAGGATATTGCCTGTGCCGACTACCTTGCCATTGGCGACTTTTTGCTCATAGATCACATCGAATTCGTCACCCTGGCGAATATCCTGGGCGAAGTCGATGTCGTAGCCGAAAACGTTGGCCATATCCATGGTCAGGCTGTGGGACAGCCCGGCGCGGGCGGCAGACTGCGAAAGCGAGCTGTTGATGACGCCGTGGACATAAGCAGAACGAACCACTGGCTTGGTGATCACCCGGCTGAACGTAAAGCCCCTGGGGCCTTTGGTCAGGGTGATGGTTTCCAGGTCGCTGACCTTGCTGTGCAGGTTGTTCAGTTGGCCATCAGGCGTCAGCTCGAACTCCAGCTTCTGGCCATGCTTGAGCTGGGAGAACTGCTTGGCCTGCTTGTCGCTGGCCAGTACTTCATGGACAGAAGTGGCTGGCAGGCCAACCTTTTCAAAGAGTGTGGAGAGGGTGTCGCCCTTGGTGACCAGAACTTCCCTGTGGCCGGGGGCTTTTGGCTCCTCCACGGCAGCAGGCACAGGTGCGGTTTCTGCGGTTTGCGTGGTGTCTTCGGCGGTGTTTTCGATCTGTGCGAAAGGTGAGGCAACGGCCTCGCTTGTGGCTTGTTCGGTGGATGCGGCGTCTTGATCTTGTGTCAGTTGCTCGATCGGGCTTTCCAGATCAAGGCTCAATGTCGTTTTTTTTGCTTCTACATCACTGGATGGAAATACCAGAAGGGCCAAGCTGAGAAGGGCCGCGATGCCACTTGCGGCGAGCAGGTGGCTCTTCGGATAAAGCGGTGGCGCTTTAGACGGTTCGGTGGTCATAGGTAATTTGACTTTGAAAAGATGAAATGGAAAAGATGAATGACATGATGAAGATGAAATAACTGTATAAAATATAACCAAATCATCTGTGACGCAAGGGCGCGGGCACTCTGCTTTCGGAATGCTCCCGTACGCCGGGCAAAACTTGTAATTAGTCCATGATCTTGTATGGTTGGTTCCCTTTTGAATCTGAGCCTTGCGGGTCTGTTATGAAGTCGGTTGAAGAGCAGCTAGCGCTGATCAAACGTGGTGCGGAAGAGTTGTTGGTCGAGTCCGAATTGATCGAGAAGCTCAAGCGCGGCGAACCGCTGCGCATTAAGGCTGGCTTCGATCCGACGGCGCCGGATCTGCATCTCGGGCATACCGTACTTATTAATAAGCTGCGTCAGTTCCAGGACTTGGGTCACCAGGTAATCTTCCTGATTGGCGACTTCACCGGCATGATCGGTGACCCCAGTGGCAAAAGTGCCACGCGCCCACCCTTGACTCGCGAGCAGGTCCTGGAAAACGCAGAGACCTATAAAAGCCAGGTCTTCAAGATTCTTGATCCTGCCAAGACTGAGGTGGCTTTCAACTCCACCTGGATGGACAAGATGGGGCCGGCGGACTTCATTCGTCTAACTTCCCAGTACACCGTTGCGCGGATGCTCGAGCGCGACGACTTCGACAAGCGTTATTCGACCAATCAGCCGATTGCCATTCATGAGTTCCTGTACCCGTTGGTGCAAGGCTATGACTCGGTGGCATTGC